>CAUPWE010000006.1:0-9932 GCA_963515375.1 uncultured Candidatus Saccharibacteria bacterium | reverse complement strand
ACTAGACCTAGAAAACGGCATGGATACAAAAGTCCAGCAGAGCTCCTTCAGCCTTATATGGGTGTTGCGATTTGAATGGGAATTCAAGGCCTAAGCGTAGAAAAACATAAGATATAGGACTCTGAGGATGAGAATATTGTCTATGCCGCAGAGTATAGAATATAGAGGGTAACTCTATATAGTCCAAGGGTTGGCATAGCTACATTAGATAAGTTCTTAACGAAAGGTAGTAATTTTACTAGAGGTTTTGGGGTCAGGTGGCTGGAACCGCCGATACTCTATCGCAATCTCTACAGCTGCCAATCAATTGAACCGCGCCCAGTTTTTTCTAGAAACTCATTAGCCCGCGAAAATGGTCGGCTGCCAAAGAAGCCGCGATCGGCGGAAAATGGCGACGGGTGCGAACTCGCAATTTTTAGATGGTGCGGATTAGTGATTCTCTGCCCCACTTTTTGGGCATGCGCGCCCCACAGCATAAATACAAGAGGCTGTTCAAAATCATTCAAAAACTCTAGCAAATGCTCGGAAAACTCCATCCAGCCAAGACCAGCGTGGCTCGCCGGCTTGCCGCGTTCAACGCTCCATGACGTGTTCATAAGCAACACGCCGCGCTTCGCCCACTCTTCTAAAAAACCGCTCTTAGGAATATCGCACCCCAGATCATCATGCAGTTCTTTAAAAATATTTTGCAAACTCGGCGGCACCGGCACGCCTGGTCGCACCGAAAAACACATACCATGCGCCTGTCCTGGTCCATGATACGGATCCTGCCCGATGATTACCACTTTTGTTGTTTCAAGCGGACACTGAGCAAAGCATGAAAACATATCCGGTCTGAGCGGATATACGTCCTTAACTTTGCGTTCGGCGTCTACCCGATTCATCAGCCGGCGAAAATACGGCTGCTCAGCTTCATGCTCAACAAATTGGCGCCAAGAAGAAAAGGTCATACCTCCAGTGTAGCATGACCTTTTGCGGGACAACAACGCTTGCTATTCTGATTCTTTCGGACCGCATTGATCAAGAAAACGATCTACTTCGTCAAGGACTTCACTGTAGCCAGGATCGTTATCGTCTAGCATGACAACTGACACTAGGCAGCTTGGCGAATATTCAGTATGCCTCTTAATCTTAGTAGTATCTAGTCGCAATGGTCTCAGACAACCGTCTTCAACGAGCGCTCCATAACGAGCATTCTCACCAATACCAATAGTATCTCCATCAAATTTTTCACCAGCAAAACCCAGTCGGAACAATACCATATAGCCCGACCGGTGAGATTCCCTATTTTTGTCCAGCAAACTATCTTGCTTATCATATATGTCAAACGCTACTGCGGTCGTTTCAAATTCTACACCAGGATAAGCATCGGAGGTCTGCCTGTCGTATGGTTTAAATTGACGAATAACATTAACTCCTTTGTATATTCTTCCCGTAGAGATAAAACGCCCACTCTGATAAGCCAATTTATCATCTACGCTATGTAGAAGACCGGTTGTACGCGCCGGAATTACTTCTGTCTTCTGCACCTCAAACGTTTCAATCGCTTCCTGTAAATCTAATGCTCGCTGACTTTCGACTTCATGCCGCAAGTGCCGATCGTATGCCGCACTAGGGCAAGAATCTTTAAACATTTGTCCTTTAACATCCATCCAACTAAACCTACGCTTTCTTATAGAATAATTACTAGTCCAACGTATAAGGTACTCTCTCCCTCTGATTTCGTCAAGTAGTTTTACCACTTTTTATAATTTTAGCAACCGCCATCCTACACCAACCCCTCAACCGCAACACTCCCCATACAAAAAGAGGCATCTTGGTTCGTCCTTTGTTAAAATTGGATCTACGAAAACAACCTAATTTTAGCAGAAAGGTATTCCAAAATGCCTCAAAGAGAGTATATACAACTTTGCTACGATGAACGTATAGTTATCGAGAATAGGTTAAAGAATGGCGAATCATACTACTGCCATTGCCAAGCCGCTTGGACGCTCAACCAGTACTATCTCTCCGTGAGGTTAATAGCTTTATTGAGGAGCAAATACAAAGGCTCCGTCGCCCAGGCAATTGACCGCGCTGACAGCGATTTCCGCTATGCCGCCACTAATATTCTGACATTTGACCAGCCGCTGACCGAGACAATCAGCTACCAAGTCACTCATAATAATTCGGTAGCTTTATCGATCATTGTCAATATCAAGCAAGACATGCACGGCGCGCATCCGGTGTCGTTGACGCATTTTTGGACGTTTGATAAAAAATCTGGCGAGGTGATTAGTTTGAATGATTTAACCGAGCAATCAGAGAAAGCGGCTGGAGAAATCGTGGAGGCTGCCCGAAATAATCTCAAAGAAACCATCAAGCAGCGCCGGCAAGCAGAATTGGATCTCAATGAGACGATCACCCAGGAGACCTTGTCGAATTTCGTTATTATCGATAGCGGAAATAGTTTGGCTTGACCGATCGGGCAGGCGTCGCTCTTGCCGTCAGCCTACGGCGAAATGACGATCAAATTGCCGATCGCTGCCGTTGCCAAATATCTGCAAGATCCGACAGCCCGGAAGCTGGCTAATGTCCCTAAACCGCCCGAACCAAAGCCAAAACCAGCACCCGCCGCGCCGACAGTTGCAGATTCTGGTAGTAAAGTGATTGCTTTAACGTTTGACGACGAACCAGGTCCGTACACCGCGCAGCTGCTGGATATTTTAGATCAGCATGGCGCTAAGGCCACCTTTTTCTTGATCGGTAGCAAAGTCTCCAGCCAAGCCAACGTCGTAAGCAGCATCCATGCGTGCGACCACCAACTGGGCAATCATTCGTGGTCGCACCCAGAGTTACCGAAACTGCCGGTTGACCAAATTGCTGGTGAAATTGACCGTACCAATGATGCCGTCAAGCAGGCCACCGGCGTCACACCGGCTATTTTGCGCCCGCCGTACGGTGCAGTCAATGGTGTCGTCCTGGAGCAGCTTCGCCTGCGCGGCATGTCATCAATCTTATGGTCGGTCGACACCCGCGACTGGGTTGATCGCAACAGCGACATCGTCTGTTCGCGCGCCGTCGCTGGCGCTCACCCTGGAGCTGTCATTTTGATGCACGACATCCACCAAACCTCAGTCGGCGCCACGCCGTGTATCCTCAACGCGCTGAAGCAGCAAGGATATTCGTTTGTGACGGTGCAGGGACTACTCGGCAATATGGCGGCGGGAGCTGGATATCCGTAGAATCGTAGCTAGATGTTGCAGATGCTCGTTGCAGCGGCTATTCTGTTTTATCTATCTCAAGCACCTTATATTTCGAGCTTGCACCGCGCACCAATTTTACCTTTGACGAGGATACGCCAAAATGTTTTGCCAGTAATTTTACCGCCGCCAAATTCGCCCGCCCCTCTATGGCCGGCGCTTTGGTATAAATCGTCAGCGAGCCATCATCGTTCGTTACGACCTCTTCGCGGTGACGGGAGTTGGGCTTGAGATGGACGGAGATCTTCATACAATTTGATCATTTCTAGAGCAAAGACTCGTTAGCGCATACAGGCCATTTTAGTACTTATCCAAGATATTCAAAATAGCGCCTGAAAGCTCATCAAATTCTTGTTGAGCCTTCGCAATATTTTCGCGAGAGCCAGGCTGTGTTGCTTCTGCCTTATTAGGGTCAATGTTAAAAATTGCAACACCTGATTCGTGTGTAATTGCTGGTAATCGACCGTAATCCTGAATATCGTGCAGCGACGCGCGACTGCTAGACGCAACCAGCCCGTTCCGACAATGGCGCTCGCTTAAGAATTTTTGAACTCGTTCTGGAATTTGATCAATCCACTTGCGGTGGTCTTTGATTGGTTTTTGGCCATACACATTGTACGAATTCAAGATATAGCCGATAAACAACCCTTCGCCACCCAGTACAAATTGGCTTTCAATACCGCTACTTAACGCTTTACCAGTATTACGCCAGTTGATTTTCCACTTTTCAAACATGATACCAAGGTTCTCAATGCCCTGCAGACTAAGCGCATCGGGCATTAGCGGTACGACAAAATAATCGCTGCCGAGCAAGATTACTCGATTCAGCAACCCTAACGTCGGCGAGGTATCAATCACAAAGATATCAACTTGATCGCTCAAGCCTTTTTCGCGCAGGAAACGATCTATTGCACTCGTTTGGAAATAGCCAAGCTGCTCGCCAGCCGCAGCTGAGTTGTAGCCAGTCGATAGAACATTCTCATAATCGCTTAGCCGCATGTCGCCGCGCAGTAAATACAGGTTCTCGGGCGCGCCCTTAGCTTGCTCAAATTGTGCCGCCAAATCAATATCCGAACCTCCCTCAATCACTCCGCGCAGCACGTCATAAATCGTCTTGCTCATCTCTGAGAAAATCGTATTCTCGTAATATTCTTCGCCAAGCGCTAACCGCGTCAAATTACACTGCGGGTCAAGATCAATTAGCACCGTCTTATAGCCCTTGTTAGCAAACTGCACCGCAGTATTATACGCTAGCGTTGTTTTACCAACGCCGCCCTTATTATTAAAGAAAACCAGTTTTTTAGAGCGAGGGAACTTCATATATTGATTTTAGCATAGATACAGACACTTCAGATTTGACATTCTATTCTTGCACGTTCGTAAAGACCTAGAAAACAAAACTGTTAACAAAATTACTGCGACATTACGAGGTGTACCATCTTAGAACGACATCGCCTCCAATTCCCGCGGCAAAATCTCCTGCACTTCTACTGAACCTGCCACTAAGTGGTAACCATGCAAGTTTGACGGCAAATCACGCTCGACCAAACGCCAATTAACCAGCCGATTTTCATCAAAGTAATCCAGCAATTCCGCATTCAAAAAATGGTCGCGCGGCAAATCCACCGAACCGTCCCGATTGACAACCAGCGCGATCGACAAGCCCGACGTCGTGCCATTATCGTTTTTAGCATACGCCGCCGTCACCAAATGAACCAGCGGCTCAAATTTCAGCACAGACTGATCGCTCGCCTCCACCTGCGCCTGGCCGCGACGCGCTAACTGCTGATTGATTTTTGTTGTCAATTTGTCAACACTTGGCTTACCGTCGCCCGCTCGGCAGTAGTCGCAACCATCCGCCGCCTCGACATATTCCAATAGCAAATCCATATCGACGTCAGTGTCTTTAACGCCATGCTGCGACAATTGCTCCACTATCTCATGCAGCGCACCCAGCAAACTATAATCATTGGCATCCCTGGCAGCATCACCAATGCGGATGATGGCGCGAGCGATGGTGATGGTTTTATTTGGCTTGTTCACATATTCTCCTTAAATACTCCAAAAACGCTTGAGACCCACCCCATATTTAATTCATCAAGTCGGCGCACCCGTATCTAGCACTTACAACTCCAGCTTCCTCACCTCTTCAAACTTCGCCGCCATCGTTGGGTTATTGCGGGTAAGTTTTTTAATTGTTAAATCTTGAGCCTTATCATTAGCTAAACGAAGATTATTTTCAGACGATAAAAGCGCCTGCTTAGTTTTCTCTAGTTGTTTAATAGTCTTGTCTATACCATCAATCGCATCAGTAAACTTACGGCTTGCCAGGTCATAGTTGCGCGCGAAACCAGCCTTAAATTTCTCCATGTCCTCTTCAAAATGCGTAATATCCAGATTTTGTGTACGCATCAATGCTAATTCTGATTTGTATTTAAGAGCATTAAGCGCTGCATTGCGCAGCAGCATAATTATCTGTATAAAAAATTGCGGTCGAATCACGAACATTTTTGGATAACGGTGCGACACGTCAACGATACCGACATTATATAGCTCGCTATCCGCTTCAAGTAACGACACTAAGATTGCATATTCACAGTTCTTCTCGCGACGATCTTTATCCAGCTCTTTAAGAAAGTCCTCGTTATGTTTTTTGGTGGCAGTCTGATCACTCTCGTTCTTCATTTCAAACATAATGGAGATAATCTCATTGCCAGACTCATCGTTTTCTCGGAAAATATAATCGCCTTTACTGCCAGTACGAGAGTCGTTATCCTTCTCAAAATATGCGCGCGGAAAGGCTGTAGCGCGCAGTTTATTAAACTCAGTCTCACAGTGCTGCTCCAGCGTCTCGCCCAACATTTTGGTCGACAAACGAGCCTTAAAATCTTTGTAATACGCAATCTGCTCATCTTTTGCTTTTAGCTCTGCTGTATATTTTTCTTTCAAATTTGACTCAACAAGCTGGCGCTCATTCTCTTTAGCGGCTAGCTGCAGCTTGAAATTATCGCGCTCACGCTCAACAGCGCTAACAGCCCGGTTAACCTCCAAATCTTTCTCAGTCTCAAAAGCCTTAATTTTTGCGTTTAAGTCCGCAATTGTTTGATCGCTCTGCGACTTAGTTTGCGCTAACTCTTTATCAGCTTCCGAACGTAAACGCTCTAAAGCTAGCTCTTTATCACCTTGTGCTTTCTCTAGTTCAGACTTCAGCGATGATATTGCTGATTGTTTCTCAGAGTTAATTCGAGCAGCTTCTGCTTTATTCTCTGCTTGCAAGCTTGCTAACTCAGCTTCTTTTTCAGACAGTAGCTTTTGGAGTTCGCTACGAGTTTTCTGTTCCGCTAATTGCACAGCATTTTCTTTATCTGTACGCAGCAAATTCTCGCGCTCGGCAATCTCGCGTGTAAATTCATGATCGCGAACCTGCTTAACAATATCAGCGTAACTCGCTTGGTCTATTTCAAATACTTGACCACAATTCGGACATTTTATTTGACGCATATTTACAATCCTTTCCATTAATTACCCCACAACAACAAACAGGATCTCTTTAACTGCTTGTATTTTTATAAACAGCGACGACTTTGCCATTAATCATATAATTCTCTGACTGATCGACAATAATAGGCGGAAACCTCTCGGGGGTAAGAGATTCAGATTCTAACGATATGTATTCCTCATGTTTTTTGAAGCGCTTTATATTAGCCATACCGCCAATAATAGACAAAACATAATCCCCATCCTCAGCATAATTTTGCGTGACATCTACGAGAACAAAATCACCGCTGTTTATCGGTTGTTTTGACTTGCCGATACGAGCATTATTCATGGATTCGCCGTCAGCTTTCACTGCCATATATCTGTTTTTAAGCTGTGTGGGCTGTTTGCTCAATAACTGCTTAGAAATCCTTAGAAACCCTTCGTAATATTCCTCGGCATAATTGAGCGCAAGACCACAGCTTGCCGAGCCAACAATTGGCACTAAAACAAACCTATCGTCCTCCACTGGCGATTCCAGTCGCTGGGTTTTATTTTTCCTATTTATAAAAAGTAGGTTACGTTTTTCGAGCTGCAGTAGATGATGTTGAACCTGACCAGGACTCATATCTGGATCGCCAATGAGCTCAGCTGTTCTGCGCAATGTACATTCTGCCAAGTTATTGGTCTTTGCTAGTTCTAACAATTTCTTTTGGATGTGGTGCATGTGTTTTATTATACAACACCCATTACATAAATATCAATAATTTTTCGGGTAGACTTGACAAAGATAGCGTTGTGCTCTATTCTCAATAGTGAACGCTTTTATAGGGGGTGGGTCGACTCATATTGTCGATTCATAACAGGGTCAATTTGTGACACTTGCGAGTAGCCACAAATATAAACATCAACCAGTCGCAATATGGAGGGTGATGGCGGCGCAAAGTTACTAAAGTTAAAGAGGAGGATATATGATTCCTTATGAGAATATTAACGGAAACTCAGGCATCGTTGCTTACGATACGAAAGAAGAGAGTATTACAGTACAGTTCAAGTCTGGAAAATACACCGTATACACCTACACTTATGAAAGTGCAGGGGCTGACGCTGTTGAGACGATGAAAAGTCTAGCTCAGCAAGGGCACGGACTCAATTCGTACATCTCAAAAAATCAACCCGGCTATTCCGATAAGCACTAAAAAGAAAACGAGAGCCAGCTACAAAACTGGCTCTCGTTTTGCATTTTATCAGTGCCTACAACTTCCCGCTCGAAATACCAAAGAAGCGGTCAAAGAAATCTCTCAATTTTTCCAGCACTGTTTCGCGTTTTTTACTGCGCTCTCCATCAGCCGAAAATCGTGATATTGGCGGTAGTATCCCTGACAGTCCTGTGCCAGTCGATTGTATATAGCCATCGCGAAAAGCATTTTCAACAAACTTATATGTCGCTTTTGTCTAATTTCTCATCATCAATGATCTGGTCTAGCTCTTTGATTTTCCTTGATTTCACAAACTCCTGCCAGTCGCCATCAACTGAACTATCAACTGTAAGCGAAGCGATAAACTGCTCAATCAAATCCTTTTTATTGCGCAACTCAATGGACGAGTTAACCGCTTTATCAATATCGACTAAAATCTCTTTATTATTCAAATGGCTATCATGATATTGCCGAATCAACTCCAGAATATAATCTATATTTATCTCAACCTGTTTGATGAGCTCCATCTCGAACACCAAATCGTCATTGATATTCTCCTTGTTCTCATCCGATTTCGGCCGCAGCTCATTGTAGAGGTCAATGTACATACTATGATAATCTTGCACATCTCGCTGGCTCAAAATCTCTTGCCCAATGAACTCATCAAAGCTCGACAGAATATTTTTCACTCTCAGAATTGCGCCATACAGCTTCACAAATTCTTTTTGCTCCTGCTCGCTAGCAATTATCTCACCCACTGGAAATTTATTTTTTAGCTCAGTGATCAAATCAACATAGCCTGGCGTTTTCTTTCCAGCGTCCTCATAGCCCTCATAATAATCCCGAAAAGGACGCAGTAACACAATTCCGCTCGCATTTTTGTCGCCAAAAAGCGCTAAAGCTTTATTGGTCGCCTCCTCCAAATTGCGAAATGTCACAATATTACCATATGTTTTGATCGAATTGAGGATGCGATTCGTCCGCGAATATGCCTGGATCAACCCATGCATTCGCAAGTTTTTATCAACCCATAGCGTATTTAACGTTGTGGCATCAAAGCCCGTCAAAAACATATTCACCACGATCAATAAATCAATCTCTCGATTCTTCATCCGTAGGCTGACATCTTTGTAATAATTCTGAAACCGCTCGGTGCTGGTATCATAGTTCGTGCCAAACGTTGCATTATAATCACGAATTACACCCTCCAGAAAATCACGCGACGAGACATCCAGCCCGTCAGTATTTTCCGAATTTTCATCATCCATGCCGTCCATTTCCAGATCAGGATCGTTGGCTCCGTAGCTATAAATCGTAGCGATTTTCAGGCGTTTAACTTCAGGAATCTCAGCTTGCTGACGCTTAAACTCGTTATAATAAAGCTTGGCTGTCTCAATTGAACTCACCGCAAAGATTGAATTAAATCCGCTCAGCCGAATCTTATCTTTCGCCTCTTCAACTGCCGCTCTATTTCGCGCCGACGCAACTTCATGCACATTCATCAGCCGTGTAAATGCGTACGACTTAGCATTGCGCATGGTTTTTTGATCAAAATGCTCACGAATAGAGGCAAGCATTCTATTCATGGCCGGCCGGCGAGTATAGATAATCTAGAAAGTTATACCGATCTGGAGGGAGATACCATCTTTGGGCTAGATACTAAAGATAGGCTATTAACCCATACCGAGCGTAAGTCCGGATTAGGCTCTATTAGTTTAGTTATTGGCTGCAATGCCGCCAGTATTACCAAACAAACCAAGGCGGATATTGAAAGAGTCTTTGGCAAAAGTAATGTTGCCGCCATTACTTACGGCAATGGGGGCTGAGTTTAGCAGCTGGCCGTGCCGCTTGAGAAAACACTGGCTGCAGATATTTACTTTGCTGACCCGTATAAATCCAGCCAGCGCGGCAGGAATGAAAACTTTAATGGGCTAATTAGAGATTTTTATCCTAAAGGCGCTGACTTCAAAAAGCTTACGGCTCTAATGTATATTAGACCTAGAAAATCTATTGA
>CAUPWE010000005.1:0-53050 GCA_963515375.1 uncultured Candidatus Saccharibacteria bacterium | reverse complement strand
AGCTATCGCCGCGCGTCACCGCCTGCGTCAACACGCCATCAATATAAATCAACGCGCACGCCAGGCCATCCATCTTGATATCGGTAAAAAATTCATGCTTATGTCCCGGTATCAGCTTATCAGTACGCTCAATCCACGCTTCGATTTCATTCTTATCAAACACGTCGTTCAGACTAACCATTCGCCGCTCGTGACGAACTTTTTGAAAACCTTCAAGCAGCTTGTTACCAACCCGCTGCGTCGGACTATCTGGCGTAATCCACTCTGGGTGCGCTGCTTCAATGCTCTTTAGTTCTATCATCAAGCTGTCGTACACCGCATCGCTGACGCTTGGCTGATCAAGCGCGTAATATTCGTAGCTGTATTGATTGAGCAGTTCTTTAATTTCATCAATTCTTGGTTTTTTGATTGCCACTTTCAACAACCTTTCTATAAAAAACATAAACGTATACCGACACAAGAACAACTGTTAAATACACCAGAATCAGCCCAGCTGTTGGCACAATTGGCAACCAGTCAATACCATTAATCCATCCCTTTAGCGTACTGTCAAGTAAAATTACCGGTATTAGAACAATCATCCACAATAAAGCGACAAGCACTACCGCCCAAGCAAGTCGAAGCAGAACCCGCACCCTTCGGCCAGTTACAATATCTCCCGCCAGACGTAAGGCACGGAAAGGATACATTCCTGGTAGCGTTACAATAATCATTGCAAAAATTGTCGATGTCGCCCAATAGACAGACATCGTTACTATTAAAATCGCGGCGCCGCCAGATGCCATCAGAATTGGAGTTTGGCTTAGTACACCAGAGGCGTCAAGAGCGCTATAAACAATTATCGCAACAGCTGCTGGTATTAATTGCAGCAAAAGAACTCCGACTATGATAATCATAGGAATAATTGGTGCGCCAGAATTGTATAAGCCATCACGCATCTTCGGTTTTTCTCCAGCCAGAATAGCTCGCGCCAACCAGACTGACGATAGCCAAGCTAATAAACCTAAAAATATTCCCGCGGCCTGCTGGATATTACCACCCGCGGTACCACTACCAGAAAAATAGCTAACTACCACGCCAGAAAATAGACCGATTGTTGTATATATCCCACCTATACCACCCTCTTCGGCTTTATATAATGTATCTCTCAGCTGCTGATATGTGTCTTGTGACATAACGTTTGATAGGACAACAGTTAATAACGACAGTATGGCAATAAGCGCTAAGAATGTTTTTTTATGCCGCCAAATGAGACGCCATGACTCACCAGTCAAGGACCAATAACCAGAAATATTTAAATCTCGTCGATAGTCACGTCGCTTTGTCAGGCGAAAACTACGATGCGGGCGGCGCGCCAAAAAATTTTGCCGACGCTGACTTAGTTTACTAAAATCCCTTTTAAATCTAGGCCAAAACTTTTTTTTCTTTGATGCTGGCTTTTTGCTCTGAGTTTTAACTGACTTTTCTTTGTTAATTTGCTTCTTAGATTTCTTTGTTGTCATAATTACATCTTTGCGGCGTTATTCCTTAATCTAGTAATCCGATCCTCTAGTGGCGGGTGGGTGCTAAATAACTTTGAGAAAAAACCAGGCTTCAGCGGATTGTTCATGAACAAATTGGCAGTTGAAGAGCTTTGCTTTCGCATTGGTCTGCCGTATTGCCGCAACTTCTCCAGCGCGCTCGCCAAGCCTTCAGTATCACGCGTTAATAATACCCCCGAAGCATCCGCCAGATATTCGCGCTGCCGGCTGACTGCCAGCTGAGTGATTGTAGCCAAAATCGGCGCCAAAATCACCACCACCAAGCCCAATATATACAACGCTGGGTGGACATCACGATCATCATCACCGAAGAACATCATCCTTAATGCCAAATCTGCAAACAAACCGATTGCGCTCACCAGACCAAAAGCAATCATGCTGACGCGAATATCGTAATTACGCACATGACTCATCTCATGCGCCATCACCGCCTCCAACTCGCGCTTATCCATAATTTCTAGCAGTCCAGTAGTCGCACCAACAATAGCGTGCTTTGGGTCGCGTCCTGTCGCAAAGGCGTTTGGTGCTGGATCGTCAATAATATATACTTTCGGCATCGGCATGCCAGAAGTAATCGCCAAATTTTCCACCACTCGCCACAATTCTGGCGCATCCTTTTTTTCAATTTCCTGCGCGCCAGTCATCACCATAGCTAATTTACCAGCGATAAAATACTGCAGCCAAGCATACAACATTGCACAGATGAAAATTATTACAGATAGCGAATAGCTATCCATCGCCATGCCAATAAACACCCCAATAATACCAATAATTGCAACAAACACCGCCATTATTAATACGGTGTTGCGTTTATTTTGAGAAACTGCATTATACATATGTTAATTATATCAAAAATCGCCCGCCAACAATAGGCGAGCGACTCTCATTACCAACTTCAATTAGAACTTTACTTCTACCGGATTCTCGACACTTGCACGATCTTCAACATCGAAGAATTCTTTTGCCCGAAAACCAAACATACCTGCAATAATATTTGCCGGGAAAGTCTGAATTTTCGTATTTAAGTCGCGAACTCCGCCATTGTAAAATCGACGAGCAGCCTGAATTTTATCTTCAGTATCTACCAGTTCTTGTTGCAGTTGTAAGAAGTTTTGATTCGCCTTTAGTTCTGGATATGCCTCAGAAACAGCGAACAGACTCTTTAGCGCACCCTCTAGAGCATTTTCTGCCTTTGCGGTCTCAGCCACGCCACTTGCGCTCATAATTGCCGAACGAGCTTCAGCGACTTTCTCAAACACCTCTTTTTCGTGTGTAGCATAACCCTTGACTGAATTGACCAAATTTGGAATCAAGTCAGTTCGGCGTTTCAGCTGCACAGTGATGTCACTCCACGCTTCTTCAACGCGGTTACGCAGCGTCACTAGACCATTATATGAACCGACAACGAACATAATAATCAGGCCCAATAAAGCTGCAATAACTATAAGTACAATTGCTAATACACTCATTTACCTTATTACCCTTTCTATTAAACTTTCCTTTTACAATTTTGGTGCGCAAGGCGGGAATCGAACCCGCACGACTTTTGGTCAAGGGATTTTAAGTCCCTCGCGTCTACCAATTCCGCCACTCGCGCTGATTTTTATTTATGCACCGGCACTTCACCACCCAGTGCTGCCTGTATTATACTACATTTATGAAGCAAATTGTAATAGTTCACGGCGGGTCAAGTTTTAACAGTTATGAAAATTACTTGGATGGTCTAAAAAATAGCCCCCTCCATTATGAGCGATTGCTTTGGGTGCAAAAATGGCGCGAATGGCTGGCGCAAACCACAACTGGCTACGATGTGCTACTACCAGATTTTCCTAATAAACAGAATGCAGAGTACGAAGAATGGAAAATATATTTCGAAAAACTATTGCCGCTACTCGGCAGCGACGTTCAGTTGATTGGCTATAGCCTGGGCGCAATGTTTTTGGCTAAATATCTACACGAATCACCACTTAGCTCGCCAGTTCGACGACTGGTGCTGGTTTCGCCGTGCTATGATAATGAATCAATTGAGGATTTAGGCAGCTTTCGAGTAACGAGTGCTACTGGTTTAGAGAAATCAGCAGAGGAAATTCATTTATTTCACAGCAAAGACGATCCAGTAGTGCCGTTTACTGAACTTGCCAAATTTCAGCGCGATTTACCGACCGCCAAGGCGCATATTTTTGAAGACCGCAATCACTTTTTCCAACCAACTTTTCCAGAATTGAAAGAACTATTAAAAAAGTAGAAAGGATATCTATCGTGTTCGGATTGTTTAAGAAAAAGCCTCAACCTATCAATGATGAAGTATCAAAAGATCACCTCATCACTTCGTTACGAGAAAAACTAGGATCTATGAATGACATAGATCGTATTACTGTTGGCGGCCAAGAAATGTTTAATTTTCTTATGATACCACACAAAGATGATGCAGAGCCCCTCCTCCCTATTCAAATATTTCTCTGTATATCCAGTATGCTCGCTGGCTACGCAGCACAAGTAGCGGTTCGTGCAGAATCTCCTGAAACCATTCTTGAGATTGTTATGAATAATGGTCAAAAATTCTACCTGAGCGACGGTATATTACAAAAAATATTCATAGAAAAATATTCTCCCTGGTCATTTGTTGGTGGCAGCATGAAACAAATCGGCAAAACTAAAATATTTAAGGCGTTTGATATCCAAGAGTGCGTCGGTCACAGTGCTCAAGTTATGGGTAGCGATGATTTCTATGCTATTAGAGTTCCTAAAAAACATCAGCCAGACGTGCTAACACCTAAAGACTTTGTAGGACTATGGAAAACCTGTTCAGAACATCTTGGTGCTATTATTCCTGATCAACAAGAGTGGGCTAGCTGTTATGGTTTCGTTTTACAGCAGACAATTATCCACACGAAAGACATCATCGACCCAAACGTAGCGCTCACCATCATCGCCGAAAGTATGCTTATCGCATCAAAACTAGATCTTCCTCCTAAAGAAAAATAGCCCCACTCAGGGACTACATTTGGAGGCACGTACGAGAGTCGAACTCGTCTAAAAGGTTTTGCAGACCTCTGCGTAACCGCTCCGCCAACGCGCCGCTCTGTTACATTTGGTGCGAGCGAGAAGACTTGAACTTCCACGAACCTAGGTTCACTAGCCCCTCAAGCTAGCGCGTCTACCAATTCCGCCACGCCCGCACGACTGTCATTATTATACCCGAAATTAAGGTGTTTTGTAAACGGATTGTTTCTCTGTCGCCCAATATTGAACGTCAACATACCGATCAACCAGGTTAACTACCTCAGTATTTTTATCAAGCGCCCGGACGGTACGAGCGTGAATATAGTCAAACTTCGGTTGATATAAGGCAATCGCTGACATATCCGCCTGCCAAATAGCGACAAATTTTGCATAGCGATCAGCTCGGTGCTTAGTTGATAGCTTTGAGCGACCACTTGCTAGAGCATCATCCGCCACGGCATTATTGTAATTAGAAAAATTCAAACCATTATTTGTTGCCTGAGAAGAGTGCCAATAGGCGTAAACATCTGGGTCACCACCCAACGACAGCTCGTAAATCAGTACGTCAAAGCTACGCGGCTGCAGCACTGTATGGAGAATATTCTGCGCAACATCATTTGGATCAACCACTTTAATATCTACTTCTACATTCAATTCCTTACGCCATATTTGGGCTAAAAATTGCGCAACTTTTTCATAATTAGTATTTTTTAAGACTACAACACTCAGACTTAATTTAGTATTTTCTTTTTTACGAACATCGCCAGCTATTTTCCAGCCTTCAGCGTCTAGCAACGATTTTGCTTTTTTGACATCGTAACCTAATGCCTGGGGTGTTTTGCCAAAGAATTTGTTGAGAATTGGGCCTGTTAACTCCTTAGTTGATGACGATAGAGACTGGCGTAGTTTACCCACATCAATACTCATTGCCAATGCTTGACGAATAGCCTTTGAATGTAAGAACTGACTATTGGCATTAAACAAAGCATATACGCCGTTATTTAATGAGTGCGATTCGGCTGCATACATGGATTTAACTTCGTTCGATTGCTCATTATAAATTAATTCTGGCGTACCGGTAATTTCCCGTGTTCGTAAGCTTTTTGCTATATCATTCTGAGTTGGATACACATATAATTGGAATCGTTCAAGCTTTGCCACACCCCCATGGTAGTTGTTGTTGGCCTGTAAATACAACACCTTTTTACTACCATCGCTAGTAACATTTTGAAGTAACCGGAAAGCAAACGGACCGCTAGAAATTGGCGACTTACTGAAGGTGTGCTCGCGCAGGTTAGCTGGCTGGACGTCCTTTAAAATATGCTCTGGAATAATTGGAAAGGTCAGTGCATGAATAAACGGCGCATAGGAAGCCGGTAAAATAAACTTCACTGAATCGTCAGACACTTTTTCAAACTTAATTGACCGCCAGCCAGATATTTCTGCCCTGGCCTCTGGATTTGCTAGTAATCTTAATGTAAAAATTACATCATCTGCTGTTAGGCTATGTCCGTCTGACCATTTTAGGTTTTTCTTCAATTTGACAACATATTCAGTCTCTTTGTCATTGATGGTTATATCGTCTGCTAAATCACTCTTAATATTACCGGTGGAATCATATCGATATAGACTTGAAAATAATAATTTGGCAGCAGACTTTTCAGCGCTAGTTTTAGCAAAAATTGGGTTTAAGTTTTCTAAAGGACCCAGTACCCCCTCAGAATATGAGCCACCGGCAGCATAAGTCATAGCGGTGAAAGAATTGCGAGAAATACTCCACTGTGCCGCACTAACACCAATCATCACCAAGACCAAAACTACCCAAACAGACACACGCCGCTTGACGTTCGCTAGACGGTCCAGGCGCGAAGTTACAAATTTATGCGCATGCCGCAAACTACCTTTTTCGATCTTGCGCAAGCGTTTATTGACATCTTTACTGGAAACTTTTAACCGCGCAAAGTGATTCCACGACGATTTGTCTGAGCTCAATATCCTTCTCCTATTTCTGTAATCCTGGCAAAATCATACTTGCCAAAATCGATAGCACAAAAATCACCGCAAAAACCACGGTTACGTCAAATAAGTTTTTATCAAAACCGCGGCGAGTGGTAAACAATTCACCAGAAGAGCCGAATCCGGCACCCAAACTCGCACCGCGCTGCTGCAACAAAATCGCTATAACCATCAACACGGCTGACCCAAGCGTAATGTACGGTAAAATTGTATCAATTGACATATTACTCCTTTTCTTCCTGCTGTAAAACTAGCGCACTACCTATAATATAGTTTACCAAACTCAGGATAATTCCGGCAATAATTGAATGTACAAATGTCATAGAAATTCCTGGCGCCAAGGCGAGCGAAATATAAACCATTAATCCATTGACAACTAAAGTAAATAGACCTAAGGTCAATAGAATCGCTGGTAGTGCCAAAATTGTGATAATAGGCTTTAATATGCTATTAACGAGCGAGAATATCAGCCCTGCTGTCATAAAAGTCCATACTGACGTCATTTCAGTATTTTCATTACCAAGTAGTCGCACAGCCACCCAAATGCCAACCGAATTAAGAATCCAGCGGAGTAAAAATGTCGCAAATTGTCTCTTCATTAGTCTTATTATATATAATTTATGCTTTATTGTCGATTAGCATTATTGCTTTCTGAAAACCGCTTTATAAGCCGTGCTTTCTGTTCGCCAATTTCTACCTCTAGATCTTCACTAGTTGCCTCAAAAATTTTCTTCATACTGCCAAATTTTTTCAGCAATTTTGCGCGGGTTTTTGGCCCAATGCCAGGAATTTCCTCCAGCTGGTTTTTCGTTTGCTGCTGACGCTTCAGCGCGGTGTGGTAACTCACAGCAAAGCGATGTGACTCATCGCGGATGCGCTGGAACAATTTGACGATGTCAGTTGCCGCGAGAGTATTGTCTTCTGCCTCGGGGCACTCTTTATAATTTTGCTCAGTGCTAGCTCGTAAGTTTTTTGAATGCGAACCAGCATTACGCTGACCTGGGTGTAAATTCACTATATAAACATCACCGTCTTCGTGAATAGCGATGTCTGCCCGTGGCTGCGATTGAATATACTCAATGAACGCCGTATCAATCTGTGAACCAATCTTGTGCACTAGCAGTTCTTCCTCGCGCTTGGCGATGCTGACAATCGGCACGGTGACGCCACGCTCATCACGCGCTTTGATAGCCGCCGCTAGCTGGCCTTTGCCACCATCAATGAGAAGCAGATCAGGACGGCCCCAGCTTTTTAGATTACGCTCGCTCAGCCGGCGAAAAATCGTCTGATGGATATTGCCCGTGTCATCATTTTTCTCACTGACTTTGAATTTGCGGTACTCCGCCCGGTCGCTGGCGCCATTAGTAAACACCACCATACTGGAGACAACCTGCTGGCCACTCATGTGCGAAATGTCATAACCCTCGATGCGCGCTGGGATACCGTTTAGACCCAACAATTTTGCCAAATCAGCCAGCGCCTTGTCTTTAGAAATATCCAAAAACTCTTTGTCGCCAAAACAAACCCGCCGCTGCAGTTCCTGCATGGCACGTAGCTTATTGCGAAGATCAGCCGCCCGCTCAAAATCGTGCAGTCCAGCCGCCGTTTTCATGTCGCGTTCCAGCTCGGCAGCGATGGCTTTACGATTGCCCTTGATGTAGCTGATGAGTTTGCGTAAAGTGGCTTTGTAGGCGGCTGGTCCATCACTCAGCCGCGGGCTCAAGCCCAAATCTTCATCTAATTTCGACTGCCCCGGTCGCCGCTGTCTGGTCAAATAGGGAAATACTCGCCGCAAATATCGCAGGGCTTTTTTCAAGGCAAAGCCATTATAAAACGGGCCAATATATTCCGCGCCATCGTCCGCAGGATTACGCGTAAAACTGACGGTCGGCCACTCGCTTTTCATGTCGATTCGCACGTACATCTGCGATTTATCATCACGCAGCAGCACATTGTAGCGCGGCATATAGCGCTTGACCATCTCGCTTTCCAGAAACAACGCGTCAACCTCGCTCTCGGTCTCAATCCAATCAGTATCAGTAATTTCCGCCACCAACGCCATGGTTTTATTGTCCCGCCCGCGCGAATCTTGAAAATACTGGCGCACGCGATTTTTCAACACCGCCGCCTTGCCTATATAAATAATCTCGCCGCTAGCTGACTTATGAAAATAAACGCCAGGAGTGCGCGGTAGGGTTTTGAGTTTGGCTTGCAATATTTGATTCACTAGATATATTACAGTCTAAAAATCATATTTATGCAAGTATTCTTCCAAAAACTCGCTCCACTCCGGCACGTTCTTTTCGCGGAAATAGTGACGTAAGAAATCAACCATAATTTGCTGGCGGTTTTCCGCTTCTATTCGCCCAGGCTCCGTCAACATCAAGCCTTTTAATTTCAGTAATTTTTCAAAAAAGTGATTGATGAAGCTGTCGGTATCATGCGTATTGCCGTCAGCATTATATTCGTGCGCCGCCAGATTAACATTCGGCCAAACCGCGGGATCAAAAATCCGTCCGCCATGACGGCAAGCATAAACCAGCGCCCGCTCAATCCCCACCGCGCCAATAGCATCGCACATATCAGCGTCAGACACAATTTGACCCGCCAGCCGCTGCGGCTGCCTGCCGTTCAGTCGTTTACTATAACCAATCACCGCAATATTTTCTAGCACCGCCCGGCTTAGACTATCAGCCACTTCTGCCTGCTTCATAATGCCTACTGCATTCGTCAATTTCTCTGCCTGCGCCTTGCCGACTAATTTATAGTCATCTACATCATGTAGCCAAGCCGTCAACAGCACTTCTTGCAAATCCACCGGTTCGCTGCACTTGCTGGCAAAACACTCTGCCAGCAGCGCCACCCGCTCGACATGATCATCGGCATGACCTGAGGTGTCGCCACCAAGTAATTGGCGGACTTTAGTTTTTACTGTTTCAAGCTGGGCAAGTTGTTGATCGTTCATATTTATATTATATAGATTATCGCTTACCGGTAAATATACTCAAAATACCATCCAATTTTCCTTGGGCCAGCCCCACTAAAGTATCATTGCGCTCAAGAGCAGACAAAACACACGACTTTAAAGCAATTAGCCCCATTTTTGACCGCTCACTTGCAACCTTAATATACTGCTCCAAAAATGCATAATATTGATCAAGATAGTCTTTAGGAATGTCTCCAATTTTACCATGCGGCATAATTACTTGACGCAAACTATCCACTTTTTTCTCATCCTTAGGCCTAATTCCTGTAATTGACCGATTCATATATGCACCTAGTTGCGCCACTGGATTTAGAATATTACAGATGACTTCATCGTCACGCTTGATTTGCCACGGGTCAAGAGATGCTCTTGGTAGTTGCGTTTCCATGCCGCTCAATCGCCAAAACAACCTATCTTTGTCATCAGAATAGCGGCTGCCCGTAAAATCAAGAAACCCACGCGTATTTTCTTCATATCGACGTAGCCCAAATACTGATACAACCACTTCACCACCAATAGCCCTAACTATAGTTTCCTTGTATTTATCTATAACTCGAGCATCAGTGCTACAAACTAATGTGTCTATATCACGAATAGTGCCATTTTCACGGAGTCGTGGCAGATCAGTATCGTTACTCACTGTTACTGCTCGTTCATCCCAATCGATTTTTTCAGCATTAGTTACTGCATGCAAACCCAGCCCGCCAACAATAATATATTGCGCGTCCAAATCATTCAGTTGACCATGAAGGTCACTTCTCGCGATAACATCATACATATTCCCCATGCCACAATTATGTCATAAAATCGTTAATTAGCAAAATGTACTCTTTAGGAAGATACTCTCTGCTAAGCCACCGAGTCTCCATTATTTCAAAGTTACATTTTATAGCATAATCAGAAGCTTGCGCCGCAAAGACTCGAACTGAAAACTCAACATATGACTCACGAGAATTAGCTTTCCCAAGATACTGCAGATTCTCTACGCTAATTCCTACTTCTTCCAACACTTCTCGGGCAGTAGCCTGCTCATAACTCTCATTACGATTCACCCCACCTCCCGGCAAAGCCCATTTTTGACGGCTAAAGCGACCCCTAACCAACAAAATCTTACCGTCATTACGATAAACAATTACACGCACACGATCTTTTGTCGGTATAATCCTAAAAATTAGCGATATGACGCATGCGATTCCACGATAAATTTTATTGATCATAGAAATTTATTTACCTAAAAAATTACCCTGCTGTAGTCAGTGTAGTTGACTAAGCAAATTGTTATGACTAGCTACTCCTCCACTATCATTATACTTTATCTCTTATTAATCAAGTTCTCATCTCTCAAACGTTAGCTCAAGTCTAATTATAGTCTTGTATAATTATCTAATATAAAATCAGCCCTCCAACCATTGCTTAAGTACTACCGCCTGGTTAAACTCCGCATCCTTAGCGCTATACAATAACGTAACGATTGGATGATTGGGCCAGTCATTTCTCGCCTTGATAGCGGCAGGATTTTCATCTAACTCTTTTGTATAACGTTCTGAAAATTCTGTAAATTTTTCTGGATCATGATTAAACCATTGGCGCAGCTCATTGGTTGGCGCGATTTCTTTAGCCCACTCGTCTAGCGCCGCTCGTTCTTTACTGATACCACGCGGCCATAATCGGTCAACTAGCACGCGGTAGCCATCGTCCGATTCTGGCGATTCGTAAATTCGTTTAATTTTATAAACTGTCATGACAGCACCTCCTTAACTATAGTTTGTAGAACTGGAATAACGTCCGATTCAAACCAGGGATTACGTTTGCGCCAGCCAATATTTAGCGGAGATGGATGGACTAATGGAAAATAATCTGGCAAATACATATTAAAGTCTGCCACAGTTGCCGTCAAATTCTGCTTGGCGCGGCGGTCAAGATAATATTTTTGCGCATACGAACCAACCAAAATTGTCAATCGAATATTAGGCATCTGAGCCAACAAACGCGGATGCCATTTTCTGGCAAAATCCAAGCGCGGCGGCAAATCACCGTGCACTCCCCTGCCTGGATAATAAAAATCTATCGGCATCAACGCAAAGAGATCGGGATTATAAAACTGCTCATCCGTTACGTTCAGCCATTGCCGAAGCAAGCGACCGCTAGCATCATTCCACGGCTTTAGCGTCTGCTGGGCAATTCGACCTGGCGCCTGCCCGACCAGTACAATTCGCGAACTTGACGAAGCAGAATATACAGGCGACCAACCTCTATTAGCAAAATCAGCATTCATTGGATCGGCTGCAATCTGATCATATAAAAGCGGTTTAGTATGCGACTTCATATATTATTATTAATCTTATCACATCCACTTCGTCGGCTTTAGTCTAATTTCTTTTCTCTACCAGCCGAGCAATTCAGTAAAACGCTTCTGGGCGCTGGCACATTCGCCTAGCTCGATGCTCGTCACTGGTATGTCGATACCGCATGAAAGCAATAATTCTCGCATTTCGTCCTGCTTATCGCGAGGAACTTCTATGTGTGAAATATTTGCAACGCCTATCCGTTTATCAGCGCGTACTTCGTAATGACTCATTGGTTTTTCTAGTATTAATTGCGAATCAAGGCTCCTAACACCAATTAAAATTGGATAATTACCCGAAATATCGCTACCCAGACAGAAGATATCCCACACATCGCGTGCCTGCTTATTCACTTTCTTTCCCCAAGTATTATCGCCATTTTCATCATGCGATAATGCGCGCCAAGTTTTCCAACGACGCAACACTTTGACTCCATTGACAGTAAATAACCGCGCATAAAACAAACTGTAGTAATACGACGTCCAAGTCAGAGCGTCACCATAGCGGTTTTTCTCTTTCCAGCCAAGACCATGCATGTCAGCATATGATCGCGCCACCATTCGACTTCGGCATAATGAAATCGAATGTACGATATGCCGATCACTGCCGCCAAAAACTGCATACACATCGCGGGATGGCTTGAGCCCACCAGTATCACAAAAGTTCTTCAGAACATCAATTGTACCGCGCTCACCATGCTGCCAACGACCGGTTCCATGCCAAAACTGGGTGTCTTGCGTCAGTTTTTGATATTCGGCTATCTCAGAGCTACTAAACCGGCGTAGTGTTTTTGTTGTAATAATCCGCTTCTGAGCTATGCTGCCTAGCAACTTCTCCGCATAGCGTAACCGAACCTTGTGGGTGGTTGCCAGCAAAAGATGGTGCGGCAAATATCGCAAGAGTTTTTTGATAAACAACTTTTGATATCCGTTATCTTTGGTCCTGGCGCGCCGACAAGTAGTCATGATTTATTTTGCCGCAGCTTTTTCCAAAGCATCAATCAGCGTTTGCTTTGGCTTCATGCCAATCAGCTCAGCAACTTCCTTGCCACCAGCGATAATCTTCATGTTTGGAATACCCTGCACACGATAGTCCATAGCCAACTGCGCATTTTCCTGGCTGGCTTCAGTATCGACTTTGACGACATCAAACTCAGTTTCTTCAGCAATTTGATGTAAAATTGGCGCCATCGCTCGGCACGGCGGACACCATGGCGCCCAAAAATCAACCAGCACCGGCTTGTTGCTTTTTAGTGCTTTCTCTTCAAACTCTTGTTTTGTTGTAATCTCATATAATGCCATTATTTCCTCCTCTACTCACCATACATTATACATCAGTCGGGTAGAACCAAGCAACGAAAACTGCCACACATTATTGACTCAAGATGCAACAACATTATATACTTATACAACATGCATGAGCTTACTTGAGTGAGTTCCTCTAATATTTTCGAATTTTTTATTTAATTTGTAGAAAACTATTTTGAATGCAGAATATAAATTAGCAAGAGAGGTGTTATGCAGCCGGATTTCAAATCATCATTTGTTTATGGAAATCAAAAAATCTTAGCAAACTGGTATACAATAACAGAAAAAGGAAATATTCCAGATTTGCCATGGCAACAAGTTTATGCGATAGGCGACTTGGATGGTCGAGTGCCGCTCATTACCAGTCTAACGTGCGAAAAGGAATTTAATTTACCAGGCGGACGTACCGAGCCAGGCGAGACAATTGAGCAGACTATTGCTCGCGAGATGATTGAAGAATGCAATATGCGCGTGATTGAATGGCAACCGCTTGGATATCAGCACTTAACCGAACCTGATGGTAAGCAAATTTTCCAATTTCGCGTATATGCCAAATTGGAAAAAATCGGCGAGTTCGTTAATGACCCAGGCTGCGGAGTTATTAAAAATACCATGGTTAATTTAAGCCAAGTTAATTCGCTAATAAAATATGGTGAAATCGGCGAGCGAATGGTTAAATTAGCAAAAAAATATTTTACCGACGAAAGGAGTTATCTTGAAAAATAAAATCAGCAATAAAAAAATCCTACAATTATTCTGGCAAGCATCAATCCCATATAAACATAGGCGAAATCTGACCATCTTTTTTGCCATCATAACACTTGCAATAACAATTTTCGTTGGTCCGCTAATCATTGCCGAGCTACTCAATATCATCCAGCACGGCAGGCTACAAACCGCAGAGAACTTATGGACACTGATCATTTTATATGGTGTTAGCCAGTTATGGTCAAGTGTTATCGGCTGGCGCTTAGTCTTATACCTCGCTTGGACATTCGAAACTGCTCTGCAGCGAGATCTGTACGCACAGTGTTTTAGCAAACTAACCAACCAAACGATGTTTTTTCATGCTAACAAATTCGGCGGTTCACTTGTCAGCCAAACCAACAAATTAAATGGCGCAGTCGAGCGTTTTTGGGACACAATCATTTGGTCAATTTTACCGTTGGTAATTTCTCTGGCTGGCTCAATCATAATCCTATCAACCCTATTGTGGCAGTACGCCGTATTTCTCCTGCTCTTCTCAATCATTTTCAGTGTCGTTGTCTATTTTGGTTCTCGGCCGATGGCTGCATTAAACGAAAAAGAAGCTAAAGCCAGCAACAAAGTGAGCGGACAATTAGCCGATGCTATTTCAAATATTTTGGCAGTAAAATCGTCTGGTGCCGAAATTACAGAACAGCAACGCTTTGCAAAAACTGTTGAATCTTGGCGTGGTGCCAGCTTGGGTACAATGCACGGATTTTTGAAAGTCAGTACTGTATATTCGACCATCAACATGGTGATAAAAATTAGCGCAATTGTCTTTGCAATATATGCCGCCCAGCATAATGTAGTGTCAGTAGCGGCGGTTTATCTCATCATCACCTATACTGGTAGCGTGGCGCACGAGCTATGGAATATGAACGGCATTATGCGTAGCTATAACCACATCCTCGGCGATGCTCACGAGATGGTAGAAATCCTTAAAACACCAACGACATTAGTTGACCGCAGCGACAAAAAACTAAAAATTAAACGCGGCGGCATTGTCATGCACAATGTGACCTTTACGCACGACGAAGGCCAAGGCGACACTCTGTTTCATGATTTCTCTCTTCATATTCAGCCAGGTGAAAAAATTGGTTTAGTCGGATCAAGCGGGTCTGGCAAAACTACCCTCACCAAATTATTGTTACGGTTTGCCGATATTGACTCAGGGGAGATTACCATTGATGGGCAAAACATCGCCGAGGTTACCCAGGCAAGCCTGCGCGAACAAATCGCCTATGTGCCGCAAGAACCTCTGCTATTTCATCGCTCCGTCCGCGAGAATATCGCCTACAGCCGGCCTGACGCGACCGATGCTGAGATTGAAAAAGCTGCTAAGAAGGCTGGCGCTTACAACTTCATCGTCAAATTGCAAGACGGTTTTGACACGCTAGTTGGTGAACGCGGCGTCAAACTTTCGGGCGGACAGCGACAGCGCATTGCCATTGCCAGAGCAATCTTGAAAAATGCACCAATTCTGATTCTTGATGAAGCAACCTCAGCATTAGACTCAGAATCAGAAGCGCTAATCCAAAAGTCGCTGGAAACATTGATGAAAAACCGAACGTCAATTGTCATCGCCCACCGTTTATCGACCATCGCTAAGCTCGATCGTATCATTGTTTTGGAGAACGGACGCATCGTCGAAGACGGTTCACACGATCAATTGCTTGCCAAAAAATGCGGCGTTTACGCTAAGTTGTGGGCACGGCAATCCGGCGGATTCATCGAAGAATAGTCGGATTCATCACATGATAACTATGCTATAATTGACGCATGGAATCTTTTATTCATCTGATCACGAGCTTTGGCGTAATAGCAATTTTATTAGTGGTTTTCGCAGAATCGGGATTGCTTATTGGGTTTGTATTGCCAGGCGACAGTTTACTTTTTACTTCTGGATATATGGTGCAACAAAATATTCTACATATTGATATTCATATTTTTGCACTTTTAATTTTTATAGCGGCAGTGTTGGGAGATAGCGTCGGCTACAGTTTTGGACATAAGGTTGGGCGAAAATTATTTGAGAAAGAAAATTCTCGCTTTTTCAAGAAAAAGTATTTAGAGCAAACCGAAAAATTTTACGACAAGCACGGCTCGGTGACAATTGTTCTGGCTAGATTCGTACCAATCGTTCGCACCTTTGCGCCAATTGTTGCTGGTGCCAGTAAAATGCGCTATAAGACCTTCCTGACATTTAATATTGTTGGCGGATTTCTATGGTCATCTCTATTCGTCTACCTAGGGTTCTACGCTGGCGAATTCCTCACTAAAGCGGGTGTTAACATTGAAGTTGCCGCAATCCTCATAATTTTCTTATCAGTACTACCAATGATTATCCACGCACTAAAACAGCCCAACACTCGAGCCTTACTCCGAAAACAATTGCTAGTTCTTCTGAAAAAAGCCAAACGAAAAAAGTAATTCTTAAAGCATATTTTTTAGATATTTGCCGGTAAATGACTCTGGTACTTTGGCGACTTCTTCTGGCGTGCCGCTAGCCACCACCGTACCGCCACCGAGACCACCCTCAGGTCCCATATCGATAATCCAGTCGGCTGATTTGACGACATCCAAATTATGCTCGATGATGATCATACTGTTACCGCCATCGACCAGCTGCTGCAAAATGCCCAGCAGCCGCTTGACGTCGGCAGAATGTAGCCCAGTTGTCGGCTCATCCAGAATATACATCGTCTTGCCGGTTGAGCGTTTGGAGAGCTCCGTTGCCAGCTTGATACGCTGCGCCTCGCCACCCGAAAAGGTAGTTGCTGGCTGACCGAGCTTAATATAACCAAGGCCGACTTCGACCAGTGTCTGTAATTTCCGAGCGATATTAGGCACGCTATCAAAGAAATTCGCCGCCTGCTCAACTGTCATATCAAGTACATCAGCAATCGTCTTGTTTTTATACTTAATTTCTAACGCCTCACGGTTATAGCGCTGGCCATGACACTCGTCGCACTGGACATAGACATCCGGCAAGAAATGCATTTCGATCTTTATCATACCGTCACCTTGACAATTTTCGCAGCGGCCGCCCTTAACGTTAAAGCTAAACCGCCCTGCTTTATAACCACGAACATTAGCCTCAGGAGTGCTGGCAAACAGCTCGCGAATTGGCGTAAAAATACCAGTGTAAGTTGCTGGATTAGAACGCGGTGTACGGCCAATTGGCGACTGATCGATGACGATGGCTTTATCTAGCAGATCAACGCCATCAATCGTTTTATGTAGGCCGGGCGCTGTAGTTGACCGATTAAGTTGCGCCGCGAGCTCACGCGCTACTATATCGTTAACTAATGTCGACTTACCGCTACCCGAAACTCCCGACACCACAGTCATCAGACCCAGCGGAAACGCCACATCGATATTCTTAAGATTATTTTCGCGTGCACCCCGAACGACTAATTGTCTATTCTTCATAATCTTACGTCGCTTTTTTGGCACAAAAATTTTTTCTGATCCTGACAAATAACGACCCGTAATGCTGTCTTGGTTTTTTGCCACCGCTTCAGGCGTACCAGTGGCCACCACTCGGCCACCGTTCACGCCAGCGCCCGGCCCCATATCAACCAGGAAATCACTCTGCCGAATCGTATCCTCGTCATGCTCAACTACCAGGACGGAATTACCAAGATCACGTAGACGCTTTAACGTGTCAATCAGCCGATCATTGTCACGTTGATGTAACCCAATCGACGGCTCGTCAAGTACATAAAGTACGCCCTGCAAACCAGCGCCGATTTGAGTCGCTAGCCGAATTCGCTGCGCCTCGCCACCACTCAACGTATTGGCCGCCCGACTTAGCTCCAAATAATTCAAGCCAACATTGCTCATAAAACCCAGCCGAGATTTAATCTCTTTTAAGACTAGCCGAGCAATCATCATTTCCTGTTCGGTCAATTGTAATTTATCATTAAACAAATCCAATGCATCATCAACACTCAGATCACACACATCAACTATATTCAAATCATGGACCGTTACCGCCAAAACTGCCGGCTTTAAGCGCGCACCCTTACATGCATAACAATCCCGCTCGCGCATAAACCGCTCAATATCTCGCCTTACAAAATCACTATCAGTCTCCCTCCAGCGCCGCTCCAAATTAGGAATAACGCCTTCATATGTAGTTTCATAATGTCGCCCACCACCCAGCTCCACACGATATTTCTGATCGCCAGTACCGTATAAAATTTTCTGCTTAACATCATCGGGCAATTTACTTACAGGCACTCGCAAACTAAACTCATGCGCTTCGCCCACGGACGCCAACCGCTTCATATTCCAGGCATCAGAATTCATTCGATTATACGGCCGAATCGCACCTTCAGAAATTGTTAAATTATTGTTAAAAACCAATTCTGGATCAATCTCCAACCTCGACCCCAACCCAGTACATGTCGGACAAGCACCTTGTGGAGCGTTAAAGCTAAATAGTCTCGGTTCTAATTCTGGAATCTCGACATCAGGATGGTCAACACAAGCATATCGTTGCGAAAAGGTTTTTATATCACCACTATCAGCCTCTAAAACCTCGAGGACTCCTTGCCCAAGTTCCAGCGCCTGCTCGACACTCTGACTTAGTCGCGACCGCATTTCACCACTCAGAGCTAATCGATCAACCACCAACTCAATATTATGCTTGTAACTTTTTTGCAATTCCGGAAACTCGTCTAACGCATACACTACACCGTCAACACGCACTCTGGCGTAACCAAGCCGCTGATATTGTTCCGGAATATGCGCAAACTCGCCCTTTTTATTTTTAACAATTGGCGCCAATAATAAAATTCGCTTATCAACAAATTGCCGTAAAATCTCATCAATAATTGCCTCAGCCGTACGTCGCGTCACTTCATTGCCACAAATTGGACAATGCGGCACGCCAATTCTGGCAAACAATAGTCGCAAATAATCATAAATTTCTGTCACCGTCGCCACCGTGGAGCGCGGGTTTCGGCTGGTTGATTTCTGGTCAATCGAAATAGCTGGGCTCAACCCTTCAATCGAGTCAACATCAGGCTTGTCCATCGTCCCCAAAAACTGACGAGCGTAAGAGTTTAGGCTTTCCATATAACGACGCTGACCCTCGGCGTAAATCGTATCAAACGCCAAGCTAGACTTGCCTGATCCGCTCAGCCCCGTAATCACAACTAATTTATCACGTGGAATCTCAATATCCACGTTTCTTAAATTATGCTCACGAGCGCCCTTGACGCGAATCACCTCTGCCATAACCGCTATATTATACAGGCTTTACAACAATTTTTCTAGTCCCGATGCTAGTCCAACTTTAAATTACAACATATTATGCTTATGATTGCAAGACTACCTCTTGTTTGTTACAGTTAGGCCTATGAGAAAGTTGGGCGTTTGTTTAATTGTATTCTTTGGAGCGATCGTACTCGCACCATTTGTCATCGACCAATTATTTTTCCTTCTTCTCTTCGGCAAAATACCCTTCACTAACATTAGTCTGTCGGCAACGATAATGATTATTTTTTGGGCAACAATTGCGCCACTAGCCATCTTCTTAAGAAAATCTTTGTCAGCATTAGTTTGGAAGCTTGTGGATGTTGCTAGCGAAATTACTCAACGTCGTATCAATAGATCAATCCGTTATTTTTCACCAAACCAAAAAAGCGAGTTTATTTTACTATCAATTTGCCTTCTATACAGAATGAGGACGAACGAGCCTAATCCTAAAGTTGAGTCTCAAAAACTCGCTCCGTCTTTAACCTAGCACACGTCCTATCACAAGTCGCCAGCCGGCAACACCGCCTCCGCCCACAATTGCAATTCTTGCAAAATAAACTGCTGCTCGTCAGTCGCTGTCGGCGCTAAACGATGTAAAGCTGTCATAAACCCTGGTAACTGCACCTGCAGGCGCTGAGCCCGCCAGGTTTCCCATTGCGCCAAATCGTCTTCACTGAGCGAACGCGGAAAATTGCGTGCTTTGTAGTGCAGCAATAGCGGCGCTAAACGTTCGTCCTGAAATTCTGGATGAAAATCAGCCAGCTCGCGTTCATCGGCATTGCGCACCGCTTCGACACGGATACGATCACGGTCGTTCAAAAAGCCATCATACAATTGCGCTTCTGGATCGGGCAGTTTTTTGAAGGCTGGCTTGTTTTCAAAAATAGTCCGTAATTTTTCGGCAAAGTCCGGATGATTCAGTAAAATATTTTGATGTTTCTGCACTGTCTTTAGATCAAGCGAAATTTTCCGCCAACCATCGCCCTGTTCCAGCACACCCAGCGGCGCCGCCGCCGGACAGCGATTGTACTGCAATTCTTTGACTGGCAATTTGACGAAGCTCTCAGCTTGCCGCTCCTCCCACGACGCAAAGATTTTCTTCGCCAATTCCTCCGCGCTCAGCCCAACAAACGGCGTCGGATCATAGCGTAGATCATAGACAACCACACCGCCGTTTCGACTGTTCGTCAGCGGAAAGGCTACCGTGGTTTTAGCGAACTCTTTATCGTAGCGCCCACTGGCATAGACAAACGGTTTCTTGTCATCCACATTGACCAGTTGCTGAACTATTTTTTTATCGCGCATTTTCAGTAAATAATCATACAGTTGCGGCTGCTTTTGCTTGATCAATTTTGTCACGGCAATCAGCGCCGTCACGTCCGCCAAGGCGTCATGGGCATTTTCGTGCGCAATACCGTTGGCGCTGGTGATCAATTCCAAGCGGTTACTTGGCTCACCTTTGTCGTCAAGCGGCCACTTGACCCCTTCCGGCCTGAGCGCCCGCGTCAATCGCACCACATCCAGCAAATCCCAACGCGAGCGGCCGTCCTTCCAGCTCCACTCGTACGGATCATGAAAATTACGCCACAACAAATGGCGAATAAACTCGTCATCAAACCGAATATTATTAAATCCAACCGCGATGGTATCCGGCGTGAAAATCTCCTCACTCAACATCCGGGCAAATTGTGCCTCAGTGTAGCCTTCCTCGACTGTTTTTTGCGGCGTGATGCCAGTCACCATCAGCGCGTCAGGACTTGGCAATGTATCATCATTCAGCGTCACCAGCAGGTTATATGGCTCACCAATCGGCTCGAGATTCATGTCCGTCCGCTGCCCAGCAAACTGCATGATTCGGTCTTGCCGCGGGTTTAGTCCGCTGGTTTCCAGGTCATAGAAGAAAAATGTTTGTGCCATAACTATAGTATAGCAAAGCCACGAGATGACGCCCAAATCTACTGCTCAACCAGCGTAAACGGCATCGATTCGCCAATCTGCACTACGGTCTCACCGACTGCGCCCTGGCGAATGAGTTCGTGAGTGATGCCCATTTTTCGCATAATGTCCCGCAGGCGATTGACCGATTCAAATTGATCAAAGTTAGTGCGGCGAGCAAACTTTTCAATTTTAGCACCGTGGATAATGAAACTGACTACATCTTCACCGTCTACATTTTCAGGCTCCACGCCAATAACCCGCTCCACCGTCCAGGCGTCAGATACTGCTTGCGCATCCAAAGCAATGACTGGCAAATCATCACTTTCTTCTTCGATCAACTCAGCTTCCCGCGCCCGATATTCAGTAACTTCACGGCGTAGCAAACGCAGCAGCTCAGTCACGCCAGCATGCGTTTGCGAGGAAATCGCCACCACTGGCGAACCGTTCGCTACGTTTTGTAGCGCTGTCGATTGCATGGCAATAATCTCATCATCCAGCCCTTCACACTTCGTCAAGGCAATGATTTCTGGACGCGCCGCCAATTCCTCAGAATATTTTTCCAGCTCGCGGCGAATGGTCTGGTATTTTTCTGCTGGGTCGTCACTATACGCGTCAATCATGTGCAGCAACACGGCCGTCCGCTCAACGTGGCGGAGGAACTGGTCACCCAAGCCCTTACCTTCCGAGGCGCCTTCAATCAGCCCTGGAATATCAGCAATCAACACTGAGCCATCATCCACATCCGCTACGCCCAAATTTGGCGTCAACGTCGTAAACTCATAATTGGCAATTTCTGGTCGAGCATTAGAAACCACGCTTAAGAATGTCGATTTACCAGCATTAGGAAACCCAACCAAACCAACGTCGGCCAGTAATTTTAGCTCCAACTCTGCCTCAAATTCTTCACCCGCCTCGCCAAGCTCAGCGATCTTTGGTGCTTGGCGCGTACTGGACGTAAAATGCGCGTTACCAAAACCGCCATCACCACCACGGGCAACAACCGCTTGTTGCTGGTCTGCTGTCAAATCTGCCACTACCTTGCCGTCACGCTTGACTAACGTGCCCATTGGCACTTTGACGACCAGTGGCGAACCGCTTTTGCCGCGCTTGTTGCGCTTACTGCCATCGCCGCCATTTTCTGCTTTTAGCTCTGGCTTGTACCGAAAATTCAGCAGTGTATTCAGGTCTTTGGTCGCCAAAAAAATGACGTCACCGCCGCGTCCACCATCGCCACCATCAGGACCACCCTTATCAACATATTTCTCATGCCGAAAACTGACTGCGCCGTTGCCGCCCTTGCCAGCTCGCACAAAAACTTTTGCGATATCAACAAACATGAGCTAATTATACCAGAAAACGCCCCGTCAGTCGACAGGGCGTCGTATTGATGTCGTCTTAAGATTTTAGTGGATGAAACTATAGCGGCTAGCCTCAGCAAGTGGTATGGTGCGAGAAGAGATAACGTTATAACCCGCATAATTCATATCTGAAACATAGATATTCTGACCATCTACCCGCTCCACGATACCAACATGTCCGTAACCATAGCCACCCCAAGTGTTCTGTATAATAGCACCCGGCGCTGGCGTATTATTAACTAAGAATCCAGCCGCACGTGCACTAGCGCTCCAAGCCCTGGCATGACCCCAGAAACTACCAATTGGACGGCCAAGCTGCAAGCGACGTTCGTAAGCATACCAAGTACAGTTACCAGCAGCATATCGGTTGCCAACAGATGCGGTCAGCCAGCTTCGGCTAGCACTAGTGGTAGTCGAAGAGCCATGCCTACTATTTCCATACGACGATCGACCCCGTGGCGCCACATAGCCTGGTCTTTCATTTTCTGGCAACTCACCTCCAGGTATTACAATACGCGCACCAGCTGTTAATTTTGATCCATCATCAATATCGTTATATAGAACAACCCGCTCAGCACTAGTCTTATACTTATCAGCCAAAGATTGCGCCGTATCACCATCCTTAACTGTATAAACAACACCATCAATCAGCGGAACAATAAGTGTCTTATTAGGCTCAATAGCATCTGAGGTAGTATTATTTGCCCAGCGAAGAGTTTGTGATGAAATCTTAAATTTCTTCGCAATCGTCTCCATAGTATCGCCTTCTTTTGTTACGTATGAAGCAATTCCACGCGCCGCTGAAGTATCAGGCTTAACAATATCAGGCTTGGTGATAACTTCAGTATCATTTTGAGACAAATCTTTTTTAATAGTCAGTGAAGTTTCTGATTCACGCAAATCTCCAGCCGAAGGAAGTTCAGCCGTTTCCGCCAAATTAGTTACTGCACTAGCAGCCGTCAGTTTATCAACTGAGACAGTTTTAGCAGATTCAGCCACTGCTGGTGCAGTACTATTAGAAGTCTCTGCAGACGCCAAAGTCTTTGATCTCTCGGCGACTGCACTATTGCTGTTGCTACCGTAGACCAAAAACGAAATAGTCAATAAAAATATTCCACCGTAAACCGCAAATGAACGCAGTTTGCTTTTCTTACCCCGAAGAGTTCTAAAATGATTACGAATAATCGTGCTCCTTGCACCAGTGTTACCACTGACACCTCTACCAAATCGTCTTTCTTCTCGCAATAGAACAGGATATGTTGTCGACCTAATTGATTAATTATATTCTACATTAGTTTTGCTATATCCGTAGCGACGATTTTGGCAGGCCACCCACCACAATCAACTTCCACCAGCCGACTCGATGAATGAGCTACTGTTTATTTTACACAATATTGACAATAAAGTCAATAAATTTTATAAAACAGAGTTTTGTCAAGGAATCTGGCACTTTTTCTGACAATGAGCCTTAATATTTGCCTCATGTTCTTCATTTTTTGTTGCAAAATAAGTAACATCGTCATCGCCGCTCAAGAAATAACGATAATTTGTATTTGCTGGGTCGGCTGCAGCATTTAAAGCACTTAATCCGGGCACGGCAATTGGCCCTGGTGGCAAGCCCTTCTGGAGACGAGTATTATAAGGAGATTTTAGGTTCGGTGAGCGCTCTACACCTGTTTTATCTGCAACATACTGATAAGTAACGTCTGAGCCTAGCTCCATGTTCGCCTTCAAGCGGTTATAAAAAACGCTGGCAATTTTTCGCTGATCTTCACAGGTTTCCACCCCTGACCCACAGCCAATTGACTCACGCTGAATAATTGATGCCAAAGTAATCCCCTGATACAGTGTCAATCCACGAGCTTTAAACTTTTCCTCCAAGTTATATTTTTTAACTATTTTTTCAAACTGTTTAATTGAACGCTGTAAAACCTGCTGCGCTGTCTCGTCTGAAGAGACATAAAAAGTTTCACCATAAATATAACCTTCAAGCCCAGCATTATCTGGCCGTCCAGCAAAAACCGGACTATCATATTTAGCAGCAAACGCCTTTTTTATCTGTTCTTTTGAAAAGCCGGCCTTTAGCAAGATAGACTCGACTTCCCTACCGTCAGAGTTATTTATCTTTTTATCTAACGTTGCGCCAGGGTAGAAGGTTATGGCAAATTCATCAGACTTACCACTTGTCAAATGGCTAACTATCTCGCTTACTGACTGTGATGGCTTAACTGAGTAGACGCCAGCCTTAAATCCGCCGCTCGCGTTATGCAGTCTGACATAAACTGAAAACGCCAGCGAATTACGAATAACACCTTGATCTTCCAGAGATTTCGCAATATCACTAGAATTCATACCCTCTTTAATATTTGTCCGTACAGCCTGCTGATTATCCGGATTTGCTGGTAAGAGCATCTGTTTATACCAAAGAGTTGCACCTAAAGCACTTACTCCCATAATTGCTATAATGATTGACAGCACCAACAACCCAATGCGTCGTTTACGAATTCTCATATTTCTCCTCCAAAAAATCCTGCAAAATTATACTAGCGGCTTCCGCGTCAATCTCGCCCTTATCTTTAATTTTATTACCCAGCCGCTGCTCAGCCTGCACACTCGTTAATGACTCATCCTGAAAGACGATTTCTGTGTCTAATTCGATATCAGTAAACTGCTGAACAAAATTTTCCACAAATTCCGTCTGTTTTGTTGGTTCGCCGGACTGATTGCGCGGATATCCTACTACAATTACATTAATATCATGGCGCAACACTAACTCTGTTATTTTTTGTACAATTTGTTCGTCATTTTCTAACCACCCAAAAGGCACAGCAATTTTTACCTGAGAATCCGCCATTGCCAAACCAATTCGCCGCTCACCAACATCCAGCGCCAAAAAATTCTTACTTGACATCTTTTAACTTAAACTCAACATTAATTTTATTGATGTCATTCGGCACAGACTTAACCCAGAATGGAGAGAATTTAACATCGACATCTTCGACACCGTCAATCGCCTCAATAGCTGACTGAACCTCGCCGTAGCTTCGCCCCTTAGCTTGGTCTTTGACATTTGATTCTTTAATCTCAGGACCAACCTTACCATTGACGGTCAAGCGAACTGTTTGCCCATTCCGCGTAACAGCAAACTGAGAAAACGTCACCTTATCAACACCATCATCATAGATTCGCTGTGATTTTTTCCCAGAAATCTCATCTTTCAATTTTGCTTCTACAAAACTTTTCAATTCGCTTCTATCGATGGCTGACATACTTGCGGTAATCGTAGTTTTGAGAGTTACTGCACCAGTCGCTTCGCCGTCAACCGCCACACTTGGGCTAGGGTTTGAGCGGCTCTCAGCATAGCTTTCTACAATTACCTTCGCAGAACTGCCAAATGACGACGCTAGTTTTTCCTTTAATCCGTCAACTTTTTGCTCACCTAACTTACTTTTTGCTGCCTCAATATCGCCAGCTGTTACAACCGTTGCTGTTTTATCAGTGCCGCCACTAGTAGCCGACCGCAGTGACGCAGAGATATCATCGACTGAAATACTCATACTGCCAGTGGCTGCATTATACTGAGCACCACCTTCGGCAGCCGTAATAGTTCCAGAAGCCGATCCTGCACAAGTACGCCCAGGGCAACTCCAGCCCAGCGTCGCCCCAGGAACAGTTACCGAAGAATTCAACGTATAAGATAGTCCGCTGTTTTTTAGGATCGTACCTGACGCAATTGTTATACTACTAGGTGAAGAATTCTTAAAATTAACCACTCCTTTGGCTTTTTCACCAACATTCTTTTTCCCTGTGGCGGCGAATTCGACGCTAACTTCCTTGGCTAATTCTTTCTTAATTGACTTAATTACTTTTGCTTTCGCATCGGTGCTGGCGCCCTCACTTAAGCTAACCACTTCGCTGACTGTCATGCTGGTAGTTTTGGCCGAGATCACAACCGTTGCATGTGGCGCAAACCAAATTGCCCAGACTAAAAATACGATAAACAGCAGCGCTCCGCCACCGATAAGCAGAAACTTTTTCCGAAACATATTAAAATCAGGCACTTTTGGTTTTTTAACCATACTTTTTAGTGTATTTATTGCCTTCGGCTCTTTCTTATCCGCCGCAGCAATTGCACTATCTATCGCAGCATCACCTTTTGAGGCTGGCTTCTTTGCAGCGTCAGCCATATCGCCAACTGCTAATTTTCCACCATCAATTACATCGTTTTCATCGTCAATCTTTAACGCTGGGATCTCAGCAATTTCTGGCTTGCTTTGTAATGTCTTCGCTACTGGAATCTTTGCTGTAGCTGCCAACCCCGATAGAACCGTATCATTTGTAATCAGTACTATTCTCTTATCTACCGAGTTTGCCGCTCGCGCCAATAGACGAATATTGACCGCACTCTGCAAAACACCAATTCGCCTGGGTGGCACCAACGCAATAATCCGTTCCTTTGACGCCTTAATCTTACTGATTATCGTCGTAATATCATCCTCTGTGTCGATATAAATAACGTCTTTATTCATCTTAAATCTTTAATAACCTATTTACTTTTTCAACCAGACTATTACCATCTTGACTACCGATAATTGTATCATACCCGACCCGAAGCAGTCCCATGGCGGTAACAAATGTATGATCGTCAATATCACCCGTCTCATCAACTATCCCCGTCACATCACTCGGATTGATATATTGGACTACCGGTTTTTTAGTGAACGGTAGGTCCTCAGACCACTGGCGGTTTTTTACAGCCTCAGTAATTCTCTTCAAGCTTGAACCGCCACCGCACAATAAGATTCGATTTGGCAAATAATCAACATTGTCAAAATCACCGAGGGCCAATTCAACACCAGCCAGCCATACTTCCATAGTTTTATCAATTGCTGCGTCGATCTTTTTCTTTACCGTTGGCTTCAACTTTTCATTATCAATATTTAATTTCAGTTTTTCTGCATCCTTAAAACTCAAGTCCAAATCAGCCGCAATTGTCCGTGTGAAACTCCGACCGCCAATACCAAACATCTTCGTTCCCTCAACGCCGCCGTCATTGACCACCGCAATATCAGTAGTACCACCACCAACATCAGCCAAAATCGCTGTAAAATTACTGTCGGTATCCGACCCCAGTACACTTCGGCTTACAGCAAACGGCTCAGCCGCCACTGCCACCAGGTCCAGAGCCAATTCATCAGCAACTTTTTCCAGCGCCCCGATATGTACCATCGGCGCAAAGGCCGTATAAATCTGTACTGCTACGTCCTTTCCCTGAAAACCAATCGGATTTGATACCTTATAACCATCAATATGAATACTCACCAGCGCTGAATTGACCAGCTTCACTTCAACATCTGCATTACCAGTTTCTAGCGCAGTTTGTGCCTGAGCTCTACCCTGGGCCCGCTCCTGCACCTTTTCAATGATAAACTCCATCTCGGCCACGTCTAACGGCTTAGTTGGCTGTGGCCGACGATAGCGAATAGTGTTAGTAACACCTTTAACCAATTCGCCAGCAATGCCAATCACAACTCGCTTGCCCTGAACACCAGCCTGATCCTCAGCTTCAGACAGCGCCTCCTCGCAATTTGCAACCACACCAGCAATATCAGCAATTGCACCCATATGCATATCACCCATGTCTTGTTGCTTGCGCCCAACGCCAATAATCTTCAGCTCGTCGTCCCCAACCTCAGCAATCAGTGCCTTAACAACCTCTGTACCGATGTCCAAACTAACCAATAGCTCGCGATTATCTTTATCAGACTTCTTTAACATGTCTTTCAATGCCATATAGGGTTTATTATATAACGCTTGTGATTTTGAGGCAACAGTCTCAATATGTCTATCTCAAAACCGCTTTAATCCGGCGAATTCCCGCCGAGCTGGACTCCTCCTTGGTGATTTTGAAGCGCTTACCGCCCTCGGACAAAACACCCGTGTGTTCAACGTGCGGGCCGCCGCAAACTTCGAAACTAACAATATTGTCGCCTTCACCGATGGAATAGACTTTTACTTTATCGCCGTAGCGCTCGCCAAAGGCGCCGATTGCACCCATTTTTAGCGCCTCGTCAGTCGGATAAACGGCAAAGCTGACTGGCAAATCAGCATCAATCCACGCATTGACCTGATCTTCCACCGCCTGTTTTTCCTCTAGTGTCAATTTATCGTGGTTGAAATCAAAACGCAGGCGCTCGGCAGTGATATTGCTGCCATGCTGCTGCAAATCCGGCGCCTTCAGAACCTTGCGCAGCGCCGCACCCAACAGGTGTGTCGCCGTGTGGTATTTGAGATGAATCGGATCATGACCCTCCAAGCCGCCGCTAAATTGCCCTTTGCGTGCTGTCTTGGAGCGCCGGCGTTGCTCGGCCATTCGCCTATCAAATTCGGCGCGCCAATCATCAGAAAGTTTAATGCCTTGTTTATAGGCTTCCTCGGTACTCAGCTCCACCGGAAAACCAAACGTATCGTACAGCGTAAATAACTCTTCGCCAGTCAAGCCGTCATCAATATAATGCTGCATTTGCCTGAGACCTTTACGCAGCGTTTGGCGGAAGGCTTTTTCTTCCTTGACCAGCACAGCGATGATATTATCACGGTTCTCCTTAACTTCTGGGAAGTCCGCTTCATATAATTCAGCGATCACCGGCACGACTTCCTCCAGAAAATTCTGCTCAATCCCCAGGTCAAAGCTATAGCGAATCGCTCGGCGCAGCAAACGGCGCATCACATACCCCTGCTCCTTATTGCTCGGCACGCAGCCGTCGACCGCCATAAAGGTAGCAGCCCTCAGGTGGTCGGCGATCACTCGCATACTTTCGGTATGTGAATCATACTTTTTGCCGCTCAAATCCTGCAATTTCTCGACGATTGGCCACAGCAAGCTAATCTTGAAGACATCAGGGTCGTTATTAGCAGCCGCCGCGATTCGCTCCAGGCCCGAACCATGATCAATATTTGGCTTTTCCAGCGGCTCAAACACACCGTCCGCCACCTTTTTATAGGCCATAAAGACATTGTTGCCAATCTCCATAAAGCGACCGCAGTCGCAGTTCGGATGACAATGTTCACCAAACTTTGGATCATGCTCGATAAAGTCAAATTCATAAAACATCTCGCTATCCGGCCCACACGGATCACCAATCGGCGTGGTTTCCGGCCCACCGTTACGGCTCCACCAGTTCTTGCTGCCATCATAAAAGAAAATTCGCTCGCCCGGATGAATGCCACGCGCTGCGCCCTGCTCCTCGCTACCAATGTCGGCCATTCCAGCCTCGATACCTTTTTCGGCAAACTTCTGCTGCCATAACTCGGCCGCTTCAGTGTCCTTGGCGATATTATATTCCGGCGCACCAATGAAACATGTCATGTATAGCCGCTGTGGATCAAGCCCAATTTCTTCGGTCAAGAACGTCCACATCCAACCAATCTGCTCTTCTTTGAAATAATCGCCCAAGCTCCAGTTACCGAGCATTTCAAAAAACGTCGTGTGGCGGTTATCGCCGATATCATCAATATCCTGCGCTCGCAAGCACGTCTGCGAATCAGCGATTCGCTTACCCTCAGGATGCGGCTCACCCAGCAGATATGGAATCATTGGCTGCATGCCCGCACCGGTAAATAGCGTTGTCGGATCGTCAGTTAGAATCAGTGGCGCGCGCTTGATAATGGCATGCTGCTGCCTAGCGTAAAATTCGAGGTATTTGTTGCGGATATCTTGGGCTTTCATATCTGTAAATTATACCACAAAAATTACCCCTCTAAGGGGGCAATTTTCTGAACCTGTCACAGCTTTACTCGGCTGATTCTTCAGTAGCTTCCTCGACTGGAGCTTCTTCTTTTGGCTGGTTCTTGCGCAGCTTTTCTGGATTGCGGATTGACTTTTTCTTATCGGCGACCGGTTGTTTAACCCATTTTGGCAATTTAACACCAGCTTCTTTCAATAATTTGACAACTCGCGGTGTTGGTTGAGCACCATTATCCAGATATTTCTGGGCCAATTCAACCTGAATATTTACCTCTTTAGTGTGTGGGTTGTAACTACCGACATACGCGACCACTCGACCGCTCGACGGGTGACGATGCGCCTCTTGTACCGCCAGGCGATATACTGGATAACCTTTGCGACCCAACCGTTGCAAACGAATTGCTAGCATAAAATTAATTCTTCCTTTAACTCTACGTTTTATTATTCCTTACTTCAGAACAGTTTACACTATTTTTTACATAACGTCAATCTGTTTTTACAATTCCGCCACCTAAACATTCCTCACCGTCATATATTACAGCAGACTGTCCAGGCGCCACCGCACGTTCCGGAGCCGAAAGATGGATAATATTCCCATCAATTTTCGCATCAATCAAAGCTCCTCGATGGCGCAATCGGACTTGAACGGTTTTGTCTTCCTCGGGCGGATTATTAATCCAATGTATATCAGTCAATATCAATTCTTTCCGCCACAAATTACCATCATCAATTGAGCGGGACACGTAAACTTCATTCTTCGCCATATCTTTGCCGACGACGTAATACGGCAGCCCACCGCCAATATTCAGGCCATGACGCTGCCCCAAAGTGTAAAATATCGCCCCGTCATGCCGCCCAACAACCACGCCCGTTTGTTGGTCAATAATGTCGCCTGGGCTAGTCTCAACATATTCTGACAAAAACTCGCGAATCCCCACTTGCCCAACGAAGCAAATCCCCATCGATTCCTTTTTGCTGGCCGTCCACAAACCCCGCTCCTTGGCCATCTCGCGCACTTCAGCCTTAGTAAAATCGCCGAGCGGGAACATAGTTTTCGCCAGTGCCTCGGACGTCACACGGTACAGGAAATAGGTTTGGTCTTTATTGTCATCGTGAGCCCGGAGTAAGCGTGCAGCACTGGGTAATGATGGCGCTTTGACGAGCCCGGGTGTAAGCGTTGATTCGTCCTGAATCGCCGAGGACTGTCTGAACGCAGTGAGTTCCGCAGGCGACAGCGACGGATCAATGTGAACACCATGGCGTGAGGCAACCGCGCCAGAATTACCCAATGCTGCACCACCTACTACATGTTTAACTCGTGCATAATGCCCCGTCGCAATACACTCCGCACCCGCCGACAGCGCCGCTTCCAAAAACAACTTAAACTTCACCTCTTGATTACACATCACATCAGGGTTTGGCGTCCGACCTGCTTGATATTCGCGGATCATATAGTCAACGACAGTTTGCTTGTACTCTTTCTGGAAATCGAACACCTGAAAATCAATTCCCAGCCCCACCGCCACGCGCTTGGCATCAGCCACATCTTCTGCCCATGGACAGTGCATGCCTGGCAAATCTTCTGACCAGTTTTTCATATACACGCCAGTCACCTCATGACCTTGCTCGACTAATAGCGCTGCCGCTACCGACGAATCAACGCCGCCCGACATACCGACAAACACCCTACTCACCTAGATAACCCCACAGCAAATAGACCAATTCTTCCTAACTCACCTAACGCCAGCCACCAACCCCATGGCGTTAACCACCACCAGGAATTCCAGTGTTTATCAGCCATAACTGGGTGGCTTCGAATTTTTACATCAGTAAACTGCGCCGAGAATTCCAATTGTGCACGACGCATATGATAAGCGCTCGTTACTAGGATAACATCTTTAATCTTCCGTGTATTAATAATTTTCTTTACTTCAGTAGCGTTCTGTTTGGTAGTTTCAGAAGATTCTTCCATAACAATAGCGCGCCTTGGAACCCCATTGTCAATCGCTTGCTGATACATAGTCTTTGCATTGGATGGACCAGACTTATCCGCGGCTGCGCCTGATACAATAATTAACGGCGCCCAACCTTCTCTATACAATTTGATAGCCTCATTAGTTCGCGCATTAGTGTCACCCCCACTCACAACTACAATCGCATCAGACTTTCGACAGCTTTCCTCTCCTGGACTCTCGCATTTGTCCAAATCATTTGGCGACAAATAAACACCAATGCCAAACACCAGTAGCGCCGCAAAAATCACTAGGCCAATTACCTTGTGAGTCATCGTTGACTTCTCTCCATCTCTGCGCGCACCGCTTCAATCATCAACCCAATAGCTCGATTAATATTTTCTTTATCATTCAACCTGCCGAGCGTCAAACGCAGGCTACCATCAATTTCCGCCTCGCTCAAGCCGATATACGTCAATACATGTGAACGCGTCCCGGAGTTGGCCGCACAAGCGCTGCCCGTCGCCACCAATACACCGCGACTCTCTAATAAGAAAATCAGCCGCTCAGCATCCAACCCAGGAAATGAGATATTCAGAAAGCTTACTAGACTTTTTTTCATATCCGATGATATGACCATTTCTGGAAAAACCTGACACAACTCCTTCACTAGTTTTTCCCTCAAATATCGCAAACGTTTAATTTCCGCCGAACGTCGTTTTTGGGCCAACTCTAAGGCCATCGCAAACCCCATCACGCCAGCCACATTTTCTGTACCACTACGCAGCCCCAGTTCCTGTCCGCCACCTAAAACATTAGCAGCCAGTGTAATGCCTGGCCGCACCCATAGCAGACCAACCTGCTTTGGTCCATAAACTTTTGCCGCAGACAGCGTTAATAAATCAATGCCTAATCGTTTAATCTTCACGTCAATTAAAGCAGCAGCCTGCGAAGCATCAGTATGAAAAACTAGCGGCGTTGATTCGCCATTTTCCTGGCGCCGCACGCGTTCACACCTCACAACTTCCGCAATTTCTTCAATTGGCTGGATATAACCCAACTCATGATTTACTAGCGCAATACTGACAAAACCAACATCTGGCGTCAACATTTTTTTGACAGACTGCGGATCAATGCGTCCATTTTTCATTGGCTGGATTAGTTTCACTTCCGAACGTGCTTTTGCAGAATTGATAACCGAATCGTGTTCAATGGCCGAAATTAGACTTACGCCATTTGCTGCGCCAAACGCCAGGTTAACCGACTCCGTTGCACCAGCCGTCATCACCAATTCGTCAGCCATCACCCCCAAACACCGTGCTAAGCGTGATTTTGCTTGTTGATATTCACGCTTCACAAAAACTGCTGGCGCATATGGACTAGACGGATTGAAAAACTTTTCAGAAAAATACGGCAGCATTGCCTCAACCACCAGCGGATCCATTGGTGTAGCAGCAGCATGGTCAAGGTAAATATAATCGCTATTCACTTCTTTATTATATCAGAGAGGCTGACCAGTTTGCGGATCTCGCCTATATAGCCGCCGAGAAACTCGCTCATAATATTCTTTAACAGCCAGCACAAAGTTGTTAAGTTCGTCGCCCTCTAGGTAGCTATAATGGTAGTTAGGCTGAATCTTTAAAATGCCTTTCGCCTGCACTTCATAGCACGTCGTCAGTTCCTGTTTTTTACCATTTTTATCAGCAATTTCTTCGTACCAAATCCAAGTATCTTTGTCCAAATTAAAGAATTCCCGCCGCGTCACATGCGCCGGCTTCTCACCGAAGATTGTCGCACCGATTTCACTTTCTAGCTGAATTAATTCACGCTCAGTAAACTTCTTCAGTGGGCGATCCTTTTTTCGCAGTTTTAATAATGACGCCGCGCCGTTGTCATCTGCAAGAACTAAACTCAGGGCTTTTTTCAGAAGGCGAGCCATTACGACCTCGGATTATTAGCTGCTTGTTCACGAAGTGATGCAAGTGATTTGCCAATACTTAAAATCGTTTCAATAGAGTTTTTGACCGGGTCAGTCTCAAACTTTTGTCGATAGTCGGGAAATGCAGTGTCGGTATTATGAATATCAGTCCCATCAGCCCGCCCGGCTAAAGCTGCTCCGCCAATTTCTGGATATTGTTTTGCAGAATTACCTTCAGGGTTTTTTTGATTTTCTACTGCAGTAGCAAAAACTTTCTCGATTTTTCCGCGAGCTACACCAACTGAATTTTTATCTAAAAATTCACTAGAATTCATTGTTCTCCACTTTTAAATGCCAAAAAGATTCTTGGTATTATGAACGGTGACTTTAGTCAGATTATCAAAATCAATATTTCGTTGCTCTGCCCAATACTTTGCCACCAACTCCACATATTCTGGCTTATTCATCTTACCACGAAATGGCTTTGGTGTCAAGAATGGTGCGTCGGTCTCTAATAATAATCGCTCCAACGGAATAGAAGCGAACAACTCCCGCTGTGCTTGGTCTTTAGTAAAAGTGCTAATTCCATTCAAACCAACGTACAATCCGCAAGCAAACCCCTTGTCTAAATTAAGGCGCGTATCAGTAAAACTGTGCAGCACACCGCGCAGGCCATGAAAATTATCAAAAATCGGCCAAAAATCATCCCACACCGACGGCTGGTCGGGCGCGCCATCGCGAATATGAAAACTAACCGGCAAATCATAATCCATTGCCAGCTGCAGCTGCGCCTCCAGTGCCTGGATCTGCACATCGCGCGGGCTGTGATTGTAATAATAATCAAGCCCGATCTCGCCAATTGCTACAATTGGTGAATTCTCCACTCTATTCTTCAACAATTGTTCTATCTCGCCCCAGCCGTCCTTGCTATCATGCGGATGAACGCCAACTGCCGCCCACACATGGTCGTGGTTCGCGGCAAATTCTACTGCTTGACGACTACTGCGCTCATCAGTGCCAACACAAATCATGCCAATGCCCACTGCAATTGACTGCTGATACAGCTCCTCACGATTGTCCGTGAAGAACTCAGCGTCGTGTATATGACAATGCGAATCGATCAAACGCAAATCCGTCGCTTGAGTCGCTTCTGCTTGGTTCATCACTTGCTGCCTTGTGCGTCTGTTTTTGGTGCGCGTGGGTCGGGCGTGTGGAGATATTTGCGCGGGAATAATGGTGTCAGCTCTGGCGGCACAACACCGCTAGCAAACATCTCATGAATCTTCTCAGCGGTTTGCGGCATGAATGGGATCAGCATGTCAGACACTTGCAGTAATGTACCGCAAGCATACGCCAAAATTTCGCCTAAGTGTGCTTCAGCCTCTGGATCTTTGGCCCGTTTTTTGGCAACCTGCCACGGCTGGACGCGCTCGATGTACTGGTTCAATGAGCGGATAATTTGCCAAATCTCATCCATGGCTTGGTTGAAGTCAAAGCTTTCCATGGAGTGGCGATACGGACCCATATCGTGTTCAGCTTGTGGCGCATCACCAATAACACCCGCCTGATACGACTGCACCATCTTGGCTACCCGCTGCACCAAATTACCGAGGTCATTACCCAGCTCGCCATTATAGGCCGCCTCAAATTTCTCCCAGGTAAAGTCACCATCATCCTGAGTTGGTACGTGGCGCAGGAAATAATAGCGGAAGGCCTCAACGCCGTAGTGCGGGATGATATCAGCTGGTCCGACACCGTTACCGAGACTCTTACTCATCTTGGCGCCACCAACATTGATGAAGCCATGCACCAACAGCACCTTTGGCAGTGGCAAGTCCAGCGCCATCAGCATCGCCGGCCAAATCCCGGCATGAAAACGAAGGATATCCTTGCCGATCACCTGCACATCCGCCGGCCAAAATGCCTGCCATTCATCAGCTCGGTCAGGATAACCAATGACCGTGATGTAATTACTCAGTGCATCCAGCCAAACATACATCACCTGCGTGTCGTCGCCCGGCACCGGTACACCCCAGCTGAGGTTCTTGCGCGGACGCGAAATTGACACATCTTTCAGGCCATCTTTCATCAATTCCAAAAACTCTTTTTTACGAAATTCAGGCACAATTTTCATCTTGTTTGATTCAATCGCCTGGCGAATATGATCTGAAAAGGCACTGGTTTTGAAATAATAATTTTCTTCGCTCAGCCGTTGGTATGGCGCTTGATGGTCAGGACAAATACCGTTATTTTCAGCCGCTTCTTTGTCAGTGACGAACGCCTCGCAACCTTGGCAATACCAACCCTCGTACGCACCTTTGTAGATATAGCCAGCCGCAGCCAGCTTCTGCCAAATATACTGCACCGCGCTAACGTGATGCGGGTCAGTTGTGCGGATAAAATCCGTCGCTGAAATATTCAACTCGGCAATCATGTTTTGGAAATTGCCATGCATTTGGTCGACATAGGCTTGTGGTGTCTGATTTTGGCTGGCAGCCTTGGCAGCAATTTTATTGCCGTGTTCATCCACGCCCGTCTGGAAACGCACCTCACGGCCATTTTGCCGCTGATATCGCGTCCAGACATCTGCCAACATATAGTCCATGGCATGCCCAATGTGCGGCAAGCCGTTGACATAAGGAATAGCAGTAGTGATGTAGGCGTGTTGTTTAGTCATACTACTCATTGTATCATCATCTGGAACAATTTTCACCGATATGCGTTCGCCGAGGGCTCACCCGCGCATCATTGTTACCACTGCAATTCGTCCCGCTGTATCACCTGATGAGTGCGAAAAATAATTTGGATCATCCGCCGTATCAATTGGCTAAATGAAAATGTTATCATCAGGAACGCCTGCCTGGATAGCCAGCGAACAATTAAACCCCTGCATATCCAGATAAATTCCGTCGGCTGTTTGATGGCAGAAATTTTGCCAATTCGCATCATTTGTATGATAAAAATAATCCATACGATAATTTTTCTGAGTGATACTTGGCGACATCCAAATTTGTAAATCTTTTGCCTGGCTACCATGCTCGACAAAATACTGAATCGCCCTTGTCATCAACTGCGCCATCGTCGAATGCCGACCCAAATGCGCCAGCATCAGCGCCCGACGCTTTGGATCATAAATGACGGTAGCGATACAGTCCGCAACCGGTAAAAATAAGCCGACGCCAGCTGCTTCGGTATATAGTGCATCAGCAAGAATCCCCTCGCTGTTATGTCGTGTCGTATCGGTTTCAGTAACTTCGGCGATAGCGTCAAACGTTTGCGCTTGGTCATATGAAATCACGTGATAGACAACGTCGTCATACTTAACACCAATATGATCGCAAAACCGCCGCCGATTCTCTAGTACCTCAGCTACGTGACGACCGCGAATACGGTTGAGCATGGTGCCGTCGTCTTTCGATGAGACCGCAACTAACAGAGCAGGCGGAAAGCAGGCGGGCTGATCTGCCGCGATCATCGCATCCGCCACTCACTCAGTAGCCGTCGCCAATCGTCAATCGCCAAATCCTCAGCACGGACATCGGGTGAAATGTTAGCCTTTTTTAGTAACTGCTCGGCGCTAGCTTTACTGACGCCCAGTCCGCCGCTCAAGCTAGAACGCAGTTTTTTACGCTTAGCCGAAAAACCAGCTTTGACGATGCGGAAAAAACCTTTTTGGTCTTCAGGGGCGACTAGTGGTTCGGTGCGGGTTCTCAATACCACCACCTGCGAATCAACTTTTGGCGGCGGCGTGAAGAACTGCCGCGATACTTCAATGTCTAGCTCCGCCTCGGCAAATAGCTGCGCGCTAACCGCTAAAATGCTCATTTCGCCAGGATCAGCCACGATACGCTGGGCTACCTCTTTCTGCACCAACAGCACCGCTAAGCTCGGGTTATTCTCCGCCGTCATCAACTTCTCGACAATTTTACTGGTGATATAGTACGGCACATTGGCGACTACTTTATAGCCAGTTGGCAATTGATTTAAATCAAATTGCAAGATGTCTTCGTTAATCACTTCCAGGTTTTTACCAGGAAACTGCCCCGGCAACTTACGTGCCAAATCACCATCAAATTCCACTGCTACCACCCGCCCGGCTCGCGCTAACAACCGGCTGGTCAAGGTACCAAGTCCCGGCCCAATTTCCAAAACTGCATCATCCTTACTCAGCTCCGCCGCCTCGGCAATATCCGCCAAGATTTCTGGATCACGCAGCCAATGCTGACCTAATTCTTTTTTCGGCCCATGCGCAGACGCCATCTAACGGCCATCTCCGTTCGTCCAGTCAGTCGCCAGGTCAAACCCGTGCGGATGACGGGCCGCAAAACCACCAGTATCGTACACTTTGCCAGGACCCATGCTGGTTTCCACCACCGAACAGCGCGGATAATTACCATAATTTGCCGCCACTAAAACATAGCCATCCTTGTCCACCTTGGCGCCGTCCGCCCGCACCGTATAACCACCACCGCCGCAAGCATTGATAACAACATTCATCGGCAGATCATAGTAGGTCTCGCGGTGTGCCACACCCTTGGAGTCGGTAAATATCTGCGCACCCTTGCCTTTGGTTAGTGGATTTTTCGGCTTAGTGCCGATCACTTCAATTTGCTTTTTGGGCTGCTTGATAATTTCACCAGATAGCTCCTTACGGCTAACTTCCACACCGTTATTAGCCTCAACTTGGTACGTCATTTTTCGTACGCCCTTCTCACCCAACTGCTTTATACTCTTAAAACCAATTGGCTGAGAATCGTCCTTGACTTGCTCGATTTCAAAGTCAATGTCAACCTCTTCCGTCACCGTCCGCTGCTTAGCCCGCTCAATTTTCATTACCAAACTGGCCCCGTCAACCAGTAAATTATCAGAACTCATGAAATCTACTTTATCTTCACGATACAGCACCAAGCCCGCTGCTTTAGCGATACCCGATGGTGTCTGTTGCGCGGTTGTTATTTGCCGGACTTTAGCACCATCCATCACCGTGACTGGTCGTGCCCGAAAAATATTGATTTGATATTTCACGCCCGTCAGTTCCATGTCAATATTTGGCTCAATCATATCGCGCTTTTCATCGACGGTCACTCGCGCCAGCTGCAATGCTTGGCGTACCGTACGCGCTCTGGTCATGATCGTTTGCTCGCGGCCACGGTCATGAATCGTTACCAACCGCTCCGTCGATGACTGGGCGTGGTTATCTTGTGCCTGGACAGACTGCGATACCAGCAAGCCAACCGCACCGGCCATGAAAGCCATGAAGCATCCCAGCGGAACAACCGGCCACCAACTAGTTTTCACTTGCCATTTCCACCATTTCATCATTCTGCTCTAGTACCTAATTAACGGGTGTATTATACCATATTTATCGAATAATTACTAGTACCATCCCCTGGCCTTGCTGTGCGCCACCGCCTTTTCCCATGAACCATATCGCCCCATCACATAACCGTGCATCCAGTTCAGTGAATCGGCCGGATTGAGTGGATTTCCTGGCACCTTGCTACATGGTAACGCCTGCGCGAGACCACAGGCACCGCTCCGGCTGCGAGCATTAGGATTCCAGCCGCTCTCTTTTTGCACCAGCCACTCTGCGTAGCCCCATTGGTCGCGCGGAATGTTTGACGAAGCCAGCCACTGATCTTTACTCCCACCACCGGTATACGGCATAACGGCGTTCTTTGTGCCGATAATTTCAATTTGCTTTTTAGACTCCTTCGTTACAACACTAGCAATCTCCTTACGACTAACCTCTACTCCATTCTTCATCTCAATTTCATAAGTAACGTTCTTCTTGCCATTTTCGCCAGCCTGTTTTACTTCACGATAACTCGTCTCTCGATTGGCGTCCTTAATTTTCTCCGTCTCAAATTTAACTTCTTCCTCGACAGTCACCGTTTGCTTACCGTTGCGCCACAGTTCGATTTTCATTCCGGGCACAATTTTTGACGATAAATCCACCGATAACGTATCATCCTTTTTCAGAGTGATATTCTTGTCCTTCAGCAATTCACCAACCGTTTTTGCATGAGTGCGAATTGTTGACGTTTTACCATAGAGTATAAAATTCACTGCCAATGCTCGCTCGACCCGCATTACCATGTCCGCACCATCAACAGCTACATTGTCGGCCTTCGCTACCGTCGTCTTATCCTCATTAAATATTTCTAATCCAGCAGCCTTTGCTATTAAAATCGGCGTTTGCTGCGCTGTCGTTACTCTCAGGCGCTTACCGCCATCAACAATCGTCACTGGTCGTGCCCGAAAAATATTGACATTATACCGCTCTGCCACCATCTCAGAGTCCAAACCTGGCTCAACCATATCCTGACGTTCATCAACCGAAAGCCTGGCTAACTTCAGTGCTTCACGAACTGTCCGAGCTTTCGTAACAATTGTTCGCTCTGTGCCTCGATCATAAATCGTCACCAGCCTTTCGCCATCTTTGGCAACTGGCTTGGCGGTTTCAGCTAATGCCCGATTAACGAAAAATAGCCCGCCAAATATCATCAATGTCATGCCGGCGGTGAACATAATTTTCCTCGTATGATGTGCTTGTAGTCTTATGCTCATATGCTACGCGCTACAGCGCGAATGCCCTTATTATATCAAATTTTTTCCAACCGAGCGAACTCAACGTTTAGCTTCTTAATTTTTCCATCGTCAAATTTAACAGTCACACCCAAGCCCTCGCTGTCAATAATTTCACCCGCGCCAAAGCTCGGACTGCGCACCCTATCCCCTACTTCCAACCCAACTTCCTCTGAGTAGAAATCGGCTTCTGCTGGCGGCTGAGCCGGCCTATCAATTCCACCGACCATCAGCCCCATCTCGTCCAAAAAACGCGACGGCATATTATAACCAATTTGTCCAAATTGTGTCCGGGAACTGGCACAGCTAACAAACAGCTCCTCCCTGGCACGCGTCACGCCGACATAGCACAGCCGGCGCTCTTCCTCAATGTCGTCGGCCTTACCGCTATCAAACACTCGCGCGTGCGGTAAAATCCCCTCTTCCAGTCCCGCCAAAAATACTACCGGAAATTCCAAACCCTTAGCTGCGTGCAGCGTCATAAGCGTCACCTGCTGCTCCGCCGCCGTATCCGCCGAAGACATTAGCGCCATTTCTTCCAAAAACGCCGGCACATCAACATAAGCTTTGGCTTCCGCCAGCAACACGCCAATATTTTCCATCCGCTCCTCAGCTTGAGGTGTGCCATCATTGATAAAATCCCCATAGCCAGTTCTTTTTATAATTTTTTCAATTAATTCTGCTGGCGAACCGTCAATTTCCTGCTGCAGTTCCTCCAGAATTTTTCCCAGCTCCAACAAAGGACGTTTCGCCCGTGCCGTCAAATTATCGACCTCTTCGACCGCCAGCAAGCCGCTAACAATATCCCGCCGCGCCGCATCATTCCAGTCCAAAAATTTAGCCACGCTCACTGTACCGATACCGCGCTTTGGCACATTGACAATCCTTAAGAAACTAACCCGGTCGCTCGGCTGATACAACAATCGAAGATATGCCAGTACATCCTTAACAACCGCCCGATCTAAAAACCTTAGTCCGCCGACAATTTTATACGGAATATAGCTCTGCCTGAGCGCCCGCTCGATTGCATAACTCTGCGCATTCGTCCGATATAACACCGCCACGTCGCCGTACTGGCGGCCGTTGGCAATTTGCGCTTGAATTTCATTGGCAATCGCCAGCGCTTCTTCCGACTCGCTATATAATTGCCATAATTTCGGATCAATACCATCACCATTTGCCGTCCATAAATTCTTATCCGTCCGATGAATATTATGCTGAATTAGTGAATTTGCTAAATCTAAAATCGCGCCTGTTGAACGATAATTTTGCTCCAATTTGACCACGGTTGTCCCCGGAAAATCGCACTCAAAATTAAGAATATTAGTATAATCAGCGCCGCGAAAACTATAAATCGACTGCGCATCATCGCCAACTACGCATAAATTACGCCGTTCGTTAACCAACAATTTGATTAGTGCGTACTGCACAGCATTTGTATCCTGATACTCATCAATTAGAATATACTCAAACTGGCGCTGCCATTTCTGGCGAATCTCTGGACTATTCTGTAATAATTCCACGGTTTTAGTTAATAAATCATCGAAGTCAAGCGCTGCTGCTTCTTTCAAAGCTTTTTCATAGACAAAGAACAATTCAGCAATTTTCTGCTCCCTGGGGCCGCGCGCTGACATTGAAAAATCTTCCGCGCTGCGCATTTCATTTTTAGCGTTTGAAATAACCGAAAGCACCGCCCGCGGCTTAATATCTTTATCCGTCAGACCGCGCGCTTTCATAATCTGCTTCATCAGGCTTACTTGATCGTCAGTATCGTAAATTAAGAACCGCTTATCCAGCCCAATACTTGCGCCGTCCATCCTTAATATCCGTACGCAAATACTATGAAACGTCCCCATCCACGGCATAAATTGACGATTGTCAGCATCTTCATCCAGCAATTGCGCCAATCGCTGCCGCATTTCCTTGGCGGCTTTATTAGTAAATGTTACTGCTAAGATTCGGCTAGGAAAAACTTTCAACTCGCCAATCAAATAAGCAATCCTATGCGTTAGCGTCTTTGTTTTTCCAGAACCAGCGCCCGCCAAAATCAATAGCGGTCCGTCGCCATGCGTCACCGCCCGAGCTTGCTCATCATTCAAACCATCCGTAAAATCAGCCATGTATCTATTTTATCAGCAAAAAGTAAGAAACAGCACCGCCCGCTACGCCAATTGCCAAGAACAAAACAATCAGTAAAGCTGTCAAGGCACCAGACTTTTTCTTCTCTTTATCAGATGAAGGCTTGACCTCCATAGAGGCAGCAGAAAATATCGGTGCTGGCTCTGGATCTACGGCTTGAGCTCCAGACGAAGTGCCACCAGCAGATGGCGTCTTTGCCGAACTATTATTGCCTGATTCTTTTTCTGTCTCTGGCGACTCAGGAATTCCAGCCTCTTCAATTGCTATAATCTCTGGATTAAGATCATTCAACGAATCTGGTGCGTCGCTTATTATTTCCTTATCCGTAGAATAGTCAGCCAATCCAGTATTATACTGATGCTCCAGCTTCATCTCTTCTGTGCCCGTTGTCTCTGCATCATCTTCCTCACTAATTGTCTCAGAATTTTCTGTCATCCGATTAGCAGTACCAAGTGGTCGCTTCTCAACTTCAACATTAGCAATAAAAGGCGACTCTAGCGGAGCGGCGACCGGGACGTCTGATTCATTATTTGCCGCTAGCGACTGAGCAATTTTATTTGTCAATGAGTGTTCCTCAGCGGCAGAATCATTCGCTAACTCCTCAATCGGTGCATTTTCTATTGCCGCAAAGGCCGACTCGCTCTGCTCAATATCCTTAAGGTCGGGGGTATTATCCAAATTGTCTGACTGGGTATCTATATCTTGCGAATCTTCCCCAGTCGCCAAGCTCTTACCATTCATATTAACTACATCCACCAGGTCAGCTGAAGGCTGAAGCGATACACCGGTTCGAGATGGCATTGGAGCAGCTGATTTTGGGTTAGCCGCAGTAGATGATGGGCGAACTACATCCATGAAACGACCCGTTGGCCGCCTAGTGATTGCCGGAGAAGATTTGATATCTTTTGCTGCCAGACCTGTGGTTCGACTAATAATAGGAGTAGGCTCGGGAGGCGACGCCAAGACAGAGGAGGATGCTACGGGCTGAGAATCTTCTACGGGATGAGGAGCAGGAGCAGAGGCAGGAGTGAGAGATGGCTCTGACTCAGTCTTAGAAGCAGGAGCGGCAGGCGTTGGGGCTGGAGTAGCAACAGGAGCTACAGGAGCAGAGGTAACGGGTGGAGTAAAGCTGGTATTAGCGACACTAACCGGTGGATCTGGCTGTACTGGCTGAGCGCTGGTCAAAACATCTGGCTCAGTCTCAGTCTTCGCCTCTGCTGACGCTTTCGCTTCTTGCTGCTTATTCATTAGAGAATTTACTGCTCTGTCTAGCTCGTCAAAATCAATGTCTGTCATATGCCCCCTATTTTTTAACCTTTATGTGCCTTTGAAATTATCTCCCCAAATTGATATGCATCTAAGCTTGCTGCGCCCACCAATAAACCATCAAGTCCGTCGATTGCCAAATAGTCTGCAGCACTAGTAGATGTGACACTACCGCCATATAAAATCCGTACCGACTCTGCTGATTTTTTGCCATACAAATGAGCAATATGCCGCCGAATCATTTGTGTTGCTTTTTTTACATCAACTGGCTTAGCAGCATCACCCGTACCAATTGCCCAGACAGGCTCATAAGCAATCACCACCTTATCCAGCTCTTCTGCCGTCACATTTGCCAAACCACTTGTCAATTGATCTGCTAAAACATCTTTCGTCTCACCAAGTGTTCGCTCTTGAATCGTCTCGCCAATACACAGAACAGGATAAATTCGATTACGGATTGCCGCCTGCACTTTTAAGCGAATATCTTTCTCACTTTCAATGAAAATATATCGCCGCTCCGAATGTCCAATTAGCGCATAATCAGCAATTCCTCGAAGATGTGCCGCTGGAATCTCGCCAGTATAAGCACCAGAGTCTCGCCAATAGCAGTTTTGGGCTGCCAATTTAGCAATCCGCCGATTGATCTGTAAACTTAAGCTTTGAAGCGTCAAAATTGTAGGCGCCAAGACTACTTCAACATCTCGATGAGACGGCAATGTATTCATCAGCTTGTGCAAATACAAGCTAGCCTCATGCATATTGAAGTTCATTTTCCAGTTGCCGATGATTAGCTTTTTTCTCATAGGATAATCCTTATGCTTAGTGTATCATTTCAGCCCGTATGCGTCTAGTAGACTTTCAATTCCTGGCAACTTTTTACCCGCCATCAAGGCCATACTAGCCCCGCCTCCAGTGGAAACATGCGTAAAACTAGCTCCGTCATGCCCATCCCACTTTAAAATAAAATCTGCTGTATCACCACCACCAACAATTGAAGTCACATCAGTATTTTGAGCAATCGCCAGCGCTACTCGTGCTGAGCCAATCGCAAAGTTATCAATTTCTGCGTACCCCAGAGGACCGTTCCAAATCACCGTTTCTGCACCCGCTAAAATATTTGTAAATACATCAATTGTTCGGCTACCAATGTCCAGCGCCATATCATGATTTTTTATATTCTTAACATCAACTTCCTGTCGAGGGTACTCCCTGGAAATCTCCGGCGCTACCGCCACATCAACCGGCAACACTAAAAACTTATCAACATTCTCAACACCAACTTTAGCTGCCGCCAACTCATAAATTTCCGCTACAACTTTTTCCATGCCTGGTTCAAAAATACTACGACCAATATTCACGCCGCGGCAGTATAAAAACGTATTTGACATTGCGCCACCAATTAGAATTTGGTCGGCTTTATTGATTAGCCGCTTTATCAGGGAGATTTTATCACTAATCTTTGCGCCACCAATAATCGCTACCAGTGGACGCTTTGGCCTGCTCATTGCTTTGGTGATTATTGTATATTCTTTTTCAAGCAATAATCCCGCTAGTCCTGGCACACAAAGAGAAATAGCATGCGTACTAGCGTGCGCCCGATGCGCTACCGCAAACCCATCTTGCACAAAATAATCTGCCCGAACTGCCCGTTGGATTGATCTGGCGAAAACCAAATCATCCGCCTCTTCTTCGTCATAAAAACGTAGATTTTCTAACATGAGCACACTACCTAGCGGCGCACGACGAACAGCTTGGCGCACCGATTCACCCACACAGTCATTCAATAACTTGACTGGCCGATCGAGCAACTTCTCTAAATGCTTCGCTACAATGTTCAGACTGAATCTAGCATCCTTTCGCCTTGGTCGACCCAGATGAGACATGATGACAATTTTACAATTTTGATCTAAAAGATAATTAAGAGTGGGCAGCGAAGCACGAATTCGTAAATCATCAGAAATCTGGCCACGCTTTGTTAGCGGCACATTATAATCTGCTCGCAGAAGAATAGTTTTTCCGTGTAAATTGACGTCACGAATCGTCTGCTTCGGAAATTGTTTGCCCACCCAATATTTTCCTATGACAACGTCTTAATTTGAATATTATCCGTTTTACCCGGCTCAGGATGATGACCGCTCACCAGCACAACTGTAACTGGATCCTCGCCAAAATAGCCTTCCCGCTTCAATTCCTCAGCCAGCTTCGTCGCAGCGTTTAATTCATTCGGACGAATGTATGGGCGAGAAGCATAGCTTAACGCTAATTTTTGCGCCGTCTTAACATTCTCGGTCACGCAAACAATCGGCAAGTTCGGACGATACGCACCGACATTAACCGCGGTAGCACCAGTATTAGTTTCAGCAATAATTGCCCGCGCCTTAATTCTCCTAGCCAGCTGCGCCGCCGTGTAGCTTAAAATCGCATCAGTTTTTTCGCGCATCTCAGTCTTATCGACCATCATCACTTCGCTATGTTCTTGGGTGTAGATAATGGTCTTACGCATCGCCCGAATTGTCTCGATAGGATATTTACCGTTGGCTGTCTCGTCCGAAAGCATCACTACATCAGCGCCCTGAATGACGGCATTTGCCACGTCGCTCACTTCAGCGCGGCTTGGCTCAGGATTGTCGACCATACTACCCATCATCTGTGTCGCCACGATCACCAGCTTGCAATATTTACGACACAAAGCGATAATCCGCCGCTGCATCACCGGCACAATTTCCGCGCCAGCCTCTACTGCCAAGTCGCCGCGCGCCACCATCACGCCGTCGCTAGCCTTGACGATCTCTTCCAAATTTTCCGGATCAACTGCTGATTTTGTTTCAATCTTCGCAATGATATCAGCCGCTGAGCCCAATTCCACCAGTCTCTGCCGAAGATCAATAATATCGTCGGCCTTCTGAACAAAACTAAGCGCCACATAATCGAAGTCCTGCTTAGCGCCCCACTCCAGATCGGCGATGTCTTTCGGCGTCAAAATATCGCCGCCAAAATCCGTATCCGGCAAATTCAGCCCCTTGCGGCTCATCAAAAATCCGTCATTTTGAACTTCCACGCGAATCGCCGTCGAACTAACAATTTCCCGCACAATCGTCTTAATTTTTCCGTCAAACATATAAAGCGGCTCGCCGACTTTCATCTTTTCTGCCAAATTATACTGTACCGGCAAATTAAAGCTGCCGTCATGTTCGGCAATTTCTGAGTCCAAAGTCAACATGTCGCCAACCTTGACTTTCAGCATATTATCTTTCAGAATACCCAAACGAATCTTTGGCCCCTGTAAATCCTGGAGGATTGCTACTGGCTTACCCAACTGTTTGCTAGCTGTACGCACCCAGTTGATTTGTTCAATTCGCTCCTCATTCGCACCGTGGCTAAAATTCATGCGGATACCGTTAACGCCAGCGTCCAGCAGTTGAAAAACTTTCTCCTGGCTAAACGTTGCCGGCCCTATTGTTGCTAATATTTTTGTTCGTTTAAATGTATTGCTGCTCATTTTTTAAATTATACCACGAAATAACAGTGATGGAAAATGATTGATATAATATAATATGGCAATAATCATTATCGGGAAATAAGCTTGCAAAACCCCCAAGACAAAATTTTAATTGGTGAAGCCTATTACTTTGATGCGATAGGCAAGCAAATTGTTGCTAAGGGATTTGGCCAGTTCGACACCGCTAATTACCATCTTAAGGCAGAACTTTCGACAACAGTCTCGGGCACATACAATAGGCTATTTATTGTTATAAAAACTCGCTCGCACTACATAACTCCTTTTGCATTTTACCGCAAACAACTTAGCGAAAACTCTATTTACACCCCTGCCTATGATGTTCGCGCCTACCTAAAATGGCCAGTCAACAATGGTATAGAATCAATTCTTCGAAAATCAACTACAATAGCTATTCTCACTAACGCAGAACATGCGTCTGACACCATAATCACCAATGTCGGTATGAAAAATATCACCAGTACGCTAACTAAACGGGCGGTCACTTCTAGAATATGTCATGCTACCTATAAAAATATTAACCTCACCGTATCAGCAACTCATTCGATCCTCCGCACAAATAAATTGACAATCAGTACAGACAAATCTCGGCTTCAGCCCTACCTCAATTACACCTTCTCTCACACAAAAGGATCTTTCCAGATAACTGATATCGGTAAAATACTTCTCGCATTTCAATTATATTGGATTAGCCACTTCGACAATACGCATTGCTTTATCCAATCAGTGGATTTGCGCGGAATCGCAACACTACATCTCGCGAACCCCTTTTTAGAAGCTGTATCTCCAACCAAATACCGCCCCTCAATAAGTCTACAAGATTCCATGAAATCATTAACTCTTATAAAAATGACCCATTTTTTCATCAACCCAAACCACCAAAAAGCTCTTGGATCTTATAGTAAAATTGGGCTAGCTTTCACGCGAATTATTGATTATCGTTTTCATACAGATTCAAATGCATTTCATATGAATATTGCAAATCTGATTTTTGCCCTTCAAAGTTTTGCAGAAGGAATCGCAGAAAACGAGCTGAAGAAGCAGCATAGAAAGGCAAAAAATGAAACAGTTAAAAGTATTGAAAAAGCTATTCAGTTAATTCAGCTCAGCGGCGATATTAACGATAATGTTAAAAAATTCTACAATAAGCCAACCAACATAGTCTACCATCTTTTAACTCGCCCAACTTTCAACCAGTCTCTCAATATCGCCCTAGAAAAATTAGGAATAGGCATAGAAAATCATAAAACAATGCTAAAAGTAATACAGAAAGCTCGACAACAAGTTGTGCACAGCGAAGGTTATGATGTTGAATTTCTCTTAAGTATTCTTACTAGCACTGTGTCCCAGATAGAGATTGGTGAAAAAGATCCAAAAACTAAATTCGTTCGTATTGACGGCCAACTCGAAAAACTTTATATCCTACTACGCGAAATGATAATAAGATATTTTGATAATTACAGCAACTAGCGAACTTCCAAACTACCATCAACATGCGAGATCAATGGATCAAGTAAAAACTCAATGACTCGTCGATTTCCAGTTGTTATTTCCACAACAGAATTCATGCCTGGAATCATTTTCAGCTCAATATTTTTCGAGGTTTTTAGACTATCAAGCTTAACCTTAATCCGATATATTAGCCCCAATTTATCGTTAACTATCGCATCTGGGCTAATCGATTGAACCGTCCCACTCAAATAACCATATCGCTGGAACGAATATGCGTCAACTTTTACAACAACTCGTTGGCCAACATTTACAAAACCAATATCCCTACTCTGTAGCATCGCCTCCACAACAAGCGACTCTTCAAGCGGCGTAATCTCGGCAATTATTTGAGCCGCCGACACCACGCCACCAATGGTATTTGTCTTTAACGACAATACTGTGCCGTCAACTGGCGCCACAATTGTTGTCTGTTTTAATGCCACCCTGGCTCTTACCAGAGAATTTTCAAGTTCAATAATTTTATTGTCCTGAGAGGCTGCAGCAGCCGCATTGTTCACCCGAAGTTCATTTAAGCTTACTGCGGCTTGATTTTTTGCATTGTCTATTGCAGACTCCACCTGAGCCATCTGCTGCTTTTGTGAAGATAACGACGATTCAAGATAAGCAATCTTCTGTCTTACAGAATTAAGCTCACTACGAAGCCGCATTTGCTGTAATGGTGCTCCATGCTCCATTAGTTTATTGATCTGCTGCTCTTTAGCTTTATCCTTAGTCAACATATCATTAAGATCCTTGCCTACACTATCCAATTGGGAAAGTTGCTTCTGAAGATTTGTTAAATTTGTTGAAGAGAGAAGCCTCCTGGATTCCAATATATCATTTTGCGCATGCATTTTTTCAATCAAACTTTGCTTCGTCTCCTCTGTTAAACCTGACTTATTGATATCATCCATGACAATTGAAAACGAGACTCCTTTTGCGATAGATCTCTCAATTTTAGCAATAGCTAAAGTCTTCTCCACCGATTCAACATTCTGCTGGGCGACTTTTTTATCTAACTCAACCACAATATCACCTTTTTTAATGCGCTGACCTTCGTGTACTTTTATATCAACAATTGTGCCCGACACTGACGATTGTAGAGTTTTTGTACCGCTTTCCGATGCTAATTTTCCTTGGCCTGAAACAACTACGTCTAGCTTTCCAAAATATAACCAAGCTCCAGCAATCACCAACAATAAAACTGTTATCCAAATAACGACATGTCCAAGCGGAGAGGATGGTGTTTCAATAATCTCTTGGGCGGCTGGCAAAAATTCATATTGCAAGCGCCGATCTCGATATCGCCAATACGCTGACAACTTAGACATCTTCACCTCCCATTTGCTGATTATACAAATAAGCATACAAGCCATTCTTTTTTAGCAACACCCGAGGTGTTCCGTACTCCACTAATTGCCCTTTATCAATTGCCATAATTTTATCAACTGATTTCAATGTTGATAACCGATGTGCGATTATAATAACAGTCCGTCCGGCAACAATTTGTTTCAAGTTTTTCTGAATGATATTTTCTGATTCATAATCAAGTGCGGAAGTTGCCTCATCAAAAATCAATATCTTTGGATCATGGAGTAGTGCTCTTGCGATTGCTATGCGCTGTTTTTGTCCGCCAGACAAACCTTCGCCGCGCTCACCAACTTGCGTATCATAACCCTCTGGCAATTCTACTATAAAATCGTGCGCTCCCGCAATTTTTGCAACACGAACAATTTCTTCCATGCTCGCCGAAGGCTTGTGTATACAAATATTTTCACGAACGCTAGCATTAAACAGAAAATTCTCCTGTAGAACAACACCAATTTGCCTCCTCAGCCAAGATGGATCAGTTGTCGCAATATCAACTCCGTCAATGAGAATTTTTCCTGATTCTGGAATATACAATCTTTGTAATAGTTTTGATATCGTACTTTTTCCAGATCCACTTCGCCCAACCACACCCACGACTGTCCCTGGATGAATACCAAACGATACATTACGAATCACCTCTGGCCCATCTAGCGTATATCGAAAATAGACCTTATCAAAACGAATGTCGCCTTTTATGCTTGGTAGGCGAGATTTAGTTGGATCAAGGGTTGGTTCGGTTTTGTTATTAAAAATATCACCCAATCGCTTAATCGATATCCCTGCTTGCTGAAAATCCTGCCAAGATTGCACCAGCCGCAGCACTGGCCCGCTCACTCGACCCGACAGCATCCGAAACGCAATAAGAGCACCGATAGTCAAGCTGCCGGACATAACCATATGCGCACCAAACCATAAAATAGCAATATCAGAAATCTTCTGAATAAACTGACCAACTGCTCCCGCGTTATTTGACAAAATCGATGTCTTGTAGCCAGCTCGAACATAATTGGCAAGCCGCCCCTCCCACTTCTTCTGAAGTTCTGGCTCTAATGCAAAAGACTTAATGGTTTGCGCACCGTTGATTGACTCCACCAGATATGATTGTGCTTCGGCACCAGTATTAAATCGTTCGTCTAACCGATGCCGAAACAGCGGCGTCACGATGGCGGATAATATTACAAATACCGGTAGACTAGCTAACACCACCCAGGTCAACGTCGTACTATACCATAGCATTATTACTATATATACAAAGATGAAACACAGATCAATAATCGTTGTCATTGGCGCACCTGTCAGAAAAGTGCGAACTTTCTCTAGCTCCATAACCCGAGCGGTCGTATCACCAACTCGCCGAGTCTCAAAGTATCGCAGTGGCAAGGCGAATAAATGACGAAATAACCGTGAACTTAAAATCACATCAATTCGGCTCGTGGTGTGAGTAAAAATATAACTGCGTGCGACCCCAAGCATCATCTCAAATAACGCGACAACAATTAGTCCAAATACAATCACGTCCAGCGTCGATACGCTATGATGCGCTAATGCCTTATCAATCACAACTTGTGTAAGAATCGGTGCAAGTAACCCTATAATCTGTAAAATAAACGCCGCCAGTAGTACTTCTAACAATGGCCTCCTGTATTTTATGATCGTCGGAATAAACCATTTGATATCAAATTTACGCTCGACATCCTTCCAGAATCGTTGTGCAAATAACAATACTCGACCAGTCCATTCTTTCTCAAACACCGCTCTTTCGATAATTTGAGGTGGCGAGCCTCCAGGCATGAGCACAAGTAATTTACCACCATCAATACGCGCCAAAACAGCAAACTTATCTTTCTTCATACCAACAATCACTGGCATTGGTAATTTTTCCAGCTGCTTATATTTCACCGTAGATATCTTAGCCTTTAACTTCAGAGTTCGGGCGGCGCGAAGCATATCAACCTCATTCATAATACCCTCCTCCAATGCCAGGGCGTGCTTCAGCTGCTCAGGATCAGCTGCAATACCATGAAATTGCGCAATCGTAATAAAGCAGTACAGGCCTGGGTCTATTGAGTTTGATTTTTGTGACTTCTCTGACATATACGCAATCCAAGCCCACCAGATTTTATCAAAAGTGTAGCAGAAATTTTACAAAGACCAAAGCTTAAGCGGTTGGAGCTGTCCAGTATTGCGTAACTATAGATTCTACTTGAGACGGTTGACTAGACAATGCCTGCTGCCAGGTCATTCCCGTATCCTTCTGGAAGGTAGACATTGCTTGAATCAAACTCTCGATCTGTGTGTACGTGATAAACCTACCATCTTCAGATGTAAATGTTTCAATCTTATAATCATTACCTCGATACCACGAATCAATTACCACTGAATCCAGAGATCCCGGCATATATACCACTAAATCGTCACTGCGCCGCTCAAAAATAACATCCTGTAACTTATGCTTCAACCGAACTTCATCAGCAAGGCCGTTCATGTCATAAATCCTGTCTACTCCATCCCCCTTGTTGAAGACGTAGAGGTCGTCGCCCTTACCGCCATAG
>CAUPWE010000004.1:0-66140 GCA_963515375.1 uncultured Candidatus Saccharibacteria bacterium | reverse complement strand
ATGAGCGTGTCGTTACCATCGTTGCCATGGAGCCAGTCGTTGCCGGAGTCGCCATAGAGGAGGTCGTCAGCAATACCGCCGCGTAAGGTGTCACTGCCATCAAGGCCATGGTATTCAACAGCGCCATCGTCGTAAGCAACAAGTGTGTCGCCCTCATCACTGCCAGTACGGTTATGTAACATCTGGTAGATGGTATCCTGTGTCCATATGGTGCCATCAGCAAAGGCAATTCTTTCTACTGCTTGTCCTGGTGCGTCTTTTTGACCTGCGCCAAACACACTTCCATCGTTGTAGCCTAATTGTCTTGTAATAGTTACTTTGTCATTGGTTCCTTTAATGGAAAGTTCAAGATTGTAGTTAGCAGTGTAGCCGCTGCCAACTACAGCGCGTTTTACGAGGATATCCTCTGGGCTAACGCCTTCACCAAATTGAAGGGTATCGACGCCATCGGTCTCTTCAATATAGTCTACTCCATCCCCCTTGTTGAAGACGTAGAGGTCGTCGCCCTTACCGCCATAGAGCGCGTCGTTACCAGTGCCACCAATGAGCGTGTCGTTACCATCGTTGCCATGGAGCCAGTCGTTGCCGGAGTCGCCATCTATTAAAGTATACTGACTACCCACACTGAGAGAATCTCCACTAGCCGTTCCGCGTAAAACCTGTTCACCAGCAAAGTCGATGATACGACCATATTCCGCCGATTTACCAACATAATAACTTCTCAAAACAATAAACTCTTCACTGCTCTTCAGCCCGTAATATTTCATTGCCCGCACAAACTCGCTCAGCAAACCAACGCCAGCAACAGAGTCTCGAGAGATAGCATCATCTATTATCTGTTTAGCTTTCTCGAATGAAACCTCATCATTGTCATCAGCCACACTATTCACTATATCTTTCAACTGCGCCTGGGAAATCAATGACACATACACAACCTCAAACAACTTAGTGTACGAAGATTTTAACAAGGGTGCCGAGTTGACGTTTGGCGACCCTTGAAATTCTGCACCGAAGAACTTTTCCAATACAGCCAATTTTCGGGCATCAAACGCATCGCCGCGGCTTTTCGGATCAACAGAATCCACTCCCGCCCAGTGCGCCAAAATACCTTCAGTCAACGCCTCGCGTTTTGCGACATCCTTTTCTGTAATAAATTGCTCAACCAAGCCACGCAAAGAACCGGATTTATCCTGCATTATCGCTTTATGCAGTGAGCCAACATTTCCTGCTCCCTGCACATTTGGCAATAACGCAACGCTATCAGAAATCTCTATCGGCGACGAATCTACCGAATGTACTGGATTACGATTTAGTAGGTATTCTCCAACTGCCCGAGAACTGCCATCTGCCAAGGTAAACGTTCCTGTCCGCACTTGGATGTTATTAGCACTATCGGTCACACCAGTGTTGCTATACGACAACCCGATAGACACAATCCCCAGATCAACCAATCGCCTTAACTCGCCAGCAGAAGTAATACCATCACCGTCAGAATCTTGCCAAATCCGTAACAGCGTATATATTGCGTCATTACTGTCGATCTTGCCATCCTTATTATCATCATACTCTGCCAAGGCAGCAAAACCGCTTGACGCCAATGTCTTACCATCCTTCATTAAAGTACGGTCGCCAAACAGTTCGTTACCGCCATTAATTATCCCGTCGCCATTTTTATCGTACGCCAGCAAACCTTCTTTGGCACCAACCCACGAGGTTTTTTCAGCGAAACCGTTGTTATCCAAATCAAAGAAAGCGTTTGATTCTTCAAGTGAAATTGTCGTTATTCCATCGCCGTCCAAATCAAATATCAATGGATCAATACGTCGGTTCTGTTCGGCTTGGGCTTTCTGCATATCAACATACGACTTCATAAATTCGCCCGAAACAAGAAGACGCTCATATTTTTGGACAATATATTTAGCGTAAGCAATCGACGCATCGGAATAAGTTCCCCAACTATAAGTTCCGTCAGGCAAAATATAAAGGACGCCCCCACTTGAATACGCGCCTAGAGGAGGTGTGTCTGAAGGCATAATTTTATTAAAACGAGCGCTGTCATTGGCTTTTGCTATCTCAATAACAGTTAAGGCGTTGATAAATTGCAGAATATCACTATTGTCAGCAAACTCGTATTGGGAATCAACTGTACTTGTCATAGCATACTGGAAGCCCGCCTTGTTAGGGTCATCTCGTAAAAACTGGCTTAAGTGGTGATGTGAGAAATCTAGAAAGCCACCTCCAAGCTCACCACTAACACCTCCAGCTTGTCCTCTATAAAACATCAATGTATCTTCTACTGAATATCCATCAGACCCATTTGATATAGAGCCATCTACATTTTTTATAAAATCCTGTATTCGCTTATAGCCTTCAGCATTGCTAATTATGCCCTTGACAACCTGAAGCTTTATCAATAACATTTTTGACACAGCTTCAAAATTAACCCTTTTATAATCAATTTCGGTATTATTGATGTGTCGAATAGTCTTTCCTAAGTCCGCACCATAATACATACCGACCCAGTCAAGGGAGTTGACATGATCCGTGCTATAGTTATAAAAACGGCTCCATTTTTTATTAAAATCACTATCCATAGATTTAATAATAGGGACGGGGCTGACAGCATTAAAAGTAACTGAGTCATATATCTTGTCGTCTGTTGCGCTTGAATACGTCATAAACTGGGCAATAGCGCCTCCTAAAGAATGCCCAGTAAAACTGTAGTCTACCAAATATTGTGATCCATATGTTTGACTTACTTGATGATAAAAATTTACCGCATCGACAAACTGTTGCGGTAGTATCCTCAACCCTATTTGCAAGTCTGTGAATATATCACTAGGACTAAAGTCATTACCCAATATGTCCGCCTGAGTACCCCTATAAGCAAACACTATATCTTTTGTTGCGGGATCTTGAATAGCGATACCATAAAAACCTGATGAACTATTTGAATAGGTATCAATAATAATCCAGTCCTTAAGGGTAGATAAAGCAGAAAATTCCGGAGAGACAGAACCATCTTTACCTAAATAGTCCTTGATTCTATTATTACCTATAAGATAGCCTATTGTTGTCTGTTTCTTATTGTAATATGTGCTTATATCCGAATACGCCAGCGCGCTTAAGGCCAAATATTGCTCATTAGTTATGTTCACTCCACCTCCTCTTTATATATTTATCTACGTCACTCGAAGATTTCATATTGCTAATGTCCTGATCCTCCAGCCATAGCTTATGTAGTGAATCATGATAGTCTATAGCCAGCATTACGCCCATTTGCTTTCTTATTTCAGAAGTCACTCTATATATATGCTCTGACAAATCATCAAAATTAACGTCATTCTCTAAAGATATTGTCATATATATTTTTCTGCCAAATTTATTAAATGCATCTTTATAGGAGGGTATGTTTTTCGTAATAGCTCTGCCAACCTCTATATCGCTGTTTATTCTTATTGATTTGAGTCTAGCTCTACCGCCAAACTGCTTGCTAACTAGGTTAGCTATATCATTCCTAGACTCTCTTTCCCAAATACGATCTGGATAGGTATCAGAGTAAGCACTCTCGCCTTTTCTATAGTCAGCTCTATTCCACACTTCAAACCTAAGACTACTATCATCAACCGGATAAGCATCCACATACGGATCGCCCTCAACTCCAATACCGCCACCCTCAATGCGATAATTTTCTACTATAAACTCTTTCCCATACTTTTCCTTAAGGTATTGCGCCATTTTATGTTGCTCTACCAAGGCACCGCCATTGATGAGCAGGTAGATAGCAGCTATTAATATAGCAACTCCAGCTATAATCCAGAATTTTGATATACGCTTTCGGGTGGATTTTAGTCTAGAGTGTACTTTTTGCACAGGAGTGTCTTTAGGCGATCTTTTACCGTCCTGGACCTTTCTAACGTTTGCGTGTTTTGTTTTTATCGCGCTACTCTTTATCATTAGATCCCTACCCTGCTATTACTACTATCTTAGCATCATTTTATAGTAAGCATAAGTTCCTTGCAAGATTAAAAACAAATAAAAAAGACCAGTAAGGTCTTCTGTCTGTCACATGGTGACCTTACCGGGAATCGAACCCGGATTGCCAGGATGAAAACCTGGTGTCCTAACCGTTAGACGATAAGGCCACGACTTCAGGTATCATAGCAAATTATCATAAAAATGTCTATAGTATGTAAAACGCTCATCTGTTATTGACTTTTCTTAATATTTTGTATATAATAGCTACATTCAATGCATTTAATCAGCCAACTTTAAATTGGCATATAACGAGGAGGAAAACGCATGCATAAAAGTTTTGATTGGCTGCGGAGCATTCCAAAGCGATTTTACGCATTAGCCATGGCTACAATTATGGCTATATCCTTACCAGCGGCACTGAACGCACTGGGCACAGCAAACCAAAACAACACCAATACTGGTCAGCCGAATTTTTCTTTTACCAAGCAAGTTCGTAAACAAGGTGACACTGCTTGGCAAAAAAGCGTAACCGTTAACCCTGGCGACACTATTGAATACCGCCTAGAGTATAAAAATACCAGCACGACCGAACAGCGTGATGTCCTCGTTAAGGATAAATTACCAAGCGGACTAACATATATTGACGGCTCAACAAAGCTCACCAATAGTAACAATCCTCAAGGCACGACATTAAATGGCGATATATTCAATAAAACACTTAATCTTGGTAACTACGCGCCAAACACCAACGCCATCATCACCTACCAAGCTAAAGTTACTGTTGATAATCTGACCTGCGGTAGTAGCGTTTCCTTCTCAAGTACCGCTGGCGCAGCGATTCAGGAAGGCACTAAACACGCCGAAGCCAGCGTAAAAGTTGAAAAAAGCTGCGAGCAAACTCCTGTTTACCAGTGTAATGCTCTTTCCATTGATAAAATCTCCCAAGACAGTTTTAAGTTCTCTGTCAAATACACCGCCAATAACGGCGCAATTTTCAAGAAAGTCACGTATAAAGTCTACGACTCTGCAAATAATGAAGTTTACAGCTCAGACAACGGTAAGTTTGAGGGCTTCAAGCCAGGCAAATACACCGTGAAGGCCTTTATTACTGTAGCCTTGAAGGATTCAGAGAAAACCGTTACCAGCGAAGATTGCACAAAAGCCTTTGTTATTGGAGATGGTGAAGCGCCAACCCCAAAGAAATCTGGTGTGAAAGTTGAAAAACTAGCTGACGGTGCTAAACATAAAGTTGTCAATCTCAATACCGAATTTACCTACCAGATTAAAGTCACCAATACTGGTGAAACTGACTTGAAAAATATTGCCGCTACCGACGACGCACCAAAGGGAGTTACTTTCGTAAAGGCAAGTGCCGGCGCTATAAAAGACAATAAATGGACGCATACTATCACTGAGCTAAAATCCGGCCAGTCTGCTAACTTTACCATTACCGCAAAAATCCCTACAGCCCAGGATGGTAAGATTAAAAATACCGCTTGCGTCGATGCGCCAGGCGTCGCAAATCCGAATGCAAACACCCCAGACTCCTGCGATGACGCTACTGTTGAGATTAGCAAGCCAACTACACCAACGAACCCTAGTAATCCAAATAAGCCAACTGAGCCTTCAAAACCGACAAATCCCACTGTTCCAGAAAAACCATCGAATCCGTCATCTCCAGCCAAACCAACTACACCAACAAGCCCAAGTAGTCCAACCAAACCTTCAGCTCAGACACCAACAAACCCAGAAACGACGCCATCAAATCCAAAGTCAGCTACACCATCATCCCTGCCACAAACTGGTTCCAGCGACCTGTTAATGAGCGGACTAGGGGTTGGCGCACTGCTGACGGCAGGATTAGCTTACGTTGCTAGCCGGCGACAACTATAGAGATTGACCGCTCCATACCCTATCTGAAGCGCTCAGTTTCAGACAAAACACTCCCTACTCCCAGGGAGTGTTTTCATGTATAATAACCCCATGATAAAGCAGAAGAAAAGGCGCAATAAAAAATATACCGGAGCAGATGCTGCGACTCAACGACCAAAAGTAATTCAAATTACAGCAACTAACCGCTCCAAACTATCACAGTGGATTTTTGATCGGAAAAAGTTTCTTCGCGCAATCGGAGCTGTCATTTTAGTAGTAATCTCGCTAGTACTGATCATCTCTGGAATTATCAGCCTTTTTCGCTAGCGAACTGGCAGCTTAAACCCAAAAGTACTACCCTTTCCTTCTTCTGATTCAAAAATCATCTCGCCATCGTGTAATAAAACGACTTTCTTTGCCAAGAACAGCCCAACACCTGTTCCGTCTGGTCGTCTTTTTCTGGCATTAGCTCCACGGAAAAACTTACTAAACAGCCTTGCTTGCTCTGATTTTGGTACACCAATTCCTGAGTCTTTCACAGTAAACTCAATTACTTTATCGCTATTTTTTAACGTAATAGTCACCTTTGCGTGCGGGTTAGAATAATAGATTGCATTATCAATCATATTTAGCATAACCTGACGAATCTTCTCAGAGTCTATTGTCGCCAGTGGTATCTTTTTATCAATCTTCACATTCAGCTCAACCGAACGCTGATCTGCCACAACCTGCAATAGCGAAATTTCATCACGAAGAACGCGCGCAATATCTATTTTTTGCTTATCAATGGCAAACCGCCCCGTCTGTAGTCGTGATACATTAAGAAAATCATTGATTAAGCGCACCATACGCTCACTTGAGGAGAATGCTTCTCTCAGAACTGCCCGTTGTGTTGGCGAAATTTTTCCCAAATCGCCCTCCAAAATCATGTCCAGATAGCCTTTAATACTAGTCAATGGCGTCCTAAGCTGATGTGACGCCATAGAAATAAATTCGTTTTTCGCCTCGTCCAGCCTCTGTAATTGCCGATTACTAAACCTCAATTCTTTCGTTGACTCATCAATTCTTCGCTGCAGACTCTTATTCAATTCATTGATTTCCTCCATCGACAGCGAATTCCGAATCGATACTGCCAGCTCACCAGCGATTGACTCCAACATTTCAATATCCCGTGAACTATACCCCAAGCTCTTATGCTCACCTAGAAATAAGATTCCCACCTCCTGATTTTGATGTAGAAGTGGCACAATAATTTTTGTCCGGTGAATATCCAAAATCTTCTTTAATTCCGGGTCTTTAACTTGGTTTGCTAAAATCACCTCTGGAAAATCATAATGTTCATGATAATAATCCATAATTCTACGTACATCTTCTTCAATAACCGACAGGCGGCGACGCCCTGTTCGTCCATAAATGCCCTTCTCTGGAATGCAAAATGTCACTTTTTCCGCCTTTAGCGCCCTAGCGATATAATTACTAACTCGCCGCGTCAATAATTGTAAATCCGCAGTATAAGTTAATATTTTACTAATTTCGCGGGCAAAAGCATCTGTATCATATTCGCCGTAATAGAAGATTTTATCAGTGAATTTGTCAAAAAACCGCTTGACTGGCTGATATAAAAACGCCAAAATCAGCGCCAAAATCATATTTAGCAGACTGACATGACTATCAACAGTTAAAGTACGTTGGAAGACAACAATTGAAATAACGTACGCGGAAACTGCATAAATAGCCGCTAAGGCAATTAATAGCAGTATGTACGAAACGCTCCGAGCTACCGCCGTCTTTACATCCATCAGACGATACCGCACAATACTATACATAATCGCAAAGAGGAAAATAACCGTAGCCACTGGCCCAATCCATATATATCTATAATCCCCAAGCGCTGGCAGCAGTAAATCAACCACAAACCCAGGAATGCTAGATATAAATAAACCAACCATATATATTGCAACTTGTTTACGGCGAATAGTATCAGAGTTCTTCCAAGCCCTATGGCCAAACCACATTGCAATCAAGAAAAATGTCATAAAAAAGGTAGCAAAAATTGTATAATGAATAGCGTTAATTGGAATTTGCGAGAAATCTATTGGCGTGTAAATTTCTGAAGTATTAATAATGAACTCTGGCGCTAAAGCAATGTATATCGCAAAAACAACGAACATCGCACTAGATATATAGATAAAACTTTTTACCGATTTGGTCGGCGGTAGAAATGACTTGGCAGTAAAAATGGCGAGCGCTGGACAAAAAATCGCCGAAGCGACATAAAACCACCTTGAAGCAATATCTAAGACCATCGCATTATCCGCTAAGGAAAACAGCTCAAGGCCAGCTGACCATACCCCCAGACACAGACAAACCAAAAAGAACCACCATTTGACACCCTGGCGACGTTTCGATTTTCTGAGTACCAACATACCCAAAATCAACGCCATCAGCGCGATCAAGCCCAGTACTAACGCTCGAACCATCATGCTAATGCTATTATAGCATCATCTATGGTTTTTCAGCGGTAAAAATTGTATAAACACCACTCGGTGCAACTTCTGCAGAGATAGCTTCCCTTGGCACGCCAGATTCTATAAGTAGCTCAAAGCTCCGCTTAATCTTACGCATAGTCACCCTTGGTGTCCAACCCATTAAGCCATGGAGAAAATCTTTTTGTGGACGATTTTCATTCATATTGCCGGTAATTATTAGACCGCCATCTCGCAAGAATCCCCAAGATTCCTCCGTTAATTTTTTATGCACCATATCAGGAAGATATTCGCGCAAGCCAGAATCCTCCATGACATCTACTTGCCGACCTTTTAAAACTTTTTTCAGCCCCAACGGGCGTCCAAACTTACTAAAAAGTCTATGGCAATGAATCTCCACATTATTTTCCAGTCCCATTTTCTTCGCTAGATTCTGCGCTGCCGCTAAAGCCAGCGGATCTTGATCGATTAAAATAGCCGTTGGAGCCTGACCAGTTTCTTCTTTTAGCTCTTTTAGCATCTCTAGGGTCGGCAATCCGGTTCCGCAGCCAAAGCTCATGACTAGCATATCGTCAATTGACCGATTATCATTTCGCATATCAATATCCAATATGTGACCAATGGTTATTTTTTTCACCAAATCTCCCCGCTCACGAATGCTCAGGGAATCCGTACAATATTTAATAACCTCAGCAAACTTTGGTGTCACTGGCGCGTTGATGAACTCGCGGACGTTATTGATTCTCTCATCTACCGCTCGCGCCGCTTCTTGTTGAGTTTTATCATGATTTGCCACTTCGGCTTTAATCATCATATCTCTCAACGGCATGCCGTCAATCTTCTCGTCAAATAACGATTCATCTATTGGACCGCTCATTGTTGGATATCTTCCCGGAAAGGCCAACTTGCCACCCTCTATAACCGCCAAAGAAAATGCCGGCCCAATTGACAAGAACGTTGAAGCTGAACCTCGTTGCTTATGCCACGGCCGAGAGTTAGTCTCTTTCTCACCGTACAGCAACTCATCGCGGTAAGGCTCCAAGAAGTCATCAAGTTCTTTGTTCCAACCACCCGCCAATTTACTTATAAAAGGAATTTTACTCACAACATCAGCAACTGCAGCCCTACCCATATTACTGCGAATAAAACTATTTCGCACTTCTCTTAATTCTCTTCCACCTCTTTCCAGATACCTATATACTTTTTCAATCTTCTCTGGGTTATCATATGCAGGATCATTATTTTCACCCACCCGAACCTTATATCCTTGAGCTCTGAGGTCTGCAATTTCTCTATTTAATTTTTCATTAGCTTCGACGTCAAACCCATCAACAAGCTCGCGACCGCCACAATTATTCCCAAATTTTTCCATGCCAAAAATTATACCATAATTTGTATGCTATACTTAAAGCATGATAAAAATTGCCATCATTGAAGACGATCCAACCATCAGCCAAATGTACCGCATGAAATTTGAATCAGACGGTTTTGAGGTGCGGCTAGCAGCTAATGGTCAAATTGGCGTGGAAGTTGTTGAAAAATTCCAACCAGATATCATTCTCCTAGATTTACAAATGCCAGAGATGAACGGGACAGAAGCTCTGCGACATATTAGATCTAAAGATTGGGGAAAGACTATTCCAGTCATTGTTTTAACTAACCTCGGCGAGGAAGAAGCGCCACGCGAGATAAAGGAGCTTGGCGTACATAGCTATATTGTTAAAGCAAATCTTACGCCACGGCAGGTTGTCGAACAGGTCAAATCTGCAATAAAAACTTCTTAATTTTTCACCTGATTAGCAATTTTCAGACAGGCCGTAATTACATTATCAAATAACGCCGACACCGTCAGCGGACCAACGCCCCCCTTTTTTGGCGTAATGACAACATCCCTACGTAGACGCACTTCCTTGGCTACGTCGCCGACAATTTTTCCATCTTCCGACGCTGTACCCGCATCAATAACTACTGCTTTTGGTTTAACCATCTGGCTAGTAATTAAACCTGGTACGCCTGTCGCCGATACTATGACATCATAGTTAGTTAATTGTATAAGGTCATCGCCTTTCTCAAAAACTGTCACATCAACGCCAGATTTTAGCCACATACGTTCCAGAGGAGCACCCACTAAACGTCCCCGTCCAACAATTGCTACTTTTCTACCTTTAAGCTCAACACCATATCCAGCCAGCAGCCAGCTTATCGCCGTTGGCGTTGCTGCTTGGAAGTTCGATTTCTGACACAAACCATCAACATCCTTCTCTTTTTGAACGCTCTCCAATAGCTCCTCGGTTTGTGCAAGATCGCTAACTGGAAGTTGTACAATTATCCCCCGAATGTCTTCCCGATGATTCAACTCGTCAATTACCCCCAATGCCTGACCGGCAGCAGCCCGATGAATCTCTACATCAATTAAAATATCCGCACCGTACCGCTGTTTTAAGCGCATATATGTCTCGATAACTGGATTCTGAACATCCGTCACAATTGCCAAACACGGCTGAATACGCCAAGACTGACGTAGGGCGCGTACTTGTTTTGCCTGCCGCTCCTTAATAAAACTAGCCAATTCTGAGCCGTTTAGTTCTTTCATTGCCCTTAAGTATAGCAACTTTATCGCCTTGAGTACAGAGAGGATGTATGTTATAATTCGAGGAGCTTGGATCTTGGCGGATGTAGCTCAGTTTGGTTAGAGCGCTGGATTGTGGCTCCGGAGGCCGTGGGTTCGAACCCCATCATTCGCCCCAAGTCCTATCGCAATTTACTTTTCTAGAAAATTGTGATATAATAAAAGTATAGACATTTTTATCGATTGTCGTATAATTAGATTGTGGGCCAGTAGCTCAGCTGGTTAGAGCACCTGCCTCTTAAGCAGGGTGTCGAGGGTTCGAGCCCCTCCTGGCCCTCCAAAAAATAACCTCACTATCCGTGAGGATTTTTATTTTACCCAAATGGATTATAACGACGTGGTGGTGGCTCACGAAAAACTGGTCGTGAGCTGGAAGCGTTGAATGGCTGACGAGGACTACATGATGTGGCAGGATTTTTATTACGAGAAGGCTTTACGACGTTTATTTGTCGATTGTTCTTAGGCAGCAGTCCATCGGCAGTATTATTCGCCGGAGCAACTATTCCCATTTCCGCACCAAATCGTCGTATATTCGTAGAGTTATTTGCCGCCATGGAAGTCCGATAATTCTCAATATACCGCCGGTCTGAGTCTGCTTGGCGATTTGCGCTTAGACTTCTACCTGTTGCACCATACGATTTAAATCCATCAACTGACCCATTCCTGGAACCAGATAATCTTATCACCATTTCCCGCGTCATCTGCGGTTTCCGATTTGCATCCATATACCCCCTATTGTTATATGAAATGGCGCCCCGAGTAGGATTCGAACCTACGACCTTAGGCTTAGAAGTCCTCTGCTCTATCCAGCTGAGCTATCAGGGCGTATTCACATTATAGCATCTTTCTGCTACAATAGTGCAAGCTTGCGGGTGTAGTACAGCGGCTAGTATGCAAGTTTTCCAAACTTGAGATCGGAGTTCGATTCTCCGCACCCGCACCAATTTTAAGATAATTCCCATCCATAAAGGGCATCATGGATCCATATTTTTACACAGAAAAACCAAAATACCGACCACACGACATCGAAGACGCCTCTGAATTTTATGACGTCATTGAACGTAGTAGTTTGACTCATCAGTTGTCTGACTCCAGGCCGTACATCTACTGGACAATGGAAATTTATGACAAATCAAATGGCATAAAGGGTGGCGGCGGTCTCGGCGTATTGGCGGCGGATACTCGACGGGTGGCCGAAAAGTTAGAGGTACCGTTTGTGGTGGTTACGCCATTTTATCGTAGCGAGTTGCACCAAAAAATTACCGACCTCGCACAAACTGAATACGTTGAGAAGGTCTCGCCCCAAGAGTATGGCTTTCATTATATTGATGAGGTTTCGGTTAGCTCCGCCGGCTTTCCCGATGCTAGTTTAAGTATTTTCAAAAAGGTACTCGGCTCAACTCAATTTGTTACCATCTCAGAGCCAAACTTTGGACAATTGTACGAAGGTGAAGGCTCGGGTGATCACCGGCTGTATCAAGAAGTGGCGCTTGGGTTTGGCGGCTATAAAGCCTTGAAATTACTCGGCATCAAGCCAGCCGTCATCCAGCTCAACGAAACCGCAACAATTTTTGCGGCGTTGGCTCGATTGGACGAGCTGTGTGCCAACGGTATGAATCTGTACGAAGCAATCGTTTATGTGCGCAAACACACACTCTACACCAACCACACACTGCTCCAAGCAGCTGAACCAGAATTTCACCGCTCACAATTTGAAAAATTAGTGCTGCCAAATCTCAAAAGCAACGCCGTGCGCTGCTGGCTGATGGAACAATTTCGTAATGATCGCTTGCGACCAAACTTGCTAGCAATTGAGCTGACTGAAGCCAAAAATGGCGTCAGCAAACTGCACGCACGAGTGGCAAATTTCCGCGACCGCAACAACGACAAGGTCAAGTTTCACGCCATCACCAATGGAATTGATTTAGAGACATGGGTGCTACCAGAAATCTTACAATCGTATCGCGAATACAACATCATAGACAAGTTTGGTTTACCAACAGAGAAATTCGCTGAACAAGTAAATAAACTCCTTAGTGCAGACATAAAACGTTTGAAAAAGCATGGGCGCCTGGAACTTAATCGAGTCTTGTCAAAGCGCAAAAATCAATATAATCAGCCTGTACAAATTCCAGAAGATGCAATATTGTTTGATTTTAAGCGGCGATTTGCAAATTACAAGCGCCCTTATATGCCTTTTGAAAATCCCGACACGCTACGCCAAATCCTTATTAGTCATAACGCGCATTATATCTTAGCGGGAAAAGTCCATCAGGGCGACACGACAATGTACCAGAAACTGCTGGAAGTGTTAAAATTAATTGATCATGACCCTGTTCTACGCGAACGAGTTCACTATATCCAAGATTATGACGAAGAGTTAGGTCGGGCTTTAGCGGTCGGTTCGGATATTGCCATCAATGTGCCTATTATTGGTTTAGAAGCCTGCGGTACGTCATGGGAGAAAGATATCGCCAATTTAAAACTACTGATCTCCACAAGCGATGGCGGAGTAGCAGATGTACAGCCAATTGCCTGCTTGGAAGTGACAGGGAAAAACTACGAGGCAGAAATTTCATCACTATACGTTAATATGCATAAAGCCGCCACTATATTACAAGATGGTCAATTATTAGAACATCACATTCGTCACCAATTAGGCAGCTACTTGCCAATAATTTCTGGCGCTCGAATGATAAAAGATTATTTAAAATTCCTCTTTCCAAAGTCGCAAACTCAGCCAAAAAAATTACCAGAAACTAAACAAATTACTATTCAATAACCACTTCAACTTCAGCACCCAAGGAATTTAAGCGGGCGGCCAATTCTTCGTAGCCACGGTTAATCGAATACACGTCACGCAGGATTGACGTACCCGGTGCTGCCAGCATTGCTAACAAAACTACCACTGACGGCCTTAAGGCGGGCGGCGCTACGACATCAGCCGGCTTCCACCTGGTGGGGCCAGTGATATAAACGCGGTGCGGGTCAACCAGCTCAATTTGCGCATTTAACTTACTAAGCTCGGTAAAATAAATTGCCCGATTTTCATAGCTCCAGTCGTGCACTAATGTCCGACCTTTAGCAGCCGTAGCAATCAACCCCAAAAATGGCAGGTTGTCCATATTTATCCCTGGGAACGGCAGGGCGTGTAACTTATCTTTAGCGGCTTTAAGCTCAGAATGATGGAGTGTAATATCTACCAAACGCGTCTGCCCATTATTAGCAAAATATTCTTCACTCAAATCAAATTTCAGACCCATTTCTGCCAGCGTCGCTAGCTCAATCTCCAAAAATTCAATTGGCGCCCGACGAATAGTGATCTCTGAATCGGTCACAACTGCCGCAGCGATAAAACTCATCGCCTCGATCGGATCTTCGCTTGGGTAGTAATCTATGTTTTTATTTATATGTTTACGTCCTGTGATCTTCAGCGTGGTTGTGCCAATTCCCTCAATTTTCACTCCCAGCTTTTTCAAGAAAAAGCAAACATCTTGCACCATGTAGTTAGGGCTGGCATTGCGAATAATCGTCGTATCTGGAGAAAGCGCCGCCGCCATAATAATATTTTCAGTTACTGTGTCGCCACGCTCCGTTAGAAGAATTGTCCGATTACCAGAATCAGTATTAGTTTTTGCGTGATAATAATCAGTTTCTGCCGTAACATTCATGCCAAAATGCCTCAAACCACTCAAATGTGGTTCTACTGTGCGCTTACCGAGATTACAGCCACCTGCAAATGGCAATTTAAAATCATCGTACTGATAAAGTAACGGACCAAGAAACATAATCACCGTACGCGTTCGCTTGGCAGCCTCAATATCCATATCCTCCAGCCTTAATCTGGCTGGTGGCATAATCTCCAAATCGTTACCATCCAGCCAACGAGTTTTTACGCCAATAGAATTTAACACCTCAATAATACGATTAACCTCCTCAATTCTTGCCACTTTCCTGAAGGTAGTTTTTCCTTTATTTAGCAAGCTGGCGCAAAGTAGCGCCACGGCGGCATTTTTACTTGTTTTAACTCGTATCTCACCAGACAGTTTTTTACCACCATGTACTTTAAAATTCATTTTTCCTGAATGATTAACCGTCACAATGTTACTATTAAGCACCTCGCTAATGCGCGCCACCATTTCAATGCTAATATTCTGACCCCCGTTTTCAATCCGGTTAATAGCGCTCTGTGACGTACCAATCGCCTCGGCCAGCTGTGTCTGCGTAAGGCCCTGTTTTTGACGATTTTCTGCAATTAAATTGCCAATTTTTTGGAGATACTTATCTTTGATCATGCCCGGATTATATCACTAATGATATATTTAGGCAATGGTATAATGAGAATATTGGAGGTATATCTATGAAAGATAAGCAAGTTGAGCAACTCATAAAAGCAGAAAAAAATCGACAGACTGATGGGCTGGAGCTAATTCCGAGTGAAAATTACGTCTCACCAGATGTGCTGAAGGCGCTGGGCAGCGTCTTTACTAACAAATATTCTGAGGGTTACCCCGGACGACGCTATTACGGAGGACAAGAAAACACCGACCAAATTGAGCAGCTGGCGATTGACCGCGCTAAAAAACTATTCGGCGCTGATCACGCCAATGTCCAGCCGCACTCCGGCGCCCAAGCCAACGAGGCGGTGTATTATGCGTGGTGCGAGCCAGGCGATACCATTCTGGCGATGGATTTGGCGCACGGCGGACACCTGACACACGGCGCTCCAGTCACTCGTTCGGCCCGCGAATATAACTTCGTCCGCTACAGCATCAAGAATGTCGAAACCGGCGAAATTGACTATGAAGAAATTCGCCGTTTGGCGCTAGAACATCGGCCAAAAATCATCTTGGCGGGCTTCTCGGCCTATCCGCGGGAACTGGATTACGCCAAGTTTGCCGAGATTGGCAATGAAGTCGGTGCGATGCTAATGGCAGACATGAGCCATATCGCTGGGCTAATCGTCGGCGGCGTAGCCAAAAATCCGTTTGACTACGGCTTTCACGTTATCACCACTACCACGCACAAAACCTTGCGCGGCCCGCGTGGCGGCTTGATTTTGTCGAGGGGCATAGTCGGCAACCCTTTGAAACAGCCAGAGAAGACTTTGGAAAACTTGCCGACGCTGATTGACCGGGCGGTCTTCCCTGGCACTCAAGGCGGCCCGCACATGCACACCATCGCTGCCAAGGCAGTGGCCTTTGGCGAAGCATTACAGCCAGAATTTAAGAATTATGCTCGGCAGATTGTTAAGAATGCAGAAAAGCTAGCAGAAGAACTGCAAAAACGAGATTTTAAACTGGTGACTGGAGGTACTAGCAACCATCTTATTTTGGCAGATATTTACGATAGTTTTGGAATTGACGGCAAGGAGGCGGAAATTGCTATGGATAAGACTGGCCTGACATTAAATGCCAATGCTATACCTAATGATAAATTACCACGATTTCGACCAAGCGGTATTCGCCTGGGGACTCCCGCCGTTACCACACGCGGCGCCAAAGATACGGATATGGAAAAAATAGCTGAATGGATGAAGCAAGCAATCAATAATCGCAATAACGACGAAGAGTTGACCGAACTCCGCCAAGAAGTCAAATATTTCTGCCAAACATTAGGCGCCATTTAATTCCTAAAACACAATAAAACTCCGGCACTATGACCGGAGTTTTCTATTGGCATAGAGCTAATTAACAGCCAGTACCAACTACGCGAGTCTCAACAGTATTCTTACTGTAGTCGTAGTATTCAATCTTCGCGCCTGTTGGGTCACCGGTACCACACTTAGTGTATTTAACTGTTGTAGTTGGAGTGGTTGAACCAAAAGTACCAGTACCTAATTCAGCAACATTGGCTGGAGCAATGTAGTAAGACTTCTTTGTGTCTGCACCAGTCAAATCTGAAACCTGAGCTGGATACTTACCTTCTTCAGTGTTGTATAGTTCAGCCTTCTTAGCAACGGAGTCAACTGTTGATTTAGCAGCCGAAGTCTTCGCTTGGTTTTGCAAACCGTTGTATGCAACCAAAGAAACAACTGTCAAAATCGCGATGATAACGATAACAATCAAAAGCTCGACGAGCGTAAAACCTTGATTTTTAATATTTTTTGTAGTCACGATAATGTGCCCCCTAAAATTGTGTTAATTTGATTTGTAATTTGATAATACTACAACGTTTTTAAAAGCGCAAGCATTTTTAATAGATATAGCGATTTTGGAGCGGGCGCAAGAACAATGATTCTGTCGGGTTATATCGATTATCCTTTGTCCCGTCGCCAATCTGCCCAGTGTGGTTTAATCCCCAGCAATACGCCCGCTTGTTTGTCATAAGCGCACAGCCGCGGTTTGCTCCAGCTGCTATGTCTACCACTTCCTCTGTCGCTGGCAGACCGTCCGTTCCAACATAGACAGGACGCGGCTTTGTGACGTGATTGACTCCAGAATTATTTACCCCCAACTGTCCCCAATGGTTTGTACCCCAGCAATACATTTTTCTCTTGCCAGCATCATTCACCAAAGCACAAGAATGAGCAATTCCCACTTCAACTCGCAACGCCGTGCCAGGCAAATCCTTAACCTGAACAGGCTTATCAAAACTTTGATACGAACCACTTCCATAAGAGCCAGAGCCAGATTGTCCGCGACCAGATCCACCCCAGCAATACACCTTACCAGAGGCAACTGCGCAAACATGTACGAGGTATGGAATTGCTTCATAACTAGCCCACGTGTAACCATCTTGGGATATATCGGTTACGTTAGAAATGTCAACAACACGAACCGGCTGTCCGTAATTGTATGTACTAGACACTGGACCACTCCCGTTTTGGCCGTAGGTAGCCTGACCCCAACAATACGCATTACCAGTGGTGATGATCGCACACATACTATGCGCACGAGAGCCACTAGTAGAGAGTTTTTTCGCAGTATATCCAGCAGGTAACCTCCAGGTAGGATCAGTACCTGAAGCCACCTCCACGGGCGTGACAGAACGAGCCGGATTACCAGGAGAGCCAGAGCCTAGCTGACCATAGTCATTCCTTCCCCAGCAATAAATTTTACCATCCGCAATCGCACAAGATACATCGCCGCTGCCACCGATTGCTGTCACATTTTTGCCAACAATAGCCCCACCAACCTCCACTGGAACATTGGAATATTCACCAGTACCCGATAGTCCGTTGCCCAATTGCCCATGTTCGTTACCACCCCAACAGTAAACCTTTTTTGCGGTTCCCAGCTGAGTTAGGACACAGTTGTGATACTGCGCAGCAAACATATCAATAATTTTTCCATAAATCATATCGCCAATTGAACGTACTTTTACTGGCGTCTCAGAGCTGGTAGTTGTACCATCTCCCAATTGACCCTTATTATTTTCACCCCAGCACCATACATTATTCGACAAAATAGCACAGGTACGCCCTGTCCCACTAACTGTCCGTGTAGCGTCAAGGTCGGCCGGCCAAGTAACAGACTTTTTTACGACCGCCACATAAGTCTTAGACCCGCCACCTACAACCTCAACTCGACCAGTAGCAGAAATCTGGGCGGTAGCAGCCGATAGCGCCGAGCTCTTCGTTGACGCTTCCAAATTGCCAACCTCAAACGTCGTCCGTACTTTACCATTATCAAGTACATAATTATTGCTATGAAATGCCGCTGCTCCCTTACAATTAGTATTTGGCCGCAGAGGACCGATACCACCAGGAGCCGAACTCCACGATTGCTCCGCATTATTAGCATCCAAACAAGCGTTCGCATATGCAGTACCCGCCTCGCCCGCCTCTTGGGCTAACTTATAATAATATTCTTCTTGAGAATAAATATAGGATTGGGTAACAATTCTTAACGCTCCCGCTAAAACCGCCAAAATGAAAGTACTCATTAGCACGATTAAAACCAGAGAATAGCCGTCTTTTTGTCGAATCATAAGTTATTTATCTTTCGTATGGTTAATGTTTGTGAATCAGAAACATTTTTAGATGGTGACTGCAACTTTAAAGTGACTTTTATACTATCAGAAGCGTCAAGGATTTTTGGGTGGCTTTTAGCAACATCATATTGGTGCTGTACCGGCCTGCTGCCTTCATAATATTCGACTTTGAACTCCGATACGCCAGTTGCTAAAATTGAGTCTTGGCGAGTTTTCATGGCACGATCCTTAAACTTATCAGCCTCTGAGTGATTCATGCAGAAATAATTCCCCGCAGCACCAGTGTATACATGACCATAGGTGTCAAGTAAATCGTTATAGACAGTACGTCGATGTAGCTGCCCGTCCACCAAAAAATACACAACTATTTTTTTATACTTTGGCTGCTGACTTTTATTTGCCGCACAATCAAACCGCGGCGTTCTTAGGTAAACAATCTCCCGAGCATCGGAGCCACGGCCAGTCGTAGTGGCGTACTGTAATAATATGAGGGCGACTTTCGTTCCATTGACATATGGCGTATTCATATAACTCCACTTGTGAGTTATCCCAGAAATACTCTTATCGCTGGCAAACGTATCATAGCCATCGTAGCCGCTAGCCTTAAAGCGAACCGCCTGGCGTACGTCTACCTCAATCGCGTCCATGGAATTATGGAGATTGCGATTAATATCAACCATAGCCTTACTGGTGGAAGCGTTTTGATTTGAGGTAATTAACATTTGGCTAAATACACCCACAACCATAGCAATAATCACCATCACCACCGCTAATTCAGCCAGCGTAAAACCATTTTCCCTAGAATGCCGCGTACGTTGCATGTGTCACCTTTCTTCCACTACCCGAGCCAGAACTTGGCAATCCGTATTCCACTATCGACTCTACTTTAATTGGCATACCCTTAGAATCCTTACAGCCATATGGCGCTGAGGCAACCACCTCTTGTTTAACCACCCCCGGCAGACCATCGACATGACCCGACTTCGTCATAACCTTATATCCTGTACTGGCCGACGCATTACACTTAAACCATGATGGCGGCGAATCATTTACATAAGCCCGCATATTATCATAGGCCAAGTAGCTTGCCCTCGTGTGTTGCACCTCAAAAATAGATATCGTGCTGACTTGGGCCTGCATATTTAAAATAACAATCGAAAAAATACCAATAATGACCAGCGTCACCACTACCTCAACAATAGTAAAACCGTCACTTCCGCCCGCTAGTCGCGCCATATACTATCCACCTTTTTTTCTATTCCCGTTGAACGCTCTTTATAGATAATGCTATATTTCACACATGTCGCAGCCACGATGTCAGCCGGTAAGCCATGTGTTGGCTTGGTGCAGTCGCCATTATCAATATTTGAGGTTTCATAAAGTAACTCACCCTTGTTGCCGCCAGCCCAATCACTGCGATTGCACTTTACCAATTCCTCCTTTAACGAATCGTCGCCAATAATTGACTTAAAATTCTTAAGTAAATCCTTACATGAAGGATATTCATGACCAATGTGATTATCGCTATGGTATTTATAATATCGCTCTAACTTTAATGACAATACCGAAACATTCGCCCGCTGGCGTTCATCTCTAGTTCGGCTTAAAAAACGCTCACCGCCAACGAAAGTAATACCTGCCAAAATTGACACAACTACAACAATCACCATCATTTCCATCAGCGTATAGCCGCCCATCCCACGATTCATATTTCATATTGTAGCGTAGATTTGCAAAAAAGCCTATGCTTATTACAAAGAAAGTTCTAACGGTTCTTGTTCGATTTTTATACCAAACTTATCATATACTGTTTGGATGATTTGTCCACGAATTGCTGCCAAATCAGCATAGCCTGTAGCTGTATCATTCACCAACACCAGCGCGTTCTTTTCATACACTCTCATACCATGACTACGCATCCCCTTAAGACCCGCCTGTTCAATCAACCAACCAGACGGAATCTTATATTTTCCATCAGACATGGCGTAGTTCGGTATGTCAGGATATTCTTTTTGTAGGTTCTCTAATTGCCACTTTTCAATCAAAGCATTCTTAAAGAAAGATCCTGCGTTAGGTAACTCAGCTGGGTCTGGTAATTTTTCTGAACGGATATTAAGTACTGCTACCCGAATTACTGATAAATTAACTTCACGAATATCATTCTTGTCAATATATTGCTGCAATGAAGTATAATACGGCGGTTTTGGTTCCGCTTTATATAGACGCAGGGTAATATTCAAAATACAATATCTACCTCTTTGAGTGCCGCGAAATATACTGTTACGATACGAAAAATCACACTCATCCGCCGTAATGGTTACAATTGAATCAGCATGAGAATCGTAAGCTTCCAGGCTCACCAACGTATCGGCAACCTCCTGGCCATAAGCGCCAATATTCTGTACTGGCGCCGCACCGGCAGTTCCCGGGATTCCCGACATAGCCTCGACTCCTTGTAATCCCATACCGACCGTTCGCTCAACCGCTTCATCCCAAACTTCACCAGCGCCAATCTTGATATCTGTCGTATCGTCATTATCAGCAACAATTTCAAATCCTTTGATTTTATTCAGCAGAACAATCCCCTCAAATACTTCATCGCGCGTAATTACATTACTACCGCCGCCCAACACAAAAACCGGTAAGCCTTCTCTCCGAGCGTCCCGATATAAAGATACTACATCATCAGCAGAAGCTGCCGCCGCCATATAGCGCGTTTCACCACCCAGTTTCATTGTTGTATATTGCTTCAGTGATATATTTGTCATGATATCCATAGATATATAGTATAACATTTTGCTCAATAGTCATCTATGCTATAATACCTCTGTACGCACCCGTAGCTCAGCGGATTAGAGTACTTGGCTTCGAACCAAGGGGTCGCAAGTTCGAATCTTGCCGGGTGTACCATTAATTGGCGCTATTTTCACCAGACATTACCCTATCAGCGCACCAAATGCCCCGTTAGCTCAACTGGATAGAGCGTTGGTTTCCGGTACCAAAGGTTGCAGGTTCGATTCCTGTGCGGGGTACCAGATTAGCCCGTTATTGTGACGGGTTTTAATTATATCTATAAATTGCTTGCTTTTTATATTAAATAGTGGTATAAATAGGAGTATTCTGGAGGCTAATGAACAAAGGCCTATTAACGACTTCCGTAGTGTAATGGAAGCCGTTCTAAAAGCAGTACGCGAGAAAAAGTTCGGACAAGCGGCTATATTAGCCTCCCTGGCCCACAATCTGGCGCCAAACTTATCCGAACAAGCCCGTGCTGCTCGTGATTTAAGTGCCGCCTACCGCCATCAAGGCGACTACGATGAATCCGAAAAATGGGCTACTGAAGCAGTGGAGCAACATGAGGCTTTGGTCGAAGAAGGAGAGAATCGCAGTACGCTACGTGAGCTGGGCGCGAGTGTCGTGACGCTCGGGACCCTGCAGCTGCAGCGTATTGCAACAGACCCTTCTTATGATAATCAGGAAAACTCTCAACGAGCAGCAGAAAACCTAAGCAAAGGTCTGCGCTACATTGAAGAGTCTCGCGAATATACTACAAACAAGAACAGCAAGATTGACCAATATGATATTAACTTTACTGCTCGCACCAGCTTCGCTGAAGCACTGGCTGGCAATACAAAGAGAAGCTTAGCACTTGGAGCCAGGGCTGTATGGCTGGCATTCTGGTCTGAATCACCAAAGATTGATACTTCAAATCCGAAGCTGTCCATTACAGAACGCTTCAAAGCTAAGGCTCGCGCGTCTGTAAGAGGTGTTGGCACGGTAGCTGTGGCAGCCGTGGCACCATTCAATAGAGAGTTCGCTAAATCTATTGTTAAGAAACTTAACTAGCTACTTGGCGGGATGACTGGAGTTTGAGGAGTTCGACTGCTCAGAATTTGACGAATTTGTTCAGTAGTGATAATCGTAGTTGATCCAGGTGCAACGGTACCAGCTAGCATCTGTTTAGCGACAGTATTCTCAACTGCTCGCTGGACAACGCGGCGCATCGGACGGGCGCCCAGGCGCGGATCGTAACCAGCTTCAACCAATAATCTCTTACCTTCCTCCTCAACCGCAACCTGAATTTTCTGCGGCGCCAAAGTTTTATTAACGCCAGCCAAAATTAAATCGACAACCTGCAATAGCTCTTCCTTGCCCAGCGGACGGAATAAGACAATTTCGTCAAAACGGTTCAAAAACTCTGGGCGGAACAAATTGGCATTAATCAGCTCGTTGATAAACGTTTGTTCAAACTGCTCCAACTGGTAACCGCGTTCAATATATTCGCGAATCCTATCCGCTCCAGCGTTCGATGTAGCGATGACAATCGTATCGCGAAAACTAATTTCCCGGTTATTCTCATCGCGTAGGATACCTTCGTCCAGCAACTGCAGCAGTGTTGTTAAAACTTGCGGATGGGCCTTCTCAATCTCATCCAGCAGCACAACAGAAAATGGTCGTTTCTGCACCTGGGCAGTCAAACTGCCTGGATCATGCGCGCCATCAGCAATCAGCCGCGCTACGTCATCTGGGCGGACAAACTCGTTAAGATCCAACCGAATCATACTGCCCTCGCCGCCAAAATAAACATCCGCCAGCGCTTTGGATAATTCAGTTTTACCAACTCCAGTCGGGCCGAGAAACAGGAAAGCGCCAATCGGCCGATTTTGGTTTCTAACGCCAGTACGGGCGCGGCGAATAGCATCGGAAACAACTGTCACCGCCCGCGACTGATTAATCATCCGCTGATGAATCAGTGTTTCCAAATTAAGCAATTTCTCACGCTCATCGCCAGAAGATGCAACGGAAATTTTTATACCAAGCGTTTTTTCGATTGCATCGTCAACTGATTGCGCTGTCACCAGCCCGCCGCTAGCATAACTCGCTGCCGCCTCCAAAATTTTCAGCGCTTTACCTGGCATTGCCAAATCTTGGATGTAGCGATCACCGACGCGATAGGCCTCCGCCAAAGCTTGATACATATAAGTCACTTTATGCTGGGCCTCAAATATCACTAATTGATCACGTATAATTTTCATAGTCTCTGCTTCGGTTGATGGCTGGATGGCAATGGTGTTCAAAGCGTGTGCTAATTGCGGCTTCATTTGAGAAATCTGTAAAAACCGCTGGTCGTCCATCGTTAAAATCATCCGAAGATTGCCCGCCTCCAAAATTGGCAGCAACACATTACTTAAGTCAACCGAGCCAACCCCTTCTTCAAAGAACAATTGCGCGTTATCCAAACATAAAATCACATTCTTTGATAAAAAGGCTTCATTCAGGATCATAGTGACCAGATTCTCCAACTCACCACGCCCCGCCGCTACACTAATTAATGACGATGCATCAAGCATAAAAACCTGCTGATAAAGAAGCGATCTAGGCACACCCTGATGACCATCAATCAACATCTCCGCAAACGCCGACACCACAGTACTTTTTCCTGCGCCATCTGCACCAACCAGCGTAATATTTTGTCGCCCGCCCGAACCAAATATTTTTAACATTTGTCCCAGCGCTTCTTCATGTGCCGCTAACTTGGTCGCCATCGCACCGCCAGACACCCGAACGCTAATATTCTGCGCAAATCGACTCAGCAGCGGTGTATACCCAAATGACCAATCTCTAGCAATACCGCCCGTTCGCAGCGGCTTTTTTTTGTATTGCTCAATCAATGATTTTATTCGCTCATACCACCGAATCGCCTCTTTAATATCATTAAAATCAATTTTCATATTTGCCAGTAAAGCATCATGCTGAGGCAGCTGCTTCACTATTGCTGCCGCCAAAACTGCGCTGGTGATCTTTGGACTTTTGGTATCCTGCCAAATCTCAATAGCCTCCTGCCAAACTTGCTCGGTTCGATCTGGATCATCAATAGAAATATTATGTAAGAAGTTTGGAGTTAGACCTACGCGCACTGCTAAGAATTGTCCTGCTCGAGTACCAGTAATTGCCTCTGCAATATCCGTCGGTGTTGGTCGGCGCGGCAGCTTGCCTAAAATATCCGCCGCCATTACATCGTCAATTGTCTGAGGATTTCGGCTAATTTCCGCAGTCTTAAGATCCTCCTGCCACCAAATTGATATCATAACCATCGGACCACTAAGACCCAATAATAGCCAGCCAACTGCCCCGTGCTCAATTAGCGCCCACACACCCAATATCGTTAATGCAATGGCAGCCACTACCGTCACCACGTGCCAAGCGTTACCGAATTTTACTGAGAACCGAGCCTTTTGCGCCCGTAAGCTGTCATAATTAAACTTCGGCTGAATGTTCATAATGAAACTCCCGTCTGCCACAACACAATGCTGATAATCGGAAATATCGGCAGTGTTAGCCATAGAAGTACCCCCAGAACCATCCACAAAAATCTTAATACTATCATTAAAATTCCGACAATTATCACACCAGAACGTACCACAGTACCGACCGCCCGCGAGAATAATTTATCGAAAAAGGCGGATAATTGTACCGACATAGCCCCGCCGACTGGTGCGGCTGAAATTTGTCGAAATGGGTTAAAAAGTGTCTGCAATAACAATCCAACTGAGAAAAAATCCGCCGTCCTTAAGACGCCCAGAAAACTTTGTCGAATGTAGCGCAGCAACCCATCACCATACCACCACTGAAAGATTCCCACCAAAAACATATTGATATTGTAGCATATTAGCCCGACAGAGTATAATGGACACTATGGCAAGACAAATGATTAGTACTATTATTGGCAAGAGTGTCAAGAAAGTTGCGAAATTACGCGGCGGCGGCTCAGCCCTGCCGGGCTTGGTGATTGAAAAAATTGACCCAAAGTATATTCAACGGACATTGAGAAATTTACCACAGGGCGTGGTGATTATTAGCGGCACGAATGGAAAAACAACGACAACAAAAATTGTCGTGGAATTGCTTGAATCTGTGGGCCTGAAAGTCTTTACGAATCGGACTGGCAGCAATTTTTCCCGAGGCGTTGCGGCGGCGCTGCTGGATGAGGTTAATCTTCGCGGTAAACTAGAGGCTGATATTGCAGTCTTGGAGCTCGACGAGGCTTGGGCGGTGAAATTTGTAAAAATGGTTCGTCCACGATTCTCGCTGCTACTAAACGTGATGCGCGACCAGCTAGACCGATTTGGAGAAATTGATAATACAGCATCGTTACTTCAAAAAATAGCCGAAGCGACTACAGATACGGTTGTTCTTAACCGTGATGATCCACGAATTTTCAATATCAGTAAGCATATTAAAGCAAAAAAAGCATTCTTTGGTACAACTAGCAAATTACTACAGCTAATGCCAACCGATGATAATTTAAAATATGGCAACGCTACCGCTAATAAAAATACCTCCGCCGATGTGCTCTTGACAAAAATCGATACCCAGCAAGCAACTTTGCAAATTGACAACAGAAAGGTTGATGTCGCTCTACAGCTAACGGGTGTTTATAATCTACTTAACGCAGCGGCAGCCGTAGCTTTAGTTCGACAAATCACTGGCCCAGAAGTTACCAGCACAATTTTAGCGGCACTTGAAAATATCAAGCCAGCCTTTGGTCGAGGTGAAACTATTTTCCTAGACGGCACGCCAATTGAACTTATATTAGTAAAAAATCCGAGCGGATTCCGACTGGCTCTTTTGTCATTCGCTAAAGGTGGTACAGCTACAATGATTGCTGTTAATGATAATTATGCTGACGGGCGTGATGTCAGTTGGTTTTGGGATGTTGATTTTTCTTCCTTAAAAAACGTCGCAATGATTAGCGGAACACGAGCATATGACATGGCGTTACGCCTACAATATGATGAGGTCTCAATTGAAGAGGTCGACACTAATCTTCCAAAAGCACTGGATAATTTCATTAATAAACACAACGATGAACCAAAACAGATATTCTGTAGTTATACCGCTATGACTACAATTCGGCGCTTACTTAGTGAAAAAACTGACGTGGAGGAAATATAATGACCAAGATAAAAATTGCCCAACTTTATCCACGAGATATGAGTTTATATGGCGACTGGGGCAACACACTGACTCTCAAAAAGCGACTAGAATGGCGTGGCTTTACGGTGGAGATTATTGATCATAATCCAGGCGATAAGACTAATTTTTCTGACATTGATCTCTTTACTGGTGGAGGTGGACAAGATTCTGGGCAGACGATTATCCAAAACGACCTACTAAAGCGATCAGACGAGCTCAAGCAACTAGCAACAAGCGGCGTACCGATGTTGATGATTTGCGGAATGTACCAACTATTCGGTCGGTTTTTCCGTACACTCAAAGGCGAAGAAATTATCGGCGCAAATATTTTACCAATTGAGACAATTGCTGGCAATGAGCGAATGATTGGTAATATTGTTATCAAAAGTCATGAATTTGGCGAGATTGTTGGATATGAGAATCACAGTGGCCAAACCTTTTTGGATAAAGAAACCACGCCGCTCGGTGACGTAATAAAAGGTGCAGGCAACAACATGAGCGACCCTTATGAGGGAGTGCGCTATCATAATATTATCGCCACCTATCTTCACGGACCAATTCTGCCAAAGAATCCGCAAATTGCTGATTTTCTAATCAATGAAGCTTTAAAGCGGCGCGGAATTGATATAAATCAAGTGAAAAAAATTGACGATAATTTCGCACGCCAAGCACGAGATATATCCTTAAGATTGCCCCGATAATATAATGAAAAGCATAGACAAACAACTTATTAAACTCAACTTATTTTTTCATAGAATACCCAGCTGGGTTTGGCTAATTCCAATTTTACTTTTAGCTACCCACGTTCGCCTGCTATATTTAACGAAGGCTGATATTTGGCACGATGAAGGCTATACTGCCGCAATCATCCAGCAACCACTTCATGACATTGTCACCATCACCACCACCGACGTTCATCCGCCATTATATTACGTTATTATGCACGTCTGGCAATTAGTGTTTGGTGTTTCTGCTGTTTCACTCAGAGGGTTTAGTATGGTTTGTGGTGTTGCAACAATTTCTCTGTTGTTTTTTCTACTACAAAAACTCTTCTCAAAAAGAATTGCAATATTCGGGTCGTTTTTAGCAGCGCTAGGACCATTCCTAATTCGCTATAGCGATGAAGCCCGAATGTACGCATTGGCGGCATTATTAGCTGTAGCGGCAACGTATGTATTTGTTGTAGCGATTGAGAAAAAGAATAAAAAATACTGGTGGTTTCTCTACGGCGCATTAATAGCAGCTGGCTTTTATACGCAGTATTTTTTGGCATTGCTACTACCGGCACATTTTGTATATTTATGGCTAAAACTTGGCGGAACTCGAGCGGCGATAGTGCAAATTGCCAAAAATAAAAATATCTGGCTCGCCGGAGGGTTTTGCTTTTTACTATTTTTGCCATGGCTACCCGTTATGGTTTCTCAAACCAATCGAGTAAGCGGCGGGTTTTGGATTCCGGAGGTCACCAAGCTTACCATACCAATAACCTTATCAATGTTCTTAACATACGACGAGAGACTAGTTCAATATTTTGGCTTACTATTACTGCCGATGATGGTCTTTATGTCATTCATATTGGTCAGAAAATTCCGCAAACACCAAGCAGCAATTTGGCTGCTGACAACCTGGGCATTCTTGCCAATGGTTATCGTCTATCTCCTCAGTCAAGGCCGACCGATTTACCTAGACCGTTATTTTACTTACTCAGCACCAGCTTTTTATAGTTTACTAGCGGTTTACGTGGGGCTTATTTTCTCTAGTGGCTTCTCTAATAAAGAATGGTGGAAACTTGGCACTTCAATTATTCTTATTTTATCCATCGGACATTATATGTGGCAGATCGGCAATAAAAATATTACAGAAGCGTCCTGGAATAACACCAATACCGCCATGAGTTATATAAATAAAAACATCAAAGGCAGCGATACGATTATTTCTGGTGAAATCTACACCTATTTTCATACCTCATACTATAACCTCTCTGGTAAGGAAATTATTTTACTAAAACCGGCAGAGGAGTTGGATTGGGTTGGCGAATGGGGTCTAATGAAAAAGCTTAATACTCCAGAAATAACTTCATTAAATACAATAAAAAGTCCGCGAGTTTGGTTAATTCTACGCACAAAAACTTATGATGAGTATAAGAAGCAAGTGCCGTCATATTGGCAATTACAACAGGAATATCATGAGGGTGATTTGATTATTGGGCTATATGTAAATAAGCTTTAATTCTCTTTATCACTGCTATCGTCAAGACCGAGCCACTTTCTCACAGTATCTGGAGTAACTTCGTCTAGATATGGAAGGTGCTCCAGCATGGCGGCCTCAAAATCTGGTGTCCGTGGATAATATGTCATTTGCGCCACGCCTATAACCGTGCGCGATCCAGGCAATCCCGGCCGAAATATCTCCGAATATGGAGGAAGGTAATCATCGTCTTCGGGGGTATCTCCACTACTCTTCTGCGATGGGTTGTATTCGACACTCATGATACTGTATATAATAATAGATAAATTAAAAAAATAGAATAGCCGACCAAACTTTCAGCTATTTTAATATTTCGAATGATCATTAAGTTGGTCGGGGTGAAAGGACTCGAACCTTCGACCTCACGGTCCCAAACCGCGCGCGCTAGCCAACTGCGCCACACCCCGAAAGATGACACTATCATCCGTCTTTCATTATCCTATCATATATCGTGAAATAAGTACATAATAAACTAGCAACTTCAGCCTAGATCAATCTTGAAATTATAATGACACCGCATTTGTCATCACGACATTAGGCAATCAAACATCGCCTGGCATCCAGAACATGGCAGCAAGCTAGTAGATTGGAGTTGGTCTGGACCGGGCGAGCCGGGCAGCGATATTACAAGCCTGTTGATTGATTTACATAAAAGCGGCCACGATATTTCACTGTATCGTGATATGATTAATCTAAATCACTGCCTAAAACTCATCGGCTTTTGGCTAAATCACGCTACCTGGCCATATCACGGTGAGAACACGGTTAGATTTCAACAATTCTTATCAGCACTGAGCGCCTATGAAATTCTACGCGGCTAGCTACGCGTTCACTTTATCAATTTCAACTGAGCGAACTTCCTTATGAACTGGCATCGGCTGACCTGACTCAAATTTATAAACTAGTAGCTGGCCAAACGGCATTTCCACATGTGCCATATCTGCTTCTGGTACGCGGTCGAGGCGCTTCATCAGCGCGCGGATAGAATTGCCGTGCGCTACTAATAGAATATTCTTGCCCGTCTGTAATTTCGGTAGAATTTCTCGCTCAAAGTATGGCACGACCCGCGCATAGACGTCTTTAAGCGTTTCGCCGCCCGGCACCGGATAATCCCAACCGCGCCGGATGCCATTGAACGCCTCCTCGCCAATCTCAGCCTTAACTTCCCATTTATTTTTACCGGTCAAATCACCATAATCACGCTCGTTTAGCTCGGCCGCTTGTATCGTCGGTAAACTGCCCATACCGCGCCCTTCAAGCAGCGCCTCCAGCGTTTGATGCGTCCGCTGCAGCGCTGACGTATACGCCTCATCAAGCTTGATATCCTTCAGTAGCGCGCCCAGTCGCACCGTGTCAGCTCGCCCCTTCTCCGTAAGCCCCACGTCAGTCCAGCCCGTCCACTTGCCAAGCAGATTCCATTCACTCTCGCCGTGTCGACTAATAACTAATGTTCCCATTATTTTCCTCCAAACATTGGCGCAAAAAACTCTATTTGCTCATTTTTCACACCGTTTTCATCAATTATTTTCGTATTTACGTAACCGAATTTATCAGCCGCCCAAGTACGAATCGCCCACAATAACGACGCGTCGTCAGAGTCAACTTCACTCTTAGAAATAAGTTTACTAGAAACAATTTCTGACTCCTGAAGCTTTATTTCAGACAAGACGTTATTTTCCAACTGCGTAAAAAATACAAACTGATGCGTTAAAAACTCATCCGAATGGCGCGACGCGACCATGGCAAGGCGTAAATCTTTGGGCTCAATTCGAATTCCCACTTCTTCCTCAACTTCGCGCACTGCCGCTTTCAAGGGAGATTCTCCGGGATCAACAATTCCGCCAGGCAGCGACCAGTGGTCTTTGTAGTCAGATTTGACGATTAATAATTCGCCCTGCTCGTTTTCTATCAATACTGCCGCACTGGAAAAACGCCTATCTAAACTAGCCAACCAAGTTCGCCGCTGCTCGTCAGTAAATTTCATTATTTTGCAAACTCAATTGCTCGCGTTTCGCGAATAACATTAACCTTAATCGTACCAGGATATTGCATAGTCGACTCAATCTTCGTAGCAATGTCTCGCGCTAATTTAATTGCTGATAAATCATCAATTGTTTGCGGTTTAACAATCACCCGAACTTCACGGCCAGCAGATATTGCATATGCCTTATCAATTCCCTCAAAGCTGGTCGCCACATTCTCCAAATCGCGCATTCGTTCAGCAAAGTTCTCAGCTGAAACATTACGCGCACCTGGACGCGCCGCCGAAGCTGCATCACAAACCCGCACAATAATCGCTTCTGGCGTAGTTGCCTCGATGTCATCATGATGAGCCTCAATTGCATGTACAATTCTCTCGTCCATGCCGTATTTACGTGCCAATTCCGCACCAATATGATGATGCTTGCCCTCAATTTTATGAGTCACTGCCTTACCAACGTCATGCAATAGTGTAGCAATTTTTGTAATACGCACATCCGCGCCAATTTCCTCAGCAATCATACCAGCAATTTGTGCCATCTCCGTTGAATGCTTTAGTACGTTCTGGCCGAAGCTAGTACGGAATTTCAACTCACCGAGCATTCGCAGCATTTCCTTAGGAATACCGACCACGCCGACTTCGCGTGCCGCATCCTCGCCAGCCTGCTTGACTTCTTTATCAATCTGTTTTTTTGCCTTAGCGACCACTTCCTCGATACGTGCTGGATGGATACGACCGTCTTTCATCAGCATTTCCAAGCTTAGGCGAGCAACCTGTCGACGAATCGGATCAAAGCTCGACAACACAATCATACCCGGCGTGTCATCCACTAAAATATCAACACCAGTTTCACGCTGCAATGCCTGAATATTGCGGCCTTCTTTACCAATAATCCGGCCCTTCATCTCGTCGTCAGTCAGCTTAACCGCAGTAACTGTACGCTCGGCTGTCACTTCACTACTCATCCGTTCCATGGCGGTAACTAGAATCATTTGCGCCCGCTCTTCAGCGTCATCCATTGCGTCATGTTGTAATTTTGACACTAGACCCGCTAAATCTTGTTTAATATCACGCTCAGTCATCTGCATGAGTTTATCAGCAGCATCTTTCTTTTTTAGCCCAGCAATTTTTTCAAGTTTTTCCTGCTGACGCGTACGGATATCACGAATCTCATTTTTAAGGCTATCGACCTCATCCTCATGAGCGCGCAGCTTCTCCGCCCGACGATCCAATTCCTCTAGTTTATTGTCAAGCGTCTTTTCTCGGTCAGCCAAGCGATTCTCGGTTTTTTGCCATTCGCGTCGGCGTTCGTTCTCGATTTTCAGCGCCTCGTCTTTGGCTTTCAAAACGATATCACTAGCCTTCGTCTTAGCATCCGCCAAATCACGCTCAATCTGATTTTTACCATTAATTTGACGAGTTCGCTGATAACCCATGAAACCACCAACACCAGCACCAGCTCCAATGGCAGCGGCGATAATTATCTCTATCATTGTCATTCCTTTCCGACCGACTGCCCCGGAGTATTCGCCTCAAGGAAATATATCAACAGCCAATCAACTTCAAACTATCTAATCCGGCGAGTCAAAACTTACAAACCGCCGTAATTTAATTATACACGGTTTTAGAAGTTTTCGCACGGAAAGTTGGTAGAAAAATCACCGAGCGGCTACTTACTTTTTATGAAAAATATAATTCCAGCAATAATGAATATTACCCAAACCATAGAGGCAAAGAAATAATCAATCACCCAGATCACAGTAGCCTGAAGCAAATTTCCCTCTATGCCATTATACCCGCCAAATATGGTCACAATTAGTTTAATTGCGTAAAGTACCACTGGTATAGTCATGAGTATGATGCCAATTCTGCGAAAACTTTTTGATCGCTCTATTATTTTTTCACTGGCAATTTTATTTTTTGGAGATTTATCATATATCCAGAATAATTTATCTTTACGCTTTAGTAAAAACCATAAGTAAGCAGATCCAGCTATCGATGTAATAACAAACACATATTGCATATTCGCTATATAATGCACCTCGCGTAAAATACCGCAAACTACACTTGACGCTTCATCATATTTACAATCGCTAGAGTTATAAAATAACACAATCGGCATTAACACCACACTGACTAGAAGCGGAGCAATTGTCATAAATACAGCAATAATCCTTTGACCATAACGATCAACCCGGCGTATCTCTTTAGACACGAGAATACTCTGAGCTAAAATATTAACCCCAAACAAGAATATCGCAAAACTAATTAATTCTACGCCTTTAGCGCCAGTGTCGTTGAACGCTACAGCGACCACCGACATTACAAATACAAAAATCGCATACAACGCCATCCCCAAACTGCCAACAAAAATAGCCGCTTCCGCCGCGCTGTTTGGCTGAGGGGTATCAACTTTCGCAGCTTTTATAGCTTTCTTTTTACGTTTTACGGGCTGTTTTGGTTTTATGGCGCGCTCTGTCATGCCGCAATTATAGCATAACCGTAATCATTTTCGCGGCGCGGTAATATGAGCGACGGCGCCATATTCTGGCATAACGATTCTCTCACTCTCGCCAGCGCGCAGTTTTTTAAGCGCCATCTCCCGCCAATCTTCGCCCATTGCACCGACAATTGGTATATTCAGGCTATCCGCCAGGGTATTGGCAACCGTCAGTCCAATCCTCAATCCAGTAAAACTGCCCGGCCCTTTCATTACGCCGATACCGCTGATATTATGCAAATCGCCGGTTTTTTCTTCCAAAAATTTCAATAAACCGCGCGCCAATGTCCGCCCCGCTTGCCACTCAAAATCCTGCCGAGCCTCATCATCAACCACCGTCAAAAAACAAGTTGCCGTCGATGTATCTAATAAAATTATCACGCCAGATTCTCCTTTATCTTCTGCCAAAGTTCAGTTGACTTTTTACCGCCGGGATGAAACTCCACTAGCCGCTCTTCCTCGCTAATTGTTGTAATTTTTACCACCAAGCGATCTTTCGGCAAATCATCATCAACCGCGCCCGCCCACTCAACTACTACCACCGAATCATCGTCCATAGCTTCGCGAATCTCATCGCCCATAATACCCGCTTCGCTCAAACGATAAAAATCATAGTGCACCAAACGCAGCCCTTTGGGCGAATCATACACGCGTGAAATCGTGAAAGTCGGACTTTGCACTGGCTCGTTAATCCCTAGCGCCCGCGCAATACCCTTAGTCAACGTGGTTTTTCCCGCGCCAATATCGCCGACCAATTCCAAAACTTCACCGCCAGAAAGCAGCTGGCCGATCGCCTCGCCCAGCTGCTTCATTCTTGCTTCGTTATCAATTCTCACACTTTGTATTATACTATGCTAGCTTTTTTTTAGCGACAATAGTACAATAACCATAAGTATTATGCGCGTTTCAGACGAAACAATTGAGAAGATTCTGAAACAGGGTGGGGTTGTCGATGAACCGCAGCTTGCTGATTTGAAAGTGATTGCTGAACGATCAAAACAAACGTTACAAGAAACTGCCATTGAGCAAAAAGCCATTTCTGAAGAGGATTTAACGAAGCTAATCAGCGATTATATTGGCGTGCCTTTTGCGAAGATTGACCCAAAAGATATTCCCGATGAAATCTTAAAGAGAATTCCTGAGCATATTGCCAGACAATATAACGTTGTACTATTTGAAAAGAACGAAGACGAAAGCCTGTCGCTGGCGATGGAAGATCCAGATGATGTACAGGCGCTGAACTTTATTCAGAAGGAAATCGGCTACAACACTAAGGTTTTTCTGGCGACAAGAAGCAATATCTTGGACTGTTTAGAGAATTACCGTGGTAATATTGACGCCGAGCTAGATGAGGTTATTGCAGTTCAGAAAGACGCTTCTGCCGAAGACCAAAACGTTAGCCAAGATGATTTTGCGGAAAATTCACCGATTGCCCAGACGGTTAATTTGTTACTGGAATACGCCATCAAATCCAATGCATCTGACATTCATATCGAGCCGCGCGAGGATTACGTCCAAGTCCGCTACCGTATCGACGGTGTATTAAAAGAGGTCAACAAGCTGCCGCGCAATGTTCACGGCGCATTGGTTAGCCGTATTAAAATTTTATCAAATCTGAAGATTGACGAACGCCGCGTGCCGCAAGACGGACGCTTTAAGATAAAAGTTTCCGGCAAGCAATACGCGCTGCGCGTCTCGACCCTGCCAATTGCCGACGGCGAAAAGGTGGTGATGCGTATTCTGGACGAGTCAAACCAGGCAATTTCGCTCGACAAACTTGGCTACTGGGGATTGTCGCTAGCTACCGTAAAAGACGCCATGGCACAGCCAAACGGTATGATTTTGGTGACTGGGCCGACTGGTTCGGGAAAATCAACTTCCCTGTTCAGCGTGCTGTCGGAACTTAATACGCCAGACGTTAATATTTCAACTATTGAAGACCCAGTCGAGTATAAAATCCCCGGCGTCAACCAAACCCAGACTAACGCCAAAGCTGGCATGACCTTTGCCTCGGGACTACGCGCGCTACTTCGCCAAGACCCGAATATCATCATGGTTGGCGAGATTCGCGACGGCGAGACTGCCAATCTGGGCGTGCAGGCGGCACTGACTGGACACTTGGTGTTTTCTACCCTGCACACCAACAACGCAGCCACCTGTTTGCCGCGTCTATTGGATATGGGAATTGAACCCTTCTTGATCGCTTCGACGGTTAAGGCGGTGATTGGACAGCGCTTGGTGCGGCGATTGTGTATGAATTGCCGACAGGAATATACACCAAATCAAGAAGAGATAAAATACGTTGCTGAGATGTTTAATATAAATACCGAGTCAATTAAAAAAATCCACAATCTCGAGCAGCAAGCCTTTGATGATAAAATTGGCGGAGATACACCGATGGGTTCAACCGAGATCACTATCGAGCATCTATGGCGGCCAAATCCCGACGGCTGCGATGAATGTGGACATAACGGGTTTAAGGGTCGGGTTGGCATTTATGAAGTTCTGGGTATTTCTATTCCGATTCAAAAAATGATTACCGCCAACGCCACCAGTAACGACATCCAAGATCAAGCAATTTCCGAAGGCATGGTAACCATGCAGATGGATGGATTAATTAAATCTCTACGCGGTATCACTACCGTTGAGGAAGTATTGAGGGCAACGAGGGAGTAATAAAATGCCAGTTTTTGAGTATCTACTTGTCAATAAAAAGAAAGAGACTGTCGCTTCGACAATTGAGGCGACCGATAAATTGTCTGCCGTCAATAGCTTAAAATCGCACGGACAATTGATAAAAATTGAAGAAAAAAATGCCAAAAAAGAACTTAGCTTTTCATTCAGCAAGAAAAAGAAAGGCGCTAAAACTGATGAGTTGGTGATGTTTACTCGCCAATTAAGTGCCATGGTCTCAGCCGGCGTACCTATTCTCCGCTCACTGAACTCAATGTCCAAACACGCTGAAAGTGCTGGTTTCCGAGAGACGATTAATTCCGTCATAAGAGATATTGAAGGCGGCATGTCATTTGCCGACGCCCTAGGAAAACATCCTGAAACCTTCAACGACATCTACGTCAATATGGTCGCCGCTGGTGAAACTGGTGGTATTTTAGACGATATTCTAAAGAGACTGGCTCTACAGCAAGAAAAAAACTCATCCATGAAAAAGAAAATTAAAGGAGCCATGACTTATCCGATTGTGCTACTGGTAATTACCATTATCGCCTTCTTCATCCTCATGACTTTCATTATTCCAGTCATTGGTAAAACCATCAAAGATATGGGTGGACCGGACGCTAAATTACCGCTACTAACCGAAATTATGCTCGGCATTAGTGACTTTATGGTGTCGTTTTGGTATTTAATTGTGCCAGCATTCATCGGTGGCATCTGGGCGCTAATTCGCTATATTAAAACCCCAAAGGGGCGTATTAAATTCCACCATGTCATTATTAAAGTACCTGCCGTTGGAGCGATTGTAAGAAAAGTGGCAATTGCTCGCTTTACACGAACTTTCTCTGCCCTCATCGGTGCAGGTGTAGCAGTGCTCGAGGCTCTAGACGTAACCTCCCGTGCAGTCGGTAATGTTGTTTACGAAGACTCCCTGAGAGACGCCACTAAACGCGTTCAGAACGGCGAGGTTTTATCAAGAATTATCGCCGAGCGTGACGATCTATATCCGCCAATTGTTGCCCAGATGTTATCAGTCGGTGAAGAAACTGGTCAAACTGACAAAGTGCTTATTAAGGTCGCTGATTTTTATGAAGAAGAAGTTGATACCGCAATTGATGGCGTCAGTTCTATTATTGAACCAGTGATGATCGTAGCAATGGGTGGCGTGATTGCTCTGGTGGCAGTCAGTGTGATGGGCCCAATTACCAGTATGGCGGGTCAAGTTAAGGGGTAGTTTTTCAAAAAAGCTTATGTTATAATACTCGTATATAGGTGGGAAAATAAAAGTGTCAAGTATATTTTATAGAAAGAAACCAATTGTCGGACTAGAAATTAGCCGAACTAGCATTAAAATTATGTCGATTGATAAAAATCGAATGCTGGTTCATGGCTACGGTTCAGTTAACCTCGATTCTCAAAAAAACGACAGCGATTCTGGCGACAACACCGAGTATTTGGCTCGTAACATAAAAGACTTATTGCAGAAAAATATCATTGGACAGATTGATAGTAATCGCGTATCACTTGGTATCCCAACCAACCGAACTTTTTCCCGCACATTCACACTGCCGATAAAAGAGGAAAGTAACGTGCGCAGCGCGGTGAATCTGGAAGCCGAACAATACATCCCAGCTCCGCTAGATTCACTCTATATGGATTATCGGATTATCAATCGCACAAAAGATGAATTAACCGTGCTAATGTGTGCTGCTCCGAAAAAAATGATTGACAATATGCTGAGTGCTGCCCAACAGTGTGGACTGGAAGTAGCAATAATCGAACCAAATATCAGCGCAATTGCTAGGCTATTGAAACGAACAGAAGAAGGAATGCTACCGACAATTATTGTTGACATCGGGACATCAGCGACAGATATTGCAATCCTGGATTCTGATATTCGCGTGACAGGGGGCTTGAACGTCGGTGGTTACACCTTAACCTTAAGTCTAGCGAAAAAGATGAACGTGCCAATCGAAACCGCCCATCAGTTTAAGGTGCTAAATGGACTTAATCCTGGACCGAGGCAAGCACGAATTGCTGGTGCCCTGCAGCCAAGCCTACAAAAAATGACCAATGAAGTTAAGCGTGTTATGCGATATTATACTGATCGTTTTCCAAATGATAGAAAAATTGAGCAGGTTCTAATCGTTGGTGGCGGAGGAAACTTACCGGGAATTGGAGAATTTTTCACTAACGAATTATTGATGCCAGCGCGTGTAGCAAGTCCATGGCAGATCCTGAACTTTGGCAATCTTGAACAACCACCTAAGCAACTGCGCTCTCAATTGTCACCCGTTGCGGGATTAGCACTCATCAAACAGGAGGATATCTATGATTAACCTTCTGCCTCCTCAAGAAAAAAAGCAGATTAGCGCTGGACGCGTCAACGTAATCCTCAGGCGATACTGCGTGGTATCGTTAATGTTCGCTGGACTGTTATTTTTAACAATTGGCGGTTTTTATCTATTCTTAGAGAGTAGCCGGTCGGCCGCTCAAAACAAAATTAATGAAGGAAATGAAAAACTTGCTCAATACCGGTCAGTACAAAAAGATGTTAACGATTTCACCAAGGATTTAAATGCTGCTAAATCTATAATCAGCGGTGAGGCCCACTACTCATCAATTATCCCTAAAATCGCCCAGCGCGTACCGTATGGGATGGTGTTAGAGTCACTAACCTTAGACACATCAGCCCTAGACAAGCCACTATCCCTGGTGGCACTCGGAAAAAACAAGGACGACGCCATTCGGTTAAAGACAAGCCTAGAAGAGTCGGAAATATTTAAAGATGTCCACCTAGAAAGTATCGTGTATAGTGATGGCAAATCGGATAAAAAATCTAATGATTACCCAATTACCATTACTATCAGCGTCACACCAAAACCGGAGGTCTTAAAGAGATGAAAAAAACACTAAATGCCAGCGTTGCGCGTATCATCATGGCGCTACTGCTTCTAGTTATTCTGGCAGCAATGGTTGGCTCAGTAATTGTTGCCTACTCATTTCTCAGTAAAACCTCAGACGACGTTGGCAAACTACAGACTGAGGCAATAGCCATTGAATCAAAAATCCAGAATTTACTTGCTCTAAAGTCCCAACTGGATAAAAATTCTGAGATTGCAAAAAAGGCTAAAAATATTGTCTCTGAATCAAAGATGTACCAATATCAGAATCAAATTGTTCAAGACTTATCAACCTATGCTGATCGCGCAGGCATACCAATTCGCTCATTCACCTTCCAAACCGAATCAACCGCCGCCAAGTCAACGACCTCCACTAGTAAAAAACCAACCGGCGCAACTCCAGCTGGTGTGAAAAGTACCTTCGTATCAATCCAATTGGGCGAAAATATTGATTACGTCCGATTCCTACACTTCCTTGACCTGATTGAAAAGAACGTTACCCGGATGCAGCTCTCTGGAATTTCAATCTCCAGAGGAGCCAACAATCATGAATTATTAGTCCAAGCTCTTGAAGTAAAGGTGTACACACGATGAAACCATCAATCTCAGAACAGCTCGAACCAATCGTAAAACCGCTATCTAAGTTCTTGTGGCGATTTCACGTTATACTTTATAGCGTAGTGGTAATCGGTGGCGTAGCAATCGCAATATTCCTACTTAGCGGACTTTTAGCAATCTCTACAGAAACACCACAAAATTCATCTACAAGTTTTGATAAAAAAACCATGAAGTCAATTGAGAATTTCCACTCATCAACTTCCGCCAAAGACTCATTTGCCCTGCCTGCTGGGCGGTCGAATCCGTTTGCTGAATAAACCATAACCGTATATACTAATAATATGCTTATATCTGATGACAGATTTCTCAACACGCCCGTCATGAGTCTTCAGACCGGCTCGGAATTGGCGCGAACCTCACGCGAAGTTATCAACCCAAAGAATCTATCCGTAGCTGCCTACGAACTAGAGGGGCGACTTTTAGACCAGCATCCTAGTTTACTACGCGTTGATGATATTCGCGAAATAGGCCCATTGGGTATGATCATTGACTCAACTGATGAAATCGTTGGTGTAGATGACGTGATTAGCCTTAAAGAGATCTATGATATCGGTTTCACTTTGAAGAATAAGTTGGTTATTGATGAAAAGAAACATAAAATTGGTCGGGTCATTGGTTACACGTTGGCTGCAGGTAGTTTTGTTATTCAACAATTACGCATCCGCCGACCACTTTTAAAAAGCTTCGGGGACACAGAGCTGCTAATTCATCGCTCACAAATTGTTAAAATAACTGATGAAAAAATTATTGTAAAATCAGCAACAGTTTCCCACGCAACCGAGAAGAAAATGCCAACTCCGCGCATAAATTCCTACGATAATCCGTTCCGCAAGCAACCACGTACACAACCCGAATCCGTAAAAATTGATTAGACTCCAGTTTCTTCAAGTGCCGTCTTAATATCATCGTATGAAAACCCTTGCCTCGCCAGATAGGCCATAAATTTTTGCTGGTCTCCAGCATACTTGTAGCGTTTTTTAGCGATAATTTTTCGCAGCTCCTCGTCATCGGAGCGGATATTTTCGCTGATTAGTTGCTCTATCGTCTCGCGCTCAATCCCCTTTTGCGCTAGTTCCAATTTTAGCCGCCTGACACTGGTGCCTTTCTGTAAAAAACGATGCTCCAACCAAAAGCGGGCAAACTTCTCATCATCGAGGTACTTTTTCTCGATCAGCCGCGCGAGCACCCGCTCGGTAATTTCCGGCTTCACGCCTGGACGCTCGGTAATTTCACCAGTCTTTGGCGAACGTTTTTTAGTCGGCCTGGTTTTACGCCACAGATAATCGCGCAGTTCTTTAACCGAGCGCGGCCGCGTCAAGCAATACTCCATGGCCCGGGCGTACAACTTACCAAACTGGCTCTCGTCCTCTAGTGCTGTCAGTTCTTCGTCGCTATATTCGCGCCCAACCTTAATCCCCAGCTCGCCCACCTGAAAGACATCGAGGCTAAAGCGGTACTTGCCATCAACACTAACATTAACGCGGTTTTTATCGCGAGCTTGGAGAGAGATGTCGGTGATTTTCATAAAACTATTATAACGCGAAGATAACCGGCCGGCTACTATAGCGACTACTCGACTACCTCGACAACCTTGCCATGCACGCCGTTGTAGCAAGCAGCAGCACGCGGCTCGGTGATGACCGGTAGTTGCCCTGGAATAGCGCTCGTATTAACGTCGTCAAGCGTACCGGCCTCGACGCAACCAAGCGTGATGTGCGGGCGGAAGCCATCGACATCCAGCCCCGGATGAATACCATCCAGTGCCGCGAGTAATTGCTGGCGCGCCTCAACCATCCAGGCAGTTTTCTGCGTGCGCAGCTCCACCCAAACACAGTTGCCCGCTTTATCTGGCAGGAAATTAACTCCATCAAGCACCAACTTATCGAGGGCCGGCAGTGCCGCAGCGGCTGCTTTGAGGCGTGGCATATCCTGCTCAGTCACGTTAATCAATGTCACGTGTGGGATAAACTCGCCAAAGTCAAGGTTCATTGCTTCTGACAATTCTCGAAGATATGCATTCTGCTCATCATCAAAGACGAGGCTAACTGACGCCATATGTTTTTCGACTGGATATGCGGTTTCTGCTGCGCGCATCAGCTGTCTGCTTCTTTGACCTTGTCGCGAACCTTCTGATCAATTTCTGCCAGAACCTCAGGGTTTTCTTTCAGATACAATTTGGTTTTATCGCGGCCTTGACCAATGGTCTCGCCATTATATTTGTAAAAGGCACCAGATTTTTCGACGATACCGTGCGTAGCTGCCAGGTCAAGAATATCGCCAGTTTTAGAAATGCCTTCATTATACATAATGTCAAACTCAGCGATGCGGAACGGCGGCGCAATCTTATTCTTCACCACCTTGATCTTGGTACGGTTACCGAGGATATCATCACCAACCTTGATCTGCCCGATCCGGCGAATATCCACCCGCTGCGAGGCATAAAACTTCAGTGCGTTACCACCCGTCGTGGTCTCAGGATTGCCAAACATCACGCCAATCTTCATGCGAATCTGGTTGATGAAAATCACCGTGGCTTTCGATTTATTGATGATGCCGGTCAATTTACGCAGCGCCTGGCTCATCAGCCGTGCTTGCAGACCCATGTGCGAATCACCCATGTCGCCGTCAATCTCTGCTTGCGGGGTCAGTGCTGCCACCGAGTCCACTACGATGAGGTCCACCGCGTTTGAACGCACCAAGGTTTCAGTAATTTCCAGCGCCTGCTCGCCGTTGTCTGGCTGCGATACCAATAGGTTTTCGGTATCCACACCCAACCGCTTGGCGTAGGCCGGGTCAAGCGCGTGCTCAGCGTCGATGAACGCTGCCGTACCGCCCTGCTTTTGAATTTCGGCAATGGCGTGCAGCGTCAGGGTCGTTTTACCGCTAGACTCCGGGCCGTAAATCTCAATGATGCGCCCCTTTGGATAACCGCCGCCTAGTGCCAAATCGAGGCTTAGTGAACCCGACGGAATCACTTCAACATCGACTTTGTGCGCCTCGCCGAGCTTCATGATTGAGCCATCACCAAACTGCTTGGTAATTTGATCCATAGCCAGACCCAGCGCTTTCAACTTCCCATCATCAACTTTTTTCTCAGCCGCCACTGTCTTATCTGATTTTTTACCGTCTGCTTTCGCCATAACGCTCCCCTCCTTAGTTGTTACTTTTATTATACCGATTTGTTGCTATATTTGCTATAATTAGTCTATGAATAAGCGAAATGGTTTTACTGTTATTGAATTATTGGTCGTCATAGCTTTTTTGATCGCCATCGCAATTTTAGGCTTTTCGCAGTACACCAAATTAATCAATGAATCAAACAATACTAAAAAACGCACCGCAATTAATGCCATTTATTATAGCTTAGAGGAAAGTTTCTACGTTAAGAACGGCTATTATCCAGAGAAGTTGGAAGACACAACACTAAAAACCATGGATGCCGAACTGTTGAAAGATCCAAACGGTAAGAAAGTTGGCGAAAAAGACAGCAGCTATCGTTACGAATCAACAAATTGCAAAGATGGAAAATGCAAGTCGTACAAGCTCGTAGCAACACTAGTTGGCGAAGACGATTACATTAAAAATAGTCGTCACAAATAATCTAATCATCACAGACAGGGCGTCCGTTTTTGAAATCTTCAATAGCGTTATTGATCACCGCAATCTGCTCGCGCGGCCTTGCTACAAAATGAAAAATATATGTAGTTTCTTCGCCCTCGGTACTTAGGCGGATGGTCCCATAATTGAAGACTGTCTGAATGATACCCGATTGACGGAAACTAGCATCCTCAATACTACCTAAACTTACGGTTTGTTCGTGCCGAGAAAATAGGCTCTCTTGAATCTCCTGAATGACACTTTCATTAGTTAAAAAGAATTGATTTTGTAAATAAATCCATAGTGCTACCGCGCCGCCCAAAACTACCAAACCAATTAGTAACATCGCGACGCCAAACACATCAGTTACTGATGGCATAGGTGAGATAATTAAATCACGAGCTAGCGACGGATACATCAGCACAAATACCATAATTATCAACACCAAAAAAATTGCAATACTCGCAGGAATCAGCATACCAATAGGGTGACGCTTGATATCCAAAATAACATACTCCCCTTCACTCAAGTTGAGATTTGGATATTGCTGGACTGACCTTTCATGCTTACGCTTTAACTCATCGCTAATAGTAAACGGTTTTCGTTCAAGTTCACGACCAACATGCACAACCTGCGGCTCGTTCGCGTATTGACTGCGTAAACGCGGGTCAAAATTCTCGCCATCAATTATCTCTGGACGCGAAGTCACATGAGACTCAGTCTGCGCCACCACCGGAGCTGGCTGACCAGTCTGCTGTGGATGATGATATAGCGGACGCCCATCAGCATCGTAGGCTACTGGCTGCGTTAGATCTTCTGACAATTGTGGCTTCATGACCACATTATATCATGATCCATAGCAAACTTTTATTGTCTTAGTGACATCTACCTCAAAACACAATCTTATTTCTGAAGATGCCGCTTCGCCTTAATCGTTACCCGGCGGCCGCGCGGTGTACGCTCGATGAAGCCGATTTGCAGTAAATACGGCTCATAAAAATCCTCAATCGTTGTCGCTTCGTCGCCTGTTAGCGCAGCAATGGTGGTTAGACCCACCGGATTGTCGCCATAATTTTCCAGGATTGATTGTAGTAAATTACGGTCGGCTGGGTCTAATCCCAGCTCATCCACTTCTAGCATTTCCAAAGCGCTCGTTGTTGTTTTCACATCAATTATGCCATCACCGTTGACGTCGGCGTAGTCGCGCACGCGCTTGAGCAGACGGTTGGCGATGCGCGGCGTCAGGCGAGCCCGCGTCGATAGTAAGGTTGCTGCTTCATGCCGAATTGACGATTCTAAAATAGCCGCACTCCGCGTCACAATTTTAGCGATATCCTCTGGCTCGTAAAACTCCAAGCGGTAAATATGCCCGAATCGATCGCGCAGTGGCGCCGCCAAACTACCCGTCCGCGTCGTCGCACCAATCACCGTAAACCGCGGCAGATCCAGCCGAATCGACCGAGCTGCCGGCCCCTTGCCGATGACAATGTCCAGCTTGAAATCTTCCATGGCCGAATATAAAATCTCTTCCACTGCCCGGCCGAGTCGATGAATTTCATCGATGAACAAAATGTCGCCGTCCGCCAAATTCGTCAAAATTGACGCCAAATCACCCGCCTTTTCAATGGCCGGGCCGCTGGTAATCCGTAAATTCGTGCCCATCTCATTGGCGATCACTGTCGCCATGGTGGTCTTGCCTAGTCCTGGCGGGCCGTACAATAGCACATGATCCAGCGGCTCGCCGCGTTTCTTTGCCGCTTCAATCGCCAACCGCAGATTACGCTTCAATCGCTCCTGACCGACATACTCGCTAAAACTCTGCGGGCGCAGACTGACTTCAATCCGCTGCTCCTCGGCGTCATCACTGTGCGGACTGGTATCGACTATTCTTTGAATTGCCATAAACTAATTATATCATTTGTAGTACAATAGGAGTGTCTACATCTAGAACCAAGCGTTTTGAGCGCATTGTTTACGTGCATAATGGGCAGCCGTTATTGAGCGTAAACTTGCGTTCTAGGTGTAGACAGCCAAATTTAACGGCTGTCCTTTTTGTTAGACAGCATATCTCATAGGAGGGGATAAAATGAACACAAAAGAGAAAAAACCAGTTTTTAAAAAGGCTTGGTTTTGGGTAGTTGTTGTTATTATTGTGATTGGAGCATACAGCGCATCGCAGCAAAACAAAGCCACTGTAGTTAATTCGAACAATAATAACGCTACTTCGGAGAATAAACCATCCGAAAAGACCACTTTCAAAGTTGGCGAAACTATCGCTTTTGACGGCAAAGAAGTAACAATCAAGTCAATTGATCGCAATTGGAACTCTGGCAATCAATTCATTAAAGCTAGCGATGGCAAAGAATATGTTAAAGCAAACGTTTCAATCGTTAACAAATCAAATAGCGAATTGTCTTTCAATACATTCGATTGGAAAATTGAGGATGCAAACGGTGCTATTGAAGGACCAAGTGGTACAGCCTTCACCGCAAGCGATAGCCTGGGATCTGGCGACCTGGCAGTCAACGGTAAAAAAGAGGGTTCTGTCATTTTTGAGGTTGCAAAAGATTCAAAAATCAAAATTCATTACCAACCGTCATTCTGGTCAAATAAGAAAATTATTATTGAGCCGTAAGAAAACTAATTATCATTATGAGGACGCTATGCTTTTAGCGTCCTTTTTCTATATCCGCTATTTCTTCAGCGCCTCGGTCACCCGCTGCGCCGTTGGCAGATTGACATCGATATTTTCCAGCGCCTTGGTAGCGTCAGCCAAAGTGTAGCCCAGCGCCATCAGTGCCTCCAGTGCCTCATCAGAAGTATTCAGTTCAACCTGGACTGGCGTGTCCGCTCGACCATACCGCGTTGGCAAGCCAACCTTATCACTCAAATCAACCACTACGCGCTCAGCAGTTTTTTTGCCGACGCCAGCAGCTTTTTGCACAAAAGCACTGTCGGCATTAGCAATGGCATTGCGCACGTGCTCTGCGTCACCCAGGCTGAGAATTGCCAACGCTGCTTTCGGACCGACACCCTGAACCGTGATGAGCATTTCAAACAGCTTCTTTGCCGCCAGACTCGAAAAACCAAACAATTCTTCTGCCTGCTCGCGAACATGATGATAGGTATAAAACTTCACATCCTGATCCAGCATCACCGCATCAAAATCACCAGCCGCCACGCTAACTTCATAGCCAACGCCGTGAACGTCAATCACCAACGACCCGTTAAACTTCTCGGCAACTTTTCCAAAAACATGTGCAATCATATTCTAATTATACCCGATTCATCGCCGCATGAGTAATTGCCGCTGCCAGAGCATCAGCACAGTCGTCTGGCTTCGGCACATCCTTGAGTCCCAAATTCAGGCGAACCATTTCCTGCACTTGCTTTTTATCAGCCTTGCCATAGCCCGTCAGCGTCTGTTTTATTTGCAGCGGCGTATATTCGGCGATTGGCAAGCCCGCTTTTCTCCCCGTGAGCATCGCTACACCACGCGCTTCTGCCACGGAAATTGCTGTCGTGACGTTACGAGCAAAAAACAATTTCTCAATCGACATCACGTCAGGCTTAGTCTCAGTAATGATCTCCGTCAAACTGTCAAAAATTTCTTCCAGTCGCTCATCAATTGGCGTGTGTGCTGGCGTTCTGACAACTCCCGCTGTCACCAGCTTAAACTTACCGCCCGAAAAATCAATCACACCAAATCCCAAAATCCCCGTTCCTGGATCAATACCAATAATTCTCATGTGTTGTATTATAGCAATTATTTGACCGCTCGGTCACTAACTCATCTTCGCAATTTTCGTATCAATTGCGAAAGCTCCCAGCGCCACTGCCATGCGCCGTAGCCTGCCGCTAACAAACTAACGCCACCAAACACCCACCAGCCCCAGGTCGCGCCAGTGACTTGTTGAACGCCCGCTGTCGCCGAGCCAACAACTGGTATACTGGCAGTTTTTATTTTCCGACAACGCCGGGTGGTTGGGTTGCGCTCAAATCCTTCCGGACAGTCTTTTAGAATGTCATCTGCGGCAGCAATTTTCTTGCAGCGGCCAGTTGCTGGGTTACGAAATTGACCATCAGGACATGGCTTCAAGGTTTTAGCGGCGGCCGAGGCGATTGAGCGACAGCGACCCGTCGCTTCACTGCGGTAATAGCCCTCTTTACACGGCGTCACGGGCTTGACTTTGGTGGTTTCAACCTTCCGACAGCGACGAGTTTCAGGGTGCCGATATTGACCAGTTGGGCACGGCGCCAACACATCAGACGCAGCAGGCGGCACCGAAATCTTCACACATTTGCCCAGTGCGCTACGCTCATACCCACTCTGACAATCCGCATATTCCTTAAACACATTAGCAGAATTCTCAGTCACCGCAAACGTCTGCATCCATTCACCATCAAACAAACTCCAAGAAGCGCCCTTTGCTATTTTGTCATATGTAGTAGCATTAATTTCCGCGCCAGCCTCGTCCAGGATACGCACCTTACCTTTCATTTTTGGTAATTTTAATCCCACATGATTCACTTCGACCGCCCATAATTCACCAGGCTTCAGCTCAATATCACCAAGTACCTCTTGCGAATTACTACTGCTAGTCTCCAGCTTGCAGCCAGCTATCTTGATAGCCTTGTCGCTCACATTTACTAGTTCGATGAACGGCTCGTCAACATGAGAAGCAACTTCATTCAGCTTCAAACCTTCACATTTGTTGAGTGGTTTTGGCGGCTCAGGAGCTTTACACTGCGGGCGCTCATATGGCGAGACTTCCTGATTATTATCTGTTTTGTTTGACGAAAAGTCAGCCAGATTATTTTTTGAGTCAACGATGAGGCCGCCAGCAAAACAGCGCCAGACAGTTTTTACACCGCCAGTTACGGGCGTACCCAAAAATTTCTTTGCCTCGCCCCAGCCAACAACATCCGCAATCGATCCATCAGCCCGCAACAATATCACCGACCCTTCACCCTGAATCATATTCGGCGCCTTGTCAAACTTCACCGCTTTTGTTAGTGCCGGATCATTTGACAGCACCAGAAAATCATTCGCCAGAATAACCTTATCCTTGAACTCTTTTCCGCCGGTCTTCACATCAGCCTTATAGTGTTCAATTTTCCAACCTGCTAGCTTCACATTACTGTCTGTTGGATTATATATCTCAATATACTTCTTGTCGGGGCTAACTTTTGATATCAAAATTTGCGACATGTTGTCTAATGAATCATTACCCTGATTGGGTGTCTGCAATTCCTGCTTTGGCGGCTCAGCAGTTGGCGGATTGACTTCAGGCTGTTTTTCTGGCGATGACTGTTCTTTGTCAGGATTTTGTTTTGGATCATTATTCAATTGAGATGGCGGCGTGTCCGTAGTCAGATCCTTGCTAGGGGGCATATTGTCAGTTGATTTATCAATAGTCTGAGATATGCCGCCCTCGGATTTCATATTAGATCCCGTATCACCAACCGCCAAAACTGACGGCGACGGCATGATCAACGCCGTAATTAGTATCATAAGTAGTGTGTATCGCAAATATTTCATGCTCGCCCCTTGCTTATGTTTGACTACCCTTAGTGTAGCGTACTTTTTACTAAAATAAAAACACCAAAATAAAAACCGCCTCGGAAAATGAGGCGATTTTTTTCTGATATTAATTTTTATTCTGCGGTAATATCAGCATTTGTGTGGACATCCACCACATCGTCCAAATCATCCAGCGCGTCAACGACCTTCATCAATTTCTGTGCTGTTTCCGAATCAGCAATCTCAACTGGCGTATTGGCAATGTAGCGCAGCTCGGCGTCTTTTACGTTCAAACCCTGCTCAACCAACTGATTTCTAACGCTCGCCAAATCCTTCAACTCCGTGTAAACAATAATCTCGCCGTCTTCTTCGACCGCATCCTCAGCACCAGCATCCAGCACTTGTAATAGCAATTCCTCGCCTGTGCCTTCCACGGCGATCACCCCCTTACGAGTAAACTGAAACGCCACGCTGCCAGCGTCAGCAATGCGCCCGCCGTTTTTCACCAACGCCGTTTTGACTTCTGGTAAGGTGCGGTTGCGATTGTCGGTCGCTGTTTCGATGATGATACCAACGCCGCCCGGGCCGTAACCTTCATAGGTAATTTCCTCCAGTGCCGCCGCGTTCTTATCCGCCACGCGGTCAATTGCCCGCTGAATGTTAGCGCTTGGCATATTGGCTGCTTTAGCTTTTTCGATGGCCATTGCTAAACTTGAATTTAGCGTCGGGTCGGTACCGCCGCGGGCAGCAATTGCAATTTGATTACCCAATTTCGTAAAAATCGCACCGCGTTTGGCGTCCACAACTGCCTTCTGCCGATGCGTCGTTGCCCACTTACTATGTCCTGACATATTATCTCCTACCGTTTATTTGCTATTTCAATCTGTTACTATTATACACTACTCCACGATATTCACCTGAATGAGATCTAATTTCGTCTGTTTCTTCATCCACCACATAGCGCCAATCATCGCCGCATACATCAAACCGCACTGCCACCAAGTAATATTCACTTCCATCTGCGCCCATTCCAGTCTCGCCAGCCAATTAGCCGCCTGAATCATATAGCTGAGCAGCCAGGTCGTCGGCAGGGCAATGGCCGCGCCAATCATCGGCACCATCGCCAGCACACCTGACGCAAAGGTCAATAGCATCGCCAGCGGCACAAACGGCAAAATCAGCATATTAGCGATCAGCGCTACATTACTAACCACGCCGAAGCTCATCATCAATAGCGGCAGTGTCGCAAGCTGCGCCGACAGCGTCTCGATCAAAATTTGTCGAAATGTGCCAGGGTCTTTGTCGCCAAAGAAATATTTGTGCAGCAGCGGTGCCATAATGATCACGCCAGTAAACGACGCGAAGCTCAGTTGCCAACCCAAATCGCCCCAGCCAAATTGCGGATTGACCAGTAGTGTAATCGCTGCTGAGACTGGCAGCAGTACCAGCGGATGAATCGTCCGGCCATAATACCACGCTGCCAGGCTCAAGCCCGCCACCAGCCCAGCCCGTGACATGCTCGGACTCAAACCCGTTACCGCCATGAAGCCAAGGATCATCGTTGCCGCGCTGAGCATTGCCAAATATTTTGAACGCTTGGCAAACAGCCGCCGCGCCAGGCGTACTAAAATTGTCAAATTATAACCACTGGCTACCACAATGTGCGTCAGTCCAGCAATCTTTAAATTATCGCTCAGTTCCGTCGGCATAGCTCGCCGTAGTCCCAACAAAAATCCCAAACCCAGCGCCGACTCGGACTCTGGAATATGCTTGCGCACTCGCTCGGCAAACCAATCCCGCACTCCAACCGCCACGTCGCCGGGGACTGGACGCTCGACGCTGCCAATTTTCGCCCGATACATGCTCGCCGAAAAAGCACCAAAACCCGCCGTCAATTTTCCTTGAGCCTGAACGATGTCGCTGCGTTTAATGGGACGCTTGTCAGCCGTTACCACCCACAGTTGCCCCGCTAATTTATTGCCGTTGATCCGCAAGTCACTCAACCGCAGCACCGTTTGCCCTTTCTTATCAATGTCAGGATCTTCCAAAACGCGGCCCTGAATAACCGCACTTTTGCCAATGAGCGAGTCATAAACCTCCAAACCGGCTCGGCCCATTTCACCGCGCCACAGCCCCGCCAAACCGCCAGAAATAATTGCCGCAATCATCAATAACCGCCACCGCCAGACAAGTACTGGCACAAACAATATTATCCCGCTAAATAACGCCAGCACGTTAAATTCAACCGACCGCGGCAAATGATGAACCGCAATTACGCCAACCGTCAGCCCCAAGCACCACGCCGCCACCAACCAAGAAATATGAATTTTCTCAAATAAGTGGCTACTCATAGTTAAAGTATAACCAGATTACAGGTAAGAAAAAAGACTCCAAAAGGAGTCGATTTCAAAACTGGAGGGCCCACCGGGGCTTGAACCCGGGACACCCTGCTTAAAAGGCAGGTGCTCTAACCAGCTGAGCTATGGGCCCATCCATAAAAACGGAAAATCCGCTTTCTTTATCCTAGCACAAAACACCCATGAGGTCAATGCTTGCTAGATTTATGTCCACCCGTGTGTAGCAAGAACAAATCTACCAGCCCAAACACCAATCCTGCCGTCGCAATATACCGCCAGCTATTTGCAAATACCTTATATAAATCCATCGCTTGGCCATCTAATGATACGTACTTTCCTAATGGCACCACCAACAATGCTGCCGTTAAAAACGCAATTGCCACCGCAGAAACAATCTTTTCGTGTTTACGTTGATATTTCGGTCCGCCCAGCAATAGCGTAAATAGCGGAATCAATGTTAGGATTAACGCCGCAATTACTCCGTTAGGTAGCCAGCTAACCGCCAATTTTAATCCATCCAGCAAACCCGTCAGCCAACTTGCCCACCACTCTGACAACAAAAACCCCGCCGCCAACGACAACGCCAACGGACCAAATCGCCGAGACGACACGAATGCAATCATAAAAACCGCCACTAAAATTGCCCCAAATAAAATTATTACGCTCATCTGTTCTCCTCCAAATCAAATTTTACCGGCGACCCAACCGTCACACCTGCCCGTTTAGCAACACCCGCCTTTACCTCCAACACATACCTTGCCGGAACTGTTGGGCTATATTTTTCATAAGGCTCAGTATCTGGCTTAACGTTATGTCGCACATGAACAACACGTTTACGTTCATTAATCCAAATAATATCGACTGAGAAATTCATATCTTTCATCCACATTTGGTGTCGATCGCTATTATCAAACACAAACAGCATCGCATAATTTTCATCCATCCCCAAGCGACCGCCTAGCCCCTTGCGCCGCGACTCTTCGTCGTCAGCGACTTCCGCTCGAAGCATCGTTTTATTAAGATAAAGCATCTCTGTTTTTGGCGTAACCGCTCGAAACGCATAAAAAATTGCTGCACCAATAGCTATCAGCACGCCACAGATAAACAGCCATTTAATAGCAGCCCGAGTTCTTGCCGGATGCAGCAGCTCGCTCATATATTTATTATATCAAGTTTATGCTTAAGCGCCGATTTTATCTTTTTTATTGCCGCGCTTAGCATTGCGCTCAATATAATCAATTATTCTACTCGCCACATTCCGACGTGTTACTTTCTCAATACCAAATCCTGGACTAGCGTTGACCTCCAATACCAACGCGCCGCGACCCGATCGCATAAAATCGACACCAGCGATCGTCAAACCCATAGCTCTAGCAGCCTTAACGCACATTTTTCGCTCAGTATCAGTAAGCTTGATTGATTCGCCGAGACCGCCTTTATGCAAATTACTCCGAAAATCATCGTCCAGACTCTGGCGCTTCATACTTGCCACTACTTGGCTACCAACCACAAATGCTCGAATATCAACGCCTGCCGATTCTCTAATAAATTCCTGAAGTAGCACGTTGGTACCATCAGAATTTGTCAGATAAAACGCCTGAAGAACCGACTTGGCTGCCTTCTTTGTCTCGGCTAAGACGACGCCATTACCGTGTGTGCCGCGCGCCAATTTGATAATCGCTGGCATGCCACCAATTTCTTCAATCAACGAGTCGATATCCGTCGCATTCCGCGAGAAAACCGTCTTTGGAATTGACACACCCGCTTTAACTAGTAACTGCGTTGAACGCAATTTATCCCGCGCCCGCGTAATAGCAATAGACCGATTCATGAAAAAAGCTTTCGGATACATCATCTCCAATTGGCGCAAGACTGCCGTACCGTACTTCGTCATGTAACTAGCAATTCTCGGAATCACCACATCAAACTCACCAATTTCCTTACCTTTATAAATAACCGTCGGATGTTTTTCGTCAATTGAAACATAGCAATTTTTATATTTAATAACCTTAACCTGATGCCCACGTTTTTCGGCTTCTTCTTTTAGGCGGAGTGTAGAATAATTAGCATTCCCGTTAGATAAGATCGCAATTCGCATTATTTCTCTCCACCTTTTTGATGATATTTTTTATAAAATTTATATGGGTCTTGTTTTATTTCTTCATTAAGACTAATAGTTACGGACGGTTTTTTTCTACGGATATTTTTCCTCGATACGTCCACTATGAATTTTCCAGAAATCGATCGTCTTCCAATTAGCACTGGAAATTCATTTTTTGATCGATCGGATAAATTCATCAATATTTTAATTTTTCGACCGCCAATTTTTACCCAAAAATGTGTACGATAGCGAACTTGCTCTTGTCCCATGGCGGAACGTACACTAGCCACAGAATAATCCGTCCTCTTAAAGATTTTACCGTTATAATAAGGAGACCCTTCACCAAACAGCGAAAACTTTAGTACTCCATCTTTATCAATACGAATATTGCTCGCCCACACTACACTTGAATCAGCCCCCGTATCAATCTTAGCTGGGACTTTTTGCGCTCGTTTGCCGAAATCCACGAATTCAGTCGATCCAATAACGGTTTTTTCTTTCATGCGTAAATATTATGGCATATTTTTCGATATATATCAAATACATGACAGTTGGCGCTTACTTCGTTTTAGAATCAAGAACAATTCCTCTATGCTCCACTGAGATACTCGCCTTACCCGCCAACAACAGGAATAGCTTAAGGTCGCGATTATCTACAGTCTCCATTATGGAATCTATATATCTCCAAGCCTCTACCGAGCCATTATAATAGCTCAAATCCTTAAATAAAGGCATATCATTTGTTCCACGGAAGCTTCGCAAGGTCTGAGCAAAAGCTGTCTTTTTTGCCTTTTTTATTTTTTTATCACTAATCTCATCACCATCCTTAATGGAATTAAGCAGCGACAGCCTCCACTTCACTTCAAATGCCCCACGAAAATCTTTTTTGTCATAATGCGCTAGTCCAGCTGTTATATAATGATCGACGCCCCGTTCGGCAAACTTCCCCCTCAGAGCCTGCTCCATCACCACGCCCAAACCCTCTTCTGTGTCATAGTATCCGCTTAAACCATTTGCCAAAGGAGGAACGTCAGTCTCTCCACCCGTAATAGCTCTGAGCATATGAACGCCAATTTCATGAACTATCAGCTCTTCAACTTTTTCACGAGACCTCATCATACCATTATCAGGAATAACGATCTTTTTCTCAGAAGATCTTACATTAATAGAACCAGCCTCCTCTACAGAAACCCGCCAGCCTTCTGCTGCACCATTATAAAACCTAACACCACCAGAATTTCCATATGTATTAAACTCATTTTGGATAACATTGACGAATATTTCCTGTAGTTCATGTAGACAAAATTCAGATTTATCAACCGGAACATGGCTCAACATACCTCCATACAAAGACCTTGCTACGTCATGTATCCATTCCACCGTCTCATCTGATGGACGAAACCTTTCTGGAATATCCATATCAGAATCGAAGTCAACCATGCCAAATAATTCTTCACGCAATTTACTTGCTTTTCCTGTTAATTTTTTACTATGGATATTTTTCAATTTTTCACCCAACAACGAACGATACGTCTCTTCCTCTGGTTCGCCATAATTCTCCACATTCAGACGCGCATACCTCTCGGCAATATCCTGCCTATATTCTGACCCGACGACGTGATACATCTGCGCGCAAAGAAGAAGCTCAGTTTGCTTTTGATAGTTTTTAATAAATTCTTCATAGACCTTCCTATGTCTTGACGGTAAATCAGGGTGGTTTAGTATGCTATCGCCAAGCTGCTGGATGTTTTTATCACTGCTCCAAAATCAGCCGTACCCAATTTTTCATAAACAAACTGAGGGTTCCTGACCTCACCAGACAAAAATTTCTCCTCCTGTTCAGCGCGATTTGACAGTGTGAACATCGTAACGATTTTTGGAGACAAATCCATTAGCTGGGCATAAAGATTTTCTATAGATTCAACGGAATATCTCTTTAATTCGGATGGTAATGGTCGTTCGTCCACAATTGACACTCGTTATAACATATTGCGTGCTCAGCCCATCAATTCACGAATTGCCATATTGTAAATTTTATAAAATCTACTTTTTTGCAACTTTGTTCTGCTTATTTCTCTGCCCCCTGGCCACCACAACCACCACTGCCGTGATAATCGATAGTCCAGCCAAAATAGCCAGCGCATAAGCGTAACCCGACAGCAGATAGATTAAGGCTAGCGTCACGCCGACAGCGCCCCAGATAGTAATCAGCCGTCTGCCAAGCGCCAAGCCGATGATAACCATCAGCGAATGCTCGACCAGGAACAATATTTCCATGGCATTGTCACCCGCTAGCGCCAGGACAAGGGTCGATAAGCTGAACACGGAGAGTGCTGGCACCAAGTGCGCGATGGTGTATATATGAGCGTACCCCAGCCAGCGCCACGACATCACCGCTCCCGAAAGAATTGCCACTGAACACAGATATGGCACCACTATGTCGTGAACAGGCGCAATTAACATATGAATAGCAAATAAAATACCGCACAATACTAAAAGCACGCCCGAGTCAAAGTATAGGATATTCTTCTTCGGCAGCCCCTCGGCTATTAGGGCGCTGCCATTGACTATCCACGCCAAGGTTGCCAGTAGTACCGCCTCCGTCGCAACACTGGCTGGCATGGCCATCAGCAGTAAAGTCATCGACCAACCGATAGCGCTCCAAAATGACGCATAATACCAATAAACTGATAATTTCTTGGTTCGCATAGCCACAGCGGCGCCATAAAACACCGCAAAGATAATCAGCGAAACGATCGACATGAGCTCAGACTTAACGCCGAGCCACTCCGCTGTTAAGTAGAACAACAATACCAAACTTGGATGCGCCAATATCGCCATCAACCGCCAATCCCGCTTGGCATACACTACCATATAAAGTGCCGCGACAGCCGCCAACCAGCCCAAGATTTTGAACGGCAATTCATATGTCGTCGACAGATTTATTATCGGTAATATCACCGCTGGTACCGTAGCAGCCAATAGAGTCATATCGCTAGCGATTGACGCTCGCTTATTCATCGCTAATGACCAATATACTACCCCGAAGCCGACGAGCGTCGCCCAAGCGGTGATGGTGAAATTGTCGCTTAGCGGCACGCGTAGCCAATGCAAGAACAGCAACACCAAAGCAATTGTCGCCAAGTATGCTCCGCCCAGATAACCATCCTCACGCCGCCGATAAAACGCATAATACAATAATGCTGCTAACGGCAGCCAAACTGCCGGATGAATAGACGAAAAGACGATTAGACCAGCCGCTCCAATGGCAGAATATAGTAACAATTCGCGGCACTTAACCGCTGCCTCGCTACGGTAATTGTACAGCCACTCTACTAATAATATCAACGACAAGCCGTTCAACCATGCCATCAAAATAGCAAGCTCTTCGCCAGCCAGCTTGAAATACGAAGCCAGCACTAATGCTATCAGAAGCAGAGAGCTATGAACACCAATCACTAAACCGTAAGCTTTCTCGCGCCACATAGCGATACCCATGACGATAGCGGCAATCGCCACCGAATTTGATAGGTAAAGCAAACCTTCTTCTGCTGGATAAGCAGCCAAGAAAACTGTCGCAATAAACACCGTCATTAACCACCAAGCAGCTGCAACACCATACACTAATATTGCTTGACTTTTCGTAATATTTGGACGTTTCAAAACCAGTAATCGACAAACAACCGGCAGCAAGGCCATAACCATAAAGATAGAGTGCTGTACGTGTAAGGCTGTTACGAAGTCGAGATCAAATAGCCTGATGCCAGCTGGTACTAATAAGATTCCAGCTATCACTACCATACCGCCAAAACGGGCACGACGGAGCAATGAAAGTGCCGCAAAAGTCGCCACCGAAACCATACTTAACAAAGCAAAGGAGATTATATTTCTCCGTGGGATTTCGACACTAGCTATAACCGAAAAAGCGACCAGCAAAGCAACAAAACTAACCCACAGTACTATTTCGTGCTGCTTATCGGGCTGCTTTTGGGCACGTATAGACCCGATAGACCAAACCATATTACCAAGTGCCGCTACCCCAAGTGCTACACCCATAATCAGCCTGTCGTTATTTGATAAGTACAGTGCGAAACTAACAGTCATCGCCAATAGCAATATCCTCGCTGTTGTTAACTCATAAGTACGCATCTTTTTTGATTTCTCGACAAGGGCCACAGTAAAATAATAAGTAACGCTAGTGAGCAGCAGCATACTGATATCAAGCGTGCCCATATATGCCGTTGAGCCAAGAGCGATAAACAAGGTTACTGGTACGATAAATGGATTAATGAGCGTCAACGGCTCGGTGAATTGGCGTGGAAAACGATTAGAAAAATACGCGGCCAAGGTCATCAGACACCCAAACAATAGAACCGCAGCATAATACCACACCAACTGAGCATGCATAACAGCCGGCAAGCTGGTCGTCATCGTAAACATCGACAGCAGCGAAATATAGGCAAGCGGTTGGCTATTGAGTCTGACCGTAGCATCAACGCATAAGAAAGTGCCGATGAAGGAGGTGATAAGCCAGCACAATGCCGGATCAATCCCCAACAGTAAATGCATACTCCAGCCGCCGATCGGCACAGCAGCCAACGCCGTACCAATAAACGCCGTTGAGGCTGGCTTTAAGATTGGTAGGCGAGCATATAGCACCTGGCCAATGGCATAATAGACAAAAATAAACAGCCACACCAGACTAAACCTGAGCGGCGCTGAAAGTTCAATCGTTTGCGCCAACAATAATATACCAGCGGTTAGCAATAATGATGCCGTGTAGAGCGCCACATTGATGGTGGTTTGACGATTTTTCTCTTTATCTTTATTACTGGCTGGGGATAGCCACTCGACAATCTGCGTCTTTTCGTCAGGAATATTAGCCTTTTCTTCAATTGGCGCGGCATCAGTAGCTGATGAATCGCCAGGTTCTTCCTCTTCGTCGCCAATTAATACAAGGCCGGTAGATTGTGAAACTGCAGCTTGATTCTCGGTAATAAGTTTGGCCTGACCGTCGCTATCTTCAATTTTTGCACGTCCGCTCTGCGCATCGCGCACGCCATCCCAATAACCGCGCTGATAATCCTCAGATTGACGAGACAGCCGATTGCTGCCTCCCTGCGCCACCTTAATTATCACGATGATAATCACTAACAGAAAAATCAATTCCACGCCTAATCCCTCTTATACTAATTTTAGTATAGCACGAGAGGGATTTTCATGGAGAAATTTTACTACGAAAACAAGCCGCGCTTCTTCGTTCCCTTAAACTGCTCTAAAAGTTCTTTCTGTTTTTTCGTTAATTTGGTTGGCGTATCAACCACTACGCCCACAATATGCGGACCGCGCGATTCACTGCGCAAATGCGGCACGCCGTGGCCGGATAGCTTAAAATCAGTCCCCGACTGGGTGCCAGCTGGAATTTTCATAGTAATAACGCCGTCCACAGTCTCCACGTCAATTTCCGTCCCCAATGCCGCATCAACCATGGAAATATGCTCTTCTGAAAGGATAATATCGCCCTCGCGGGTGAACTTTTTATGCGCCTTAACGCGGATATGGATATATAAATCTCCCTTACTGCCGCCAGCTACCGCCTCGCCGCGCTCACGCAGGCGAATAGTCGCGCCATCATCAATCCCCGCCGGAATCTTAACAGTAATATCTTGATGCTGGCGAGTCGTACCTTTGCCGCGGCAAACCGAGCATTCTTTTTCCGGAATTTTCCCCTTGCCCCGACAGGTTTCACAAGTAACCGCCTGCTGGATTTGCCCGAACAACGAATTCATCACCCGCGTTTGCTGGCCGGCGCCTTTGCAGGTCGGACATGTTTTCATACCGAATCCCGGCTCGGCGCCATTGCCATGACAGTGTTCGCACTCATCCTCCAGATTCAAGCTAATTTTCTTTTCCACGCCAAACACTGCATCTTCAAAGCTTAATGTTATATTCGTTTCAATATCGCGCCCGCGCGGACGTCCGCCGCCCGAACTGCCAGCCGCGCTGCCAAAAAACTGGCTGAAAATATCTCCCAAGCCGCCGTCGCCAAAGTCAAAATGAATATTTTGCCCGCCAAAGCCACCAAACCCTTCAAACGGATTGCCAGAAAAACCGCCGCCCGACGCACCGCCGACGCCAGCATGGCCAAATTGATCGTAGCGCTGGCGCTTTTGCTTATCCTTCAGAACTTCGTATGCTTCATTGATTTCTTTGAATTTCGCCTCGTCGCCGCCCTGTTTATCCGGATGGTATTTCACCGCCAATTTGCGAAAAGCTTTCTTAATCTCATCTTCTGAGGCCGATTTTGACACGCCTAACACTTCATAATAATCACGCTTGCTCATATACGTTCATTATACGCTTTTAGCACTCGACACGCAAGAGTGCTAGATTAGTTGACTACATCATCACAATAATCAAACTGATTATCCTGAATAGTGTTGGCCAGCAATAACAAAACAAAGACACTAAGCCCTAAACTGTACTAGGTACGAGAAAGCCTAACCATCTACACTCAAAGAGCAAATTACTTCTCAATGAACAGACACCAAGCCGACATAACGCGTAGAGGGTGTTCAATATATAATGTTCCATCTCGCCTATACTCACCCTGATGAGCTTTTCTGCTATTTCTATTGATTGTTCCAATAATTTCATGCATCTCCTTCCTATTTTGAATGCAGATTTTTGATAATAAAAAACATGGTGCCTATGCTGCACCATGGTTAATTACCTATATCTATGTGCGGAGTAGTTGTTTACTTAGTAGCTCCATGATTTATTATAGCACATAACACTTAGTATTACACTAAAATAGCCGGTGTTTACTCCCGGCTATTTTATATATCGACATAATTAGCCTACTTTTTACCCTTTTTCTTGGTGTCGTCGTCAACCACCTCGCCTTCGACTGGCTCATCCTTGTCAGACTTTTTATCGTCCTTGGACTCATCAGTCTTGTTGTCCTCAGCAGCTTGCTGATACATTTTGGCACCAATCGGCATGATGGCATCCTGCAGTGCTTTGGCTGCCGCCTCTAGCTCGTCCTTGTCATCAGCGTCTTTGTGCTTTTCTGCTTCCTTGACTGCTTCGTCAATCGCCTTTTTATCATCGTCAGAGATCTTATCCTTGAACTCATCTGGCATTTTCTTTGCCTGATAGATGGCATTTTCCAGCTGGTTTTTAGCGCCAACGGTTTCGCGCTTTTTCTTATCCTCGTCGGCGTGCAGCTCGGCCTCTTTCTGGGCTTTTTCGATGTCTTCCTTGCTCATGTTACCAGAGTTTTGGATGGTAATTGATTGTTCCTTGCCGGTGCCTTTATCTTTGGCGGTAACATTGAGGATACCGTTAGCGTCGATGTTAAACGTCACTTCAATCTGCGGCACGCCGCGTGGTGCTGGTGCGATACCATCAAGCACAAAGCGGCCCAAGCTCTTGTTGTCATTGGCGAATTCGCGCTCACCCTGCAAGACGTGAATTTCCACCTGCGGCTGGTTGTCGGCAGCGGTTGAGAACACTTCGCTCTTGCTGGTCGGCACAGTAGTGTTGCGCTCAATCAGCTTGGTTGACACGCCGCCCATTGTCTCAATACCAAGACTCAATGGTGTTACGTCCAGCAGTAGCACATCTTTGACGTCGCCGGCTAGCACACCACCCTGAATAGCTGCACCGACAGCTACCACTTCGTCTGGGTTAACACCCTGCATTGGGTCTTTGCCGAACAGCTTCTTCACTCGCTCAACCACTGCTGGCATGCGGGTCATACCGCCAACCATCACCACGTTTTGGATGTCTGATTTAGAGAGTTTGGCGTCTTTGAGCGCTTTTTCAACTGGACCGTCGAGGCGCGCTAGCAGATCTTTCACCAAATCTTCCAATTTAGCCCGCGTTAGGCTCAACTCAAAGTGCTTTGGCCCGTCAGCATCAGCGGTGATAAACGGAATATTAACTTCGTATTCAGTGACTGTCGACAGCTCCTTCTTGGCCTTTTCGGCTTCGTCCTTCAGGCGCTGCATGGCTGCATTGTCTTTGCGTAGGTCGATGCCTTCTTTAGATTTGAAGTCATCCAGGAAATAGTTAACGATGATATTGTCAAAGTCCTCACCGCCCAGGTGGGTGTCACCATTGGTGGCCTTCACCTCAAACACGCCGTCGCCCAGCTCCAGAATGGAAACGTCAAAGGTACCACCACCGAGGTCAAACACCACGATGGTTTCGTCATTTTTACCTTTCTCCAGGCCGTACGCTAAAGCAGCGGCCGTTGGCTCATTGATGATGCGTTTGACTTCCAGGCCAGCAATTTTACCAGCATCCTTGGTCGCCTGGCGCTGCGAATCGTCGAAGTAGGCCGGCACAGTGATGACCGCTTCGGTGACTTTTTCACCCAGGAATGCCTCAGCATCAGCTTTGATTTTACTGAGGATCATGGCTGAAACTTCTTCTGGCGTGTATTCCTTGTCGCCCATTTTCACGGCCACGCCGGTGCCTTTTTTGACAATCTGGTACGGCATGATATCCAAGTCTTTTTGAACTTCCTTGTCATTAAATTTACGACCGATCAACCGCTTGACACCGTAAATCGTGTTCTTTGGATTGGTTACACGTTGGCGCTGAGCCACTTGTCCAACCAAGCGTTCGCCCTTTTTATTAATTGCTACCACTGACGGCGTCGTACGATTACCCTCAGCATTAGCGATAACCTCTGGTTTGCCCGCCAGCATATACGCAAAGGCGCTGTTGGTTGTACCGAGGTCGATTCCGATAATTTTACCCATATGATTCCCCTTTCTTGTTTCGATCACATCTGGTTTTTCTTATATTCATTTTAGCACTCTTTTATGTCGAGTGCCAACTATTTCAGTATAAATAATTAGCACTCTGGTGTCAAGAGTGCTAATTCATTTTGTGACAACCAATTATTTCTCTGATATGTCAGTGCTTGCTTTGACATCCGCCTGCGTTGATTCCGATGACTGGCGCGTCACCTTAACCATCGCGTCGCGGATAACCGCGCCGTCTAGCGTATAGCCAGCGCGGAGCTCTTCGGCAACAACTTCTTTGTCGCCCTCTGCTTCTTCGTCAAATTGAATAGCCTGGTGCAGTTCGGGGTTAAATAGTGTACCGGGTTTGGCGTCGATTTTCTTAAGGCCGATTCCTTCGAGCTGCTTGTCGAGTTGCCTGCCCAGGCTAGCCACACCATTGGCCCACGCGTTATCCTGCAATTCCTCTGGCACGTTGGCGATCGCTCGCTCAATCGTATCAATCACTGGCAATAGCTTCATCACCGACTTCGCCTGGCCCATTTGGTGCGCCGACTGTTTCTCCGCCTCCACACGCTTGCGATAGTTCTCAAAATCTGCCCGCGTCCGCTGGAGATCCAGCGTCAACTCGCCCAATTGCTGCTCTAAATCTTCAGTTTTCTTAGCTTTATTCTTTGTCATTTTTTCCTCCTACAATATCCCCTCCAGCATAGCACCGGTTCGCCGCACCAATTCCATCGTCCGACGATAATTTTGCCGCGTCGGACCGATCACGCCGATATAGCTATCGTCGCTAAACTGCGAGCGGAATTTACTGATGATCAGCGTGGCGCCAGAACTTTTACCAATCGGGTTTTCGCTGCCGATAAACACATTCAGCGGCTGGTTCGGCGCAGCCTCGTGCAGCCACGGCTCGATATTATCAATCAGTCTGGCAATCGCTTGCACGTGATCGCCCTCGATAAATTCCGGCTGGCTAAACAACTGCGTCATACCATTCATATACAAGTGCGTACCAAACGACGCAAAGCCGAAATTACCCGTCAGCTCCACCAAACTATCAACGGCACTGCGAATCGCTCGGTCAGACTTATCAACGTGCGAATTAACATGCGCTTCGATCGCTCTCGCACTGCGATCGATGCCGCTCGGCAGCTCCGTCATCTGGGCATTGGTGATGCCATTGACATAAAAGCGATAGCCCTTGTCAGTAGGAATGCGCCCAGCGCTAGTATGCGGCGCTTCAATAAAACCCATCTCCTCGAGCTTGGCCATTTCGCTGCGAATCGTGGCGCTGGACACGCCAAACAACTTGGCCAGCGTCACGCTGCCAACTGGCGCCGCAATCTCGGCATACTGCTCAATAATGGCAGCTAAAATCGCCTGTTGACGTTCGGTCATATATCAATTATAGCGCATGTTTAGCACTCGTACAAGTAGAGTGCTAGGATTTTAATTTCGTCGCCGGTCCGTAAAATAGCGTGCTGCATCTGACGAAAACAACATCATAATCATAATATGCACACCAATTGAAGTTAAAAGAAATACGGTCGACATATTAATTCGTTCAATCGTCACCGACAGAGACTCGGTAATAATAGCCAAAGTGGCCACAGCCAACAGCGATATCCGCGCCCGACTACTCCCCCGAAGCAGCAGCCCAACCAATACAAACTCTACTATCACCAGCAGCAGGTTCAGATCGGATGTTATTGACAGTATCGTGTTGGCCAGATTAATATCAATTTGCTCAATATTCGTTACCTGCGCCAAAAGTTCTGGCCAGCTAGAAAAATTAACCATCGTTTGCCCAATCGTAAACAGCGATACCAAAACCATCAAACCGCTACCAATTAAAATCTGCGGCGGGCGGCGACTCCATAATTCCTCAATTAACGTCTCGTGATTTCGCGGATGACGATCGTGAATTGTCCCATCCATGATAATCCCGAAGCGCTTCAATGTCGTCACCGGACGATCAAGCTTTACGCGACCAACTTCCAGAATTGGCAAATCACCATCAGTACGAATTGAATCGCCATGACCATTGCGTGAATGATAGCCTGTAGAGAAATCCTTCAGAACCGTCACGCGGATATATTTCTCACTATTTTTAACTGATTCGATAATATAGTCTCTTTCAATATCAATATTTTCGTCAATTTTATGCGTCAATTGAAAAGTAAACAGCGATAAACCGACACTTTTATCATACGAACCAGCCGCCAGCCAATCCACCCGATGCCCGCCCGGCAACAACCAACCGTCTGGACAGCGCCAAAACCGCACATGGTGCCGACGCATTGGATTACCATCAACTTCTTGCTGATAGGCAAAATCCTGTCGCCTACCAAATAAAAAAGCTGGCGAGACTGGTGCGTTTGGGTAACTCCGTCGACCCAACGTTGTTAGTATCATCCGCCAAGCCGACCGCGGCGTAATATCATCCGCCAGAGCCCAGCCCGCCGTAGTCATTGCCTTGTGTAATTTCTCCTCTGGACCACGAACGCTTAAATTCACCGGATCGCTCAATATTCCATCTGCCGTTCTCGTTCTACCAATAAAATAATTTGGCACGTAAACATTGCTTAGAATTCGATGCAATCGAGGTAATGCTATGTAAGAGACAATTGCCCAAACCACAAAAAACAATCCAACCAGCCACCAGCCTCCGCTCGCCCAGCCTTCTCTAAGCACCAACCAGGCCAGCCAAAACGACGCCAAGCCTGCGAAAATAAAGAAAACTTGGTCTAATAATGCGGTAAATGTTCTCGATGATTGTAAGCGTCTGACTGCCAACTTTTTTGGAGTTTTTGTTGAACTCATATGTCCATTATATCATTGAGCAGATTTCGGGCCACCAAGCGAGCCTCATCGTCCTGGCGCTTAAAAATGTCACCGCGTAAAATAATTTCCTCAGTTACCCTAACAGCCCGCTCCAAATCATCATTAATAATCACGTGGTAATACGGTACTTCCAGTGCATGCGCCAGTTCTTTGATGGCTGATTGATGGCGCTTTGGCCATTCGGCTTGAAAATCCTCCTCAGTGGCATAGCGCTTTTTTAGCCGCTCCAGCCATGTTTTATAATCCGGCGGCACGATAAAAATCGCGATACAACCTGGGGCTAATTGTTCATATTCCGCTACACCCTGGACATCGACGTCAGTAATCGCCACTTGATTATTATCATGTGCCAATTTCAACTCGGCCGCCGAGGTTCCATACACCGTGCCATGCACAAATTTCGCCTCAATGAATTTATGACTCATTAGCATTTCCTCGGCTATTTTTTGATCAATAAAATGATAATCGACACCGTCTTGCTCAGCACGGCCATTATTAATCCGCGGCAGGCGCGTGGTGTGGGAGACGATATCGCGAAATTCCGGCAGCTTTAATAACTGCTTTTTTATAGTGTCTTTGCCAGCGCCAGAAATCCCCGCCAGCAGCGCAATCTTTGTATCCCGCACCAGCTGAATCGTCGACTCAACCGGCTGATATTCTGCGATAAGTTTTTCAATCTCCGACATAATATTTATTTATGATAACTCATCTAGCACCGATTGCCAATCAGGAAACTCGGGACTAATAAATATTCGCTTCAATACAATCAATCAACCCCTCTTTAACATCACCATAAACGCTTCGCTCGGAATGTCAACCTTACCGAAGCGCTTCATACGTTTTTTACCGCGAGCTTGTTTGGCGAGGAGCTTCTTTTTACGGCTGACATCACCGCCGTACAGATAGCCAGTAACGTCTTTGCGGTAAGCGCCAATGTTTTCGCGGGCGATAAACTTGCCGCCGATTGCTGCCTGCAATGCCACTTCAAAGCTCTGGCGCGGCACCACTTCTTTGAGTTTTTTGACGATCTCCCGGCCCAAGCCTGGCGCCTCCGAACGATGGCACATCACACTCAGCGCATCGACCATCTCGCCCGCCACGTCCCCGGACAGCTTTTTATATTCGCTCACGCCCTGCACATTGATGTCGGTCACGG
>CAUPWE010000003.1:0-115202 GCA_963515375.1 uncultured Candidatus Saccharibacteria bacterium | reverse complement strand
CTGGCTGGTATATAATATCAGCATTCTGCGCAACCTTTTTTCCATTAGCGGCTACGGTTAGAGAGCATTTGCCTTGTGAATAACCCTGTTCTTTTAATTTTACGATAATTGTAACGTTATCCCCATCTTTATCGGCTGAGAGCTCGATTGACGAGTTGTCTGTTGGTACTGGTGCAGGTTTACTTTTCTCAACAGACTTTTCTTCGTTATCTTTTGCTGTGTTAAGGAATGATTCTTTGGTATCTTGATTGGCTTTTTCTTCAGATTTTTTTTCTTGCGGCGTTGGCCCTTTACTGATATTTGGTACGGTTTCTTTTGGAAAAATTGAGATAATACCGATCTTATCAAGCGCGAAAACACTCCCGCAAATCGCGACAGCTACAGCAAGGGTAGCTACTAGGATTTGCTTTTTTGAAAGTTTTTTATTTGTAATTCTCATATTTACATTATTTTAACACAAGCAAGCATAAGTGCAAAGATTGGATCGAGTTTATTTATAAGTCCACACCGTCTCAAAAACATAAAACCCAAGCACTAAAGCTAGCCCAAAGAACATAATAAGGTTAAATACTTTTTCATTCTTAGTCCTTACATTAATATACTTCTGCAGCCATAACCCTACCGGCACCAACATAGCTGCTGTTGCTGTAAAATATCTACCCTGAACACCATCCGCATAATACGCTCCCTCGCCAAACCTAAATGGCAATAAGGCCCACGCTGTATACATAGCATACGACACTGCGCAAACAAACAACCCAATTGTCGCCAAATTATACACTGCCAATTTACCAGTCTGCTCTCCTAATAACTCCTGGTCTTTCTTGTTGTAATGAAGGAGAGAGAGGAAGAGGAGGGAAAAGAGCGGTATCAGCATAAACAAAGGCAGGTGGTATTTAAAGGATGAAAAATCACCAACGCTACCACGTAATACAACATCCGTGTATCCGATAGTTGGGCTAATGTAGGTGTTAAACAGTATGGCAATAAACTTTAATGGATTACTGTGGAGCGGATTGTGCGCTGCGCCTAACGTAAGTAACGGCTGTCCAAATATTTTCTGCCAAATTAGTATGCTAATAATCGCGGCAACACCAGTTACTGTTAATATAGCCCACTTCTGAATATTAAATGGCAGACGTTCGTTTTTGTTGGGTGAGAATAGACGCTTTGGTAAAAACAGAAGAGGAAATAGCAGTAAGGCATTTACAGATTTGGTTAGAGTAAGGAATACTCCTATACAGATAAGAGCGACTGTTTGTTTATGTGATAACTTGTCCTTTTGGGTGAATAGGTTCAAGATAAAAGCAGTAATTGTAAAGACTGCCACATTTGTCATGCAGTCGCTTGATAGTGAAGCGGCCATATGAACCATAAGAGGGATAAGCCCAATTGCCGTAAATGCCCATTTGCCAACGCGTACCCATTTTATGACGAAAAAGACGGCTACTGAATAAAAAATTATATTAGCAATTCGTCCAAACAGAATAGTTAATCCAGTAGATCCTCCAAATAGATTTGCTATATTAATGCCGATTGCTTGCGGCAGGTGCATAATTGGCGGATAGCCAGATGCACTACTACATTTATCAACATCTAATGTATTGCGGTCTATAGGCTTAGAGTAGTCTGCAGAAAAATTACCTTCGTAAACCGACCCAGCTCTTTTAGCGACATCTTTTGGAAGCGTACAATGTAATCCAGATTCTACGCGGCCTTGAGATATTCCGTAAGCTCGCAGGTAATGCATATTTTCATCGCTTACAGATAACTGAGGGACTAGTATTGCTGACAACACCCCAAAAAACAATGACAAAGATATAAAGACGTTTTCAGGCTTTTTAATAAAAGATAAGAATAAAGACCAATATTTTTTCATAACTGTTTTTATTCTAGCACATTGTCATGATTAGGGTAGCTACTTAAATTTCCACACCGTCTCAAAAACATAAAACCCAAGCACTAAAGCTAGCCCAAAGAACATAATAAGGTTAAATACTTTTTCATTCTTAGTCCTTACATTAATATACTTCTGCAGCCATAACCCTACCGGCACCAACATAGCTGCTGTTGCTGTAAAATATCTACCCTGAACACCATCCGCATAATACGCTCCCTCGCCAAACCTAAATGGCAATAAGGCCCACGCTGTATACATAGCATACGACACTGCGCAAACAAACAACCCAATTGTCGCCAAATTATACACTGCCAATTTACCAGTCTGCTCTCCTAATAACTCCTGGTCTTTCTTGTTGTAATGAAGGAGAGAGAGGAAGAGGAGGGAAAATGAGGGTAGTAATATAAAAAGCGGCAGCCCGTATTTAAAAGCAGAAAATGCGCCAATCACGCCCCTCAGGATATCGTCGGATACGGGCAGGTTTGGGTTTAGGTAAGTATTAAATAATATCTGGATAAATTTGAGCGGATTGCTATGAAGCGGATTATGCGGTGCGCCAGTGGTGAGTAAGGGTTGTGTGTATACATGAAGCCACGCTATTAAACAAAGGCCTGCTAATATTGCTGCTGCTGAGAGAACCAACCATTTTTGCGAAATAAAAGATATTTTTGATTTTTTATCTGGAATGAAGAGGCGCTTTGGCAAGAAAATGACTGGTGATAATAAGAGTATTGTTACCGACTTTGTGAGAATCAACAAGCAGGCTACAGCAATAATAAGCAACTGCTGCTGTCGAGTTAACGGGCTTTTTTGACTAAAGAGATTTAGCGTGGCAGCAATAGCGGTAAAAATTGCGATATTTGTCATACTGTCTCCGGAAAGCGACGCTGCCAAATGTATCATTAGCGGAAATAGGCCGGTTGCTACGAATGTCCATTTGCCAATTCGTACCCATTTTATGATGAAGTAAAGAGCAAATGAATAAAATATTAGGTTGGCCAATCTTCCGAATATAATAGTTATCCCAAGTGAACCGTGTACGAGATTTGCAAACATAATACCGATTGTCTGCGGTAGATGCATAATTGGAGGATAGCCAGTTGCGCTGCTGCATTTCCCTGTCTCTGTATCGCTACGATTTATAGTTTTCTTATAGCTAGTTACGAAATTATTTACATCTGCTTCTTTTGCTTTTAATACCACTTCTTTAGGTAAAGTACAGGCAACTCCTGATTCAATTTTTCCTTGGGACAACCCATAGGCTCGCATATAATGTACACCTTCGTCATTGACTGACAGCAGAGGTACGGTGGCTGCCGACAACACCCCAAAAAATAAAGACAAAGATATAAAGATGTTTTCAGGCTTTTTAATAAACGATAGAAAGTGAGACCAATATTTTTTCATATACTAAGCAAATTATAAAGTAGAGTAGTTTATTGAGCAAACTTGCTATACTAATGATATGCAATCGCAGAAAAAGGACTATATCTGGAACTCATTAGGTTCATTGCTACAGAGTGCAATTTCACCAGTATTATTGATTGTTATTACGCGGTTGAATGGCATCGAGGATTCTGGGTTATTTTCGTTTGCTCTGTCGCTTTCGGTGGTGTTTTGGGCGATATCTTTATGGGGTGGCCGGACTTATCAGGCGTCTGATGTCAAGCGGGAGTTTTGCAGCGGCGGTTATGTCGCTGTGCGTTTCGTTGCATCGCTTATTGTGGCAGTTTCTGCAGTGGTGTTTTGTGTATTGAATGGATATAACGCTACGAAAACAGGCTTGATTATGATTTTGGTAGCCTTTAAAATTTTAGAATCAATTGCCGATTCGTTGTATGGTGTTTTGCAAATCCATCGTAAATTGTACATCGCTGGCATCTCACTAACCATGAAAGCGATTCTTGGTTTTGTGGTATTTATAGTGGTTGATATTGTAACTAAAAATGTCATGTATGGCACATTGGCGATATTGCTAGTCAATGCGCTCATTATCCTTCTGTACGATGTGTTATGGGTACGACGTGTTGAGGTTATTGTTATGAATAAAAAGTTCATCAAAGAATACGCCAGTCAGGCTGTCGTAATCATGAAACGTACTTCAGCGGTATTTGTTGTGGTGTTTCTGACGATGTTTTCACTCAATATCCCGCGGTATTTTTTGGACAAGTCCCATCCTGATCAAATTGGTTATTTTGGCATTATGGCAATGCCAATTACGCTCCTTGGACTCTTCATATCGTTTATTATTCAGCCGAATGTCGTTAATTTGTCTGAACTATTAGCAAAAGGAAAATTGAAGAAGTTCGCGAGAATTGTTGGTAAGATTAATCAAATAACTTTTGGGATGGGCGTACTTTCAGTTGTCCTGAGCTATTTGATTGGTGTTTGGATGCTTAACGTTATTTTTGGTATCAATATCAATAATTTCCGCCTTGATTTGACAATTATGGTTATTGGCGCGGCGGCGAACGCTTTTGTGTCGATTTATGTTAATTTGCTGATAATTATGCGTCGGTTTAAGGGGCAATTTTACACACTACTATTCACGGATATTTTGGCGGTAGTGGTGTCTATGCGTTTGATTGAGCGGTTGGCGATGTTAGGCAGTGTGCTAGTTTTTATGCTGATCAGCTTTTTGCAACTAGCACTTTTGTTAGTCATCTACAAGTGGTCGTTAAAAGATGCTATAATAACTGACAAAGATAAAGGGGAGCTATGAGTAAGAAATATGTAATTTTAGGAGCAGGTGGACAACTAGGTAAGGCATTGTGTGCCATGTTTCCAGATGCCAAGGCTTTATCACGAGAAGAACTGGATATAGCCGATGAGGAGCAAGTAAAGGCGTTTGACTGGTCAAAATATGACGTTATCATCAATGCAGCAGCTTTGGTTAATGCTGATGGTTCTGAGACAGACGAGCTGCGTGCTAAGACGTGGTTAGCTAATGCCTATGGTCCGCGCAACCTAGCTAAGATTGCCATTGAGCAAAATAAGACCCTTGTCCATTATTCGTCTGACTATGTTTGGGATGGCCGAGAGAAAAATCATAAAGACGATGAAGTAGTTGCGCCTCTGTTGGTTTATGGAGAAAGTAAGGCCGCTGGTGATCTGGCGGTTAGCTTGGTGCCAAAACACTATATCATGCGAGTATCTTGGGTCGTTGGCGATGGTCACAATATGCCAAAAACCATGAAAAACTTGGCGGATATGCGCATCAATCCAAAAGTCGTCAATGATCAGTTTGGCCGGCTGACTTTTGCGTCGGAAATTGCTCGAGCTACTAAATACTTCTTAGATAATAAAGTTGCATATGGACTATATAACGTAACCAACGAAGGTCCAGTGAAGTCGTGGTACGAAATTGCCGCTGACGTGTTTGAATATGCCGGATATGATCGCAGCCGCGTACAGCCGATTTCTACCGAGGAGTATGCTGCTAGTAAACCAGGCTTTGCGCCGCGGCCGCTCAACAGCGATATGGATTTGTCGAAGTTACGCCAAACGGGTTTTGTGCCAAGCGATTACACCGAAATGCTGAAAGAATATGTTAAACAATTGTCAACGAACAAGTAGGATTTATTATGAACAAAGGAATTTTAAACGTTTTATATCAGAGTGACGACAACTATGCAGTAGTCAGTGCAATTTCTATTGTGTCACTCCTAGAGAACAATAAACACCTGAAACAGATCAATATTTTCTATCTTGGACATCAACTTAAAAAAGATAGTATCAATAAATTCAACAAAATGGTTGGAAATTATAAGAACGCGACAATTACTTTCGTTGACGTATCAAGTTATCCTGACGAATTGAAAGAGATCGGCGTTAAGGCTTGGAAGGGATTATATATCACATGGTATAAGATGCTGGCGTTTGCTAAGCTTGATATCAAAACGGACCGAATTTTGTACATTAACCCGCACACGGTGATTAGCGGTGCGCTTGATGGTCTTTTGGAGCTTGATTTTGAGGATAATGTGATGGCGCTGTCATATGACGCTACCATGGTGAACGCGCACAAGGATGTCATTGGCTTGAAGCCAACCGACGGTTACTTTAACTGTGGAGTTATGCTTATCAATCACAAAAAATGGATGAAAGATAAGATTGATGCTAAGATGCGCGAGCATTTGCGGCACAATAGCTACGAGGTGGCTGACCAAGATTTGTGCAACGTGTTTTTCAAAGGCAAGATCAAGAAAGTTGGTGTGGAATATAACTTTTCGACCGTTTTCTATGGCTATGACATTAAAAAATATATTAAGGCCAATGGTTTCTTGCCCGAGAGCTTTTACAGTTATGATGAAATCATGGAGAGTTACTACACGCCGAAGATCATTCATTCGCAGTTTGGTGTGAACGGTCGGCCATGGCAGCAGGGTAACGATAATCCAGTTGGTTTTTTGTGGCGTAAATATTTGAAACTAACGCCCTGGAAAAACGCTAAAATGCCAATAGCGAAGAAGGATATAAACTGGCGACTGTATGACCTATTGCCGCAATCGATAATCGTCAATCTGTACGCCTGGGCGGTTAATCACAAATTTGCAAAGACAAAATAGAGTGATAGGATAAGCGCTAAAACCGCGACAGGAAACTGTGAATGCGTGATGTCACGCGGAGTTTTGCTGCTCGTGCGGCTTTTTTCCAGCCAATCTCATTAAACCTATCGGAAAAATTATCATAGACTTCGTTCTCTTCCTTGAATCGGATACCATTTTTACCTTTTTCCTTACTGGATAACGACTCGGCAAAACGGCGGTATTGAAAAGTTTCTGTTGTGTCAAAATAAAGCGAAGCGCCATCAATAATCATGGTCAATTCGACGATGACGTCTTCAAGGATTTTATACTTTGTATCAAATGAGTATTGTTTGAGAGTATCGGTTTTCCAAGTGATGGATGGAAAATAAAGCCAATTACCGCAGCAAAGCGACGCAGCAAGTTTTTCGCCAGACAGTATGCCAGATTTTTTAGGTTGCAGTATTCTTTTAACTTTATCGGCAAGCGGTAGATATACGTTACTTTTGTCGTCGATTATCTGTACGCGAGGCTGATAAAAGTCTGCTTCACCAATGTTTTTTAGCGCAGTATCAACGTAGCTAGGTAGTAGTTTATCGTCGCAGCCGACGATCATACAATACGGTGCGCTTGCGTGTTGAATAGCGTAATTAAAGTTGGCGGTGATACCAATATTTTTACGGTGTCTGATATACGTGATGCGTTTATCGTTTAACTTTTTGTAATAATTATAGGCGGTTTTATCTGGATAATGATCGTCAAGAATAGTCAAATGCCAGGCTTTGCTGGTTTGTGCTAGCACTGAATCGACGGTTTGCTTCAGTAGTGAAAACTCACCCCAGTACGGTACAATAATATCAATACTACTTTTCATTCGACAGCCTGATTGATAATTCTTGATGCAAATCGCGCAGTCTTCGCTCGTTTTGGTCGATACGCTGGCGCTGGTTGTTGGCGATGTAGAATAGCAAAATAATCGCTGTAGTTTGCAAAATATCAAATAAGCTTAACTCTGACGAATCCAGCGGCGGATGGCCTATCGAAATGTTATACAGAGGAAATGACCCAATCAGTACAACCATGATAACCATCCAGATAATTAATTGATGGCGAAAGCGCGTTACACTAACTTTGCGCAGTTTGTACTGAGTGATGATATTGATCAATGCTGCTAAAATAATCGGCACATTGAGTAGTACGAGGATAAGATATCTCATTCGAATAACTCCGTTAAACGTTGTTTGAATAATCGTTTGACGATATTGATGGCGTTCCAGTTGTTTTGGCCTTTGGCGCGGGAATAGTCGGTGTAAATTGCCTTGATTGGATATTCACCGATTACCATGCCTGCCTGTTTGGCACGCCAAATCATTTCTGAGCAGAACTCATAGCCAGTTGATTTCCAATCAAGGTTATCAATTGCCTTTCGCGAGTAAATTCGCAGACCAGATTGCGAATCAGTAACATTAATACCAAACAGGGCATAAGTGATGAAACTTAAGCCTTTATTTCCCAAAACCTTAGTCCTAGACATGCCCTCGCTATTGATGAGTCGGCTACCGATAAGTAAATCAGTGTTAGAGTTGTCGCTCTGCCGAATGCCCGCCAAGACATCTTCTGGATCGTGCTGACCATCAGCATCCATGGTGGCGGCAATATCATAGCCGTGTTGTCGCGCGTAGGCAAGCCCAGTCAAGGTGGCGCCGCCAGCTCCAGAATTCAAAATATGATCAATGACAATTGCGCCGCCCTTTCGAGCTTGATCAAGAGTATTATCCTTCGACCCGTCATTGACAAGTATAATATCTATCAAATAGTCTTTTTTGGCTTTTGAGAAAACTTTTTTGGCTTTTTTAATAACACTTTCAATGACAGCTGCCTCGTTATAAGCTGGAATAATAACACAAACCCTCTTCATGTTAATAGTATAACACTATTTATAAATACTTGCCGTAACCAGATTTTTTCAGCGGCTCAGAGAGTTTGTTAAGCTGATCCCGATTAATCCAGCCATTTTTAAAAGCAATTTTCTCTGGACTACCGATAATGCGGCCAGTTCGTTTCTGGATGACGCGAACGAAGTCAGAGGCATCAGTCAGGCTGTCGATTGTTCCGGTGTCCAGCCAGACATCACCATTGTCTAGGGTCTGGACCTGCAGTTTACCACGGCGTAGATATTCAGCATTGATGGAGGTGATTTCTAGTTCACCGCGGTCGGATGGTTTGACATTCTTAGCGATTTCAACCACGTCATTATCATAGAAATACAAACCAACAACGGCAAAGTTTGATTTTGGCTCGGCTGGCTTTTCTTCAATGGAAATAGCTTGATTTTGCTCATTAAACTCGACAACACCGTACCGTTCTGGGTCAGAAACTTTGTAGGCAAAGACCGTACCCCCATCAGGATTAGTACACTCCTGTAGAGACTCATCCAGCCGCTCACCGTGGAAAATGTTATCTCCCAGGACTAAAGCCACCTTGTCGTTGCCAATGAAGTCTTCACCGATGATGAAAGCTTGCGCCAAACCATCTGGACTGGGTTGAACGGCATATTCGAGGGTGATACCCCACTGTGAACCGTCGCCAAGGAGTCGTTGGAAGCCAGCTTGGTCGTCTGGCGTGGTAATTATCAAAATGTCGCGAATTCCTGCCTGCATGAGTGTGGTAAGCGGATAATAAATCATCGGCTTATCATAAATTGGCATTAACTGTTTACTAATCGCTTGGGTAATTGGCCAAAGGCGCGTTCCTGATCCACCTGCTAAAATTATTCCTTTCATAAACCTCCTACTTTCTAGTAATAAGTATAACAAATAGATTAGCTAATTGACAAAAATACAAAAATGAGTTAAAATCTGAGGCAGTTATGAGTATAGAAAAAACATCCAGCAATCCTAACCACTTTGAACAGTATTGAGAAGAATATCTTACTGAGGTGGTCGATGTGTTATATAAAGACCCGGATCATCCTGAAAAGGAGCCAAGGAGCCGTTCAATTATTTATGTGTCGTATCATGGTGTCTCTAAATCATTACAGGAGAGTCTACCGGAAATTGTTTTTATTACAGATTCTCCTGAAGACAACCCTGAAGATTTGAGTTTATACGAGCAAGCACAACGTGATAAATACCTGGGTGATCAATATGATGAAGGTGAATTCTCTCTGCTGTCTCCCGAGGCTTCAGTGAAAGCTGAGAATCCTAAAATACTTTCCGAAATACTTTCTAGGACAGATGTCATCGTCAACATTGCTCGTGGTGAAGAAGTTATTGAAGCGGAGATTGATCACCCCGACAGGAATGTAAAATTACCGCTAGAATCAGTGGCAAATACCGACATGGTGAGCGATCTGTATAATACAGGCGATTGAGACGGGCAATACTGATGTGCAAGTTGTTCACACTGGTAGGATGAACAACAAGGCGATTGCTATGGCAACAGCGATGCCAATTTTAGCTGAGACGCAGGGCTTAACTATGAAGATGTGATTCATACATCTGATGCCAAAATGCGGGAATTAGTAAAGGAAAAAACAAGTCGATTTGAATGATTTGATGCATGAAGTTGACGCTGATCCAACAATGCAAGATATGCAGGTTTGTACGCGGGCGCTTCGGCGAATATACGAGGCTCGTAATATTGACCCATATACTACCGCCAGTTCATCTGAGTTGACCGACGCACTACTGGACGAATATAAGAAATATCCGCGTATCAGCACCTCGACACTAATGAAAGAGCAGATGTTGCAGAATGTTGCCGATCAATTACTGAGTTCTGGTGTGGCTGCAGATAAGGCTAGTGAGTTGATTCAAGAGCTGGATGCTCATACAGACGAGGAGCCTGACTCGGTTGATACAGTCACTAACTTTACAAATAGCATCCCGATGATCTTGTCGAATGCACTGATTAAGGATGGCTATACTGCTGACGAAGTTGGCGTCATGAGTACTGAGAAAAAATGGAATTATTGGCTAATTCTGAAATGACAGCGGTTATCGTAGCAGATATTGCGCATATGCCACGGGTGATGTGGTTGGCAGATTATCTGATGCCAGACAACTTTAAGTTAGTATTCGTCGAGAGTAGAACAGATTTAACTGAAGATGCACTACAAAAATCAATGGAACGTGAAGAGCGATCATTTATGCTTGGCAGTAATTGGTTGTCAAATCAAATGGGAACTAGAAATCCAGCCAAGGTTGGTGAATTGGCAGATAGGGCTTATTGGGGTAAGAATAGCGTTAGCAATAAAGAGATCAATCAAAACCTTCAAAATGCAAAAAATCAAATAGCATTAACTAAGCAGCTTGTCTAATTTATCCTGCCAATTCTCTGACATAAAGCCAAGCCCTTCGATCTTGGTTAAGTCTAGGGTGCTTTGCAGTGGTCGCTGAGCGACACCTGGCTTATTAGCGAAATATTCAGCAGTAGAAACTGGCTGTACGTCTGAAGATGATTTGCCTGATTTCTCGAAGATAATTTTAGCAATCTCTGCCCAACTGGCTGGCTGGCCTTCATTGGTTAGATTATACGTGCCATACGGTGCATTTGTTTCTAGCAAATGCTTGATACCGCGCGCTAATGTATCGGTGAAGGTGAGGCGGCCAATTTGGTCGTTAACGACCGATGGTTTAATATCACGCATTGCTAAATCTTGCATGATATTGACAAAATTTCTACCATCGCCAATCACCCAGGAAGTGCGAATGATGTAATGTTTGTTTGTGGTAGCGGCTGCTAAGTCGCCATCAGCTTTAGTCTTGCCATAAACGTTGAGCGGTGAAAAGGGTTCGTCTTCGTTGTGAACTAGCTGAGATCCGTCAAAAACATACTCCGAAGAGACGTGTACTAATGTCAATTCGTGAGTTGTTGCAGCCTCTGATAAATACTTCACTGCTTGGTGATTAACTAGGTCGACTTGGTGAAAGTTCTCAGGCTTTTCGGCGGCATCGACGTCAGTCCAGGCGGCAGCATTGATAATAATCGAATTAGGTTGCCACTTGAATGATTTGACAGCAGCCTCGTCGGTAATGTCTAATTCTTGACGAGTTAAGGCAATGGCATTTGGGAAAATGATACGGAGTGCGCGCCCCAGTTGGCCATTAGCACCGGTAATAACCACCGTCTTATTATCCATTAAACCTCCATCGGAATTACGTTTGCAAGTAGCGGGTGAGCGGCATCCTTTTCGGAAATTATGGCTTGGTCCTGACTGATGGGCCAGTCGATGTCAAGCGCTGGATCAAACAGATTGACAAAGGTATATTTGGCGGCTGGTGACCAGTGCGCGTCAACTAGGTACGTGTAGGCGATATTATCGTCAAGTGCTTGATAGCCGTTGGCAACGCCTTTGGGTACGAAAATTGCGGTGCCAGGATTGATTTCGTGCGTGAAAACTCGGCCGAAACTGTCGCCCTGACGAAGGTCGCACCACACGCCGAACACCCGGCCGTTGGCGGTGGAGATGAATTTATTCCACGGCTCGGCGTGCAGGCCACGGGTGGCGCCGGCTTTGTCGTTGAAGCTGATGTTATTTTGTACGATGTCAAACGACGGTAACCCCAACGCTTCCATCTTTTCTTTTTGATAGTTTTCCTTGAACCAGCCACGGTTGTCGCCATGTACGGGCAGTTTTACTACAAACAGCCCGGGGATTGGAGATTCAGTGACGGTCAATTCATTGTAGTTGTTTGGATCAAACATGATTATTGTCCTTGCTTTGCATATGCTGCTTCAACCGCTTCTTTTTGCGCTTTCCACCAGTCTTCGTGTTCGCGGTACCATTCAATGGTTTGTAGCAGCCCGTCGCGCATACCCGTTTGATTGTCGGTGTATTCAGGCTGCCAGCCCAGCTCGCGGCGCAATTTACTGGAGTCCATGGCGTAGCGCATGTCGTGGCCAGGGCGGTCATTGACATGTTCATACCAATCTTTGCCTTTGCCCATCAGCTCGCAAATCAGTTCAATCACCATCTTGTTATTGACGTGGTCGTTGTCGGCGCCGATGATGTAGGTTTCACCCAGTTCGCCTTTTTCTAAGATGAGATGAACTGCTGAGTTATGATCATCGACGTGAATCCAGTCACGAACCTGCTCGCCAGTACCGTACAGCTTAGGCTTGATATCACTTAAGATATTTGTAATTTGACGCGGAATAAACTTTTCGATGTGCTGGTAGGGTCCGTAATTGTTTGAACAATTGGAAATCGTCGCTTTGATGCCGAAGCTGCGAATCCAAGCGCGTACTAACATATCACTGGAAGCTTTGGTGCTGGAGTAGGGGCTGGATGGATTGTACGGCGTGTCTTCGGTGAAGCGGTTTGGGTCGTCGAGCTCTAAATCGCCAAATACTTCATCAGTCGAGATATGATGTAAACGCTTGCCGTGCTTGCGGACAGCCTCCAAAATGGTGTAGGTACCGATGACATTGGTTTCGACGAATGGCCACGGATTGCGCAGGGAATTGTCGTTGTGGCTTTCAGCGGCAAAATGCACAATGATGTCGTTTTCAGCGACTAATTTGTCCATCAACTCGGCATTACAAACGTCGCCCTCCACGAAATTGATTTGGTCAGCTACTGGCTGTAAATTGGCGGTATTGCCCGCGTAGGTGAGCTTGTCGATAACAGTGATGTCGTATTCTGGCTTGTGTTTGACGGTATAATGTACAAAATTCGAGCCAATGAATCCCGCACCTCCCGTAACTAGCATCTTTGTCATAATTATAGTATATCAGGTATAATATAGAAGTTATAGAGGAGGATACATGAAAATTGTAATTGTTAGCGGCTATTTTAATCCATTGCACGGTGGTCACCTTAATTTATTTGAAGCGGCAGCTCAGCTAGGAGATAGGTTGCTAGTGATTGTTAATAATGACAAGCAGCAGCTGATAAAAAAAGGCAAAATTATCCTTGATGAACAAAATCGATTGCGCCTAATTCGGGCCTTAAGAGTAGTTGATGAGGTGGTGTTATCAATCGATGAAGACGGTACGCAATGTGCTACTCTTGATCATCTTGCGAGATTGTTTGAGGGTAATGAACTGATATTTGCAAACGGTGGCGATCGTAATTCTACTGCCGAAATACCAGAGGCGACTGTCTGTGAAAAATACGGTATTAAAATGCAGTTTTGTGTTGGTGACAGCGAAAAATATGATTCATCGACGCGAATCAATCAAGCGACTGGCGCAGAAAACTAATCCTTAACTACACTATTGTAAACTGCCAACGTCTGCTCGGCCATCCGCTTCCAGGAGAAAGTTTTGACGTGCTGCTTGCCTTTTTTAATCAATTCTCGACGTAGCTTTTCGTCAGACAGAATTTCATCAATAGCTCGCGCTATATCCTCGGCATCATACGGATCAAAATAGTGAGCGGCATCGCCGTGAGTTTCCGGTAGACAAGTAGCAGTACTTGAAGCTACAGGCGCGCCGTGTAACATCGCTTCAAGACCTGGCAGGCCAAAGCCTTCACTAAGTGACGGGAAGCAATAAACAGCCGTATTCTCATACATCCAGCGCAGTTGCTCATCTGATATGAAATCAGTGAAAATAACGTTTTTAATATTATGTTCATTAACGTAGACTTCATGGCGAGCATAATTACTGTCTTTCTTGCCAGCCAAGGCTAATGTTAGCTCTGGGTGTTTTTTTTGTAATAATGCAAAAGCATCAATCAGCCGCCGTAAATTTTTATGCGGTGTTGGACGGCCAATATACATAATAAATTTTTTCCCAATCAGTTCTTTGACAGGATCATTACCCTTTGGTAACTCGTCAGCTGACTCCAGCGTCACTGTAATTTTATCTGGACTAATGCCAGTAAATCCAACCAAATCATTTTTCACGAAATCGGAGATAGTGATAATATGAGCGGATTTTCGAGCGACTTTTTTATTGACCCATTTGTAAATTTGTTGCTTTATCCAGAATATAACGGGATTTTTATCAGGATTTCTAAACCGAACAGTGGTTAGGTCTTGCATGGTGGTGACGACTGGACTAGCGTTATACCAAACTGGCTGCTGAACCATCGCAAAGTGCACCAGGTCTAGATTCAGCCCCTCCAATTGTTTCTTAAAATCAATTTGTTCAGAAAAAGTATATTCTTTATAAGGGCAGGCTACTTTTTGGAAATGCGGATTAGTTGGTTGCCAGCTGTCAAAATCCTTTGGCTTTAATAGAATAATATAATCGTTTTTCTTATCGATCTTTTGTAGATAATGAATCAGGCGTTCAATGTAGCGGCCAGTACTTGTTCGTAATGTGCGAGCATCAATGGCGATTTTCATGAGAATACTCCTTCCATGATTTTTCAACTATATTTTTCATTGATTTGCGGAAAATGGCGGCTGAAAATTCGTTAGCGGTGGCAGAAATTTTTGTTGGCGAAACTTTTTTATCCGGCAATTCTTTCAAGGTTTTTATCAATTGCTCGGCTATTTGCTCTGAGAAAAACCAGCCGTTTTTTTCTGGCTTAATATAATCAAGCGCGCCACCAGCTTGGTAAGCAATCACCGGAATTCCTGCTGCTAGAGCCTCAACCGGCGCGATACCAAAGTCCTCATGCGAGCAAAAAATAAATAAATCGGCTTCTTTTATGTACTTTTCCCGCGTTGCATCATCAACAAAGCCTAAGAAATTTGTATGTGAGCCGGCCAGTTTTTTCAGACGGTCCATATCGGGACCTTTACCTATAATATCCAGCCGCCAACCAAGTTTTTGGCAGGCGTCGATAGCTACATCAAGTCGCTTCATTGGTACAATTCGTCCCCAAATCAGGCAGCGCGGCTTTTTAGGAATGACTGTTTGCTGACGAGTTTTAGCTAGCGGCGAGAAATTTGATATGTCGATTGGCGGAAAAATAATAGTGCTTTTTTTCTGGTAAAATTCTGCGATATCAGCTTGTATGCCGGTGGAATTGGCAATGAAAATATCAACTTGCTGGGCAGCAGCAAAATCGCGTTTTTTCAGGGGTCGAACCAAAGTTTTTAAACCTAATCTGGCTAACCAGCGCGGACGAAAACTGGGACGCTTAATATATTCATCATAGTGCCGCCAATAAAAGTGCGTTGGTGTATGACAATAGCAAATATGCAGTTGTTCGGGGCGGGATTTGCGGGCAAATTTAGCTTCGCCGTTACCTGAGCTAGAAATGATAATATCATACTCGCTAAGGTCAAGCTGTGCAAACCACCATTGCCTCAAGAGCGGCAAAAAGCGACGGAGTTTTGAAAATGGCCAGCGCTGCAAATAGCCAGTAATGACTTTATTATCTAGTTTTCGTCGCCATTCGTCAGTGCAAAAAGAAGTATAGATTGGTGCCTCTGGATATAATTTGTGAATTTCTAAGACGACTTTTTCAGCGCCGCCGCCATACAACCAGTCGTGAACTATGGCAATTTTCGGCTTGCTCATCAATTGTCCTTTTGGAAAATAACCAAGCAGGTTTTTAATAGAATAGTAATATCCAGCCATAAGCTCCAGTTCTGCACATAATATAGGTCAATTCGCCGCCGCTCTTCAAAGCTAATACTGCGCCTGCCAGAAACTACCGCCAGTCCGGTCAATCCGGATTTTACCGCCAGTAAAACATGTTTTTTATCGTATGCGCTGAGTTCATGCGGCACCAGTGCGCGCGGACCAACCAGACTTATGTCACCCTTTAGGACATTAAACAACTGCGGCAATTCATCCAGGCTAAACCGGCGAATAAAACGACCGACTGGCGTAACTCGAAAATCTTGGTCAAGTTTATCGCCGTTTTTACGATACTCTTCAATCAGTTCAGGCTTGCCGACCATTTGGAATACTTCTTCGTCAGTTTTACCGTCAAATTTGGCGTAATGCGAGCGGAATTTGTAAACTTTGAACGGCCGATTATAACGAGTGAGACGCTTTTGTTGTTTGCCGTGCATCAAGATTGGGCCGGCTGGGTCGCTAATTTTCACGGCAATTGCCACCAAAAGCATTATCGGCGAGGCTAAAATAATACCAATTGTTCCGCCAACGATATCCATAATTCGTTTCACAATCTGGCCGTAACCCATCAGCGGCGTCGGATGAGCGTGAATTAGCGGCACGGAATCAATAATGTCAATGGTGTGCTTGGCGGTCATAATTCCGTCGAGTTCCGGCGATTGGTAAAAGTCAAGATAGTGTTTTTGGGCAAGCTGGTAATGTTCGCCGACTTTTTTTGAATCAGTTTGGATGATAACGTCAATTTTATCTCTAGTCAGCGCCGATTCCAGCGACGATCGCCTTAGCTTCTTCAGTTCAATCGGGATAAACTCAGTCCGCGCCGCAATCCCGCTAATCTTAAAGCCAGTTAATGGATTGTTCTCAATAAAATCGGCCAAAACATGGGTTAAATCGCAATTGCCAATCAATACAACTCGGCGTGCTCCCAACCCGCGTTTTAACAGACGCAAGCGAATAATATTTGCCGTACTTCGAAATATCATCAGTAAAATGAAGCCGATTCCTGCGGCATAGACAGCGACAAGCTTGGCTGGAAACAGCGGTGTATTGGTGAAAAAAGTTACTGAAATCATAATCATAATTCCGGTAACTGACGCCAGAAGAATTCGTCCAAATTGGCGCAAAGGATGCGTGTAGCTTTCGCGGTCGTATAGTCCGAAGAAATAAAACATAATAATCCATAACGGCAAGGTCATGATGATAGAAGTGATAAAATCTAGAGCATTAATGCTAATGTGAAACGGTCTGGGGTCTAAGGAAATTCGCAGCACATAAGCAATGGTAAAGGCACTCACTAAAGCCAGAATATCCAGGACAACTAAGGCAATTTTGAAGTAAAAATCAGACTTTTTCCGCATAATCTTTGGGGTAATTATACAAAAAGATACCAATTATAGCAAAACAATGGATTGTATTAATGAAACTACCGAAAAACCAAAAGTGTATAAATAAGGCAATTGTCAACGATAAAATAAATTGGGCTTTAGTTTGGCGGAGATTTTTTATGGCAAAGAAGAGAATAATAAACGGCGTAATAATGAGCGGCAGCAGTCCGATAATACCCAGTCCGCTAAGTAGTAAAATGTAGAAAATGTAGACGGTTTGGTCGGTTGGCACACTAACGTGGAGGTACTTTTGGATAAAGCTGCCGAGATTGCCGAGACCGACGCCGAAGAAAAAGGTGCGCGGCGAGTTTAGCCAGGATTTAATCGCTAAGTCGCTGGCGCTAAGACGGTCGTTGGCTGAGGCTTCGACAAAACCGGCAGGTTGAAAGGTTTGCTCGGGTGAAATTGGTTTTGTGTTCAGTGTGCTACGCAGAGAAGGGTTTTTTGTTGCTGGCGCTGGCTGGTTTTTCGCGGTGGTTTTTTGCGGAATTTTGATTCGGCCGAGCGATAATTGGTCAATCATGCTAACGAGCGTGTTGTGCGCGATGAACGGCGAGCTGCTATAGCGAACATTGGCGGATAAAAATAGTAAAGTAAATCCGAAAAACGTGCCGATGATAGTCAGAGGAAGTTTTTTATAGAGGAAAGAAATATTGAGGCGCTTGATTGAGGCTATAGCGATGAAAATTATAATGGCTAGAAAAATTGCTAATACCCCGCCGCGAGAAAAAGTCAAGGCGATGGCTGTGGCGGTGAAAAACAAGCTGAATTGAGCGAGGCGAGATTTTGGCTGGAAGAGGGCTAAGAAAAAGGCGGGCAGTAGAGCGTTGGCTAGGAATTGCGGTTCAGCGGCGAATAGATTGATGCGCGGAAAACCAAAAACATCAGCCTTGCAGCCAGGGCAAAGTGTGCCAAAGCTAGTTGGTTCGAAGGTGGCGGCGATGAGCTGGATGATGGCTAAGATTCCGAAAACCAAACCGCTCCATAAGCCAATATTGGCCAGTCTCTGTTTTTTAGTCTTTGACAATTCTGCATAAACCACACCAGCCGATAAACCTACAACTAATAAAAATAAGAGCGACAATGAATAAAGTATAGTGCGAAGATGCGCCTCGGCGAAAAAGACACCGATAGACACGGCTAGAAAAATTGCTAAGAACCCGCCAATTAGGTAACGATTTTTAAGGAATCTTTGGCAGTTTGTAAATAATAGTGGTAAAGATGTGGCAAAGAGGCCGGCGGCTGCCATTTGATACAAGCCCAGGCGTAGAGAGGGAAAATCGAGGATTGCTAAACTTATGCTGGGACTTAAGGCAAAGACACCGCCAAAAATAACTATTGCCAGAAACCAAAATCGAGCGTCGCCCATAAAGTTTTTTGCCATATTGTAAGTATAACGCATGGTGTATACTTTAGATATGCAACTGACGAAAAAGCAGAAATTGATGCTGGACTTTATCGATGGGTTTATTAAGGGCAACGGCTATAGTCCGACGCTGCGGGAAATTATGCGGGCGCTGGGGTATAAGTCGGTCTCAACGGTGGCGAAGCATGTTGATAATTTGGTGGCGGCCGGGATGTTAGATAAGCGCGACGGCAAGGTACGGTCATTGGCGCTATGCCAGGCGGAAAAAGAGGCTTGGTGGCAAAACTTGGTGAAGGAGATTAAGCAGCGGGAAGCGGCGGATGATGAGAAATCGCGCCTGGAGGTAGAAATCTTGAAAAAAGCCCTGGAAATTGTCCGCCGGTAACTTTACAACTGATTGAAAACTCGCTATAATACGATACATATTCCGGGGTAGCTCAGAGGTAGAGCGGTTGGCTGTTAACCAATAGGCCGCGGGTTCGAACCCCGCCCCCGGAGCCAGATTTTATATTTTATCACTCTTATTGAGTGATTTTTGTTTGTAATAGTTTACGTTTATAATGGCCTCATGAATGCTGTATAGTCCTATGAAATACCACCCTTATTATAGGGTGGTATTTTGTGCGGATTTATATGTAGTTGTGGATATCTTAGCGACGCTTTAATAGCACTAATACTATTCCAGCCAGGCTGACAGTAGTTGCAATCGAGATGGCAATTGGTAGGCTGCCGCCGGTATTCGCTAGCGATGCATTGCTGCTATTGCCATTACCGCTAGTCTTACTGTTATTATTGCCCGCTTCTCTTTCATAAATACCAACTGGGTCAACGACGACGCCATTGGCCACTCCGTCTTCGTCTCCAAAGCCACCGTCGGTCAGGCTGTAGGAAATAGTGGTGTATTTACCGTCAGCTGAGGTGCCAAAGGTAACATGGCTGGTAATGTCTTCTTTGAGGGTGTTGTTGGCTATTTTAGCAACAATAAGGTTTTTGGTGTCGCTATAATGTCGACTAAGAGTTAGGGTCACCTGAGTAGTGTAGCCAGTAGCGGCTGTCTGGCTAGTACAATTGATAGTGAAGTCGACAACGTCTCTTAGAGTACGATTATTGTAACTTTCTGGTGCGGGCGCTGCCTTGACAGAGGCCAGGTTATAACATTTGTTGCCAGAAGTGGAGACGGTTACAGATCCTCCATGTGGCTGAGTAATGGTAGCCGAGTTGGTTGGATTTGGATTCGGGTTTGGGTTTGGACTTGGAACAACGATGGCATTCAGTCTATTATGGAAAGAGGCCTTTTTAGTTGGATCTTGAACTTTATTAACGATATTTTTGGCAGTATCGATGGCGGCTTGAGTTTTGTCTCTTTCAGCGGTGGTGACAGCAGCTTCAGCAGCATTTTGGACATCCCGCTCTTTTTGCTTAGCTTCAATTACGGCTTGCTGCAAGTGTTCGGTAGCGGATTTTACATCAGCAACGCTTGGATTCGCACTGGATTGGATGTTGCGAGCTTGCTGCAAGGCATCGGCAACTTCAGAGTTATTCTTAATGTAGCCAGGTTCGGCTTCAGTAGCAGCGATGGTAGCTTGTAGGGCAGTCTTGTCTGCTCTGAGGTTATTTATGGCAGTTTGCAGCTTGTCGCGCGAGTCTTGTAGCTCTGCAACTGAGGAGTTACCGGCTAGTACCTGCTGGCTGGCGGTAATCTGAGCTTGGAGAGCTTGGGTGGTAGCGCTAGTCATGCCCGTTGTCGATAGGCCCTGCGCCTGACTGATTAGTGTAGATAGACTGGTCTTTGCTGAATTAATGGCATTGGTGACGGACTGTAGTCTTGTTTGGAAAGCAGCCTTCTTGTTTAGGTCTTGCACAGCATTGACCTTAGGCTGGGCAGCAGAAACGTCGGATGGGCGCTTGCTGTTCTCGGCAGCAGCAACGGCAGTTTCAGCAACAGCCTGGGCGTCTCGTTCTTTTTGCTTGGCAGCAGCCACAGCATTATTCAAGTTGTTGGTAGCATTCTGGATATCGGTTTGACTTGGGTTAGCCTGTGCTACTACAGCTTTGGCAGTAGCCAAGGCATTTTTAACATCGTCGTCATTCTTAATGTATTCAGGTTCAGCTTCAGCGGCAGTAATGGCGGCTTGCAGGGATGAAAGGCCAGCTGGCCGCGGCAGGGTGGCATTAACAGTCAATGTTCCGGAGAAGTTGGCGGTGGCCCCGCCAATAATGATGCTCTTTGTCCACGTTGCTTGAGCGGTATGCATTTGGCCGTCATAAATCGGTGAAACGAGCTTTAGATTACCAGCGGTGTTAGTATCATTGATAAGCGTAGATGAATCTTGAATGTCAATAGCCGCACCCGTCTGGTTCTTTAACGGTGAAGCAAATGAATCGACAGTAACACTAGTGACGATTTTCTGGTTGCTGAGATTCAACGAGGTTAATGAATTAAGTCCAGCAAGTGGCCTCAGGTCGCTAATGGCGTTGTCTTGAAGAGATAGTGATGTCAGTTTCTTTGCCGCCTCTAGTCCTGTTAGATTACTAATCAACTGACCAGCTGGAGTACTTGGTGTGGCATCTAAGTTAAGGCTTGTTAGGTTTTCTAATTCAATGTCGGTAATAGTCTGGTCGTTCGTGCGAGCTGTTCCAAGCTGTGTTGCCAGCTTTTGATTGAGCAGACTACGCAAGTTATTGTCCGGCACGGAAACTGTTTTTGGCTGACGTTGTTTTCTCTGGTACACACGGACATAGTCAATTGACATAGTTGCTGGAAAATCGGCAATGGATTTGCTGGCGTCATTCCATGGTGCGTCAATATAATCACCGCCAATCGCTAAATTGAAGCGAAGGTAAAACGGAATATTGAACGGTCCAGGGTGAGTCGTAGCGTTTGGTTGGCTAAAGTCGTTGATTGTGTGGAATAATTTTCCATCAATATAAAATTCTAGTTTGCCTTCAGTCCATTTGACACCGTACGTGTGCCATTGGCTGGCGTCACTAAAGATATCTGAACTCACGCGGCCTTGTTTATGACGTTTGTTACCTGGCGCAATTCCCCAGTGGGCGTCGGCTGCGGCATAATTTAAATTAGAGCCTTTTGATTCTACGACATCAATCTCACCGCTTGCTGGCCATGACCCGTATGTGGCCGTGTTTGGACTCATCCAAAACGCTGGCCAAGTACTTTTATTCGTTGGCATTTTTATGCGGGCTTCAAAATAGCCATATGTCCAATATTTTTTACCTTGGGTCTGGACAAATCCAGACGTAAAGTCGAAGTTTTGTCCATTACAAGATCCTCCCGGTTTATATAAGCCGACTAGGTTTAGACTGCCGCCGCTCACATTGACATTTTCGGTTGAATCTCTGTAGCAGGTTTGGACGTTACTCGCTCCCCATTTTCCGGTATAATATTTCCAAGAATTTGTATCAAGCGACGTGCCGTTAAACTCGTCTTGCCAGACTAATTCATAGTTTGAGTCGGTTGTTGGATCGGTTCCGTTGGCTTTATTCATTGGCAATGCAAAAAGCGTACCGCCAGCGACTAAACCAACCGTCATCAGCCCAAACAATAACTTTAATTTTATATTTGAAAGTTGTTTTTTTATTAACATACATCCCCTCCGGACTAATTGCTCAATAGCACTATAACAATAAGTATGATAAAAGTAAAGCTTTGTTGAGATATTCAGTTGATTGGCTAGCAATTTAAGACCGGAGAGAAAGTCGTGTGCTTGCCAAAAAACTGATCTTGCAATTTCTAGAGTCGATTTGGATTAAATAATGGCTCTGTAACCGTGGTATTATCAATATATAGCAAGTCTACAAGGAGATATAGGATGGCAAAGATTGTTAACGTCGCTACAATGCCTGAAGTAATAGCTACGTCGAGCAGAGCACTCGCTGTCAGCAGCAGTAATTTTGAACAGTTAAAGAAAAACCTTACTGATGTATATGAGAATCGTACAAAACTACGCAAGCAGCTTACAAAGGTAAAGTTTAACTACTATTTTTAGCTCATCAGAGAAGCGGCAAGATAAGAAAAATCTAATTAATGAACTGGCAAAGTCTCTTGAAAATGCATATATTAATCTTAATTTTCGTAAGGGTATGAAAGATGCTGACATTGAAAAGATTGTTACGGTTGTAAAAAGTATATTGTTAAAGTAAAGGAACACCATTAAACCCATCTTCCAAACCACTAAAAACCATAAAAAGCACTTTACAGCGACTGGCTATACGGTTAATAAAGACCGTACTAAGATGCTGCTGATTCACCACAAAGGTTTGGGCAAGTGGCTGCCGCCGGGCGGACATATTGAGGAGAATGAAGTGCCGCACGAAGCAGCTATCCGCGAGGTTTACGAAGAAACAGGCATAAGCGCCGCGCCAATCCTTGAAGACGAACATGATTTGCAGCTAAGAAACATCACGGAAGCCCAAATTCCGCGTCCGTACGCACTGATGTATCAGATCATCCCCGAGAGTAAAAAGGATGTCGAGCATATCCATCTGGACATGGTGTTTTTATTGGAAGCCGATGACACTGCAGAATTAACTCCCCAAGCCAGGGAAGTTCACGATGTCCGGTGGGTAGCGAAAAGCGAACTGTTGAGCGAATATAATACTTTTGATGCAGTTAGAAATTTCGCTAGGGAAGTGCTGGATTAGGAATTGCTTTTGGCGTTCTAGCTTATAATCAGTTTGTACAAAATACAAGTTGTTTTGATAACTTCGGTTAGTAGTAGACAGCCATAGAGTTTTCTGAGGCGGCTCTTCATGATGCTCGATATACATACACTCTGATTGCTTATGCTAAGCAACTTACAAAGTGTTTACGGCTTTCTTGGCTACATACAAGCTGCTCGACACTCACTTGGACGCCTGCATGAGTTATTGCAAACTACCGCTTACAGCAAAATTACAGACCGTCTGGTTATCATATACTCACGATAACCATAAGAAAGGATAAGTATGAAGACGAGACAATCACAAGAAGCAACTTTAACAACCAACGAGGCATTGTTATTGCAGCAAGTCTACGAAGATGGCGGTGACGATACAGCCACGCTGGCAGCACAAATGGGCATGCCGCGCAGGACGGTGATGAACGTGTTGACAGACTTACGCCGAAAAGGACTGATGGCAATCGACCAAGCCTATGGTGACGCTTGGGTGCGACTAACCACGCGCGGCAAACGGCTGGTGCAGCGAATTTGGCCGGAAGCACAGGCGATAGCCGTCTAAGTATTACCACCTATCGGCAACCACGCAGTCATATTGACTACTTCAACCCCCGAAAAGTACTTGATTTGACGTTATCATGCATCGCGTTGTCTCTAAGGAGTTTCTTCATCGTTTTCACATCGTCGGGCTGTCCTGCCACGAGATATTGAGCCTTGTTGCCATGTCTATCAACCGCCTGCTTGAAGCGTTCTTGGCTTTGAGAAAGGTTAGCGCTGGTCTCATAAGTCATATTGGCTGTTTTGTTTGCTAGCTCTGAGAGCTCCTTGTCAAAGACCTTTACCCCCTTGTCTAGGTGATAGAGCATGATAGGACGTTTACCGGCCCACTGCCTGACGATTGGTCGCATTGCTGAGATACCGACATCAGAGGCGAAGCAAATCAGCGGCTCGTTGCCGTCTGTAACTGACAAAGAAGATTCCAGCCAACTCATCTTGACCTGACTACCTGCCGGTAGGTTAGTCAAAGCTTTTTTATAGGGACTACCGCTATTGTGGGTTAGGATAATAATTTCATTATCCTCAGGACTAGAGGCGATACTCAGCCAACGACTTGTCTGTTCGCCCTTATGATCATTCTTTTCACCACCAGATGCCGTGCTGGGTAGCGTGATCTTGGCGTAAGAGCCTGTCTTCCATGTCATATTATCAGGCTTTGTTAGGCGAATGACATGAAGGTCTCCGCTAGGATTTTCGATAGATTTGACCGATAACGTTTGGCCTCTCCCTAAGTAGGCGATGACACCCCAAGTGACAAGGCCTATAACTGTAAGAATAGATATAACGATGATTACCATTTTTTTACTCCTTTTCATGATGTAAAAATACCTTTAACAAAGTTAGTGGCAAGTAGTTCTAGTGTTCTACCAATACCTGGAAAATCACCTTCGGTGATATGTATATCCATGTAGTAAAACAAATTATAAACCTGTAAAATATCCTGAATTTTTTCCTCTGAATATCCTTCTGCTGCCATGCGACCAGTAAAGGTCTCGACTAAAAATTGATGGAAGGTGTTCCTGGCTTTACTCTTACCCGAAGAATAATAACTACGTAGTGTACGAGAGACGGCTGGATTATGCCATTCCGCCAGAATTTTATTGGACGAAACGAGGTTTCGTGACTGTTCAAAAATCTGTCTCACAAGTTCAACCAAATCCTGCCGCCAATCAATGTCGTCCATCATCGCTTGGCGAATACGGTTGTTTTCTTCAATGTACACATCCAGAAAGATAGTTTCTTTGCCGTCGTAGTAGTTGTAAAAAGAACCGACTGCTACGCCAGCACGTTTAGCAATTTCTGAGATACCGGTCTCTTTATATCCCTTTTTTGAGAAGACATCATAGGCGGCTGTTTTTAATGCTTGTCTTTTGTCCAACGCTGGTAACCTCCTTCATGTTAACGATATGAATGAATAACTTTTTATATTCATTCATATCGTATCGAATTATGATTATTGTGTCAATAGAAGAGTGGCTGAGTGGCTGTTGGTAGATTCGTGATGTCCAAGGACTGATGGTAATCAACCGGGTGTACGGCGACGCTTGGGTGCGACTAATCACGCGCGGCAAGCGGCTGGTACAGCGAATTTGGCCGGAGGTGCAGGCGATAGTCACACTGACACAGTAATGTTCGGTGACTTTTCAGGTATCTATAGTAAAGTTTCTAAGCATTATTAACTAGCAATTGATAAAGTTGAAGTGATATAATGGGTTAGAAATGGAATTGATTGAAACACTAAAAAACCTGCAGCTGTCTCGTGGTGATATTAAAACCTTTCTGCTTTTTGATGGAATTGGACCTAGGGCGGTAATTAACACTCGGGCTGCGCTAGAGGAAAAAGAAGGAGACGAAATTGATGTTATTATTAGCTCAGGCGGTGGGTCACCAGATGACGCCTATCGATTGATTAGATCGTTTAGAGAGCATTATAAGACTGTGAATGTGATTGTGCCTTTTTGGGCAAAAAGCGCGGCTACGCTTTTTACGCTCGGAGCGAGCCGTATTGTTATGCATGAATATGGCGAACTGGGGCCTATTGATGCCCAAATCCGCAAAGATGATGCGGAAAAGCCCAGGGAGGAGTGGGAGTCTGCTCTTAACATCCAAGCGAGTCTGTTAAAGATAGAAGAGCTATCTAATAACAATTTCGTTAAGCTGTTTAGGAATTTGCAATCAGACCCTAATATTAGCATTGGGCGAAAGCAACTCGCAGAAATGCTTCTTGTATACAACTCAAATCTTTATGCCCCACTTCTGCAGCGTGTTGAAGTTTATGAGATGGGTAGAATGGAAAGATATTTGAGTATTGGAAAAATGTATGCCAGGCGAATCATTAAACAGTATGGTGATACTAATTCTGATGAAAGTAAGATCGCCGAGTTCCTAGATTTTATTACGTATGATTGTCCAGATCACGGATATGTAATTGACTTCTCGGTTTTAAAAAACTATCTCTCAAATGTTATAAGAAGTAATGAAGAGCCGTTTAGCAAAGAGTATGATGCGTGGTTAGGTAAGCTTTCAAGCCTACTTATGGAAGCCAATTCTGAGGTTTTATATACTGGATTTGTAGATAAGCTATTAGGAACTGTTCTGGGTAGCGAACAGAATAAAACAAAAAAACAAAAGGATATAAGCAGTAATGATGAGGAGCAATCAAGTGACGACACTAGCATCGTTGAGTCAACCAACACTGAGAGTAAGCGATCTAGTCGCAAATCCAAGTAGGACGGCGGCTCGCCGCAGTCTTAGAATGGTGAAAAAAAATACTAAAATACCTCGAGCCGGTGAAAAAATATCGTCGCCACCATCTATAAAAAGAATGTACGCCGTAGGCTTTTCTCGTGTTGGTATAATGTCGTCTAGTAATAATGATATATCTACCTCACCAGTATTGTTACAACACAAATAGTCAATTAAGTGTTGTGATTTTGAGTTTTAACATTTTCTCCCTGTAGTATTGTTGAACGAGAAGGGGTGCGAATTGAAGTATAGCGACAAGGATTCTATCAATTGAACCAATCTCTGCTATAATACCTCATATGACGAAATTATTTTCACAACATCACCATCATCTCCACGTGTAAGCAGGAGGTGTTTTATTGCTGTTTTATGCCTCCTGCGGGAGGTTTTTTGATTGATTAATTTTAGGAAAGGAAATATATGATGCCAGATAGATTAAAGCCAGGCGATGAAGTGAGGGTGATTGCACCAGCGCGCTCAGCGAGCGATATTGACGAAAGAGTTTTAGATCGGGCGAAAGCGGCGTTAGAGTAGAGTTACGTTTAGCAAAAATGCTTTTTCTCGCAATCAGCGAGGTTGTCCGACGGACGACGAGAAGGTTGAGGATTTGCACGAAGCGTTTATGGACGAAAACGTGAAGTGTATTCTGGCGGCGATTGGCGGATTTAATTCCAACCAGTTGCTTGGTAAAATTAACTGGCAAATTATAAAAGACAATCCGAAGATCTTTGGTGGCTTTTCTGACATCACCGTTCTTAATCACGCTATTTTAGCTAAAACTAGGCTGGTGACTTATGCGATGCCGAATTTCTACTGTTTTGGTTTGCCGCCAGAAGCTGATTATTCGTTAGAGTATTTTCGGCGGTGTTTGTTTTTAGATCAGTCGGCAGAATTTATCGTTCAGCAATCGGAAATATTTTATGATCTTCCGTGGAATTATGACGAAACTTCGCTGCGCCAAGCTTTGAAAAATAATGGACCGCGAGTCGTGCAGAGCGGGTCGGCTAAAGGAGTGATGATTGGCGGCAATTTGTGTAGTCTGAACCTATTGAACGGTACGGAATATTTTCCGAAAGTTGAAGGCGATATTATTTTGTGTATTGAAGACGATAGCTACGACTCAATCACCGAAACGTTTGAGCGCCACGTGCAGGCGTTGATGCAACAGCCGTTTTTTCGTCAAGTAAAAGCAATTTTAGTTGGGCGTTTTCAGGTCGAATCTCGGGCGACTGACGATATGATTAGCGACACCATTCTTTCGAAAAATATTGATCCCACGATTCCAGTGGTGGTCAATCTCGATTTTGGTCACACTGACCCGAAGTTCACGTATCCAGTTGGCGGTAAATGTAAGGTCGTATCGGGAAGCAACATTAAAATTACCTCTCGATAGATGTGAGTTCAATGTTATAATTCCCATATGGAGACCCTACCCAATCACAACAAGTTACTAACCGACAGAGCGCTGCAATGTGCGGCAGCGGAGCTTGGTGCTGATCTGTCGGATTTACAAGTTACGTCAGTCAGTGGTGGATTTTCGCGTAATCGCCGCGCCTTGGTGTCGGCGGGCGATAAGACGATTTTTGTCAAAGAAGTTGATGTTGATGTATTGCCAGGCGAAGGCGAGCGGGAGTTAGACTGGCTAAAAAAGATTATGAGGTGACGCGGTTGTTACAGAAACTTCACCCAAAATTTGTTGCTGGCTGGATAAAACTGGACGGCGACGGGCACGTGCTGATGACAACCAGTTATGCGTCGACCGACGGCTGGTTGTGGCGGCCGCCAACAGAAAAATCCCTGGCAGAACTATATATTTCAGCGGTGGTAACAGCAACTCGCGAGCTGGAAAAAACGGAGTTACCACATAAGGTGATTGAGGAATTGCAATTACAGCCATTTACGACGGCGGAGCTTGGCTTGGATGACGGCATTGATAGAATTATTACTGATGCCAACGTCCGTCGTCAGCTGATTGATAATTACCGAACATTATTGCCGGAGCAATCAGAAGTCAACCAGCGGCACTGCCAGGAGATAATGGAATTACTGAGTAGGAGCGATGAATTAGCCGATATTTCGGTGCGCGCCAAACACTTCGCCAAGCAGTCAGAAGATCGTTTTGATCACAGTGATGTTCGCAGCGATAATTTGGCGTTTCATCCGCAAACTGGTGAGCTGAAATTGGTCGATTGGAACTGGGCTTCCTATGCGCCTCAGGGGTCTGGGGCGACGGAGTTTTTGATTGATATGGCGCGACATGGTCATGACGTAACGCCGTGGCTGGATGAACTCAATGCGGATATGTTAGCGGCATTTGTTGGCTTTTATCTTATCCGCAGCCTCAAACCGCCGCTTAAGCCAGGCGATAATCTTCGCCAAATGCAGGCGCTGTCAGCAGCAGCTGCTTATGACTTGTTGGAGCGTACATGACGGACTCTCATCCGCTAATCATTCTCCGCGGCAATTCTGGCTGCGGTAAAACCAGCACGGCGCGCTTGCTCCAGCGTCAACTGGGTTACGGCACGATGCTGGTGTCGCAGGATGTGGTGCGCCGGGAAATGCTTCGCGTGAAAGACAGTAAAAGTAACCCAGCAATTCAGTTGATGTATGATTTATGCATGTACGGCAACAAAGTTAGTTATACGGTGATTTTGGAGGGTATTTTGAGTAATAAAAAATACGGCGCGATGCTGCATCGGCTGCTGAATGATTTTCAGGGCGAAAAATTGATTTATTATTTTGACGTATCGTTTGAGGAAACGGTGCGCCGCCACGCCACTAAGCCAAACGCTCATGAATTTGGCGAATCGGAGATGCGTCAGTGGTGGAAAGATCAAGACGTTTTGGGTGTGCCAGGCGAGCAGCGAATTGGCGAACAGCTGACTCAGGCAGAGATTATTGATATGATTCACCGCGACGTTTTGGCGTTATCAGAGGGAACAAACACTTCCGCTTCTCACATGTAAATAATACAATGTATTTTCGTTGACAAACGCTATATATCGCGTGTATATTCTATATTAAGCACTACATATGGTGTTTTAGAAAATAAATAACGTTTTTTGCAACACAAGCCCCTCGGGGAGGTTGGGGCTGGTTTGCTATTGCCATAATAAGGAGGGGTATGTACAAATCAATCAAAAAACGCGATGGTCGGACTGTTAAATTTGACCGTAAAAAAATTGAGAAAGCCATCGAGAAGGCGGGTTTGGAGACTGGCGAATTTGATGCTAAGCAGGCTGTCAAATTGACCGATAAGGTGCTGGCGGTACTGGAAACTCGCAATCAAAAACGTTTGCCGGGTGTCGAGGATATCCAGGATGTCGTCGAGGATATCTTGATTGATTCCAAGTTTAAGAAAACTGCCAAGGTTTACATTATCTACCGCGACCAGCATAAAAAACTGCGTGAAATTACCTCTGAGTCACACATTGATTTGATTGATAAATACCTAGGCAACCTGGACTGGAAGGTGAATGAGAACTCCAACATGGGCTATAGCCTACAGGGTTTGAATAATTACGTCTCAGCCGAAATTACGAAAACTTACTGGTTGGATAAAATTTACACACCAAAGATTGGTCAGGCGCACAAGGAAGGTGATTTGCATATTCACGACCTAAACCTCCTCAGTGTTTACTGTGTTGGTTGGGACTTGACTGATCTGTTGCAAGAAGGCTTTACGGGTGTTGCTGGAAAGGTGGCCTCCAAGCCAGCCAAGCATTTCCGCTCAGCCTTGGGCCAGGTGGTGAACTTCTTCTACACCTTGCAGGGTGAGGCGGCCGGTGCTCAGGCATTCTCTGATTTTGATACACTGCTGGCACCGTTTATTCGCGCTGATAAATTGAACTACGATGAGGTTAAGCAAGCACTGCAGGAATTTGTTTTCAACGTCAACGTACCGACGCGGGTTGGTTTCCAGACACCATTTACGAACATTACGCTTGATCTGGAATGTCCAAAGCACATGGCGGATAACCCAGTGATCATCGGCGGTGAGATGCGGGACACTACCTACGGCGATTACCAAGAAGAGATGAATATGCTAAATAAAGCGCTGCTGGAGGTCTTGTCTGAGGGTGACGCCAACGGCCGGGTCTTTACTTTCCCGATTCCGACAGTTAATATCACCAAAGATTTCAACTGGGATAACCCGGTTATTGAAAATCTTTGGGAGGCTAGCGCCAAATACGGTATTCCGTACTTCTCAAACTTCATCAATTCTGACATGGATCCAGAAGATGCGCGCTCAATGTGCTGTCGCCTACGCATTGATAATCGCCAGCTGGAATATCGCGGCGGTGGACTGTTTGGTTCAAACCCAATGACTGGTTCAGTTGGTGTGGTGACGATTAACTTGCCACGTCTGGCACTGAAATCAAAGAACGAGAAAGAGTTCTTTAAGGGCTTGGCTGAATTGATGGATATGGCGAAAGATAGCCTGGAGACTAAACGTAAGGTTTTGGAGCGATTGACCGACGCTAACCTCTACCCGTACACCAAGTTCTACTTGCGCAACATCAAGCAGCGTTTTAATCAATACTGGAAAAATCACTTCTCGACTATCGGCTTGATCGGTACTAACGAAGCGGCTTTGAATTTGCTGGGCGTTGACATTGGCACTGAAAAAGGTAAGGCATTTGCCGAGAAAACGCTTGACTTCATGCGTGACCGCTTGGTGGAGTACCAGAAAGAAACGGGCAATAATTACAACTTGGAGGCGACGCCAGCTGAGGGCACGACCTACCGCTTGGCGCAGCTTGACAAGGCTAGCTTCCCTGACCGAGCCCACTTTGCTAATGGCTTGGGCGCGGCGGTTAAACATCCGTTCTACACCAACTCCAGCCACTTGCCGGTCAACTACACTGATGACTTGTTTGAGTTGATGGATTTGCAGGATAATTTGCAGACCAAGTACACTGGCGGCACGGTGATTCATTTCTTCCTGGGTGAGCGCATGGATGATCCACAAACGCTGAAAAAACTCGTGAAGACGATTTGCAAAAATTACAAATTGCCGTACTTTACCTTTAGTCCAAGCTTTAGTATTTGTAAAAATCATGGCTACTTGGTTGGTGAACATCCAACGTGTCCAAATTGTAATGAAACGACTGAAGTTTACTCACGTGTGGTTGGCTTCTTGCGTCCAGTTTCTCAGTGGAACAAGGGTAAGCAAGCTGAATTTGACATGAGGGAGCATTATGACGATGCCGCCGAACACCAGCGAGCTTGCGCCGTCGCTGTCCCAGCTTAAGGTAGCGATTGGCGGGATTCAGAAGCTGTCGCTGGTGGACTATCCAGGGCACGTGGCGGCAGCGCTGTTTCTCTCGGGCTGTAATATGCGCTGCGGCTACTGCCATAATCCGGAGTTGGTGTTGCCCGAGCGGTTAGCGCCGAGCATTCCGGTCGAGGAGGCGATGATTTTCCTGAAATCGCGCATTGGTCGGCTAGACGGCGTGGTGATTTCTGGTGGTGAGCCGACGGTCAACGAAGATTTGCCAGTGTTATGTCGGATGATTAAGAACCTCGGCTTTGATGTCAAGCTAGATACTAACGGTACACATCCAGATATGGTGCGCGGCATGGTCGAGGAGGGGACGATTGACTTTATCGCTATGGACGTCAAGGGTCCGCTGGAAAAATACGTGGAGATTGCAGCGCGGCCGATTGATCTCATGGCAATCAAAGACAACGTGCGGTTGATGATTGATTCAGGGATTGGCCATGAATTTCGGACGACGATCGTTCGTGAGCAGCTGGAGGTAGCGGATTTTGAAAAGATTGGCGAGCTGGTTAAAGGCGCCAAGCGATTTGCCTTGCAGCATTTTCGCACCGGTACCACCATTAGCCCGAAGTTTGCCAATTACCACACTTTCACTAACGAAGAATTTAGGGCTGCCCAAAAAATAATGGAAAGGTATGTCAAAGAATGCGTGATTCACTAACTGTCGAAATTGTGCGCGTGCGCCAGGAGAATCCTGAGGTGACAACGCTGTATTTTGCGCGGCCGTTTGACTTTATGGCGGGGCAATATATCACGGTATTCATTGAGGGCAGCCAGGTGCGCGAAGGCAAGGCGTATAGTATTTCCTCGCGCCCAAGTGGGGAGCTGATGTCAATTACCGTGAAAAATGTGGGCGGCGAATTCTCGAGCTATTTGTGTTCGCGCCATGTTGGCGACACGCTGCAGATTAGCCGGGCATACGGCGATTTCAACCCGCAAACCGAGCGGCCATTGGTTGGTATCGCGGCGGGGTGCGGACTCAGTCCGATTTGGAGTATTTTGGCGGATGCCAAGCAGCCAACTTTTCTCTATTTGAGTCAAAAATCACCAGAGTATATGGTGTTCTCGGAAGAGTTAGCAGCCTCAAATATTACGGTCAAAAAGTTTAGCACGCGTCAGCAGGTCGAGGAAACGGACGGCTGGCATAACGGGCGGTTTGAGATGGCGAACATTGTGAGCGAAGTGCCGGGTGATTCGCATTTTCTGGTCTGCGGCAGCCTGCCGTTTGTGCGCGATGTTTGGCAAAAACTAACCGCCGCTGGCGTCGACGAATCACATATTTCAACGGAGACATTTTTTGAGCAATGATTGGGGAGGCGACTACAAGAGAACCATCACCGGCAGGAATTGACGGTGATGGTTTTGATGTGTTTTCGTCGTTGAGAGACGGTGCTGGTGGCGAGGATTTTTCGTCTGGCATTAGTGAAGCAGTGGCTAATGATGCAAGCCAACTTGACCTGGTGGCGGTGGCCGGCGGTGAGGCAGAGCTTGATGTTGCTATATCTGATAACGACACAAAAGAAGACTGTACTCCAATTAATCCTGAGTTTTGTCGAAATTTTGGCAGCGCGGCGTGTTTTGGTTGTGTCAACTTAGGATTATGTCAAGATCGTCAAGCTGCGATGGAAAAAGAACCAAAAAGCCAGGAAGGCGTAGAAACGATACGTGATAGATTATTGGCTCCAGACAGTATTGACGACCTTGATGAAGATGGTCGTGGAGAGCTAGTACTACCAAGTCCAGTGCGACTCTATGATCAAAGGAACACTGAAGAAACATCAGAAACACCAATTGAGACAGGACATGTAGATGTGGTATCTAAAGTGGCTAACGAAACAGGGGAAGCCGCTGATGATAGTGGTAGGGTGGATTTAGAATTAAAAGCTATACACAATAACCTTAACGTATTACCAGAAAAAAATGTGCAATCACAATCAAAACCTATGGATATATCACCACAAGAAATAGAAACCAAGTCGGTTGACGATGACAACTCCCCTATTGTTGAACAGGGCGAGATGTCTGCCAGCGATCGCTTACCAGTGGAGAGAGAAGCTATTATCACAAAAACGCCGCAAGATAAGATTATTGAGGATATTCTGCCATATAATAGCCGGAGTGAAAAAGCTGCTGTTGACTCAACAACACTTAGTCGTGAGGGGAGCCAAGCTGGCGATAGGTCTAATAAAGCAAATTACCGCGGGGCTTCTGGCATACAATCATCCAATAGTGAACAAAATACAAACGTTTCGTTAAGAGGGCTACCGGCTCAGAGAGTGAAAAAAGAACGATCTCTGCCTACAGGTGATATTATAAATACAGTATCTGAAGAGGCTTCGTTAAAAAGAAAGAAAGCTATAGATATTGATCCGCCTATTGATTTTGTGGCAAGTAATGATACTAAAATTCAACATAATTTACCTCAGAAAACGAAATCTGAACCAGTAGTAAATCAGGCTGATATTAAGCCGCAAATTATGGCGGTTAGGGATGTGTATCGCGATGATGTAGTAGATTACGTTTACGATGAGAGTGAGATCTGGACTGAAGACGAAGCGGTGGTTTTGACTCGGCAGCAAGAATCGCCAACAGCAGATATGAAGCCGGTTTTGGCTGAAAAAGCGACTATCGGGCTAGCAACAGAGGTTTCTGATCTGCGCGAGGAGATTGAGGGGTTGTATGAAGTTATCGAGGCTGAATCTGTGGTGGTGCGGACGGATAGTGCTGGTATATTGGCGTATGGCACAGCTGTGGATTGCGATGATGAGCCGGTGGAGCGGCTGCCAATAGCGTCTGAGATGCCAACCGCTGAAGAAACAGATTATATTGTTGACGAAGTGATTGTGGCGATATCAAAGGAACGTGAGACGTCTCGTAAGAAGTGTGAAACTGTGCTGATAAAATCGCCAGAGAATGGACCATCACCGGTGAAAGAAGAAGTTTTGCTTGATGAATTTTCTGGATTAGAGATAATCATTGGCATGACCGAGGAACGAAAGGTTAATGTTGCTGACAAGGAAGTGCTCGAAGCTAAGATGGTTGATGGTGAACTGCTCAGACAAGACTATTTGGTGATGGATGAGGGTGACGTTACTCAGACTTATACCGGCGAAACTATTGTGGATGGTGATATTCCGGCTACAGATGTTCGCCCATTGTCTGGTTTGTGGACGGACGACAGCCGGCTCAATCCAGAAGAAGAGTCTGCGTCAACGGCTCAATCAAGTGCAGACAAAACCTTATTAGTATCGCAGCTGTTTGGCATGTTAGTGGTGGCAATGTGCGTGGTGCGCGGCCGGCAAGCCAGAGCGATCCTGAATAGCTGATAACCTTGGCGTGGCTGAAGGGCTGCACGAAATGGTAGCGCGAAGATTGGTGGCTGATGTATGACGAGAAGCTTGATATAATAAGATTATGAAGGTGCTTGACAAGCCGAAAATCGACCGTCCCCGTGAGAAATTGGCGCGTTACGGTACGGCGCGGCTGAGCGATTTGGAGCTGTTGATGGCGATTATTGGCAGCGGTAATAAACAGGCGGATGTTGGCAAGATTGCACGCGAGGTGCTGAAAATTTTGCGTCAAAAAGGCGGTGATGTTTTGTATGATGATCTGCGCGGCGTGGTCGGCTTGGGTGAAGCGAAAATCCCGGTGATTCTGGCGAGTTTGGAACTGGCGCGGCGGTACTTACTGGATAGCGACCAACCAATCATCGACAGCCCGGAAAAGGCCGTCGAGCTGCTAACCGACATTCGCGACAAAAAGCAGGAATATTTTGTCTGCCTGACGCTGGACGGCGCGAATCGTTTGATTGCCAAGCGGGTGGTGACTATCGGCACCCTGACTGCCAGCCTGGTGCACCCGCGCGAGGTCTTCGCCGACGCCATCGCCGACCGTGCTGCCAGCATCATCGTGGCGCATAATCATCCGAGCGGGAGTATGAGACCAAGCCAGGCCGACATAGAAACGACCAATCGGCTCAAACGTGCCGGCGAACTGCTTGGCATACCTCTTATGTCTCATTTATTAATCACCAAGCAATCCTTCCGAACCATCGATTAGAAAAATGTTATAATAACTCTGATGATTAACTCTGATTATCAGGCAAAGTATATTGCCCATGAGCTTGAGCGTGTCTATGCTAACGATGACGTTGCTAAGTTGTCGGGTCTAATGTTTGATGCTCAGATTATTCCGACGCCGCATCAAATTGACGCGGCATTGTTTGCATTAAACTCGCCAACGGCTCGCGGTATTATCTTGGTGGATGAAGTCGGCCTCGGTAAAACCATTGAGGCGGGGATCGTTATTATGCAATACTACTCGGAACGCAAACGAAAGATCCTGATTATTACGCCATCAAGTTTGCGTCAGCAGTGGGCGCAGGAACTGCAGGAAAAGTTTAATTTACCGGCAACCGTTGTCGACGCTAAATGGATTAAGTCAAAAGGGACCATCAAGAAAGACGGTATTTATATCTGTTCTTACGAATTTGCAAATCGCCATTCAGAAAAGCTATCGAATGGTTGGGATTTATTGGTTCTTGATGAGGCTCATAAGTTAAGAAATTTCTATAATAACCAAAAAGGTATTGCCAGCGCGGTCTCTGGTATCGCCAAAGGTTCCGAAAAATCGCTGCTACTCACAGCCACGCCTCTGCAGAATAGACTTGAAGAATTATACGGCTTAGTGTCGGTTGTTGACCCTAAATATTTTTATAAGCTTGACGTTTTTCGCCAACGCTATATTAAGTCAAATCATCCGTTTGCACTTGACGATCTTCGCTCGCGCATGAGCAAAATTGCCAAGCGCACCTTACGCTCGGAAGTCAAAAAATACATTAAATATACTGATCGCATTGCCAAAACGGTGCAGTTTGAACCGTCGGGCGACGAACAAAAATTATATGATTTGGTGGATGAATATTTGCATCGCGATAAACTGTATGCATTTGCATCTTCGCAGCGCCACTTGTCAGCGCTGATTCTCCGCAAACGCCTCGGTTCGTCTACGTTTGCAGTTGCTAGTACACTTCGAAATATCGTCCGTCGCATGGAGGCAGAATACGCTGCCGGTAAATTACGCGATAACCGCGGCAGCTTGATTGACGAGCTGGGTGATCTGAACGACGAAGAGATTGAAGCTTTTGAGGAAACTGGTGCTTATGATGACTATATAATTAAATCGGCCAAAGAGCGCGCCGAGTTTCAGGCTGAAATCGACGAACTAAAATCATACGCCGACTTTGCCGATTCAATCAAAGAAAATGTCAAAGCCGAAAAATTAGTCGAAGCAATCAATGTCGGCTTTAATGCGCTGGCGTCAAAAGCCGCTCGCAAAGCAATTATTTTTACCGAATCAACCTTGACGCAGAACTATATCGCCAAAACGCTTAAAAAGCAGGGCTATGATGGGAAAATAGTGTTATTCAACGGACAAAATAACTCGCCAGAAAGCACCGAGATTTATCGCCAATGGTTGGCGGACAATGAAAGTTCCGATGTCGTTACTGGTATAGAATCAGCGGACCGCCGCAAGGCGTTAATTGATAAATTCAAAGATGACAAAATACAGATTATGATCGCCACCGAAGCGGCTAGCGAGGGTATTAATCTGCAGTTTTGCTCCATGCTAATAAACTATGACCTGCCATGGAATCCGCAGCGCGTTGAGCAGCGTATCGGTCGCGTCCATCGTATGGGGCAGAAATATGATGTTGTGGTGGTGAATTTTAGCAATCAAGGCAATGTCGCCGAGCAGCGAATTCTTGAACTATTGACTGACAAATTTAGTTTGTTCAAAAGTACATTTGGCGCCAGCAACGATGTATTAGGCGCGATTGAAAGCGGACTGGATTTTGAAAAGAAAATTAACGATATTTTGAACACGTGCCGCACCAATGATGAAATTAACCAGCGGTTTGAAAAACTGCAAGAAGAATTTAAGTCGGAAATTGACAGCGAACAGCAGGCGGCGCGGACGCGGATTTTTGAAGGGCTTGACCCTCATGTGCAAGATCGTTTCCGCCGCTACGACGAGCAAGCTGAAGAAGCCTTTACGCGCTTTGAGCGATTGTTTATGAACCTGACGCGCTATATACTGCGCGGCAACGCGTCGTTTGCAAACGAACACGTTTTTGATCTAAAAACTGCACCGGAAAAAGACATCGAATGCGGAACATATTTCTATAAAACTGAACGCTTGCTGCACGCTCGGCAATACAAATATGCCGACGATTTGGCAGAATATGTGCGCCGTACAGCAAAGACTGCGCCAACGCCGCCGGCAGAACTTATCTTTGATATGAGCCAGTCTGATCGAGTCGCTTCTGAGGTTAAAAAGCTGATCGGTGCACGCGGCACAATGGTTGTCGAGCAGGTAACCTTTCCGATGAAAATAGACTCTTCGGATATGAGCGAAAGTTACATTTTGGCGTCAGCGCAGACAGAAGACGGTATGTTGCTTGATACGGAGACTTGCCGCAAGATCCTCGAGCTATACGCTGCTGATAGCAACCAAAAAGCAGTTGCCCCTACAGAAGTGTTGCAAAATCACCTGGCTCAGCAAATTGCCGAACGCCAAGAGGAAGTCAAGGGTCGCAACACTGACGCTTACCTTGATAAAAAAGACCTGCTGGAGCGTCAATACAAAGACAAGATTGTTGAATACGAAATGAAAGTTGATAAGCTTGACGCTAAAATCAGAGACTTGCAAAAACAAGAGCGCCAAGCGGGCGACGCCGCCTCTCGTCTAAAAATTGCCAGCGAAGTCCAAGTTTTGCGCAAAAAAGTTCGTGCCCTCAACCGCGAGAAGTATGACCTTGAAGACAGCATGGATGAGCAAATCTCAAATAAAATAGCCCTGGCGCAGCAAGCGTCGGAGGGGCAAGTTGTCACAGAGAGATTATTTGCGGTTGATTTTAGCATACGATAAGTAACTTACCGTGAAAAAAGGTAAAAAGTTGGTGATTTTCACGGTAAGTTAGTCTGCGGAGTTAATCCATAGGCGAATATTGTATAATATAGATATGGAGAATATAGAAACGCTTTTAAGCGCAACTAATGTATATATAGACGAATCTGGTCATACTGACGATCCGAGCAGTAATACTATGGTGCTCGGTGCGCTTTGGATTAGCATCCCTCAGCTTTCTCTGTTTACCGATGCGATTAGAACAGTCAAAAAGAAGCACGATATAGCTTCGCATAGAGAGATTAAATGGACGAAAGTAAGCCCAGCGAAACTTGATTATTACAAGGAGCTGATCGATGTGTTTTTCGCTGTTGAACAGGTAAACTATCGAGCGGTAGTTATCGATAAATCAATTGTTGATTATGAAACTTATAATAAGACTCGAGATGACTTTTATTATTCAATGACCTATATTCTTGTCAGGACTATTGCAGAAAAAAGATACGGTGACATGCGTCTTTTTCTTGACTATAAAGACGCTTGGTCTGGCATAAGGACTACAAAACTTGCAAGCTACTTAAGGAATACGGGTAGATTACACAATGCTTCACTGCTTGCGCAGCCTTTGCGTTCGCATGAAGTCATCGGTCTTCAAATAGCCGACTTGTTTACTGGTGCTGTTATGTATGCGAATAGGCCGCAGGAAGAGCAAAAATCAGATGCAAAAAAAGAACTTATATCGTACATAGAGCATAGTTCTGGGCAGAAGCTGACGTGTGGTACGCCTCATAGTTCAGAAAAGATCAATATACTCATGTGGGAGCCGAAAAAATAGATGTATCCGGATTGGCTACCGTTGCCTCTTAATCTAAGGGGTTCTTACGACGAAAACATAAAGGAGTTGCTAGAAGTGTTCAATAGAGACTTTATAAGTTCCAATAATCCAGTCGTTGACGGATATAGAGTCATAGTGAATAATAATCTAGACCCAAGTTGGCAAAACTTGCAACTAACCTATGGTTTTACTCATATGATAACTAGAGGGAACGGGCTAAGGGTCATAGATTACGATCGCGCTAATAAGCTACCGTGGGTGCGCGCTATTCTCGATAACTACAAACAGCCTGAGGTGACTGCATTCTGGGCTGAGCATATTAAAGGCGACAGGTTATACTTGTGGTTAGAAGAACACGATTTTGTGGTTATTTTGTCACCGCTAGTGAGCAAGAGAGCTTCTTTAAACTCGGAAAGTATCATTGTGACTGCTTATTCAGTCGATTCATATCGGAATTTTAGTAAAATACGTGATAGGGCGACAAGGTTTTTATAGAAAACAAGAAGTGCCCATGAGGACACTTCGAGGGTTAATTCATACAACCTGGTACGTTAACATAATTAGTATAGCATAGGATTATAATTAAGTCAATAGTTTCAGTGTTTTGTCAATAGCATAAGCATATTTTATCCACAGGTTACATCTGTAAAAATTGAATACATTTTTTATCAAAAAACTATTGACAGGTTTCTCTTTACTGTAATCGCTGCTTATTTATTTAATGACAAAAGCATTCTCCATGTCTGTTATATTTTGGAGAGTATTTTATATAAATCTGATGCTTTGGTTTTTGTTACAGGAGGGCGTCAAGCGGGTTTGTATGGTCGTTGAGGTTGTTGTGGTATAATTTCAATTGAGGCAGGTACGGTATGTTGTGCCAAATCTGTCCTGTACATTCCTAACCTTTTCTTGTGCGTTATTGCGAAGAGCTTGTTGGCGTTTACGCCGGTATCGTTGATACCATAACGGGCCTGGCACACGCTGATGTGGGATAATGTTAATGTAACCTATATAATAGGTGCGCAGCGTTATCCTCAGTCGGCGGATGGCCTCCTGGTTGTGTAGTGTTGGCTATTTGTCTACTCTTTAGTTTTGCTTTTCGTAAATGCGCAGCGGCGAAATAGCCGAATTAAAGGAAAGGAGAGGATATGCTAGTAATTAGCTATAAGAATCTGACCATTCAGATCGACAGCACTACACTAGCTCTACTGATCTTCATGTTTATGAAATAGGTAGAGCACCATGACTTGCTATTAACACCCGATAATTAATGGTGAATCATGGTGAATCAGAAGTGTATTACAACTACAAAATTGTGTAGGGATATTCTTAAAATTCCTAAGGAAGAACTCTTGGCTCTGCTGGCCGACAGACAGTCTTATTATGTACCGTTCGAAAAAAAGAAAATTACGGCTGGAGGTCGGGTTAAGATTAGAACCATTGAGCCTCCTCATGGATATCTTAAAAGAGTTCTTAAAAAAATTAACACCACGGTTTTGCAGCCACAGATGGAGAGGCTACCATATGGAGTAATGGGTGGCAGAAAGGGATATTCTGTCGTTGATAATGCAAAATATCATGCGTCCTCGCCTGCTCTCATGAAGTATGACATTAAAGACTTCTTTCCTTCTATCAAATATGTCGACGTCTTCCATATATTTCGATACCAGCTTAATTATTGCGAAGAAGCTGCTAATATTCTTGCGCACTTGACTACTTTTGAGAATTCTCAGCACGGGGTGCACGTTCCGCAAGGTTCACCAACTAGCATGAGTATAGCTATATTTGCGGTTGAGAAGATGTCGTGTGTAGTCGATGACTATTGTAGAAAAAACGGACTAAAATTTTCAATTTGGGTTGATGATATCACTATATCCGGCTCATACGACAAACTGTGTAGGCATAGATCGACAATTAACCATATGCTAAACTCTACGCACTACAGAATTAATCCTGATAAGGACAGTGGAATAGTGAAAAAAGGACAAAAAGGACGGAGTGTTATTGGTGTGATAATCGCTAACGACGGTAGATTGACAGTTGGACATAGTAAGCTCTCTCGTCTGCGGAGGCAGGTTAAACGTTCAACTAGACCGTCTGATAAACTAAGGGGTAGACTGCAGTTTTTGCTACAAGTTAATAAGCCTCAGGCCCGTAGGTTAATACATGAATATACAGAAAAGCATCGCAAAAATTGATATAATACGAGATAAGTGATAAATAGAGGTATTAGGAATAAAATATATGCAGAATTATGAAAATCAAAATTTAAATCAATTACCATCCACTTCTCCCAACTTCCGCACCGATCTAGCCAAAAAGCTGGAGGAGCTAGTGCCGGAGGCGATTGCGGATGGTAAGGTGGATGTCGTCAAGTTGAAGGAGTTGCTGGCGGAGGATGCTGGTGAGCCGAATGAACGGTTTGGGCTGTTTTGGCCGGGCAAGAAACAAGCGCTTCGGGCAGCCCAGGACCCGACAACTGCGACACTTAAGCCCGCCAAAGATGAAAGTAAAGATTGGGATACGACCAATAACATTTTCATCGAGGGTGATAACCTTGAGGTACTGAAAGTGCTGCAAAAGCAGTACCACAACAGTATCAAGATGATTTACATTGATCCGCCGTACAATACTGGCAAAGATTTTGTCTATCCGGATAATTTCAAGGAAGGTTTGCAAAACTACCTGGAGTTTAGCCAGCAGGTGGACGAGGGTAACAAAAAGATCAGTACCAACACTGAAACCGCCGGCCGTTATCACAGCAACTGGCTGAACATGATGTATCCACGCTTGAAGCTGGCTCGCAATTTGTTGACGGATGATGGGGTGATATTTATTTCGATTGATGATGCCGAACAAGCGAATTTGAAAAAGATTTGTGATGAGATTTTTGGTGAAGGGAATTTCATTTCACAGATTACGTGGCACAGAAAAAGGGGAAAAGATAACTCTGCTAAATACTTTAGTCGTGTGCATGAATACGTTCTAGTTTATGCAAGAAGTGCAGGTAATATTGAATACTTTAATCGTATTGAATTAACAGATGAGACTCTGCGTCAATATTCAAATCCTGATAATGATCTACGTGGAAAATATCGAAAATTGGGACTTTGGCGCCGCGGCGGCCAGGGTGGAAGTCGTCAATTTGAATATACAACTAATAGTGGTATTGTAATACCACCAAGGTCGTATCTGGTAAACGAGGCAACGATGAGAAAATTGGATGATGATAATAGAATAGTTGTTGTTGGTAATAATCTTTATAGAAAGCTATACCTAAGCGAACACACAGGGTCAATCCCTGAAACTATTTGGCTTGACGTTTCAAATACCGCAAATGCCTCCGATATGATTAAATCACTCTTTAGTGGACAGATATTTGATACACCGAAGCCAATTGAATTTATTTGTAGAATGCTTCAAGTAGCATCAAACGAAGATTCAATAATCCTCGACTTCTTCGCTGGTTCTGCCACCACCGCTCATGCTGTCATGCAACTCAACGCCGAAGATGGCGGTAATCGTAAGCACATCATGGTGCAGTTGCCTGAGCCGACCGATGAAAAGAGCGAAGCGTTTAAGGCTGGCTATAAGAAGATTAGCGATATTGCCCGCGAGCGTATCAATCGGGCGGGCGAAAAGATTAAGGCTGACTTTGCCGACAAGCTGGCTGAGCGCGAGACGCCGCTGGATGTCGGATATCGCATGTACAAACTGGCTGACACTAATTTCACCAAGTGGCAAAGCGCGCCGACGGGCGATTTGACAGAACTGCAGGCACGCCTAGATCTGATGCGTGAAAGTAGCAATGATAATGCTAGCGAGGAAGATCTGTTGGTGGAGGTGCTTTTGAAAATGGGCTTGCCGCTGACTACGCGGACTAAAACTGTCGATGTCGATGGACTTCATGTTTATCAAGTTGTGGCCGAGGGTGATTTGTCAGAGGGTCAACCAGTGTTGTATCTCAACGAACACGTTAAGCCGACATTAGAGCAATTACGCGCTATTATCACTGACCTTACTCCGAGTAAGTTTGTTATTCTGGACGACACCTTCCAGGGCGACAATCAGCTCAAAACCAATTTGGTCCAAACTTGTAAAAGCTATGATGTAGAATTGTGGACTGTGTAGAATATGGATATTTGGAAGTTAATAATTGATATGTCGCAGGCTGCTACTGCAATCGCTGCATTTGTCGCTGTTTTTATGACTTGGCGAGGCTGGAAGGAAGCCAGTAAGACTGCAAGAGATCAAGTCATCCAGGAATCAATAATGTCGACCAATTATGACATTTATAAAGATATTCTAAACCAGGTGAATAGCATCATTAAGAAGAACTCTAGTTACACTACTGGCTTAAGATTTCATATTGATCGTACTGCAGAATTGCTGAATGAGTGGCATGGTTTAGGTGGTTTCCAGGGCGAAGCTGCTTCAGATGAACGAAAACGTCAACTAGCCAAAGAATGGGCTGAATCTACTAAGAGTATCCTAGATAACTCACATAAACTCTTAGCTAACGCGCTTGACCTAACTAGGATGTTAGATATGAGCGGAGCTGATTTTGGCAGCAATTCCAAGGCTTATAACGCACTATGGCTTGTGTATCATGATTTAAATAATTCAATGCAAAAGATACAAAATAAATGGACGAAGATCGAGATAGAGGATATAACCATTCTACAATATGATTGGCTTAAGGATGACACGTATGATAATATCGAGCGTGCTGAAGAATTTGGAGAGTGTGTAGATGATGTGCTGAAGCTTGTGTATAACAATCTAATCGCTAAGCCGATGAAGAAAACTCTTAAGGAACTTGATTCAAGAGATAGGCGTCGTATGATAACACTTGATGGGTTAAAAGATAATAGACTGGATAACGCCTCATGAAAATTAAATATGATTCCAGCCAGCCGTTCCAGTTACAGGCCATCAGTGCTATTACAAGTGTTTTCGATGGTCAGCCTGAAGACGCTGATGCATTTGATGCAGTTTTACGGTCGCGATCGGTGTATGGCGACCAGATCGGGTTTTTCAATGAAATTGGTGCAATTGGCAATAATCTACTACTTGATGATGACGCGATATTAGAAAATGTGAAGTCTATACAAAACGACAACGGTATCGCTCCGGTTGAAAAACTGAATGGTATGAACTTTAGCGTTGAGATGGAAACAGGTACTGGCAAAACCTATGTATATTTACGCACAGCACTGGAAATGGCGAAATTGTATGGTTTTTCGAAGTTTATTATCATCGTGCCGAGCATTGCCATCAAAGAGGGCGTGAAAAGTAGTCTTGATGGCATGCGTGAACACTTCACGCGTGAGATGGGGTATAGCCCGTACGAAGCGTCGGTGTATGATGGCAAAAATCCAGAGGTGGTGCAGAGTTATGCTACCAGCACTATGACGCAGTTTATGGTCATGACAATTGATGCAATTCGTGGTAACAAGAATACGCGAGTAATTCATCAAGAGCGTGAGAGATTAAGAGGTATTGCGCCAATTGAATATCTGGCCGCTGTCAATCCGATTGTCATAATGGACGAGCCGCAAAATATGGAGAGTGAACTGTCAACGAGTGCGATTAATGATTTGAACCCAATGTGTACATTGCGTTATAGCGCCACGCATACTCACGAGTACAATATGATGTATCGGCTCGATCCAGTTGATGCTCACCGAGAGAAGTTGGTGAAAAGCATCGTGGTGGCGAATGCGCAGCAAGAGGGTAGTGATGCTAAGCCGTATATCAAACTCATCAATGTGCGCAATACGCCGAAACTTCAAGCTTATGTCGAAGTGTTGGTCCGCGATAAAAAAGGTAATGTTGGGCGAAAGCCGCTATGGGTTAATCATCACGACAAACTGGATATTCGCACCGGTAATAGTATTTATGAAGGTTATATCATCAATGAAATTTCGACGGTTCCAGCGAGTGTGGAAGTTGGATCGCAAGGGATCCTGATGCTTGGTGAAAATTGGGGCGGCAATGAAGATCAGGTTATGCGTGAGATGATTCGTGTGACCATCGCCGAGCATATTAAGCGAGAATATTTACTGCGCGACCAAGGTATTAAAGTGCTGAGTCTATTTTTTGTTGATAAAGTGGCGAGCTATTTAGAGTATGATGATGACGGCAATATGGTTGACGGGAAATTTGCGCGTTGGTTTGATGCATTATACCAGGAAGAGCGAAGAAAGAGCCGTTTTTACGAAGATATCATGCCTGAAGATCCAAGTGAGGTTCGAAAAGCATACTTTGCTGAGATGCGTAAGGGCGGTAAAACGAGCTTTGTCGACAGTAAAGAGGGCAAAGGTAATGCACAGGACGAGTCGGCTTATGACCTAATCATGAAAGGTAAAGAAAAACTGCTTGACCAGGCAAATCCAGTACGGTTTATTTTTAGCCACTCGGCACTGAAGGAGGGTTGGGACAACCCGAATGTGTTTCAAATTTGTATGATGCGCGAGAGCGGTAGTGAAAATGATCGCCGACAGACGATTGGACGGGGCTTGCGGTTGCCAGTGCGTCAGGATGGCACGCGAGTATTTGATGAGCAGATCAATCAGTTGATGGTGGTTGCTAATGAATCGTATCGTGATTTTGCGAATAATTTACAAAAGGAATATAAGCAGGCTGGTGTTAAGATTGGTTTTGTGCGGCGTAGTGAGTTTGCGCGAATAGTATTGCACGATGATCCAAGTAGTACGCTGGGACATCAGAAGTCAAATGAGATTTGGGAATGTTTGCGGCGTCGCAGCATGATTGATGATGAAGGTCGAGTACTGGCGAATTTCGCACCGAATAATATTGGCTTTATGCTTGATTTACCTGGCGATTTGCAAAAATATCATGCCGAGGTGGTCGATATTATTGAGGGCTGTAAGATTGATAAATTTGTTAAGGATGCACGTAAAAAAGAGAAGATTCGCCCCAATAAAGAAGTTTTGTATAGTCCGCTACTTGAAGAATTGTGGAAGCGAATTTCACATAAAACGACGTACCGTGTGGTATTTGATAACGGCCAGATTATTATGGCGGCCATCAATGCCATTAAAGCCAAGCCTGAGCTTAAACCATTGAGAATTGAAGTGCAAAGACATAGGGTGCTTTTGAAGCGCGGCGGTGTTCATAATGATGGTATGGTTGGCGAAGCAACCCGTGACTTGGCGGGAACGTTTGAACTGCCGGATATCATCTCTGAGTTGCAGGATAGTACTGGTCTCACTCGACGAACAATTGTTGATATTTTGATTGGTAGCGATCGGTTGCATGAGTTCTTAAAAAACCCGTACGACTATGTGCAAATGGTGAAAAGCGCAATTAAGTCGGTGCTGGCGCAGGTCGTGGTGGACGGCGTTGAGTATGAAAAGATGGGCGAGCGTAATTATGAACTCCGCAATTTCCAAAAAGATAGCGATGAAGAAGTCGAACGATTTATTGATCGACTATATCAAGTTAAGAATCAACAAAAAACGGTGACAGATAGATTAGCGCTGGATTCAGCGACTGAACAAAAGTTTGCAGAGTATTTGGATAGCCGTGAAGATATCAAATTGTTCCTCAAGTTGCCATCAGCGTTTACTATACCGACGCCAGTTGGGGACTACAATCCGGATTGGGCGATTGTTAAAGATGTTAACGGCGTAGAAAAAGTATACATGGTGCGCGAGACAAAGAATGGCGGCGAGCGCGAGGACGAGCTGCATAAAATTGCCTGCGCTAAGAAGCACTTTGAGACAATTGGCATGCATGATTATGCCAAATCAACGCCTGAGGATTGGCGGGTGTAAGTATGTCAATAAAAAGCTGCGAGATACCCTCAGGAGAATATATGAACAAGCCAAGCAAAACCATCACCGTCGCTCGCGCCGTCATCCGCATTGGTGATGCTGCCAGGAATGCTAATGATTATAGTTTGCTGGGCGCGCTGCATGAAATGGTGGAGCAATTGTCGCAGCATGGCGTTAAAGACACTGACGTCGATATGAATTTGCTGCTGGAGTATGTCGAGGCGGCAGATGGTTGCGACTATTGCCGAGCGGGCGACGGTAAGCCAAGTGTTGACGAATTGACAACGAAAATCAATCAGCAGCTAGCACGTCGCGGCCAGGTGCAGGTGGAGGCAAGCGATCAGTCAGTGTTGAAGTTTGAGCCAGTGGTCCATCTGGTGGCAGCGGCGTATGCCAAAAATGAGGACGGCGTGACGTCGGGCTTGTCGATAGCGCTGGTTGTTACTCAGGACGGTTCGGTGGATCTACCGCGCGAGCATTTTTTGAATGCGGAATTGCTCGATTATTTTGACGAGAACCACCCGATCAACTGGCGCCGTGCCGAGAGTGACTTGCCGCGACAGTTGCAGGGTTACCACTTGGTGGCGGGCTCGGTCGAGGTGCAGGAGATTTTGCCGCGGGAGCTGAAGGTGATATCGTTCTAGGGTGATTTTTTGAATACTATGATAAATTAAGTAAAGAAATGATGACAGAAAATATTATGCCGGTATTCATAGCTATAGCAGGAGGTTTTCTTGTTGAAGCGTTTTTTCAGCTAGTAAAATACAAGGATTCTCTTAATAACAAGAACCCAATAATATACACATCGTCAGCAGTTAACTATCTGTCAGTTCGACAATTTGTTAGTTATGGACGCAGGAAGTGGCTTAGCTACTTCCTGTTTCGAACACTTCCAGTTGCTGTTATAGTTCTTCTGGTGGTATCTATAGAGCAGCGCTATTTTAGGGTGGGTGAGCCTTGTGTTTATGCACTTATATTAACAATAACTTCACTAATTTTTAGAGATTCTCTGGGGGTATTTAAAAAGAAAAAGTTTATTAGCGAGAGATTAATTCATGTCGCCAATGTTTTATTCGTAATATGCACAGGGTCCTTTATAGGAGTCATAAGTAATATTGTCGATTTGTCAATTATTGCACCAAGCAGCATCAATAGCTTATTCGACAATTTATGGTCAAGTATGGTTGTAGCCATGCTGGTTCTTTTATATTTTCGCATAACTAACATGGGTAGTAGTCATGATGTTGCGGAAAACGAAAATAACATAGCTTTTACCAATTATGTCGTCAGGGCATTTTATGGTATTTATAATAATTATCATGAATCTATAGACCTGTTTTGTAAAGATGAATCATGTAATAAACTTCTCTTGTATTGCATATTGGTATATGAGGATATGAATAGGCCACAAGTAATTCGGAAAATAGAAAATGCTATAGTTGCATTTTTCAAGTGTGAGCTTACAGTTGGTATTGCGCAGGTCAAATCTAAAAAGCCACTTACGGATATTGAAAGTATTAAGATTGCCGCCGGGATATTAAGAAATACTCGTGATTGTTATATGTATGATACTGCAGAGGTAAAGAGGGCTATTGGAGCTTATAATTCAGGAGAAACCTACTCCCAGACTGTAGTTGAGATTATGAATATTGTTCGTCAATACTTTAGCGTAGAAGATATAGAGAAATAATAACTAGATAACAAATGAAAATCTCCATTCTCCTCAAACCCAACTCCCGCCACCGTGAAGAAGTCGTCTCGAACGACGATGGCTCGCTGATAGTATACACCAAGGCGCCGGCTATTGAGGGGCGGGCGAATGCCGCCGCAGCGAAGTTACTGGCGAAGCATTTTGGCGTGGCGCCGTCAAAGGTAAAATTACTACGTGGTGCGACTTCAAAATACAAAGTGTTTGAGATAGACAAGATAGAATAGCTGCCGCAACGAGTGGCCGCAATATCCAGCTACGATTCTACGGATATCCAGCTCCTGGCGCCATATTGCCAAGTAGCCCCTGCACCGTCACAAACGAATAGCCCTGTTGCTTCAGTGCGTTGAGGATGCACGGTACGGCGTTGACTGAGGTTTGGTGAATGTCGTGCATCAAGATGATGGCTCCGGGGTGGGCGCCAGCGACGGCGCGCGAGCAGACGATGTCACTGTTGCGGTCAGCCCAGTCGCGGGTATCGACCGACCACAAGATTGACGACATGCCGCGCAGGCGAAGCTGCTCCAAGACAGCGCTGTTGACCGCACCGTAGGGCGGGCGCAAAATAGCCGGTGTGACGCCGGTGGCTTGTTTGATAGCATCGTTAGTACGGTCAATTTCGCCAGCAATTTGGCCAACCGGCAATTTAGGCAGTTCTGGGTGCGACCACGAATGATTGCCTAGTTGATGGCCGCGCGCGTGCATGCGTCGCAATACGTCAGCTTGCGCGGATACTTTGCTGCCAATCAGGAAAAAGGTGGCCTTAGCGCCATGTTGGTCCAAAATATCCAGCAGCTGCGCGGTGTACGGTCCCGGCCCGTCGTCAAAGGTTAAGGCAATGGTTTTGCCGGCAGCAGCAGGCGTCGGTGCGGCGGGCGCTGGCTTTGGTTTTGGCTCGGGCGGCTTGGGAATGTTAGCCAGCTTCCGGGCTGTCGGATTTTGCAGATATTTGGCAACGGCGGCGATCGGCACTTTGATCGTCATTTCGCCGTAGGCTGACGGCAAGAGCGACGCCTGCCCGATTGGCCAAGCTAAACTATTGCCGCCATCAGTAATAACGAAATTCGATAGCGTTTCTTGGGTGATCGTTTCATTGAGATCCAGCTCTGCCTGCTGGCGCTGCTTGATGGTTTCCTTGATATTATTTCGGGCAGCCGCCACGATTTCCTCAGTCGCTTTCTCTGATTGCTCGGTCAAATCATTCAAACTAATTACCTCGCCAGATTTTTTATCAAACGTCCAAAAATGCGTCAGCGATATCGGATGCGCGCCGTGCATGTCTTGCTTGATATTGACGATGATCGATAAAGCTAGCGAATTATTATGCGTAACTTGGTAGCTAATCGTTTCGGTCAGCGGCTTGTCAAAAGTTGTTGCCAAAAGAACAGCGCTACGAAAATCACGATCAGTCTTGTCGATCGCATTAGCAATAGTATGATTAATTTTTTCATTTTTTGTGACTGGATATTCAATTGAAACCTTTTCTCGAGCAGTATTCCTGGTTACAAATTTGGAACGAATGCCAGCATAACGCGAATCGGCAAAGTAGTATTTTTCATCGGAAGGTGCGGTTGTTCTCTGCGAATTTAGCCAATTGAGATAATGTATCCCGAATAATCCCGCCAAAAATAGTACAATTATAAGAATTCCGATAAATAGATGTTTTGGAGAAGTCGATTGCTGCTTTTTAGCTTGGCGGTTTACTTTTTTCTTTTGAATTCGCATAGATATAGTATAGCACTAGTGTGGTTTGTTATAATCAGCAGTAGCGGAGGATAATCGGATTAAGATTAGTCAAATTGGCAGAAAGGAATTTATATGGCTCAACCCAAACCAATCATAACAGTTGACCAACTCGTCAAGACTTACGATGGTAAGAATGTCGTCGACAGTGTGTCGTTTGCGGTCAAGAAAGGCGAGATTTTTGGCATCCTCGGCCCCAACGGCGCCGGTAAGACGACGACGCTAGAGATGCTGGAGGCTCTGAGGCCAATCGACGGCGGCACGGCGACTATCGACGGGATTGATATTGCCAAGCAACCTAAGCATATTAAAAACATCATCGGTATCCAGTTGCAATCGACGATGTTTTATGACAAGCTAACCCTGCGCGAACAACTGAAAATGTTTGCCAGCCTGTACGGCCAAACGGTCGACGCCGACGCACTGCTAGCCAAGGTGCAATTGACTGACAAAGCCAAAAGCTACGTCGAGCAGCTCTCGGGCGGGCAAAAGCAGCGCTTCGCCATTGCTTCGACGCTGGTTAATAACCCGACGGTGCTATTCCTTGACGAGCCGACCACTGGGCTGGATCCGCAGGCTCGCCGTAATCTGTGGGATTTGATTAAAGAGATTCGCGATGAAGGTATTACTATCGTGCTAACCACTCATTACATGGATGAGGCCGAATTGCTGTGTGACCGTTTGGCGATTATGGATAATGGTAAGATTATCACCATTGATACGCCGCATAATCTGATCAAGCAACTACTGGAGCGCGGCTTTAAGAAAAAACAAGTTGTCGAGCAAGCGAACCTAGAGGACGTATTTATTGACTTAACAGGAAAGGCGATTCGGGATTAGTATGAAAAAATATTGGACTGGTGTATTCGGGCAAGTACGCGCTCAGCAAAAACGTTTCATCCGCGATAAAATGTCGCTGTTCTTTACCTTCCTGTTTCCGCTTATCTTCTTATTAGTGTTTGGTTCGATTTTTAATAATCAATCGACCAGCTTTGACATCGCGATTATCAATAATTCGCAGACGGAATTTGCCAAAGGTTTCGTCAAGGGCGCCAAAGACAATGCCAAAGACTCAATTCTTAAAATTAAAGACGTCAAGGATATGGACGAGGCTCGTGAGAAGCTGAAGCGTTCAGAACTGAACGGCATCATTGAACTGCCGAGCGATTTTGGTAAAGTGAAGGGTGAGGGCAAGGATGCTCGCCCGACTGGCACAATCAACGTGCTGTACGCCAAAGGTTCCGAGCAAACCGGTAGCGCTCTAACGGCGGTGATGAATCAGATTGCCAATGAAATAAACAAGCACTTGGGTCAGCCAGAAGCGCCGCTCAAGGCTGCGGGCAAGGCTGTCGGTGATGAGCAGCTGAAATCGTTTGACTATACATTTACAGGACTACTCGCCTTTAGTTTGATGAGTATGGGTATCTTTGGTTTAGCGAACCAAATGCCAGCCGAAAAGCAGCGCGGCTCCTATCGTCGTCTGCGGGCGGCACCGTTTACTTCGGGCCAGCTGATTATTTCTATGGCGATTCACTACATCATAATCTCGCTGCTCAGTTTGACGATGATGATTGTTGTCGGTATGTTACTGTTCCATTTCAATATGCGCGGCGATTGGCTGCTGTTCTCATTGATGTCGGCGATTTCGGCGATGATGATGGTGGGCTTAGGATTATTAATCGGCGGTTGGGCGAAGAACGAAAATCAATCAGCACCGTTGTCTAATTTGATTTCTTTCCCGATGATGTTTCTATCTGGAGCATTCTTTCCGGCATTCCTCTTTCCAGAATGGTTGCGCGGCGTAACGCAATTTATCCCAATGGCGCCGGTTGTGGATGGTTTCCGCCTGATTATGACCGAGCAAGCTAGCCTCATCGAAGTCCTGCCGCAAATCGGCGCCGTCGCCGCTTGGGTCGTCGTTATCTACATCGCCGCGATTAAGCTGTTTAGGTGGGAGTAAATATCTTGGACTAGTCAACGGTTATAATGATTGTCAGCTGGCGTCTTGGGCTAGCCGTATTACTTATTGCCGCCGAAAAGATAATTGATAAAATTGAAGAGTATTTATGATACAGGGCATAAGATACGGGCAGCCATATAGACTATTTTGTTAGCGCTGACGGCATGGTCTTTTTATTATGCTTATGTTAAATTATAAATAGGTGGGAGGGGAGATGTACCAGGTAAGGAATATTGTTAAAAATATTAAAATATGGTACAAAAGAATAATTATGGACACTAATATATCAGCGATGGACATAGCTGCTTATTATATAAAGAAGTCAAGTCTTCTAGCCGAAAACGACCTTACTAATCTTAAGCTCCAGAAAATGCTATATTATACGCAAGCGGAATATGCGGTGGCGAATAACGGCAGAACTCTCTTTAATGAAGAAATACAAGCCTGGCAGTATGGTCCAGTAGTCCCTTCTGTATATAGTGAACTTAAAGGATGTGGTGCGTATAGAGTGTCAGATTTTGACGTAAATACTAAACATAGTATGTTTAGTGAGCCTGTAAAGAAGTTTTTAGACAGAGTATTTGACAAATACATTAGATATTCGGCGTGGGCGTTAGTTGATGCCACTCATAAGTCAGGGTCTCCGTGGCACAAAACGTATGCAAACGGTACTGGAGATCGCCACATAATACCGCAAAGTCTGATAATAAAAGCAAAACTATTGAACTAGTAGCATGAGAAGGAAAGGTAAAGGACAGTTTGGCGCTGTATCTATTGGTTATTTACCATGTTTTTCGCGTCACTTAGACTCGAAGTATCCGCTGGATAATTTCTACCGCAACAAGGTGTTTTTGGAAAAAGTTCAAAAGTTTATGTCTGTTATAATGGTATCTATTGATCTGAAAGAATTAAAAAATCAGGGGGCGTGTAAGAAAGTAACAAAAATAACCCCAGGCGATGCTGAAAGTCAACAAATTATAAAATTTTGTAATTTTGACGAAGGTGAATTATATAGAGCCGGTTGGGGTAATTGCCCTTATAGATTAATATTTGGTCTTGACACAAAGAATAGGCGATGTCATATATTTATGCTAGATGCTTTACACTCTACCTATAGCGGCAAAACTCGTCGCTAGTATTAGCTGTGGCTATGCTATATTGCTAGTGCGCCAGCTGAAACTGATGGATTGGTTCCATCACGAGTGATTTATACACCTACGAAGAAAGTGGTCTGTTGCCGCCATGAGTTACTCGCAACTTCTATCGCATAGAACAGTTGAAATTCTAACTGTCGTTATCCTTTCGTTAGCGCTGTAGTATAATGAAAGTAAGCTGAATACTAAGGTAAAGGCAAAAAAAAGGGGGCGAGTATGAACAAAAAGACGATTGCCATTAGTTCTGTTATTATTATTCTGTGCGGGATTGCGGTTGGGTTGTGGTGCAATCATCGGTACACTACCGAGCAAACGAAGCCTCCGGCGTCTACTATGTCCGACGCTGCCAAATTCAAATCCGAGTACCCGCGAGTGCCGGCGAATAATCGCTTCGTTTATACCAGCGATAAAGAAGTCCTTAACATCTTTGATAGCGGCAGCGGTGTGGTTTTCTTGGGCTTTCCGCAATGTCCGTGGTGCCAGCATTTGAGCGAATACGTTGACCGGGCAGCTCGGGCTGAGGGTATTGATAAAATATACTATTTGAATATTCGCGATGCTCGCGCTAGCAACAACGAAGTTTACCAAAAATTGGTCAAGAAACTAGAGCCATACTTGGATAAAGATGACAACGGCAAGCCGCGGATATTTGTGCCGGATGTATCAATTGTCAAGAATGGTAAAATCATTGGCCGCTACAAAGAGGAATCAACTGGCGGTGATAACATCACGCCGGATAAATACTGGACAACAGAGAGAATCGAGCGAACATCGTCGCAGCTGCGCGGATTTATGCGGCAGTTGAAAGGCTAATTTTCTGGATTAGCATCGTCTTTTGGTTGTTGTTTATCGTTTTTGCGTTGGCGTTTCGGTTTGATGCCGACCAGATAACTCCCAATTGTCCAGCCTTTGGCAATCCTTGGTATGATAAACAACTGAATAATAATCCAGACTCCCAGCTCCGTAAGATAGAATCTACCAGGTTGTATGGTGTCTATGAAAAACGGATAAACTAGCGACCGGGTAACTACTGAAGCGAAGATAATAAGGGCTATATTGATACAGCTAGCTAAGAATTTATTGCGGCGATTGGGCGCGGCGTAGTTTTCGTCGCTGAGTTTGACGCTGGGAACTTTATAGCCGATTAGCCACGTCAGCATAAATCCGAGCAAGCAGCCAAAGGTATTGGTTATTAAATCATTAACATCAAACAGCCGATAACTACAAGGATATAAACCGAACACGCCAGTTAGCTGCGTCACTTCTATTAGCATTGATAAAAGAAAGCCGCTTAGCAGCGCAAATTTCCAATGCTTGTGAAAATATGCTTTCATAAAAATGCCTAGCGGCACGAAGAAAACGATGTTCATAACTAGTTGTAGCGTGATATATAGGATATCTTTGTTAGGCTGAACGACGTCGTTAACCCAGTTGAAGGGGATAAGTTGCGGCTGGATGTGGTATGTTTGGCAAAAGGCAATCGGGTCTTTTGGTACTGGCGATAGCGTAAAAAAGATTAGCCCTGTGAAATAGAGAATTGAGCCATAGGAAAAGAATACATACGACCACGTTACGCGCCGGCGCATGATAAGCCGTGAAATGATGAATGGTATGGTCAAGAGGATGCATAAAAAAGGCCAGAAACTCAAAGATCCGATCAGCGGCGCTGAAAATGAATTGAGAAATTTTAGCATTAATTAACGCCGCCAGCCTTCAAAATCGCCTTTAGCCCATTATCGCCGCCAGCGAAGCCGCTGGTTTGGTAGTCGTTAATTACCATGTACGGCAAGCCGTTCACGCCAAGCGACAGGGCTTTTCGCGTGTTGCCGTCGATTTCTTGCTGGTGAGAGTCGCCCTTCATGCAGTCGGCGAATTTGGCAGTGTTTAGGCCGGCGTTTTTGGCGGATGTTTCAAAGTAACCGAGCGGCAGCAACGGGATTTCTTTCGGTACAGCGACGTTTTTGACGCCGATGCCTTTGTCGAAGTAGTCGGCCTTGATGCGTGGCACGATATCGTGGGTATACTGCCAATATCTGTCTTGGTCAGCGGCGCAGAAAGCGGCTTTGGCGCCTTGCTCGGTGTTCGGTACCTTGTCTTTGAGTAAGGTGACTATGCGGTGTTCGTAGCGCAATTTGCCGGATTTGATATAGTCGTTTTTGAAGGAATCGTTGCTGGTAGCGGCTTCGACCTGAGCGCAGAATGAGCAGAAATAATCGGTGTAATCGATAAATACATTTTTTGCATCTGCCGAGCCTTGCGACATATGTTCGTTCCATGGTTTACCGTTTCCGATATGCTGATTCGGCGGCCGATTGACGATACCGTAGATAAATAAAGAGACGATACCGACGACAATGATTGATAAAACAATCCAGATTGGGGCAATGCCGCGTTCTTGTTGATGACTCATGATTTTTCCTCCTGTTTGGCTAATTGTGCATAAACGAATGCGATTTGTCCAGATTTGTAAAGCGACGCTAGGCTAAGTACAAGTGCTAAGATGAGTACGATAGTGCCGGCAACATTGGCAGCGGTGGCAGCCGCTGCGCCCGAGAAAAACAGAGTAACAATTGGCAAGATTAACGAGGTGCCGCACGGTACGCAGCCGAGGCCGATAGCGGCAGCGATTGAGGCAATACCGCTGACGCTGAGTTGGCGGGCTACATCTTGTTCGTTGCGTTTATTGCGTCGTGCTGTAAATATTACAACTGAAAGTGATAAGCCTTGCAGAATAGAGACGATTAGTAGCAGCGCGCCGTTTGGCGTGGTGAAGCCTTGCTTGAATAGCTCGATAAGCATGCTGCCGGCAACAGCGAATTTATCGGCAATTGATAGCCTCGACAAAAACAACGGTCCATAAAAGTTGCCATTAATCGCAAAGAAAATAATAATGGCGAATAGCAAAGAAAACCCCGCCGCCAGCACGCTGTAGCGCGGCAATTTCAATAGCGCGCTGATACCAGCAGCGGCAGTTTTGACAGTTTCTTTTTGCTGTCGAATACGCTCCATATGATTCTTATTATACGCTAAAATTTGGAGAATTGGACTATCCTTGATTCTTTGTTCTTGGGGCAGGAGGTGGTATTCTTTATGTAAATTATGTTGTTAACTTTTGATACCTCCTTAGCCGTCAGATATACTAGCGCCTCGCAAAAGGTGCGTGTTTTGACCGAGGATTGGGTTGAGCGAATGATTTTTTGTCCGAATTGCGGCCAAGATCATCTCGTAAATTATGAAAACAATCGTCCGGTAGCAGATTTCTATTGCCAAAATTGCCAAGAAGATTTCGAGCTGAAAAGTAAGAACGGTAAAATTGGCAAGAAAATTGTTGATGGGGCATACGAAACAATGATTAAGCGTTTGCAATCGGACAATAATCCTAATTTCTTTTTGCTGGGTTATACGTCGGGCTATTCCGTCTGTAATTTTGTGGTTATCCCGAAGCAATTTTTTACTCCGAGCATTATTGAGTGGCGGAAACCCTTGGCCGATACAGCTCGCCGAGCTGGCTGGGTTGGCTGTAACATTCTGCTTAGCAATATTCCTGATTCTGGCAAAATATACTTGGTTCGTGATGGGGTGGTGATTCCGCAAAGTGAAGTCTTAACGAAATGGCGGAAAACACTATTTCTGCGCGAGGAAAATATAATGTCAGTGTGAGGCTGGATGCTTGATATTATGCGGTGTATCGAGAGGATTGGCCGGAGTGATTTTACACTTGAAGATATGTATGCTTTTGAGAGTGAACTGGCGGCTGCCCATCTAGAGAATCACCATATTAAAGATAAAATTAGACAACAGCTGCAAATGTTACGCGATAAAGGCTACATTGATTTTGTCTCGCGCGGACATTATCGTTTGATTTGATTAATAAGATAATCAATTACACGGACATGCGATTTAAGTAATTTGCATGTAGAGTAGATATAAACTATACACTGAGTGTATAAAACTCTTGCAATAACTAAACACTGGGTGTATAGTAAAAGTATGAGCGTTCAATATACACTGTTAGGGTTTCTGGCGGAAGAGTCAAATTACGGCTATGAGTTGAAGAAAAAATATGACGGTTATTTTGGCAAAGATAAGCCAATTTTAACTGGTCAGATATATTCAACTCTGGCGCGGCTCAAACGCGATAACAAGGTCAAAGAAATTACTGATACTAGCGAATCGGGCGGACCAGACCGGGTTCGGTATGAAATTACCGATGAGGGCAAGCAGGATTTACAAGCATGGTTGGAATCACCAGAGGCACCGTCACCGCAACTGCAAGCGACGATGTATATAAAGGCGGTGCTGGCCATTTTGAAAGACGGCGATGCATCACCGTATTTGGATAACCAACGGCAGGCGCACATCCAGCGGATGCGCGAGCTGACAGCGCGGCGGCGCGATAGCAGTTTGTCGGACATGCTGCTGATCGATCATGCACTGTATCATTTGGAGGCGGATTTGCGCTGGATTGAATTAACTATTTCGCGGTTAACGCGGCTAAAGGAGGAAATTTTGCATGAGCAAACCAATAATTAGCGCTAAAAATATTAAGAAGTCGTTCGGGCAAACACATGCGCTGCGTGGTGTCAGCTTGGATGTCGAGGCGGGCGAGGTGCTAGCGATTATGGGTCCGTCAGGTTCTGGTAAGTCGACGCTGCTGCATAGCTTGGCGGCGATTACTAAGGTTGATAGCGGCGAGATTGATTTCGACGGACGGCGGATCGACAAACTGAGCGATGATCAGCGCAGTATTTTACGGCGCACCAGCTTTGGCTTTGTCTTTCAGTTTGGACAGTTGGTGCCAGAGCTGACAGCGCTGGATAATGTGGCGCTGCCGCTGCTACTGAACGGTGTCAAGCGTAAAGAAGCCTATCAGCAGGCGAAAACATGGCTGAATAAGGTTGAGCTGGCGAGTAAAGCTGACAGTATGCTTGGTGAATTATCGGGCGGACAAATGCAGCGCGTGGCGATCGCCCGGGCCATGGTGATTGAGCCAAAAGTGCTGTTCGCCGATGAGCCGACTGGCTCGCTGGACAGTTTGAATTCAGAGAGAGTTATGGAGCTATTCATTAAAACCGCCAAAGACCACGGTACGACAGTTATCATGGTGACGCATGAGCCGACGATTGCCGCCTATGCTGATCGGGAAATTATTGTCCGCGACGGGCAGATTTCCGGTGTTGATACAGCGGTAAATACATCAATCAAACTCGGTAAAACCAGTACGGGGGCTGTCAAATGAGCGTTAGTTGGATGCTACTACAAAAGTCTGGCCGCCAGTCATTTGCACGTCTAGGATTGACCACGGCGGCGGTGGCGCTGGGGATCGTGATGGTGTGCTACTTTACGGCTGGTGTCAGCGGTCTAACGGGGCGTGCTAGTGGACTAGCAATTAATACGGCGGCATATCAGGCGAGTCGTGGCGCACCTTCGCAAAAACCGATTGATGGTGTTGAACCACTGAAAGTTGGCGGTACCCGGCGCGGTGATGCGTCGAAATGGCGCGGTCAGTACATCCAGTCTTATTCAATGTATGGTACGGCTAAATCGCCGCAGTTTGCCAAACTGAAAACGCCGCGTCCTGGCGAATATTACTTATCAAAAGCGTTGGCTGATGCGGTCGCTGAATACCCAGAGGATAATATCTTGGCGCGTTTTGGTAAAAATACCAAATACCTCGGCGTAATTCCTAGCGAATATACCGCCAGTCCGGATGCGCTGATGATAGTGCGCGGTGCTAGCGCCGAGGAAGTGGCCGAGAGCGATGCTTTTACCAAATCTCAGGGACAGCCATCATACTTTGCTGATGTTTATCGGACGGATGCTAACGGATTAAAATCGGATGCTAAAATAGACCCAGTTGCTGTCATTGTATTTGGTGTCGGCGGGACGATCCTGCTGTTTCCAATCGTCATTTTTGTATCAGTAGCAACGCAGCTGGGCGCTGCGCAACGCGAGAAACGCTATGCTGCTTTGCGGCTGATCGGCGCGACTAAGCGGCAGGTGGGACGGGTGTTGATGTTGGAATCGCTACTGGCGTCGGTGGTGGGTGTGCTGATCGGGCTGGGCGCGTTTTGGCTGCTACAAGCGCCGCTGCAGGATTTCAAGATGGACGGTATGCGGTTTAATCCTGGCGATTTGGTGCTAACTGGTACGCAATACGCGTTGATTATCGGTTTGACGCTGGGGTTGACGATGTTTGTCAACTGGCGGCGGATGCGCCGGGCACAGATTTCGCCGCTAGGTGTGTCGCGTTCGGTTGAAAAGGTAAAGAAATTGCGCGCTTGGCGGGCGCTGGTGCCAGCACTTGGTATCGCGTTCTTTGCTTGGCTGTCGTCGAAGCCAGGGCGGGATTGGCTGGCGGCTAATAAAGAATCAGCTCTGCCGTCGGTACTATTGATGGCGGCGCTGCTGCTGGTGATGTTCGGCTTGATTCTGGCTGGCGGCTGGCTGACTAATAAGCTGTCGCTGTTGGCAGCGCGCTGGGCTAATAACGCTTCGATGTTGATCGCTGGTAAGCGTACGGCGGTGCATTCGCGGACAATTTTCCGCAGCGTCAGCGGCGTGGTATTGGCGCTGTTTGCGGGCAGCTTTTACTTGACGGCAACTAGCGGTATTGAAGGCTTAAACGCTCAAGCTATCAAGGATAACGGCTTTTCGCAACTGAAGCGCGGCACGGCAGTTGTTATCGGTCAGTCGTTACCGGGTGATATGACAGAGCAGCTCAAACAGAAAACTTACATCACGTCGGTGGCAGCGATTTATCCGCGTGAGGACGGCGATGCAATTCGCTGCCAGGATTTGGCAACGTACACTGAACACGCTTGCCCGAATAATGCCCGACCAGACCAATTTGCGCTGCTGAATTTTGATAAGCCAGTAGTAAAAAATGTATCGTTGATTAACGACAAGGTTGATACGAACGGCGTCAAAGAATATTTGGTGACATTGAAGTCAGACAATGATATCGAGAAATTGCGTACCTTGGTGACGGCGAAAGCTAATCAGTACGATTTGACGTATGCGGTGAGCGGCACTGACTCTAAAAAGCCGCATATCAATCCAACGATTCGCGAGTTTGCTGACTTGGCTTACGTTGGTATCGGCGTGACGCTGTTCGTGGCGGTGGCGAGCTTGATTGTCTCGACGATTGGCGGACTAATGGAACGACGCCGCTCGTTGTATACGCTGCGGCTGGGCGGTATGCGCCTCGCTCAGTTGAAACGTTTGGTGATGGTTGAATCGGTGGCACCGCTGCTCACCACCTCGATTCTGTCATGCGGTTTTGGCGTGTGGACGGGAGCGGTGTTTACTAGCACGTTCTCGACGACGCTGAAGCCGGTGTTAACGCCAACCTACTTTGCCATCGTTGGTATTGGTCTGACGGCAGCTATCATTGGTATTTACTTGATCCTGCCGATGGTTGATAAACTGACGCGGGCAGAGGCTAACCAGACCGAGTAGTGTGTTTGTATCGGTCCGAGGATAATCTATCGAAAAGCGTTCCAGTTGATGGCTGGGACGCTTTTTCTTGCGCTGTATTGATTCAATCAAGGCGGGGCTCGGACGTTTGCGGTCAAATGCGGGCGTGTTTACACGGCTGTACGACGATGGAAGGTGTTAAGCAGGGAAATAGGTGAAACTTAATTATTGTTTTTGGAACTTCACGCGGTCGTTAATTATATTCACTTTTACTGCCATGCCATCATGAATTCGCCCGTCAATCAGCTCCAGCGCCAGCGGGTCAAGCACCCGCTTTTGTACCAAGCGTTTGAGCGGACGGGCGCCAAAGGCCGGGTCATAGCCATCTCGGGCCAGCATGTCGCGGATACTATCGTCAAACTCCATGGTGATGTCGCGGCTGTTTTTGACTTGGCGGGCGACGCGTTTCAGCTGGACATCGACAATTGCCCGCATGGCCTCTGGTCGAATGCGGTCAAAAATAACGATATCATCAATGCGGTTGAGAAATTCCGGACGGAAGTGCTGCCTGAGCACCTCAAGCATTTGATTATCCAGTGCCGACAAATCGTCACCAGAAAAATCCATAATCGCCTGCGAGCCGACATTGCTGGTCATGATGATGACCGTGTTGGAGAAATCGACTGTTCGCCCCTGGCCATCGGTCAGGCGGCCGTCATCGAGCACCTGGAGGAGCACATTAAAGACATCGGGGTGGGCCTTCTCGATTTCGTCAAACAATACCACGCTGTAGGGGCGGCGACGGACGGCTTCGGTGAGTTGGCCGCCTTGGTCGTAACCCACGTAGCCTGGCGGCGAGCCAATCAGGCGGGCCACGGCGTGCCGTTCCATGTACTCGCTCATATCGATGCGGATCATGGCGTGCTCGTCGTCAAATAATTCGCGGCACAGGCTGCGAGCCACCTCTGTTTTACCTACACCGGTGGGTCCCAGAAAGAGGAAGGAGCCGATTGGCCGGTTGGTATCACTGAGGCCAGCGCGCGAACGGCGAATGGCGCTGGCCACGGCGGCGATAGCCTTGTCTTGACCAATCACTTGGGTGCTGATACTCTCCTCTAATTTAGTTAACTTGCTGGATTCGGTCTCAATCAGCCTCTCGACTGGGATGCCCGTCCAGCGCGCCACCACGCTGGCGATGTCATCAGGCGTCACCTCTTCACGCAGTAAGCGGTCGGTCGGTGGAATAGCCGCCAGTTCCTGGCGGGCGCTAGCCAGCTTTTTCTCCAGCTCTGGTAAGTCACCGTATTTGATGCGGCTAGCGGTGGCGAGATCCGCGTCGCGTTCAGCAATTTCCAGTTGTGAGCGCAAACTATCCATTTTTTCGGTAGCGGTATTGACGGTTTGGAGGATGTCTTTTTCGTGCTGCCATTTGCTGTCAATCACTTCGGCCTGAGTCCGAAGGTCAGCGATTTGCTGATTAATCTCCTCTTTTCGGGCCTTGGCGTGCTCGGATTTGTCTTTTTTCAGCGCTGCTTCTTCAATCTCCAGCTGCAAGCGGCGGTTATTCAGCCGGTCCAGGGCAATTGGCACACTCTCCAGCTGCATCTTCAGAGCGCTGGTGGCTTCATCCAGCAAATCCACTGCCTTATCAGGTAAAAAGCGATCAGGCAGATAGCGGGTCGACAACCGCGCTGCCGCCACAATGGCATCGTCAGAAATTTTGACGCCGTGATGGACTTCATACTTTTCCTTCAAGCCGCGCAAAATTGCCACGGTGTCGTCAAAACTCGGCTCGCCGACGTAAACTGGCTGAAAGCGCCGTTCCAGGGCCGCATCCTTCTCGACATGCTGGCGATATTCCGCCAACGTCGTCGCGCCGATCATGTGTAATTTACCGCGCGCCAGGGCGGGTTTGAGCATATTGCCGGCATCCATGCTGCCTTCGGTTTTGCCGGCGCCGACCATGGTGTGAATTTCATCAACGAACAAAATAATTTCGCCGGCGGCCTCCTCAACTTCTTTCAAAATTGCTTTGAGGCGCTCTTCGAATTGACCGCGAAAACTCGCTCCCGCCAATAAACTAGAAATTTCCAAAGAGATCAGCCGCTTGTCCTTTAGCGACGCTGGTACGTCGCCTTTGACGATGCGCTGCGCCAGGGCCTCGACGATGGCGGTTTTACCGACGCCTGGTTCGCCGATGAGGACCGGGTTATTCTTGGTGCGCCGGCTCAAGATTTGCATGGTGCGGCGAATTTCCTCGTCGCGCCCGATGACCGGGTCGAGTTTATGTTCCCTGGCGAGCACTGTGATATCGGTGCCGAATTTCTCCAGCGGCTGCTCAAGCTCTTCTTGCATATTTGGTGGCATAGATCCTCCTTTGATTTTTTGGGCTTTTCCAAGTCCGTATTTATGATACGCCGCGGCAAGAGACAGAGCGGGGATAGTTGATATGATTATCATAGCAAATTAGCACTCTCAGTGCAAGAGTGCTAGCCTAGACTACTGCTTGATAAACATACGTCTTATACAAGCAGCGCGGTAACATTTCGTGTCTGATATAATAAATATTAGAATCACAGCGAAAGGGGTACTTCATGAACATTCTCGTTACTGGCGGCGCTGGGTACATTGGCAGCCACACCATCATTGAACTAATGGCCTCGGGTCACGGCGTGGTGGTGGTTGATAATTTATCAAATTCATCTGCCGAGAGTTTGCGGCGGGTTGAGGAGATTACCGGCCAAGCGGTGCCGTTTCATGAGTTCGATCTGTGTGATCGGGCGCGGCTGGCGGAGTTGTTTAGGTCTGAGGCAATTGATGCAGCGATTCATTTTGCGGGCCTGAAAGCCGTCGGCGAGTCGGTGGAAAAGGCGCTGCTGTATTATCAGAACAATTTGGAAAGCACATTAACACTGCTGGATGTCATGCAGGAATTTAATGTGAAAAAGCTAGTCTTTTCTAGCTCGGCAACGGTGTACGGCGACCCGGCGCGGCTGCCGATTACCGAGGACATGCCGCTGTCGGCGACTAATCCGTACGGACAAACTAAGCTGATGATTGAGCAGATTCTGCGCGATGTGGCGGCGACCAAGCAGGGCTGGCAATTTACCTCGCTGCGCTATTTCAATCCCGTTGGCGCCCATCCGAGCGGCCGTATCGGCGAAGATCCGTCGGGTATTCCGAATAATTTGCTGCCGTTCGTATCGCAGGTGGCGGTCGGTAAGCGCGACCATTTGAGTGTGTTTGGCGACGATTATGACACGCCGGACGGCACGGGCGTGCGCGATTATATTCACGTGGTTGATTTGGCGCGGGCGCATGTGGCGGCGCTGGAACATTTGGGCGAGCCGGATGAATATAAGGTGTATAACATCGGCACTGGCCGCGGTACGTCAGTGTTGGAATTGGTGAAAGCGTTTGAAACAGCGTCTGGTAAGGAAGTCCCATACCAAATCACGCCGCGCCGGCCAGGCGACATTGCCGCGTGTTATGCTGACCCGGGTTTGGCGGAGGCAGAACTGGGCTGGCGAGCGGAATTGACCATTGAAGACGCCTGCCGCGATGCCTGGAATTGGCAGAGCAATAACCCGAACGGCTACGGCGGCTAATTGCCAGATCTAGTAAAAATCTTTTTTTCGTAATAATCTGAACGTTTGACAAGTTCGGCGTTCAGATTTTCTATACCACCATATTGCTCGACCAGAGTCTCCTTGCCAGAGAATAAATTTGTTCCCAGGCCTAATCGTTCACCGTCAATCTTCACACCCAGCGCTGCCAAGGTCGACGGATACATATCGAAGGTTGTAAAGCGGCGATTTTTTGTATGATTAGTGGTCACTGCAGGATTGACAAAAGCGTTATAAATTGTTCGTTGATAATTAGTGCCGGCGGTTTTTTCATCATAATATGAGGTCTGCATACCTAAATGATCGCCCGAGATGATAATTGTGGTATTTTTATAAAATGGCTGAGATTGCACCCATTTGACGAATTCTGCCACTTGTTTGGATGAGCAGGCGTGTACGTTATCGTACTGATTATTAAAATGTTTAGTGCACGTTTCATCCAGATAGCCGTCGGTAAAATGTGTATCAGCAGTCAACATTTGTAAATTAAACGGTTTATCTGACGCGGCTAGGCGCAAGGCTTCTTCGCGGGCAAACTGGAACAGTTTTTTATCTTCATAACCCCACCAAACTTTATAGTCGTCAGTAATTTGATCATGTTGTTTGGCGTAATTGTAGTCTTGAATAGTAAAATTACCGTGTTGTGCGAGTAGTTTATCGCGTCCGCCAAAACTTGCCTCTGAGCCCATGATAAATGTTTGATTATAGCCTTGTTTCTGTAGGATCTCCCCAAGGCTATAAGCACCAGGCAGGAATTTCTTAAATTCGCCTAATGCATTATGATCGCGTCCACCTACCAAATTTTCTTTTAGTGGTACGCCGGCTGATTGAGCTGCCATACCTGCTACGGTCCAGCCAGTATTTGCCGCTGGTAATGCACCGCCCAGGCCAGAAGGTTTATTGGAGAAGAATGTATTTTTTAAGGCCAATTCTTCCAGCTCTGGAATAACAGAGACATCAGAGCTACCGCCATTAGCTTTTGAAGCAATAGTGTTTTCCATTGACTCCAGATAGATATATATCAAATTACGTTTTTTCTCTGGGAAAGTTAGCTGAGCGGTTTTTGGATTGACATAATTTTCCTCGTATAGTTTGGTCGATTGTGTTAGGGCGTGAATGTAAGCAGGAATACCGAAACTTTGAATTAGGAGAGTGAAAGTTATTAAAAACATAGTTAGTGAATAAATTAGTTTATGTCTTAGGCGCAGGTTGGGCAAAATAATTGTTCGGGGCAATTTAATTTTATTAACACAGAAGGCGAGGCTGCGATTAAGGCGGGTGATGATTTTATCAAATATTGGCAGTAGTAATATTCCGAATAATATAAAAACTAGAGGTAGGTTTTGGAAAACAGCCGACCATAAATTGTCAGATTTGCCGCCAGCCAGTCCGTTGACAAAGTAAAAAATTATTTCATCAATTTGCGAATCTTTGAAGACAATCGATTTATAGCGAGCTGCGATCAGGAAAAACGCTGCCAAAAAAAGGAGGATGGCTGCCATTAATTGAACCCAAAAACGGGTTGTGAGTCTAATTCTTTTCACCATCCCATTATAACACTTTGCTATTATTGAGCAGAAAAGAGTATAATAAAAGCATGAGCAAGAATAAAATGCGTCTGTTTGGGGTAAGTTGGTGGATTGGCCTGGCGCTGTTTGCCGGGATGATTTGCTTGATGCTGGGCGATATTTTGCAGCGCGACGGCGTGATTGGCTCAAAAACTGATGTGCTGGTGATGGGGACAAATGCCGGCTTTAAGCCGTTTGAGTATATTGATAATAATGAAATTGTTGGTTTTGATGTCGATTTGGCGCGGGAAATTGCCAAAAGTATGGGCAAGGAATTGAAAATTGAAGATATGTCGTTTGACGGGCTGCTGTCGGCGCTGGATAGCGGGCAGATTGATATGGTGGCGGCGGGCATGACAGTAACGCCGGAACGGGCGAAAAATGCGCTGTTTTCTGATCCGTATTATTCGGCGTCGCAGCGAATAATTGTTAAGAAGGGTAGTCCGATTCGCAACAGGTATCAATTGTCGGGGCGAAAAATCGGCGTACAGCTGGGTACGACTGGCGATACGCTGGCATCAAAAATTGCCGGCGCGGCGGTTACACAATTCCAGACGGCGCCGAGCGTCTTGCAGGAACTAAGCGCCGGGAAGATCGAGGCGGTCATTCTGGACGATGCTCCCGCCAAGCAATACACGGCTGGTTTTCCTGGTTTGGAAATTTTGCCGGGCGCGCTCAGCGACGAAAGTTATGCCATTGCCATTAAAAAAGACAATACGGATTTGTTAGAGAAGGTTAATAAAGAAATTGCCAAGATGAAAAAGGACGGCCGCTACGATAAATTAATCCGCAAACACTTTGGCGAGGAGGCAAAACCGTGAGTTTTTGGGAAGTGATTTTCGGCGGCGATCGCTGGTTATTCTTATGGCACGGTCTGGAAGTAACGCTGGTTTTGACGGTGTTATCGCTTATCTTAGGTTCAATAATCGGCGTGATTATCGCCTTAATGCGTACCTCGAATTTTCGCCCGTTCGGCAGGATGAAAACGGGGAAGCTTGCCAAATTTAATCCCTTAGCTAGCCTGGGAAAAATCTATGTTGATGTCATCCGCGGCACGCCGCTATTGGTGCAGCTGCTGATTATGTATTATGTGGTGTTTGGTTCGTACCAGTTTATGCCGAAGATTTTTGTGGCGGCGGTGGCGTTTGGCATTAACAGCGGCGCCTACATCGCCGAAGTTATTCGCGGCGGCATTCAGAGTATTGATAAAGGACAAATGGAGGCAGCGCGGTCGCTGGGTCTGAGCAATTGGCAAGCTATGCGGCTGGTTATTTTACCGCAAGCGATGAAGAATTCGCTGCCGGCGTTGATTAGCGAGTTTATCGCCCTGTTAAAGGAGACGTCGGTGGTCGGCTGGATTGGCTTGAACGATATTATGCGCGGCGCTGACAATATTCGTTTTCAGACGGCTACTGCTTTCCAGTCGTTATTTGCCGCAGCGGTGATGTATCTGGTTCTAACAGCGATTTTTACGCGGGTGATGGCGCGAGTAGAAAGGAAATTGAAGCATGACGATGATCAGCGTTAAAGATTTGAAGAAAACATTCGGTAAAAACCGCGTGCTGCGCGATATTGACGTGGAAATTGATGAGGGTGAAATAGTCGTGGTGGTTGGCTCCAGCGGCTCCGGCAAATCGACATTTTTACGCTGCTTGAATTTATTGGAAGAGCCGACATCCGGCGAGATTATCGTCGATGGTGTTAAAATTACCGATCCGCATGTCAATTTGAATGCTTTGCGCCAAACTATCGGTATGGTTTTTCAGCAATTTAATTTGTTCCCGAACCTGAGCGTGATTGAAAATATTAAACTAGCGCCTAAAAAACTCCGCAAATTATCGGATAAAAAGGCGACGCGCTTGGCGCGAGGTTTGCTGGACGATGTCGGGCTGCTGGATAAGGCGGATGCCTCGCCTGACAGTCTATCAGGCGGTCAAAAGCAGCGGGTGGCGATTGCCCGGGCGCTGGCGATGGAGCCGAAAATTATGCTGTTTGACGAGCCGACATCAGCGCTGGATCCGGAAATGATCGGCGAAGTGCTGGATGTGATTCGCAAAGTTGCTGAAAAAGGCATGACGATGGTAATCGTGACGCATGAGATGAAATTTGCCCGTGAAGTTGGCACGCGGATGATTTTTTTGGATAAGGGCGAGATAATTGAGAACGGTACGCCAGCCCAGGTAATGGATCGCCCGAAAACCGAGCGCGCTAAAAAATTCTTTGCCAAATAGCCCGAGTGACCTCGCTATAATTCGCTTAGAACTGGAACTTCTGTCAATTTATTAACCAGCTGGTCCAGGTCAACCTCTGTCAGATAACTCGGTAAAATTCGCGTCGTTTTCGGATCGACAAAGCCGCATTCCGCTACTTCCTCGACGCCGTGCGATGTTTGCTCCAGGTTAATGTGCTGGTAATCTTGCCAGTTGGTGATAAGGAAGAAAAATTCCAATTGTTCATTTGGGCCGTGCGCTGATTGTTCGCCTGATTCGGCGAATTGTTGTATAAATAACAACTTACCGATTTCTGGTTTGACGCCCGTTTCTTCAACCATCTCTCGGTGTAGACCGTCCAGTAAGCTCTCGCCCATTTCCAAGCCGCCGCCCGGCGTACACCAAAAATTCCGACCATCGCTATTCCTAGCGGTTAGTCTTTGGCAAAAAATCTCGCCCTGATCGTTGATAATAACTCCGCGTACTTTAACTCGCCTCCGCATGTAACCTCCTTTAATTTTATAATTGCCAGAGGTTCTCGTCAGTGAACGTACGCTTCAAATAATTCCTATGGTCGGGGTGATCCGATTTGAACGGACGACCTCACCGTCCCGAACGGTGCGCGCTACCAAGCTGCGCCACACCCCGACGCTAAAAATAGTATAAGCCGAGCGGGTGATTTTGTCCAATCGCCGTCCGCTGGAATGGAGCTAGGTCGCCGCTTCGTGCTATAATAGAAGTTGGCCTTAGGTGGTAAAGGAACAAAATGAAGCATATTTTACGAATTTTTAGCGGCTATTGGCTGATGTTCATCATCTTGGTTGGCTTTACCTACGCCATGGTGATGGCGAATTTGTGGCTGCCTGACAAAATGTCGGAAATCGTCAATAACGGCATCATCAAGCAAGATATGCCAGCCATTTGGCATAACGGACTGGCGATGATTGTGGTGACGGCGGCGGGCGGATTGTGTTCGATCGTCATCGGGTTTTTGGCGGCTCGGATCGCCACCGGTATGGCGCAGAAACTGCGGACAGAACTGTTTGAGCGAGTCGAAAGTTTTGCGCTGGCGGATTTCAATAAATTTTCGACCGCCTCGCTAATTACCCGCTCGACCAACGATATTCAGCAAATTCAGATGACGTCAATCCTGCTGCTGCGCCTGGCATTGATGGCACCAATCATGGCAATTGGCGGTCTGCAAAAAGCTATCCACAACGCGCCAAACTTGAGCTGGATCATCGCGCTGGCAGTGTCGGTGTTGCTGGTCGTCATTGCCGTACTGTTCGTCATTGCCGTGCCGCGGTTTAAGAAATTGCAAACGCTGGTGGACAAGCTCAATTTGGTGACGCGCGAAAACCTGGTCGGCTTAAAAGTTATTCGCGCCTTTCACAACGAAAAAATTGAGCAGAAAAAGTTCCAGCAAGCCAACACTGAGCTAAACAAAATGAACTTATTTGTCAATCGCTTGATGATGCTGCTCGACCCGATCATGACGCTGGTGATGAACTTTTCTAGCGTGGCAATTGTCTGGTTCGGTGCGCATTTGATCAGCAGCGGCAATCTACAAATTGGTAATATGATGGCGTTTTTGGAATACGCTATGCAGGTGATCATTTCTTTCTTGCTATTGTCGATGGTATTCATCATGGTGCCGCGAGCGGCCGTTTCGGTAAAGCGGGTGGGCGAGGTGCTCGACACGCTGCCGTCAATTGTTGACCCATCGTTGCCTCAGCGATTGCCAAATGACGCTATGGGTAAAATTGAATTCAAAGACGTCACTTTTACCTATCCAGACGCTGACTTGCCGGTGCTATCTAGTATCAATTTTACGGCCGAACCAGGGCAAACCACAGCGTTCATTGGCAGCACTGGCTCCGGCAAATCAACGTTGATTAATTTGATTCCGCGCTTTTATGATGTGTCGGCGGGACAAATTTTGCTGGATGGCGTGGATATTCGCCAGCTCAAACTAGAGGAATTGTACGATCAAATCGGCTACGTACCGCAAAAAGGCGTGCTGTTTAGCGGGACGATCGCCAGCAATATCAAGTACGGCAATGCCAAAGCTAGTCAAAAATTGGTCGAAAAATCCGCTAAAATCGCGCAAGCCACCGAGTTCATTGGCGAGCTAAAAAACGGCTACAAAAATGGCATTGCTCAAGGCGGTAGCAATGTTTCCGGCGGTCAGCGGCAGCGTTTGTCGATTGCCCGGGCGATTGCTGTCGAGCCGAACGTCTACATTTTTGATGATTCGTTTTCGGCGCTTGATTTCAAAACTGATGCCAAATTACGCTCGGCACTGGCTAAAGAAACCAAGCACAAAACCATGCTCATCGTCGGTCAGCGCATCAATACCATCATGAACGCTGACAAAATCATTGTGCTGGACGAAGGCAAAATTGTCGGTCAGGGCACGCACCAGGAATTGATGAAAAATTGCCAAGTCTATCAAGAAATTGCCGCCTCGCAGCTCTCAGAAGACGACCTGCAGAAAATGTCGGCGACGATCGCGAAAGGAGCGGCGTAATGGCTCAGCAAAGCATGAAAAAACGCCAGCCAGTGAAGATGGGTGGTCCAATGGGCGGCGGTATGGGCGCGGGCGAAAAAGCCAAAGATTTCAAAGGCACGGTCAAGAAGTTAGCCAAATATTTGGCAGAGTTTCGCTGGCAAATGCTCATGGTGGCGGTTTTTGCAGTCGGTAGTACGATGTTTGCGATTGCTAGTCCGAAAATTTTGGGCGGCGCCACCAACCAAATTGTCGAAGATTATGTCAGCATGAAGGCTTATGAAACCATCACTAGCAAGCTGCCAAATGGTGCTTCGCTGCCAGCTGGCACGACCGGTGCTGATGTCCTCAACCGTCTGCCGAATAAGTCGGAAATTGAAAGCCAAATTCCGTCCAACCAACTTGACACCATCAAAAAACTCGATCTTAGCCAGCGTCCAGAATTTCACTTTGATGCCGTTTGGCAGGTCGTCAGTTTGCTGATCGGCTTATATATACTCAGTGCCATTTTCCGCTACATTCAAACTTGGCTGATGACCCAAGTGACGCAGACAGTTACTTTCAGGATGCGCCGGCAATTGTCCGAGAAAATCAATCGCCTGCCGCTGAGCTATTTTGACAAGCAAACCTACGGCGAGGTACTCAGCCGCGTTACTAACGATGTCGATACCATCAGCCAGACGCTCAATCAAAGCTTGTCGCAAATCGTCTCCTCGACAGTGATGGTGCTGGGGATTTTGGTGATGATGTTTTCCATCAGCTGGCAGATGTCGCTGGTGGCGCTACTGGTGCTGCCGCTGGCTGGCGGTGCGGTGACGCTGATCGCCAAAAGCTCGCAAAAGCAATTCCTCCGTCAGCAGGCGCAGCTGGGAGAACTAAACGGTCACATCGAAGAAATGTACGGCGGCCATCAGGTGATGCGCGTGTTCAACGGCCAGAAAAAGTCGCTGGCTAAGTTTTCGCGGGTGAACGATCAGTTACAGGAAAGCGCCTGGAAAGCTCAATTTTTGTCGGGTCTGATTTATCCAATCATGAATTTCATCGGCAACATTGGTTACGTCATCATGGCGATTTTGGGCGGCTGGCTGGCAATTAACGGCCGGCTGAAAATCGGTGACATTCAGGCGTTCATCCAATACATCGACCAATTCAATCAGCCGCTGGTGCAAGTTGCCAACATCGCCAATGTCTTGCAATCGACCGCCGCTGCCGCCGAGCGCGTGTTTGAATTTTTGGACGAGCCAGAGGAACAATCGGAAGGCAAGGATTTGGTAAAATTGGCGAACGTCAAGGGCGAAGTCGAATTCGACAACGTGGTCTTTGGCTACAAGTCTGACCAGACCATCATCAAAGGTTTGTCGGCGCACATCAAGCCAGGCCAGCGCGTGGCGATCGTCGGCCCGACGGGCGCTGGCAAAACGACGTTGGTTAATTTGCTGATGCGATTTTATGAAATTAATAGCGGCGCGATCAAAATTGATGGCGTCAATATCGCCAACATGAAGCGCAGCGACGTGCGGCAAATGTTTGGCGTGGTGTTGCAGGACACTTGGTTGTTTAACGGCACGATTCGCCAAAATTTGCTCTATGGCAATCCAACAGCCAGCGAAGAAGAGATGGTCGCCACCGCCAAGGAAGCGCACGTTGATCATTTTGTACGGTCGCTGCCGGGCGGCTACGGCATGGTGCTGGGCGAGGAAGCCACGAACATTTCACAGGGCGAAAAGCAGCTGCTGACGATCGCCCGGGCGATGCTGGCGCGCACGCCGATGCTGATTTTGGACGAAGCTACCAGTTCGGTTGACACCCGCACTGAAGTGCTCATTCAAAAAGCCATGGACAAATTGATGCAGGGCAAAACTAGCTTCGTTATCGCCCATCGGCTGAGCACTATCCGCGACGCTGATTTGATCTTGGTCGTCCGCGACGGCAACATTATCGAGCAAGGCAAGCATGACGAATTGCTGAAACAGAATGGCTTTTACGCCGAGCTTTATAATAGTCAGTTTGCTGAGTGATTGGGCGGGTGTTGATTATAAAAATATAAATTCTATACTGTGATCATGAAAAGAATGATCACCGTTGCTGCTGTGCAAATGGAAATTGCGCCGCTGGATATTGGACGCAATTTGGCAAAAATAGAAAAGCTTGTTGGCGAGCTATGCAACCAACAGCCAGTCGACCTTGTGGTTTTGCCAGAAGACGTGCTGACTGGGCCGATTCCGTATAATTTAGAATACGCCTTGAGTGAATCGTCTGGCGAAGTTACGCGTCTACGCCAGATAGCGCGTGAAAAGCAACTTTATCTTGCTGCTGGTTCGTTTATTTGTAAAGACGGCGACAATTACTACAATACAGCGCTATTGATTGATCCGTCGGGAGAGATACAACTTCTGTATCGGAAAAATCATTTATGGATTCCTGAACGTCGATATTTGGTGCCAGGGAATGAAGCCATGGTTGTTGATACGCCGATTGGTAAAATTGGTCTGGCAATCTGTTGGGATTTAGCTTTTCCAGAGTTATTCCGTTCAATGATTAAGCAGGGTGCGGAAATTATTTGCATTCCATCGTATTGGTCAACTGGGGGTAATAAGCCAGCGCACGCTGAAATCAAGGCTTCAAAAATGATGATAGATACGCTTTGTCTGGCGCGAGCGTTGGAAAATGAATGTTTGATAATCTATGCCAATGGCGCCGGAGAAGCTAAATATTACGTGGATGGCGAGATATATTCAGAAAACCAGGTTGGATATTCGCAGATTTGCGCGCCGTTTTATGGCACGGTTGCAAAAATCGGCAGCAATAAGGAAGGTTATATAGTTTACGCTTACGACCGCAATATCGCTGAACGCACCGAAGTAGTTAACCAGCTTCGTGCTGATATTTCGCGGATGTAAGCCAGAGAGCTGTCTTTATCCCCGCCGCAAAATATCCAGCACGCCAAACTTTCCAGTCAGCACAGCCTGGTCGATAATGTGCGGCGTGAGAGCGGCGATGAGTTCTTTAGGCTTGGTGCTGTCTGGTAAGTCCAGTGTCGTGTCCAGCGCGTACACATAAAATTGATAACGGTGCGTGCCAAACGGTGGTTGCGGCCCGCCCCAACCAGGCCGGCCCCAGCTGGTAACGCCTTCGACGGCGCCCGCGGGTAATGACTCGCCAGTGATTTCGGTGGTTTTGCTCGGCACATTCCAAACCGTCCAATGGTAAAATCCATCGCGCCCAGGCGCATCTGGATCATGGCAAATGATTGCCAGGCTTTTGGCGTCTGCTGGGACATCGTCAATCTCGAGTGGCGGGCGTTGGTTGCCGCCGAGCTTAGCGTATATTTTTGGTATGATGGCGTTTTCGGCGAACGCAGGGCTAGATATCTTCATAATTTAATTTTACCATGCCAGTGTCGTCAGGTGTGAGACGCGGTAAAATACGAAACCTTAAACACAGTAGCTTGCTGAAGCAAAACAGTTTTCGGTCGGATTTTATTGATAGTTATTTTACCGAATAATCTCTGGAGGGCTACTGGTCTATTATGCTAAAATGAACGTGTGAGATATGCTTTTGTTTTCGTGAGTATAGTGGCGATTTGGCTGGCTTTACTAATGTACATTATTTACAATAAGAATCCGCATGAAATCTAAAACCACTGCTCAAAAAATACTAGAATTTTACGACAGTCTGAAAAATATTGACATAAATTTGCCGGAAAAACACCGTCTAATCAATCCATTCACTGGCACTAATCGGCAGCGAATAGCACAAATAACACAGCGGTTTTATCGTCAGTACTATTATGATAATAAGCGGCGGTTTATGATTTTGGGCAGTTCGCCGGCGCGGCGCGGGACAGCGCTTACTGGTGTGCCGTTTGAAGACGTTAATCATTTACAAAAAGATACTGGGATTTCTCTAGATGCTTTTGGAGCGAATAAACGCTCGTCAAGTTTCTTATATGAAGTGATGGAAGAATACGGCGGGCGCCAGAATTTTTATAAGCAATTTTACATGAGTTTTGTGTGTCCGCTAGGCATTGAAAAGATAAATTTGAAAGGTAATTGGATAAATTGTAATTACTATGAAAATGCAGCTCTGAAAAAATGTTTACATCCTTTTATCGTAGATTCGCTGAGGTGCCAGATCGATTTTAATATTGATACGTCGGTTTGCTTTTGCATCGGCAGCGGTGAGAATTTTAAGTTTTTGACCAATATAAATAATAAGTATCATTTCTTTGATACTATCGTGTCGTTGGAGCATCCGCGGTTTATTATGCAATATAATGCGGATCGTAAAGAAGAGTTCATGCAAAAATATGTAAATATTTTCAGACAATATGGTATGGGGAAATGATAGCGAACGACATTAATCCAATAATTGAGATATAATTTAATAATGATCACCGATCAACTCCTCGCCAAATACCCCATCATTTCTGACCAAGTCGACGCCAAAGAACTCAGCGTCTTGCTGCGAGAATTGGAAAAGGTGCTGCAAAGCGGTGCGGCAGGCAACATTGTGGAGTTTGGCTGTTATGTTGGAACGACGAGTTTGTTTATTCGACGGCTGCTGGACGCCTATAAATTTACCGGTGAATTTCATGTTTATGATTCGTTTGCGGGCTTGCCAGAAAAGACTCAGCTAGACGCCAGCGCTGCCGGCGAGCAGTTCAAAGCCGGCGAGCTGCTCGCGCCACGCAAAACCTTCATCCAGAATTTCAAGAAAGCAGGACTAAAAATGCCGATTATTCACAAAGGCTGGTTTGCTGATTTCACCCCTGACGACGTACCGGAAAGTATCATCTTTGCGTTTTTTGACGGTGATTTTTATGAGTCAATTGCCGATTCATTCCGCGTGTGCGGCGGCAAATTTCAGAAAACGGCGACTATCATCGTTGATGATTACGCCAATGAAGCCTTGCCAGGCGCCGCACGGGCGGTCGATGAATGGCTAAAAAATAACCAACAATTTACGATTAGAACCGAAGCCAGCCTAGCAATCATATACTCTTGTTCAAAAACATAAACGTGTTACAATTAAAACATTAGTAATATAAACAGGGGAGGGTTGTGATGGATGAGCCAATTCACATCACGTCTGAAATAGGAAAACTTAAGACCGTTTTGTTGCATAGGCCAGGTGAAGAGCTGGAAAACTTAACGCCAGATTATCTGACCGGTCTTTTATTTGATGATATTCCATATCTGAAGGTGGCGCAGGCTGAGCACGACGCGTTTGCGGAAGTGCTAAGAAAACATGGTGTTGAAGTGCTGTATCTGGATCAAATGGTGGCAGAGTCGCTCAGTACAGACCAATTGCGTGAACAATTTGTTGATGAAATGTTGGCTGCTTCTAAGCAGGATTCGCGACGTGTTACTCAAACTTTGCGTCAATTCTTGTTGGATTTGCCAACTCACGCTATGATCCGCAAAATTATGGCTGGTGTGCGTAAGGATGAAATTACTTTGCCGCCAGATCAGCATCAGCAGCTGCATAATATGATTGAGAAGAACCATTATCCATTCTATCTCGACCCGATGCCAAATTTGTACTTTACGCGTGACCCAGCTGCAGCCATTGGTAATGGTCTGACTATAAATAAGATGCACTGGACAGCTCGTCGTCGTGAGTCGCTATTTATGCGTTATATCATCGATCATCATCCACGCTTCGCGAATCGCGTACCAGTCTGGTATAACCGTACTGAAAAATTCTCAATTGAGGGTGGCGATGAATTGGTATTAAATGACAAAGTAATGGCAATCGGTGTATCGGAGCGTACCACAGCTGAGGCGATTGAAAAGATGGCAACCAAGCTGTTTGCCGGTTCCAACTTTAAGAAGGTCATTGCTATGGAAATTCCGAAGTCGCATGCTTTCATGCATCTGGACACGGTGTTTACGATGATTGATCGGGACAAGTTTACTATTCATCCGGAAATCCGCGATCGCGGCGGCAAGATGAATTGTTTCGTGCTGGAGAAAGTTGAAGGCCAGCCGTTCCCGCGTATTACGCATGAGACGGATCTTGAACACGTCTTGCGGGTAGCGCTGGAGGTGCCAAATGTCACGCTGATTGAGTGCGGTGGTGGCGATCCAATTGCGGCAGCCCGCGAGCAGTGGAATGACGGTTCCAACACCTTGGCGATTGCGCCGGGCGTGGTGGTAACGTATGACCGCAACTATGTCACCAACCAAAAACTGCGCGAGCATGGCGTTGAAGTTATTGAAGTCAGCGGTGCTGAGCTTGGACGCGGCCGCGGCGGCCCGCGCTGTATGAGTATGCCGCTAGTACGGGAGGATGTGTTTTAATGGCTCAGAGTTTGAAAGGCCGGTCGCTACTGACTTTAAGCGATTACACGGCGGAAGAAATTCGTTTACTACTAGATACGGCGCGTGAATATAAGCGGCTGAAATATGCCGGTGTGCCGCACCGGATTCATGAGGGAAAAAATGTGGCGTTGCTGTTTGAGAAAACCTCGACGCGGACACGCTGCGCCTTTACGGTGGCGGCTAACGACCTCGGTATCGCGCCGGAATACCTCGGTAAAGACGACATCCAGCTTGGCAAGAAGGAGACAGTTGAAGATACCGCCAAGGTGCTAGGCCGGATGTTTGACGGTATTGAGTTTCGCGGCTTTGCGCACAAGACTGTGGAAGATTTGGCGAAGCATGCCGGCGTGCCGGTGTGGAACGGATTGACCGATCAATTCCATCCGACGCAGATTTTGGCTGACTTCATGACTATTGAGGAACATGTTGGCAGACTGAAAGATACAAAGCTAGTGTTTGTTGGCGATGGTCGTAATAACATGGCTAATAGTTTATTGATTGGTTCGGTAAAAATGGGCATTGATTTCCGTATTTTGGCACCTCGTGAACTGCATCCAGAGCAAGCTCTGGTTGATAAGGCTCACCACTTTGCAAGATCAAGTCATGCACGTATTACCATCACCGACAACTTCGAAGAAGCCTTGCGTGGTGCTGACGTGATTTACACCGATGTTTGGGTGTCAATGGGTGAAGAGGATAAGTTTGCTGAGCGCATCAACCAATTGCGCCATTTTCAGGTCAATCGCGACATGATTAACCTGACAGGAAATCCTGAAGTTAAGTTCATGCACTGTTTGCCAGCATTCCACGACGCATTGACAATTACTGGCAAGAAGGTCCAGGAAGATTTTGGTCTAGATTCCATGGAAGTTACGGATGAGGTGTTCCGTTCGCCACATTCGATTGTGTTTGATCAAGCGGAAAATCGTATGCATACAATTAAAGCCGTCATGGCTTTGACGTTGTAGTTGTTGTCGTAATAAGGGAGTGAAGGAGGCTCCGAGGCAATGGTAGAAAAAATTAAAAAAGCAAAGCAGAAGCTCCGCTCACCGTCGGCGTTTACTGTTCTGTTTGTCGTGATTATTATCATGGCAGCACTAACATGGGTTATCCCATCAGGTCTTTATAAGACAGATGATGATGGCAATCGTATCGCGGGGTCGTATCATGTAGTAAATAAAGATCGCACTGTCAAGGAAAAGAAGGATGGTAAAGAGACTGAAGTCGACAAGCATGATCGACAAGGTTTATGGGACGTCTTCACTGCGCCGATTAAAGGCATGACGAATAAGCTTGATGTGATTGTTTTCGTCATGGTGCTTGGTGGATTCTTGGGCGTTACCATGAAGACCGGTGCTCTTGATGCTTCTCTTGGTGCGCTACTTCGCAAGCTTAAAGGTAAAGAAAAATGGCTCATTCCAATTTTGATGACGCTATTTGCTATCGGTGGTACAACTTACGGCATGCAGGAAGAAACTGTGGCGTTTTACGCACTAGTTATACCAATGATGATTGCTGCTGGCTACAATGCAATGACTGGTGTGATGGTGATTGTGCTTGGCGCCGGTACGGGTGTGCTCGGTTCAACCATTAACCCATTCTCTACTGGTGCTGCAGCCGCAACAGCAGACGTAAAGCTAGGTAATGTAATTCCAATTATGTCTATCATTTTAGTACTGTGTCTGATTGCGGCAATTATCTTCACTATGCGCTATGCTGCAAAAGTGAAGGCTGGCAAATATAAGGAGGATGTTCGTTATAAGCCAGCTACGGCTGCTCTAGATATGGAAAACATACCAAAACTAACTACCCCACGAAAAGTTGTCATGGGCGTATTCGCTATTACATTTATCTTGATGGTTCTTTCGCTGATTCCTTGGGGGAGCTGGGAAATTACTTTCTTTGACGACGTGTTTAAGAGAGCTTCAGATTTACCAGTTATCGGTGCAGCGCTCGGTGTGGTTCATAGTGCCGCCTTTGGCGAATGGCTGTTTGGCGAAATCACTACACTGTTCTTGATGTCAACTATTGTAATAACCGCAATTTACTATAAAGAATTTAAAAAAGAAGGCATTTTCCCAGTCGACACATTCATTGACGGCGTGAAAGATATCTTACCAGTTGCTTTGATTATCGCAGTGGCAACCGGCGTCTCTGTTGTGATGACTAACGGTGAGATCCAGGATACCATTATCAGCTGGGGTGAAGCACTTCTGAAAGATGCTGGCGGTGGCGTTGTTGGTGTGCTGGCGTATTTGTTCTACTTGCCAATGTCATTCATTGTGCCTTCATCATCAGGTTTGGCAGCAGCAACTATGCCAGTTATTGCGCCGATTGCTGATCTGGTTGGCTCAAGTAAAGAGGTTATGGTGGCAGCATTTGCTACAGCATCAGGTTTGCTTAACATGATGGCGCCAACCATCGCTTCTCTGATGGGCGGTTTGGCGCTGGCGGGTGTGTCGTATCGCGACTGGCTAAAACGCTCAGCACCAATTATGGCAGTATTCGCGATTATTAGCGTTGCGGTTATTGCAATCTTTGGAGCACTGTAGTAGATGGATAAGAAGCGTACTATTGTAGTAGCGCTCGGTGGTAACGCCCTGCAACGGCAGGGCGAAGCCGCGTCTGAGCAGCAGCAGCGGGTGGCCGATGAGACAGTTCGTCAACTTCTGCCGCTTATCCAGGCGGGTCATAATGTGGCGATTGTTCATGGCAATGGTCCGCAAGTCGGCAATATCGTCCTACACGAAGAGGCAATCAACACGGCCGACGTGCCAAGTTTACCTTTGGAAGATTCTGGCGCCATGAGCCAGGGTTTAATTGGATTCTGGTTACAACAAGCCTTTCATGATGCATTTGCAGTTAACCAAATGAATAATCGTGCTATAAGTGTTGTAACTCAGACGATTGTTGACTTAAGCGACCCAGCTTTCCAAAACCCAACCAAGCCAATTGGCCCGTTTTATTCGGAAGTGGAGGCTAAAACTGTCGCCAGCGAGCGTGGCTATACGGTGAAAGAAGATGCTGGTCGTGGCTGGAGGCGCGTTGTACCTTCGCCGAAACCACAGACAATCGTTGAAGCTGAGGTTATTAAGGCGCTGGTTCACGCCGGAGTTACTGTAGTGTCAACTGGCGGCGGCGGCATTCCTGTTCTGCAGGATGAAACCGGGCAGCTAAAAGGCGTAGCGGCAGTGATAGATAAGGATTTTGGCGCGGCCAAATTGGCGGATCTTTTGGATGCGGATACGCTATTGATCCTGACATCGGTTGATGCTGCTAAAATCAATTTTGGCAAACCAGACGAACAGTCGCTTGGCGAAATTTCGGTGGCTGAAATGCAAAAACATATTAACGACGGGCAATTCGCGGCTGGCTCCATGCTGCCGAAAACCCAGGCTGCATTGTCGTTTTTAAGTGGTAAACCTGGCCGTACGGCAATTATCACCTCATTAGAAAAAACTGCCGAAGCAATTAACGGCTCGGCTGGTACGCGCGTCCAATCATAACATTTCTAGCAAGAAGTTCCTCGTAATAAAGCAGGAGCTTATTGTGTTTGTTAGGTATTTATTTTATAATATAAAACTATGTTGCAATATCTTCGTTCTGCCAGTAACGACTCGGTGATTAGTCCGCAGGAATTCTTGCGGTTAGGTTCTTGGGTGCGCTGTGAGCGTCCACACGAGGAGGAGATATCGCAATTATTGACGCTTGGTCTAGATGAGGATCTGATAAGTGACGCACTTGATCCGCATGAAGTGCCGCGTATTGAGTTTGATAACGACTGGACGTACTTAATTGCTCGTTTGCCAGACACTGATGATGATTTTAATGATTTTACCACGCCGATTTTGTTTTGTTTAAATAAAGATTATCTTGTGACATTATCGCGGGATAGTTTGGGGAGATTGTGGCAGCCGTTTATTGATAAAATGCATCTTAGGACTGATAGGCAAATTGAGCTGCTGGTGGCGATGATTGAGGCGATTTCAATGCAGTATCAGCGACGAGTGGCGACCATTAATCGTCAAATGCGTGCTGCTACCGATAGTATTCATACTTTGCGAGTTAAAGATATTGCGACTTTGGCGGAATACGAACGTAAATTAAATGATTATCTGGACGCACTTATTCCGATGAATTGGGCGATTGAGCGGTTACTGGCCACACAAAAACTTCGCCTGAAAGCTGACGATAAGGAAGACGTTGAAGATATTTCGATTGATTTAGAGCAGGTGATTGCGCGTTGTAAAAGTCTTCTGAGAACCATCACCAATGTTCGCGATAGCTACCGGGCAGTGATGGATACGCGCCTGAATGAAACGATTCGCCTGCTGACGGTAATCACCGTGGCGCTGACTATCCCGACGATGATCGCCGGCTTATATGGCATGAACGTACCGGTTCCTGGTAATGACAACCCGCTGATGTTTTGGGCAATTACTGGAGTCAGCATCATCCTAGCATTTGTTGTTGGTTATTATTTTTTGCGCCGACGATAAGCGTAAGCTTTAATTGCTAATCTTTATCATTTATACTATAATTTACTCATGACGGTGGGTTACTTTGAGCGCAGGTCGCTGACTGAAAAGTTGGTGCAGGTGAATCGGATGCATAAAAGTGGTTGGATTCATTTGGGCGGAAGTTTTGATGCGTCACGGGTGGCGAAAGCTTTGTCGTTGTCTGTCAATATCGTTCGTGACATTTTAGATATTCATGAGTTGCCTCGGGCGGAGTTTTATGATGGTATCGGATATGTTTTTACTCGTATACCGTTTGGGCGAACTGATTCTGGTAAAACAGTGCCGTTTTTAATCGCGATTAGTGGTGGTCATTATATTACTATCTCGCCACACGCTAAATTTTCGCCTTTGGAGGTTAGTGATTTTCTATTTAGTACCACTGAGCGCCCAGCGGGAATCTTTGCAGCCAATTTAGCATATATTATCTCTCAATACGAGCAGCGTGTTCATTTATTGACGGAGAAAATTAGTGATGCTCGTCAGCGATTAAGTCGTCGTGAAGTTGAGAATTCTGATTTTATTAAATTTGTAGCAATTGAAGATACGCTCAACGAATATCGCAGCAGCCTGGAGGGGGTGTCGCGGGTGATTGCTCAGCTGATGGAAAATCGGCGTCATTTATTTAAAACGCGTGATTTAGAGGCACTAGGGGATATTGATTTGCACATTCGACAGATTCTTGTAGCGATTAGCTCCAGCACTCACACTATTTCCAGCATTCAGAATGCCTATTCAACTGTCGCTAATAACACCTTAAATCAACGAATGAAAGTCTTAACAGCCATCACCATTCTCTTGGCGATTCCGAACGTTTTTTATGGTATGTATGGCATGAATATTGCTTTACCGTTTCAAGGAGAGCCTTGGGCGTACCCAGTCATTACTGGCTTTACAGTGCTATTAATTCTACTAGTTATGTTTGTGGCTAAGCGAATCCGTTTATTCTAATATCTAAAAATAAACATCGTGGTGGAGTTTTGCTTGACGTACTAATTGACGTTTGATACCATGATTGATGTGTCTCGCGCCGAAGCATTAAATTGCTGATAAATAAGTAATAAAGGTCGAAGCGCGTGGGGCTGCACATAAGTACGAGGAGTACAAAACACATGCCAATAGCAATCAAGTTTGTGTCTTCTAGGCGCAAAAAGATCGCAGTGGATGTGGTGCCTGCCGAATGGCAAACATACATAGCACAGTAAACGTGCAGTCGCTCTCACAGTAGAATAGGGACGACTATAAACAAATCCCGCTCCAAGGCACCGGAGCGGGATTTTGGTATTTTATGAAATCGGCTAATTTTTAATTTCGACGCCAGCTTTTTTCAGAGCTTCCTTAACGGCTGCCTCAATCGATCCTGAATTATCCATTTCGGTATTTTTCCCGTTAATATAGAAAGTTGGTGTAGCGGCAACGCCGTGCTTGCGACCCAGCGCCATGTCAAAATCAATTTTATGCTTAACTCTACTACTGGCAATGTCGGTTTTATACTGGTTTAAATCAAGCTTCAGTTGCTCAGCGTATAGCCTAAAAACGTTATCGCGATCTGCGGCGTTAGCATTTTTCCAAGCATCTTGATTGGCGTACAGTAGCTTATTCATTTCCCAGAATTTGCCCTGTAATCCAGCTGCTTCAGCTACAGCTGCGGCGGCTCGGGCGTTTGGGTGAGAATTAGCAATTGGGAAATTACGGAAGATTAGCTGTACATGGTCTTTATATTTTCTGGTAGTTTCCTCGGCTTTTGGTCCAGCGGTACTGCAGCCAGGACACTGATAATCGGCGTATTCAATGATGGTGACTTTAGGGCTTTTGCTGCCAAATTCATGGTCGGCGATATCGCCATTTCTGGATTCCGCACCAATCGTTTTATTTAATTGTTCGTTATTGATATCGCTTACATCCAGGCGGTTTTGCGTCGAGATATAAATCATTCCACCAACAATTGCTACCACGATAATCGAGAAAATTATCCAACTTTTCTTGTTCATTTGACCTCCATTTACTCTAGTCAGTATAGCATGAAGTGCGGTACAATAAAACCATGACGATTGTGCTAATTTTTGGATATGTGACGTTTCTGGTGGTCTTGCTAGTGGTTTTAGGCGTCCAGCCAAAGCTGTCTTCGCATAGTCAATTTGAACTAAGACGGCGTAGCAACACAGGTGATAAAAAAGCCGAATTATCTCTGCTTCAACGAAAATTCTTACGAGATATTATTTCCCTACAGCGCGTGGTGGCATCTTTATGTCTGGTTGTCTTAACGGTGATTAGTGTAAATTTGTTTCATTGGGCATTTGGGTTGATGCTGTCGGTGGTGGTGGCTCTTGAGGTTGGCGCAATAGCACGGATTCGTTTGTGGCAAAAATACTCGCAGCAATTATACGAAAAATATGAGCCGTTTATTTTAGTGACGATTGAAAAACATCAAGCATTATTTTCGTTAATTCGTTCGGTTGCGCCAGTGATTAACGATGATTATGTAATTGAGTCAAAGGACGAATTGCTGGAAATGGTAGCACGGTCTGACAGGGTTCTTTCTGCCGATGAAAAGAAATTGATTACTAATGGATTAAGGTTTAACGATATGAAAATTGAGGGCGTGATGACGCCGCGGAGCATGATTGAATCAGTGTCGGCTGATGAACTTCTTGGGCCGCTAGTGCTCGACGATCTTCATAAAAAAGGCTATAGTCGTTTTCCGGTTATTAAAGGCGATATTGATCACGTGATTGGTATGTTGAGAATTCAAGATTTGCTGACAATTGATCATAAAATAAAATCCCACCGTGCTGAAACAGCGATGAGTCGAGATGTTTATTATATTCGCGAGAATCAGACTCTACAACATGCGTTGGCTGCGTTTTTGAAGACGCAACACCACTTGTTTATTGTTGTAAATGAATTTCGAGAAACGGTTGGCTTGTTGAGTTTGGAAGACGTAATTGAGGCTTTGTTGGGGCGAAAGATTGTTGATGAATACGATGTTTATGAAGATTTGCGCGAGGCAGCCGCGACAAATCCACAGAAGAATAACACGCCAACAAAAACTTGCCGTGATGTTTAAATCTGGGGAAACTTCCCAAGTCGTGCTATAATAACAGATATGAAAAATAGAGTTTTGGCGGTAAAGACCCCTGATGAAGTTGGGAAAAGTATTACGGTGGCTGGCTGGGTACATTCCCGGCGCGATCACGGTGGACTGATTTTTATTGACCTACGCGATCATACTGGGCTGGTGCAGCTGGTGATTAATCCTGAGCAGGCGGAAGTGTTTCGTTTGGCGGAAAGCCTGCGTGATGAGTTTGTGATTTGTGCCAGCGGTGCGGTGACGGAGCGCGGCGAAGGTTTGAAAAACCCAAATATTGCCAGTGGTAATGTGGAAATTGTGGTGGAAAACCTGGAAATTTTGAACCGTGCTGAAACTTTGCCAATTCAGCCGTTTGCCGAGGAAAACCAGGCGGGCGAGGACCTGCGTTTCAAGTATCGTTACCTCGACCTGCGCCGTCCAAAGATGCAGCAGATGCTGAAAAAACGCGCTGAAATGTACCAGCGGATGCACCAATACATGGACGACCGCGACTTCATTGAGATTCAGACGCCGATTTTGGCAAATTCTAGTCCCGAGGGTGCGCGTGATTTTCTGATCCCGAGTCGTTTGCAGGAAAATAAGTTCTATGCTCTGCCGCAAGCACCGCAGCAGTTCAAGCAGCTACTGATGGTTGGCGGTGTGCCGCGGTATTACCAGTTGGCGGCGTGTTTTCGCGATGAAGATCCGCGGGCCGATCGACTGTACGGCGAGTTTTATCAGCTGGATTTGGAGATGAGCTTCGTTGAGGACGGCGAGGAGGTTCGCCAGGAGGTCGAACCGTTGATGCGACAGCTCGCGACTGATTTTGCGGGCAAGAAATTGCTGGATTTGAGTGACCTGCCTGTTGGTGATGGCAGTCCAATTCCGCGCATTTCCTATCGCGACGCCATGGAGACGTATGGCTCGGACAAGCCGGACTTGCGTTTTGGCATGGAGCTGATTGAGCTGACCGATGCGTTCGCCAATACCGAATTTGGCGTGTTCAAAAATGCTGAGTGTATCAAAGCGATTTGCGTCAAAAACGGCGTCAGTTTGAGCCGCAAGCAAATCGACCAGTTTACTGACATTGCCAAGAGTGAAGGGGCAGGCGGTTTGGCCTACATCACCTACCAAGACGGCGAAGCTAAGTCACCAATCGCCAAGTTCTTGAGCGAAGCAGAACTCACGGCTATTCAGCAAAAAACTGGTGCGGCTGATGGTGACGCCGTGTTCTTTGGTGCCGACACTCGCCCAGTTGTCAACGCCGTGCTTGGTCGCTTGCGAAACGAATTTGCTACTCATTTCAACCTGAAAGACCCGAGCGTGGTGGCCTTTGCCTGGATTATCGATTTTCCGTTCTATGAATGGGACGACCATGGCAAGAAGCTTGATTTTGGACATAACCCATTTAGTATGCCAAAGGGCGGCCTAGAGGTACTGGAATCGGCGACGACTGACGCTGACAAGCTCGCCATCGTGGCTGACCAATTCGACATGGTGATGAACGGCTACGAAATTTGTTCCGGCGGCGTACGTAACCACAGCCCAGCGGTGCTGTACAAAGTATTCGATCTGCTTGGCTTTAGCGAAAGCTACGTCGAAGAAAAATTTGGCGCTATGCTCAACGCTTTCAAATACGGTGCGCCGCCGCACGCTGGCTGTGCCTTTGGTGTTGACCGCATCCTCATGGAGCTCATCGACGAAACTAATGTCCGCGAGACCCTAGCCTTTCCAAAGAACGGTTCGGGCGTTGACGTGATGATGGATTCGCCATCAACGGTTGACCCAGCGCAGCTAAAGGAATTGGGATTATGAGCGCAATGTACGATCGACACGAAGTTAGCGTAAAAGTAGCACTGTATAGCAGCGACGGCAAGCGTGTGCTACTGATGTATTATCCGCACGATGATGGCTTTGGCTTGCCGGGCGGGCATATTGATGCCGGCGAAACGCCTGACGTGGCATTAGAGCGGGAGCTGCGCGAGGAGTTGGGTATCACAATTGATGCGACGCCAGCTGATTTCTATATGCGCTATCCGCGAGGTAGTGCCGTCAAAGATCATAAAATTATTCTTGGCTATACGGCTACAGTTGACAGTAACGTTGAACTGCCAGACCGGGCGTGTGATGGCGGCGAGGAACGTATAGTTTGGCTGACGCGAACAGAAGTCGAAGCTACTGACAAAATTGCGCCAGGCTACCGGGATTTTGTGCTGAAATGGTGGCCGCAAGAAGCGTAATATTTTAGGAGGTACAAGTAGGCTATGAAATCAATTTCCAAACGAACGCTGAAATTCATTGACTCATGGCTAACACTGCGCAGTCAATGGGCGCGCTGGCCAGGATTTACAGTGGCGATAGCCAAAGACAGCGAGGTGGTTTTTCATAAGGCCTATGGCCTGGCAAATATAGAAAATAATGAGACATTAACAACCAACCATCTCTTTCACGTTGCTTCGCAATCAAAAACATTTACTGCCACGGCCGTGATGCAGCTGCAGGAGCGCGGCAAGTTGCGCATCGATGATTTAGTGACAGAGCATCTACCGTGGCTGGTGCAGCATAGCGATCGGCGTTGGCGCGACGTGACCTTGCGCCAATTGTTGAGCCACTCAGCAGGCGTGATTCGTGACGGCCAGGCGTCAGGCTTTTGGCAGTTCCAAGGAGATTTTCCAGATAAAGACGAATTCAAGAAGCAAATCATGCAATCGGAGCTAGTATTCGAACCAAATTCCGAATTCAAGTATTCCAATTTTAGTTTTGGCTTGCTGGGTTTGGTGATTGAACAAGTCAGCGGCAAATCGTACGCTGATTTTGTGACGGAAAACATTATCGCGCCACTTGATTTGAAACAAACCACCACGGAATATTCGCCAGAACTTCGTATGGCTACTGGCTATAGTAGGTTTGATTTGCAGCAGCAGCGCCGTCCGTTTCAACACGTCACAACTGGTGCACTGCAGCCAGCCACAGGATTTTGCTCAACGGCGCATGACTTGGTAAAAATCTTTGCTGCTCTGCAAATTGGCTCAGGCCAACTATTGAGCGATACTTCTAAAAGGGAAATGCAGCGCCCATCTTGGCAAGTCGCCGACGAAGCAAACGCAGGAAGTTACGGATTGGGCATCGATGTTGCAAAAGCCAAAGACGGCAAGCGGCTCGTCGGTCATAGCGGCGGCTATCCAGGATTTGTCGGCCGCACTTGGTCGCGGATAGACGACGGAATAACTGTTTCGGTGCTGGCGAACGCATATGATACAGCGCCAGGAATAGTCGCAAATTCGATATTAGGAATTATTGATCAATTTGGTGATGCTTCTGATAAAAACCGTCGAAAGTTTGAAGCGCGGTTCGTTAACGATTACGGCGTGTATGAAGTTATTGATACAGAAAAAGGATTGAGGGGCTTATGGTCTAATGATTGGCAGCCATTCAACATGGCTGAAGAGCTGGAAATAGTCGATGACGCCACCTTAAAAATTGCAAAGGGTAATCATTTTAGCTATTTTGGCGAACTGATGAAATATGAGTTTGACGCCAAAAATAAACCTTCCGCCATGTACCGCAGCGGCGCCAAGAATTTTGTTAGTTTAGACGGCGATGTGAGGATTTAAAAGGATCTTCGTGTCAAACATAGGTAGAATAAATATGAATAAAACGGAATTACCAACCGAAGCTCAAATAAAAAACCTGCATAAAAAATACGCCAAAACTGATGCTGATTTTGCGCTGATTTACACTCACTGCCAAGTGGTTGACGCAATTGCGGCGCAGCTTTTAGATGCTAAGCCGAACTCGCAAATCGACCGCGATTTATTGCATGTTGCCTGTATGCTTCATGATATCGGTGCGTATGATGTTCTGGAAAACGGCAAATTTGTCGACGGCGTTCGCCACGGCGTGATTGGTGAAAAGATTCTGCGAAATGAAGGTTTTCCCGAACAAATTTGGCGGTTCGCTTCGCACCATACTGGCGTAGGTTTGACCAAGCAGGATGTAATTAACCAAAACTTGTCCATTTCGCCAGCCGACTATACCGCTAACACGCCCGAGGAGCGGCTGCTAATGTACGCCGACAAATTTCATTCCAAAAGCAAACCGCCCAAAGAGCCGCCATACTTTTGCACATTTGAGTGGTATTATAATCTGGTGCAAAAATTTGGCAGCGATAAACAAGCCAAATTTCAGGCGCTAGCAGACGAGTTTGGCAAACCGGATATTACACTTGTCGCCAGTAAGTTTGGTTTTAGTATTAAAGATGTAAATTAGCGTCAGGATAATTGCCAATGCATTTGTACTGATTTATGTAAATAATATATAATTATTTCTGTAGAATATGAGTGACAGCGGTAAAGATGAAACTGACGAAGAAATCCAGCTGATAAAACGAGGCTTTGTCTTGTTGGATGGTGCTCAATTGAAATTTTAGCCAAATGCCAGTCAATATTAAAAAATCCAGAAAAGATATGGCAGCTGTCTTTGCGCGCGTGAAAAATAAATTGGCGCCAGTGCTTGCGGATGGTTCGCAGATTCATCATGTCGGCAGTACCGCGGTGCTTGGCTTGGATGGTAAAAATATCCTAGATATCCTTATTTCTGCTAAAGATAGCGAACATATGAACGAGCTGCGGGATAAATTGGTAGCAATTGGATATTTTCCCTCATTAAACCCAAGTTCCCGCCAAGATTATATCTTCCTGGCGTCCCGACAAGAAGAAACTGGCGAGGGCGATATCCATATTCACCTCGCGGTCGCAGATACTGAAACGCACGACAACTTCTTAATCATCAGAGATTATCTAAGGTCTCACAATGACGAAGCTGATCAATATTCAAGCATAAAACATCAATATGCCAAGCAAGCAAATTACGACAGATCAGCGTATAAAAAACTCAAAGCAGCTTATGTCGATAAGCTAGTGCAGCGTGCCAAGCGGTGGAAAAATGGCGGCTAATCTCCTTATTCACATCCCGCACGCTTCGCTGTGTTTACCGCCAGATTTTTGGTGCGATGTTACGGTTGATCGGAAAATTATCGAGAAGGATCTGCGCTTTATGGCTGATTATAAAGTGGACGAGCTTGTCAGAGATGTTGATTGCCATAAAGTAACAGCCAAGTATTCGCGGCTATATTGCGACGTTGAGCGGTTTCAAAATGACGCCGATGAGCCGATGGCGAGGCTGGGTATGGGCGCGGTCTATACGCATTTGCCAGGCGGCGCGCAGTATCGCCAGGTAACACCTGAGTGCCGCGAGAAAATTATCAGGCAAGCGTATGAGCCTCATCATGTACAGCTGAACAAATTGAGCCAAAAAATTGTTGCTCAGCACGGCTCGTGTATGATGATTGATCTGCATAGCTACAGTGATGATTTGGTGCGAAAATTGTTTGGCTATACGGAAAATCTGCCTGATATTTGCCTTGGCTATGACGCTGAATGGTTTAGTGAAAATGACACCCTGAAGCTAAAATTATACATAGAAAAGCTGGGCTATAGCTGCGCGCTAAATTATCCGTATGCGGGTGCGCTGGTGCCGATGGACTTTTACTGTAATAAAATGCCAGGACTGCGCTCGGTGATGCTGGAGGTTAATCGGCGTGTTTATCTGGAGGGTGAAACGGTGCGTCAAGAATCAGTGTGCGATATTAGTAAAATAATCAAATACATCGCTAATGAATTTTAAGGGTTATAACTGAACGCCCAACCACGCTGCTAACACATCGCCAGCAAAGTACGCCAGTCCAGCGGCGACCGCTCCCAGGAGCAAGGTGATGGTAGCTTCCCGCCACGGTGATTGCTTGCCGACTTTGCCCTTAATAAAGCCGATTGTTAAGAAAGTAATTGCCGTAAGTAGCGAGCTGATATAGAACAGGGTGGTGCTTGGTGCTTTCATAGCTGCAATCACGTCGACCAAGTAGGGTAGCACTGGCACGCTGCCGACCGCCACGAAAGCTAAGAATGTAACTAAACCGATAATCTTAGGGGAAGCTCGTTTTTGGGTGCCGCGGGCCGATTCATCGTGTTCGGCGCTGGCTGCCAAGTAGGCGCTGGAACCCATTGAAAAGCCATCAGCGATGAGGTTTGCAATGCCTAAAATGAGGATAACTGCACTGGAAATCCCCGCCCCAGCCGACGCTGCCACTACGGCAAAGGTTGTCACTGTGCCATCAACCGCGCCGTAAACAAATTCTGGAATATATCGTTTGAAAAATGCCCTCATAACCATAGCCAGTGTAGCATATCAGAGCTACTTAAGTATAAGGCTATTGACATTTTAATAAGCTTATGCTATAGTGAAATAGTTAGATTATCTAATACAAAAAACACTAAAGCATGCTACAATAAATATAACAAATACAAACTTCTGCAGAAAGGTAAGACGTGGAAGATATTCAAACGATCATCATCTTGCTGTCAATCATTATTGGGTTACTATCAGTCATTATCGTGGCTCTACTGGCAGTGGTTATTACCTTGCTGGCGAAAATAAATGCAGTCATGAAAAATGTTGATAAAATCACAACAAATGTGGCTAGTGCGACTGAGTGGTTGTCGCCCACAAAGGTTTTTAGTGAAATAGCAGGGTTGTTTCGTAAAAAATAATAAAAAGGAGTAACAATATGAAAAAAGTATTAGCAGTTATCGGTGCGGCAGCAGCAGGATTTGCAGCAGGAATTTTAACCGCACCAAAGAGCGGTAAAGAAACCCGAAAAGATTTGAAAAAGAAAGCGGGAAAGCTGAAGTCTGATGCAGAAAAAGTTGCCAGTAAGGCTGCTGCGGCCGCTAAAGACAGCGTTGGTTCATTAAAAACTGGCTCGCAAAAAGTCGGCGATGCAGTAACAGAAACTGCAAAAGGCGTCAAAAGCAACGTTGAAAAACAGTTCAAGTAATATTTGACTGTAATCGAGAAGACGTGAGATAATAGGACTGATGAAAAGGTTCGCTTTCTATCTCACGTCTTTTTTGATTGGATCTGGTTTGCTATTAATGCCGCAGGTGGCGCTAGCCCAAACAGCCGATACTGCTGCAAATTCGGAACTTACAAAAACCCTTAGCCGGAACTGTAGCTCTGTAAGGGTAGCAATTAAAAATATTCACACCAATGATGCATTAACTCGAGTAAATGTTGGTCAGAGGTATAACTCGATTTCGACCAAGCTTATGGCCAGATTAAATGGTCGGTTGGCAGTCAATAAGCTGGATAGTTCTAAGCTAGTAAATATCACTAATGATTTTGAGTCGGCCCGCCTAAAATTTAATAGCAATTATAATGATTATGATACAATGATGACCGAGCTTGACCATGCCAATTGCTCGGAGGACGTTGCAGGATATTATCAAAAATTAGTAGCTGCTCGAGAAGCGCGAAATCGTCTGTCAGAGGATGTGAAAACATTGAATGAATTATTAATAAAATACAGGGCAGAAGTTCAGGTGGTTAGGGATTCGTTGTCTGGAGGGTCTAATGGATAAGCTTAAAGATTTTTTCGATAATTATAGGTTTGTTACGTTTGTCGGTTTGGTGATCGCTGCGTCTGTTGTGCTAGTGTCAATTGCGATGGTCGTCTATTATAAAACTGACGCATATCGGCTAGACTTGAGCCGTCCTGAATACGCTTCACGCCGTAATCAAATTAGTAAGGACACGAACGAAAAAACCCATGAGTTTGACGCCCAGGGTCAGGTTAATAAGGATACGCTAAAAAAATTCTTAAGTATGTACGACAAAGAAGCGGATGGGGCTAGTAGAATTAAGGCGTTTTCTAACGACGTGCTGAGCGATAAAGAATTAGGTTTATCTAACAACTAACTATTTCTTAATGATTGGCGTTGGTGTTGGCAGTGTTGCTAAAAGCACGCCTTCACGGTCAAAGTTTTGCAGCAAGCGATGGCGCATTTCAGAGGTAACAGCCCACTGGTCGGATGGTTGGGTTTTCCCGGCGATGATCAGCTCAGTGCCGCGTCCGCTAATGTCGCCAACGGAGACAAACTTTGGTGGGTCGATGATTTTTCGTTGCCAGGCCTTCTCTTTAGCTAACTTCTCGCCAGTGGTGTTAATGATTTCGGTAACTTCGGATATATCAGAGCTGGGGTCAATATAAATACTGAACCTCGACATGCTATAGCCCATTGTCTTATTGATGACGTGTTGGATTGTGCCATTGGGGACATAATGAACATTACCGCCCGAGTCGCGAATTACCGTCGTGCGAGTTCCGACTCGCTCGACTGTGCCAGATGCTCCCATGACGTCGACCACGTCGCCAACACGATATTGGTTTTCGGCAATGATAAAAATTCCCGATAGAAAATCCTTAACCAGCGACTGAGCACCAAATCCTAATGCCACACCAATAATGCCAGCGCTGGCGAATAGCGGCGATAAATCAAATGAGAACAACTTATTGGCGATAATTGCCATGACGTAAAAAATAATAATAATTCGCCAAAAACTACGCGTTAGTTGGATGAGAGTTTTCTCGCGTTTTTCCATGTCTTTACGATGCCAAGAGCGGTGTTTGGCGGTGGAGCGGATAGAATAGTGAATCGCCCAAGACAGCAAATATTTGCCAAAAAAATAGACAAAAACAGATCCAATTATAATACTAATAGTTTCAATAATATGTTCGCTAATCAACCAACCCATGCTGTTGTTGTGTAGCCATTGTCCCAAAGTTGAAGAGTCTAAAAACTGTTTTATAAGCTTATCCATTACTGATTTAGTATAATGGAAAGTATGAATTTTGTCGATCCAAATCGGTTTATTATTACTCGTAAGCGCAAAAAATATAAGTTTGCTTTGTTTCACAATTCGCCACTGTGTTTTGAGTTTGAGGAGTGGACACCGCGCCAGGTTGATGTTGTGGAAATTGGCGCTGGTAATGGCATGTTTACGGTTGAACTAGCGACGCGTCATCCGGAGCAGATGTTTGTGGCGGTTGACGTTAAGGGCGATCGCTTGCAAAAAGGTGCGCGGGAAGCGGAAGCTCGCGGGCTTAATAATGTATTTTTTGTTAGGGCTCGGGCTGATCAGATTGGCGAGCTGTTTACGCCCAGCTCACTCAGTGCTATTTGGCTAACCTTCTCTGATCCATTTCCGCGAAAGCGTAGTGCTGGTCGCCGTCTGACGCATCCACGTTTTCTAAGAAATTATGCCAAGTTGCTGTGCACCGACGGATCGCTAATCATCAAACATGATAATCATGAGTTCTTTAACTGGAGCCTTGAACAACTCGTTGCCGAAGGTTGGCGTCTAAAAGCACTAACTTTCGACCTACATGAATCAAACTTTAGCGACGATTATAAAATCCTTACTGCTTATGAGCAGCGCTGGCTGGGTGAGGGCAGGGTGACACACTGTGTTCAGGTGTTACCCGACAAAGCTGCGCCCGTATAGTACAAGTAGACAGAGACAAGGTCTATTTACTCAAAAACCATAACCGGCTACACTATAATTATGCAATTTAACGACTATTCAATAAAAGCAATTTCTACATTAACAGACAAGCAATCTCATCAGTATGGTGATGTTGACGCCAGGTTAATGTCTCAGGTTTTGGGGTTGAGCGGTGAAGCTGGCGAAGTGATGGAGAAATTTAAGAAGATATTGCGGGATAAGAGCGGTATGATTTCTGAAGACGACCATGCTGCAATAATTAAGGAACTTGGTGACGTACTGTGGTATGTCAATTCCATATCTCATCTACTTGGTAGCAGTTTAGAAGAAGTAGCTCGGAAAAATAACGATAAACTACTTAGTCGTCAGAGTCGTGGAAAAATCCATGGCAGCGGTGACGATCGCTAAGCCGTAGCTAGTCGTGTGCGTAGCCAGCCGTCGATAGTGCCTGCTCCCATACAGAGAACCAGTTTACCGGTCGCTTGCGCCGTAGTAATGGCGTGCCATAAATCATCGTCCATCTCTGCAAAGTAAAGTTTTTCTGGATCAATATTTTTGGCGAGCTGCTGTGGTGTTAGAATTGGTAGGTCTGGATTTTCTCTAGTTAGGTAGGTCGGCAGCCAATAAACTTCATCGGCATCACGGAAAATATCTGAGGTATACTGGTCTATTATTTCATGCTGGCGAACGTTTTGGTGCGGTTGATACACTAACATTACGTGATCTGATAGTTCTCGGGCCATTTGTAGGGTTGCGCTAATCTCAATCGGATGATGTCCATAGTCGGAATATAAATTATCGGCCAACTTTTCAAAGCGGCGCCCCGATCCTGGAAAAGAATTAATTGCTTGATAAATTGCAAATTGCTCGGCTGGCACATCCATGCTTTTCAGAGCCTCAATTATCAGCGTGGCATTCTTGCGGTTGTGTACGCCAGGAAGGGTAATATTCTGGTCAATCTCTCTCATGATGAATAGATTTTTCTCGTCAAAGACTGTAGCACTTTCCTGCCAAGCAATGATTTTTTGGGATTTCTCGCCAAATTCACGAAAGGCTGATAGGTAAGATTCTTTTGTTGGGTATGTGTCTGGATGGTCGTAATCTACAGAGGTAATTAAACTAATTTCTGGAGAAAAGTGTAATAAATTCCGATCAAATTCATCACACTCATATACAAAAAATTGGCTATTTTCATCAAACTCTCCACTTGGCGCGAAGCTTAATGTCGAGCCAACGGAATAGCTGACGGGAATTTGTAATTGTTTCATCGCCCAGACTAGCATGCTTGTGGTGGTAGTTTTTCCATGAGTGCCAGCAATTGCAATGAGCTTAAGATTCTTATCAGCAATTATCTGCGCTAGCAGTTCGTCGCGTTTACTAGTTTTTATACCTAATTTTCTAGCTAAAACTAGTTCTGGATGGTCTTCGGGTAGGGCTGCAGTATAGATTAACCAGTCAAACGGATCCTTGTCATGCTCTGCTTGTAAAAATGTACCAGATTGATCAAAAGAAATAGTAATACCAGCCGCCGCCAGTTCATCAGTGATAAGGCTGGGTGAGTTATCGGAGCCGCAAACACTGTAGCCAGCATCAAGAGCGATTTTACTGAGCGGACCAATGCCAACACCGCCAATTCCTGAAAAATAGATCCTCATACTCTTATTATACCATTGTCTAACTAGTAATATTTCCGCCGTCGGGATAATTTGCTATACTAAAACAAGAGAGAAAGTGGTGGGATGGCAGTAGATAAGCGAAAAACTAAATTTAGGATTAAGCGGCTGAGTCAGGTAAAAACGTGGCAGCTGGTGATTTTGCTTATTATGGCTGGATTTATATCGGCGACATTTCTACGACTTAATAACGTTGGTATGATTGAGCGGCGAGAAGCTGTGGAAAATGCTGATAAGACTGGGGATATCGTAAGTCTTCAGCAACGACTATATGACCTGCAGCGATATGTAGCCATACATATGAATGCTGACCCGGGGAAAATTGCACTAGATCATACCTATAAGCGGGTGTACGATCAAAAATTAAAAGAGTTTGAAGAGGCGATTAAAAATCGATCAAATAACGACACGATTTCTAAGGTTCGGGCGGTGTGTGACGCTAAAGCTCAACAGGGTGGCTATGGGCGATTTACCACACAGGCAGATCCGCGTTATGTCAGTTGTATAAACGAGGAGTGGGAGAAATATCCTGCCGCTAAAACTTCTAGCTTACAGTTTGAGGCACCTTCTACCGAGCCATACTACCATACGTTTGTCTCACCACTCTGGTCAGCGGATTTTGCGGGCTGGTCACTGTTGGTGACGGGGGTAATTGCTATGATTATTATAGTGAGATTGGTAATCTTGGGGATTTTAAAATTTATGCTACGACGACAAAATCGACTTTTTTAGCTTGACAGGGGTGGGTAAGAGATAGTAACCTATAAGGGTATAGCATTAATAGGAGGTATAGAACCATATGGCTTACAAGCATACCAACTCAAAGGGGATCACATACTACTTGCACAAGACTGACGTAACTTTGCGCGGCGGTAAGACGCAAACTATCTACTTCTTCACTAAGGTTGAGAAGAATGATAAGGGTGTTCCATGTGATTTGCCAGAAGATCGAATTGTCAAGGAAAACCCACGCAACGGTTTCTTGACAATCTCAAAGAAGAAATAAGCACTTGCGTTATGCATCGGTTTAGCGGTACAATAGTACCAAACAAACAGGTGCCAGAGCTCCTCTGTGAATAGCAGGGGAGTTTTTTGATGAGGTTGATTATTTTTGGTAATTATTGTACAATATAAGGGTGGTAGTTGCAAAAGAGATGCTAGGTCCAATAGAACCAGGAGCGGGCAATATTGTTGATGAGGATGGTGACGTTAAGCCGATAGATCCATACGATCCGCTTATTCCTGCGGATAATTTGGACACTTCAAACTTTGAAGCTAGAAATGAGTTGTTAGTAGGGGTGTGTAATATTCAGGGTGGTTTGAATAGTCTTGCTGGTCTTGCCGCAAGAACGAAAAGAGAGTTAATGACTTGGCATAGGTTGAAAAGTCATAGGCTAGAGGGGATAGCTAAGCGTCAAAAAGAGCTTGCCGCTAAGCTGAGCAGGGCTGCCGAGCTTGCTTGTGAGGCCTGTCCCCTGAAGCGCGGCTGCGGCCTTTTTGGAAACTTGGAAGGTGCCCTCTCAGATGGCACAATTGACTATAAGACCCTTCGTGATAAAGTCTCTACCACACCAAAGGGTAAAAAACGTCCAGGCTGGTCTAAGAGCTGTATTGATAACGGCGGTAAATAAAAGAAAATAACCCCTTCATCAGAAGAGGCTATTTTCTTGGTTGCGGGGGTAGGATTTGAACCTACGACCTTTTGGTTATGAGCCAAACGAGCTACCAGGCTGCTCTACCCCGCGGCACGTACTTTATAATATCAGGTTAATGTAATAATTGCAAATGTCTCAGCGCCTGCGGCTATTGCCACCGAATAAAAAGTTCATCCATTGCTGGAAATTACTGTCGGTTCTTGTTTGTTTGGGGGCAGGGTTTTGTGCGGAAATCGCACTGTCTGTTGATGGTGTAATAAGTTGTTTTTCGCCGGGCAGACCTTTACCGGTTCGCTGCCGAATAGTTAATTCTTGATACTCTTCACTCTGATAATATTTAGACTCATATTCTAACAGGGCGACCTGTAGAGTCTCGATTTCTACCTGTTGACGCTTATTGTCGATGGAGCGCTGCAGCTCATAATTCTTTTGCATTGACTCAATTGAGCCCCAGGCCCAGCTCATAGCAATTAAAATAGCGACAGCAATAACTACGTTATTTAAGGTCAAATAGTCGTGCTGTATCCGGTAAATTAGTCGTTTTAGTTTCAGTTTGTTCATTTTACAAATTCAATATCTACCACACTATATTGTAGCAGGAATGTGGAGAATATTCATCTTATGGTTATCAAGCTCAGACTGTGGTGGGGGCGGCTGGGATCGAACCAGCGACCAATCGGTTATGAGCCGACTGCTCTAACCCCTGAGCTACGCCCCCGTAAAGCTTATTATAGCGCATCAGAGGTGATTAGAGAAGTTTTCCAGCGGCAATTCGCACAGCCTCTGACCAAGAGGTGAAACAATGTGGCGTCGCCGCTAGTTCATCGCTGGTTATTTTACACCGAATAGCTAAGGCCAGCTCAGATGCAAGATCACTGGCGTGTGGTCCAACAATTGTACCGCCGATAATAACTCGTTTCCTATCAACAATCAGCTTCACGAAGCCTGTTCGCTGATCAGTAATATTGCTGCGTACGGTCATGGTTAACGGTACGACTGCCATTTTTACTTTAATATTTTTTATCCGACAGTCTTGTTCGTTCATGCCAATTTGAGCAATTTCTGGCTGAGTGAAAGCTATCTGCATATGTGGTGAATTATTAATCTTCAAGTGGTTGTTGTGGAGCAGATTATGAGCAGCTACGCGACTTTGTGCTAAAACTTCGTAAGTTTGGAGGCTAGTGTCGACAGCACTACCTGCGGCAAAGATGTGGCGAGAGGTGGTTTGCAGGGAAGAGCTGACGGAGATGCCGTTTTTTGTATATTTTACACCAGCATTTTCTAGACCCAAATCAGTAGTGGATAGTCGCTGATTGGCAATTAAGACTTCATCAACTCGCACTGTTTTTTCTACTCGTCCTTGTATGAAAGTAATGCGTTTTTGGAGGGCGGATTTTTGAACAGCAATAACCTTGGTGTGGGTTAAGATGTTCATGCCACGATTTTTCTTTGCGTCGCTGGCTAATAGGTCACTGACTTCTGTGTCAAACTCTGGTAAAATACGCACCGATTCTTCCGCTATATAAACTTTAGTTCCCAGGGTAGAGAATAGATGAGCCAACTCTAATGTCGTCGCACCAGAGCCAATAATGAAAAGACTTTTTGGCGGGCGTGTAAGGCTAAAGATGGTTTTTGGGGTGTGATAAGATATACTATCTAATCCAGGGATATCCGGAATTTTCCAGGTTGAGCCGGTTGCAATAAGGAATTTGCGAGCCGATAAGTGCCTGCGATTTACGGTGATTTCATTTGGGCTTAGAAAATGCGCACTGCCCGCAAATACGCTAATCCCTTGCTTTTCATAGTAGTAGCGGTTACCGCCTGCGCCAGTTCGTTTGACAGTGGTGTCTTTCCAGGAGAGAAGAGAAGGGTAGTTGTAGCCAATGGTGCTGGTGCGCAGTCCAAATTTGGCGGCGTCTTTTGCGGCTTGATAAGTGCTAATAGCATAGGTTAGCGACCCCGTCGGTACGTCTCCCCAATTTGGTGATTCCCCGCCGAATGTTGCTTTTTCTACAACAGCAACTTTTTTACCAGCGCCAGCCAAAATACTTGCTGCCGGTGAGCCGCCCGCGCCGCTACCAATAATGATACAGTCATAATCAAACGTTGGTTTTTGTGACATGAATTCTCCTAAATTATAGTTTTATAGTGTTCGTATAAATAGGCGGCATCAGGATGTAAGTCTTTCATAATACGCTGCGCTTGGCGGCGAATGTCGGCGGAGGTGATTTCTGGTCGAGTTTCACACCAGTTCATAACACCTAAGGTTATAGTTTTTGCAATATCTTGGGATTGTCCTTCCGGTGTACGAACGCTCAGGCAAGTAGCAACGATGGAATCGTGAAGCTTGTCGGGACTAAATTCTTCTGGTGGACGCTTCCCTCTCTTAATGACGTTAATTTGCCCCGGTTTTACCATAAATTGCCCCCGTAGCTAATTACGCCAATGACACGATCTACGAAAATAAATGCCCCTAAAATCAATAAGCTGCCGCCGCTAACGAATTGTAAAAATCGTTTGTGTTTTTCTCGCCAGCGCTGTAAGTTAGAGATATTATGCCCACTACCAACGAGGATAATGATGATTGAGAGTGGCAGAATAGAGATGAGAGTGTAGGTGATGACGCTAGCGATTTGGAGTAATGGGTTTGGTAGAGTGATGATTGCTAGCGCGGCAGCTAGGATTGGCGCAAGGATGAAGATAATTTCGGCAATAACGCTAGTTAATCCCAGAGCAAAGCTTTCGATAGAATTTCGGGTTTTTTTAGTTCGTTTATTCAAATAATCCGCAAAGCCGCGCGGAACCCATAGTGAAGTGCCGGGTTGGCGACGATAGTAAAATGCCCAGATGGCAAGTCCTAAGCCGAGCATCATTCCAGAGGCGATCGCTGCAACTAATTGCTCAGCGCTGGTAATATGATGGATGAATAGAGATAGGTAATAAGAGACGGCGCTGATAAGTAGTAAGGTGATGATTGATACACCAAATACAAAACTAGTACTCATACGAAATATTTTTCGTTGGGCGGTTTTCTTACCAATTGAATGACCGCTCAGCAAAGTTAAAACACTGATGCTGAGCTGAAAACTGGCATGGATAATTGCTGCGAAAACGATGATGGCTAGCGATGAGATTGTTACGGGGGTCATGTTTGTGTATAAATCCTTCCCTACCAGTGTAGCACAAGCGGAATAAAAAGGTAAATAATAACTGAAAAAGGTATTGCTTTTTTGTCAAATTTATGGTAGTATAAAAACAGTTAAATAATTAACACAAAAAAGGAAAACTTTATGGAAATCAACACCAGCGAATTGGCTGAATTTTTAGAGGTAACTCAAAAAAAGGAATTAGCAACGTGGGATCGACAGCGTAACTCGCGAGAGTTGGATGGGTTTGTTTCACGGCGGCTGGCTGCTTTGGACGGTGTTCAGGCTGATGAGTTAGAGCTAATCTGATTCTTATAAAAAACTCCCCGCCATATGGACGAGGGGTGATTGGATAATTTATGGTAGCACCGGGTGGACCCGAACCACCGACCTCAGGCTTATGAGTCCTGCGCTCTAACCAGCTGAGCTACGGTGCCACACTGCACTGATTGTAACAGATGGTATAAAATTTGCCAAATTGGTTTTAGGTATAAGCATTTTGTGAGATAATGGGTATGTGAGATATATTGTCGCGGTCAGTGGTGGGATTGATTCGGTAGTATTGCTGGATTTAATGTCGCGTACGGAAAAAGATTTAGTAGTGGCACACTTTGATCACGGTATTCGTGAGGATTCAGCGAGTGACGCTAGGTTTGTTGAGGCGTTAGCTGAGAGATATAAACTTCAGTTTGTTTGCAGGCGCGAGAAGCTGGGTGTTGATGCTAGTGAAGAACTGGCGCGTCAAAGACGATATGATTTTTTACGTGAGGTAGCGGCAGATTTTGATGGCGTGGTGGTAACGGCACATCATCGAGATGATGTTATCGAGACGGTGGTGATGAATTTGAAGCGTGGCTCTCGGTGGCGAGGCCTGGCTGGCATGAGTGATGCGCGAGTAGTGAGGCCAATGAATGGTTGGACAAAGCAGCGAATTTACGAATATGCGACTCGACAGAAATTAGAGTGGTGTGAAGATGAAACGAACCAAAGCGATATTTATCAGCGTAACGTGCTTCGTCGGCAGATAAATTGTGGATTGGACGAATATCAGAAGATTGGGGTGTATGAGGCGTGGCGTAAGCAGCGAAAATTGAGGGTGGAAATTGAGCAAGCGTTAGAGAGGTTTGATAGGGAGGTGTCTAATCGGTATTTTTTGACGATGATTGATGATAATGTCGCACAAGAATTAATATACTATTATATTTTACGACATTACGATGTTTCGTTACTGGGTTCTCAGTTGGAGCGAACGTTAATTGCTATAAAAACCGGAAAATCTGGTTCGCACTGGCAAATCGGTGGCGGCATAGTGATGAAATTGACATTAAAAAATGTTATAATAGACCGAGTTGATTAGTATAGGTGAAAGGAATAGTTGAGCATGGCCGTTAAGATGCCGCAGAGAAACGGAAAGAATGGAATTAAGCAGGTAGTACGATTTGGACTATTTTGGGCGATTATAATTTTTGTAGCGTTGATTTTTTATGCAACACTGTTCCCTGCCTCGAATCTTAAAGAAGTGTCATTGTCGGACGTGGTGCGTCGGGCAAATGAGGGTAAAATTTCTCAGTTAGAAATTCAGGGTAATGACATTAAGGTGACTGTGAAAGACCAATCTAAGCCTACTGAGCGGTCAGTCAAAGAGTCTAGTAGTATTTATGAACAGGGATTAAATAAGGACGCAAAGGTTGAGGTTAAGGTAATACCACCGTCAACGACTGGTGAGACGATTTGGAATTTGGCGGTGATGGTGGTGCCTGTATTGATTATTGTAGCGTTCTTTATGTTTATGATGCGCCAGGCCCAAGGGCAGAATAATCAGGCGATGGGCTTTGGTAAGAGCAAGGCGCGTCTGTATGGGCAAGATAAAGAGAAAGTACTGTTTGAGGATATCGCCGGCAATGATAATGCCAAGCAGGACCTGCAAGAAGTCGTCGATTTCTTGAAGCATCCAAAGAAGTACAAGGAATTAGGCGCCAAGATTCCGAAAGGCGTGTTGCTGGTCGGTAATCCAGGTACCGGTAAAACCATGTTGGCGCGGGCGGTGGCTGGTGAGGCGGGCGTGCCGTTCTTCTCGATTTCTGGTTCAGAGTTTGTGGAGATGTTCGTCGGTGTTGGTGCTAGCCGGGTGCGCGACCTTTTCTCAAAGGCTAAGAAAAATGCGCCGTGTATCGTCTTTATCGACGAGATCGACGCGGTGGGCCGCAAGCGCGGTTCGGGTATGGGCGGCGGCCACGATGAGCGCGAGCAAACCTTGAACCAGATTTTGGTGGAGATGGACGGCTTTGATGGCGACACTAATGTGATCGTGTTGGCGGCGACTAACCGGGCGGACGTGCTGGATCCTGCTTTGCTGCGCCCGGGGCGATTTGACCGGCGAGTGACGATTACCTTGCCGGAGCGCAAAGATCGCGAGGCGATTCTGAAGGTTCACTTTAAGAAAAAGCCGACCGACGAGACGGTTGACCTGGACAAATTGGCCGCCAAGACAGCTGGCTCATCGGGGGCGGATCTCGCTAATATGGCTAATGAAGCAGCAATTATCGCGGCGCGCCGCAACAAAAAGAAGATTACCAACGATGAACTGACCGAGGCATTTGAGCGGGTGGCCATCGGCCCGGAGCGCAAGGCCAAGGTGATGAACGACCATGAGAAAGAGCTGACGGCGTATCACGAGGCGGGCCACGCCATCGTCGGCCACGTCTTGCCAGATTCTGATCCGGTTCACAAAGTGACGATCATTCCGCGCGGCGGTACCGGCGGTGTCACCTGGTTCTTGCCGCCAGAGGATAAGAGCTACACTAACGTCTATGAGTTCAAGGATATCTTGGCGCGGGCGATGGGCGGCCGGATCGCTGAGCAGATTATTTACGGCGATGATGGCATTACGACTGGCGCTGGCTCAGACTTGCGTAAATCCACCGAGATTGCCCGGGAAATGGTGATTGAGCAGGGTATGGGTAAGAGCTTGCGCGACCAAGTGTTCCACGAAGACAACGGCGGGCTGATGTTTGATAAGATGACCCGCGAGCGGCCGTACTCGGATGAGACTGCTAAATTGATCGATCAGGAAGTGTCGCAATTGATTAACGAGGCCAAGCAGCGGGCAATGCTGGTACTAAAAGCTAACCGTCCGTTCCTTGACAAATTGGCTGAGGCGCTGCTAAAAGACGAGACATTAGAAGAAGCAGCGGTGGATGAGATTCTTAAAGGAACTAAACTGCCAAAGGAAGCAAAATTACACGCGTAAATTGTTATGGGACGCGTCCGTAGAACTGTCGATAAGATCAATCAGCGGCTGACAGTCAAGTTAGCTGCAACCATTTTAGCTGGCTCAACGCTACTGTCAAGCCTGCTGGGATTTTTCCGCGACCGGTTGTTGAATGCGGCGTATATGCCGAGTCCTGAGGCGGGATTGGCTGGCTATCCAGTCGGCTTGGATGCCTACACGGCGGCGTTTATGGTGCCGGATTTCATGTTTGCCGTGCTGGTGTCCGGCGCATTAAGCGTGACATTTATTCCAGTGTTTAACGAGCGTTGGATAAAGGGTAATAAACAGTCAGCGTGGCAAATTAGCTCCAGCATGATTAATTTTATGGCGCTGGTGACGCTGGCGGCGAGCATATTGATTATCATTTTTGCTGATCCGCTGATGAAATACCTAATTGCGCCAGGTCTGAGCGAGTCAGGCCACGCATTGGCGGTCAGTATGATGCGGGTAATTGCGGTTAATCCGTTTATTTTCGCCATTGCTTCGGTAATTGCCAGTATCCAGCAGGCGGTCGGGCGGTTTATGTTCTGTGCCTTGGCGCCAATGATTTACAATATTGGCATTATCATTGGTACAGTGTGGTTTACTAACGGCATCAATTTATTCGGCTGGCAGATTTTTGACGGCGGTATTATGGGTGTGGCGCTGGGTGTAGTTCTGGGATCGTTTCTGCAGTTGATCGTGAGTGCTGTTGGTTTGGTTGGTTTAGGCTTTGATTATAATTTTAAGTTATATTGTCGGAACAGAGGTTTTCGGAAAGTATTGTCACTATTACCAGCGCGGTCGGTTGATCAGGGAATGGATTATGTAGTAAGCCTGGTGGAGGTCAACTTGGCGTCGCGGTTGGCGGACGGTACGATTCGCGCTTATCAGCAGGCACTGACATTGCATTTAATGCCGATTAATCTTATCGGCGTGGCTATTTCTAATGCCGCTTTTCCGCAGCTAACCGAGCGGCTAGGCGAAGGAAGACTTGACTTGTTCCAGAAGGATCTGCGGTCGCTACTGAGGATTATTTTTTGGATGGCACTGCCGACGTCGGTTGTGATATTTTTCACGCGCGGCTACATTGTCCATTTTATCCGAAATACTGGCGATCAGTTGATGGCGGGGATATTAGGCTGCTTGGTGGTGGCAATTTTGTTTCGGACGATTTACCACATGGCAGCACGGGCATTTTATGCTCGCCAAGACACGAAAACTCCATTATATATTTCAATTTTCTCAATTTCTTTAAATATTATTTTGGCTATTGTTTTGTCGATGGCTTTGGGGATGGGCGCCTATGGTCTAGCATGGGCGCAATCAATAGTGGCGGTTTTAGAGGTGGTGATTTTACTAGCGGTTATGAACCGTCAAATGCCAAAGATGTTTAATTTGACTTTCATGCAAGCGATTTTTAAGATGTCTATTGCTGGTGTGTTGACTGGATTTGTTTGTTATATTAGTGTACTCATTTTGCCATTTCGTTATCATGACGATAGTTTCTTTAGCGCTTTTCCAAAGTTTGTCGTGATTTCATTGGTTAGCTTTGGCACGTATGCCATGTTCTCAAAGTGGTTGAAATTGCCAGAAATTGATCCAATCTTGACGCGCTTAAGGAAGATGTTATTTGGCCGATTGGAGATTATGCGCTAATGAATAATATTCGCAATTTTTGCATTATCGCTCACATCGATCACGGTAAATCGACGTTGGCGGATCGGATGATGGAGATGACGGGGACTGTGGAGAAGCGCGAGATGAAGTCGCAGCTGCTGGATTCGATGGATTTGGAGCGCGAGAAAGGTATTACTATCAAGTTGGCGCCAGTGCGGATGAAATATGAATATCAGGGGGTGGAAGTGAGCGGCGCATCACCGCTCCCATCGTCGAAGACTCTTCCAGAGTCTTCACGTCGGTCGCTAGACGCGGGTCCTGTCAGTCGATCCGCCCCTTCTTCTGAAAAATCAGAGATTTCTTCAGAAGCGGGCGCTGCCCTATCGACTGCCACCCGCTTAGCGCAGTCTGGCTCTCGGGCTTGTGCAGATGTTGGCGTGAATGGGCTGGCCCAGCCAACTGTCTACGATCTCAACCTCATCGATACGCCTGGCCACGTCGATTTTAGCTACGAGGTATCGCGGAGTTTGCAAGCCTGCGAGGGCGCGGTGCTGGTGGTTGATGCCAGCCAAGGCATTCAGGCGCAGACGCTGGCAAATGTGTACCTGGCGATGGAGCAGGATCTGACGATTATTCCGGTACTCAACAAGGTCGATTTGCCAGCCGCTGATGTACCGCGGGTGTCCAAGCAGGTGATTAATTTGCTGGGCTGTGATGAGAGCGATATTATTCATATTTCGGCCAAAACCGGACAGAATGTTGACCAAGTTTTGGGGGCGATTGTTGAGCGAATTCCAGCCCCAAAAGGTCAGCCAGACGACCCGACGCGGGCGCTGATTTTTGACAGCTATTATGATGATTATCGCGGGGTGATTTTGTATGTGCGGCTGGTGGACGGCCAGATTAAAAAAGGCGAAGCGATTCACATGATGGCGACCGGCGCTAATGGTTTGGCGCTAGAAGTCGGTCACCTCAGCCCTGGCATGATCTCCGACCCGTCGCTGGACACCGGCGAAATCGGTTACATCGTCACCAACCTCAAAACCACGCGTGAAGCGCGGGTGGGTGATACGGTGACGTTGAAGAAATATTTTGAGTAAAATTAGCGATAAGGAGAAAGTTATGAACTCGCAAATAATCAACTTAACCGAATTACAAAAACACCTCGACCGAACATGCAAGGAAAAGGGCTGGGATAAGAATTCTGTCACTGAAGTATTTTTGTTGTTCGCCGAGGAAGTCGGCGAGCTGGCGAAAGCGATTCGCAAAGAGACAGGATTTAAGGGCGAGAAAAAGCCCGACAATCACGACAATCTGCGCGAGGAATTCGCGGACGTGCTGAATTATTTGATGGAGTTGGCAAGCTGGCTAAAATTACGTGAGCATAGCTATTGACAAATACATACTGTTGTACTAAAATAGAAAAAGTGAACCAGTCAAGTTTTGACTGTTTAAAAGCTAGTATTGAACGGTCCTTTATTATATATAATTGTGGTGGTCTCGGATCCAGAGAGATTTGTAGTCATGGCGTGGATGAGCGATGTAGTGACGCTAAAAATATATGACGAAAGAATAGTATATGACAGATAAAAGATACAAAGTCTTGAAGTCTATTGAGTCATGCAAGAGGTTGTTTGCTCGATTTGATGAAATATGGTTTGTTGGCAATAGAGCTGACCTTTGTAGGGTTTTACTTGATTTGGGGATTATTCAAAAGAGCAAGATAACGGTTGTGTATGCTCTAAATCTGTTAGGCCTTGATATAGATGCGAAAAACATTATTACACCCGACGTCAGTTCGCTAGATTTTATGAGTATCCAAAACACTATTAGCAGGGAAGTGAATGATCGTATAAGAGAAAGTAAACTAGCACATAAAAAAGTAGTTATCGTTACGCATTCCCCGAATAAATCTCTTGATAATGCTATTTTAAATAACGACGCAGGTGATTACATAACAGTAGTTTCGCCCTGCACGAGTTATCTATACGAGATCCTAGAGCAGAAGAACACACTTAATAGTATATTCAGTCAGATGAGATCTGTCTGCAATATTGACGACCATGTGATAAAGTCTACAAGAATACTAGGAAGTGACACTTTCGAAAGTATTTGCGAACGACTCGGCAGTTGTCGATCTTTGTTTTTACAGCAAAACTTTTCTGCTGGTGGGGCTGGAGCGAGCGTTGTCAATAGCGCAAGAGCTTTCGAGAAAGCTATTTATCGAAGTAGTGGCTATGAGATGAAAGCATCTGAGTATATAGAGCACGCATATAGTGCAAATGGTTCTGCGCTCATCATGCCTGCTGCTTGTGGCTGTAAGGTGTATACTGATAGGCTATCTCATAAACTCATGGAAGCTAATATACTTCGTACGGGAGGATTTTGTGGTGTTGGTAATGATTGGACGATTGGGTGGTCTACTGATATAAACATGCAGTACAGGCAGGTAGCGACTGCTGTAGGAAATGTTTTATACAGGGTATATGGATATACTGGTATAGTCGGTTTGGATTTTTTAGTATGTGGTCGAGAGTATAATAAATTGAAGATAACAGAAATAAATCCACGAATTCAAGGCACTACACCCTATCAGGCATATAACTCAATTTTCTTGGATAGCGTGCCTCTACTCCTCGCTTATTTTATAGTTAAGTTAGGCTCAAACGAAGATAAGGCTACTCTCTTGGATATGCTAGAAACCTCAAGTTCATGCGACAATGGTAGTGGATTATTTTATCTTAAAATCCTATCCTCTAGTAAGCAAATAAAACAAGATATGAACGGTGTTTGGCAATTTAGCAACAATATCGGTGAAATTCGCTATTATGGTAAGGAAGTGAATCTGCCTAACCTATATATGTACGGAGACAATAAAGATTTGATTACTATTAGGGGCTCATCAAAGAAAGAGTATATGAATAATAGTCCTGTAGCGGCTGCTTATATTATCGGGAGAGGCAGAAATGTTTTCTCCAAAGCGCGGCCAGCAATGACAGATTTTGGCGCTAACCTATATAGCACTATCAGGGATAAAATTTATGAAATATAAATTAAAGATACTATTAGTCGCGGGGCAGTTCTACCCTGATCTCGCAGGTAGTGGCATTGCTACATATAATATAGCGAGACAACTGGTTCGACGTGGACACGATGTTACAGTCTGTATTGATGAAAATAATGCATACGATAATTCACCCAACGAAGGCTTTAAAGTTGTTAGACTGCTTAAGTATAAAGATTTTGCAACTGGCCGTGCTGGGTTTAAAGAAGCCACTTTATGTATATATGATCTTATATGTGGAGATAGTTTTGATATTATTCATGTGTTTAGTTACATGCCTATGCTGATGCTGTCTTTAATGGGAAAAAGTTGTTTGCCACCAGTAGTTTTTACATTTTGGAATGCACCGAATTCAGGAGAGAGGGCTATAGGGTTTTACGACAAGCCAGAATTAGATTTGAATCTAGCGAGCCAAATTATAAAGATGCACGGGTATGATAGAATCATTGCGGGTAGTAGAGCAAGTCGTGATATGGCTCTCGAGTTAGGGGCGGATAAAGAGATACTTAGGTTTGCCTATCATGGAATAAATATGCAAAAGTTTTATCAAAATATACATTCTGATCGCGATATAATTGACGAGTACTACAACCGACAATCTTTTAATGAAGGCCCAATTGTATTGCTGCCGGGAAGAATTACGAATAGAAAAGGTGTGTTTGATGCCATAAGAGCATTAGCTGTTCTTGCAAAGTCACATAGAGTGAATTTGCTTTTCACTAAATCTAATGATAATAAAGATGCTGAGATTATTAAAAAAATGCTGCACCTTGGAAAAGAATTAGCGGTTGCTGATATGATCCATATATCTAATAAAATGGTCGATCAAATAGATATGCCTAATCTATATAGATCATCATCCGTAGTCATTATTCCATCACATTATGAAGGCTTGGGATTTACTGCGGTAGAGTCATTGGCTGCAGGACGGCCTACGGTAATGACAAACGTGTGTGGGCTTAATGAAATAGGAATAGATAATTATAATTGCCTTATGGTTCCTGTGAAAGATGGGGTGTCTCTTGCTCAAGCAATTCGAAGGTTAATAGAAGAGAAGAGTTTGAGTGAGAAGATAGCAAAGAACGGTCCAGGATCCGTGGGTAAATTTGACATAAGCCTCTTTGTTAATTATTGTATGAAAGAATATAGAGAGTTGCTTTTATGCGAGAAATGCTAAAAAATTTAAATTCTGTTATACCAACAGCAGGAAATGCGACACGGCTATATCCACACACGCTATTTCAACAAAAAGCTATGCTTCCTATGGGGTCTCCTGACAAAAGAGTGATTGATAGTGCTATTAATATCGCCCAACAAACTAATGAAACGTATATGACACTCCATTGGAATGAAGAATATACAAAACCTCTTCTTGGGTATATTGCAACACTTGATAGTAAAATTACTACTTTTAGAGATCGGCACATTATGGGTGCTGCCTCCCTGATAGAATTTTCTGATGAGCTATTTGAAAATGACATAGAGAAAGATACTATAATATTGCCAGCAGATCACATAATAGAAGGCCTAGATATAGAAGATTTTTATTTGACACATAAGAATTGTGACAATGATATTACGATATTATTAGTTTCCCCAAAGGACTATGGGCAATATGTTAGAACTAGTGAAAATCTTGCTGTTGATATATCTACAGACAGGGGCGACTTCGCACTAAGTTCTTCTGGCATATACATTATCCGCAATAAAGCTATGCTAGAGTGGGTTGCTGGGGAGAAAAAGCAGGGATGGGCGGGAGAGACGAGGAGCATGCTTCAAGATTTTATAACGCCAAAGATTTATAAAGGGCAAGCTTCAGTATATAAGTTAGATAACTCTGGCTATTGGGATGACGTTGGCACCCTACGTAGGTACTATCTAAACAATATGAGGCTGAGTGGCGGGGAAAACGTTATTGATAATGGAGTTGAGCTGTCTCCTAGTGCTAAGATTCGGCGCTCTATAATCTTGGGTAGAGCTGCCGTTACAGGCTTGTGTGACATCAATAGAGAAATTGTCTCGAAAAATGATACTATTTTATATAGGACTAGAATCGAACTATGATCTCAAAAGAGAGTATTTTCAAAAAATGGCACACACTATCGTCGCGTACATTGCTTGAACACCCGCAGCTCACTGTGGTAGAGAGCACGGTAAAGTTGCCAAATGGTAAAGTAATCCGTTACATCTATTACCCTTATCTTGGATATGGCGGTGTGATTGTAGTATGTCGCCGCGGTGATACTATCCTTGTGCAGCAAGAATATTCATACCCGGTGGATGAGGTATTGTATCAGCTACCGGGTGGCAAAATTGAGGCGGGCGAGGATGCTCAGGCAGCAGCGCGGCGAGAGCTGGCTGAAGAGTCTGGCATTGCTATGAATAATCTGCGAGAATGTGGCTGGTTCTATCCCGACAACCGTCGTACTAACGCCAAACTCTACGTGGTCTACGGGGAATATGTTGGAGTAGATTGTCAGCACCAACCGGACGATACTGAGCAGATTATCTCGCAATGGTTGCCGATCGCCGACGTGCAGAGTATGATTGCCGCGGGCAGGATCACTAATTACGCTATGCTGGCGGCCTGGGCGAAGGCAAGCTGCCAATTGTTTTCTTGAAAAGGAGTAGAATTAGGCATTAGTATGAAAGCGTACCTACAATTAGCAGAAAATGAAGCTGTACGCTGGAAGACAATCTTTATCTGCGATAAAATGGTATAATACCTATTAAGGCTATGACCAAAAAAAATACCGTCCAGCCCCTCCCCGGCTACAAAGAAGTCAAACCCTTCGTCTACGCGGGGTTTTTCCCGGTGTCCAACGAAGATTACAATGATCTGAAAGAGGCGATCGAGAAGCTGAGCCTCAGCGATTCGGCGCTGCAATTTGAGCCGGAGAATTCGCCGGTGCTGGGTTATGGCGTGCGGATTGGCTTCCTCGGACTGCTGCACATGGACATCATTCGCGAGCGGCTGGAGCGTGAGTATAATTTGGATCTGATCGTCACCAACCCGAGCACTGATTACCAGGTTAGTTTGACGAACGGCCAGGAATTGGATATCAAATCGGCTAGCGAATTGCCCGATCCAGCGCAGATCAAAGAAATTCGCGAGCCGTGGATTGACGGTGAAATTGTGGTGCCGCAGGACTACATCGGTGCGGTGATTCAGCTGATTGTCGCCAAGCGCGGCCGGCAGAAAAACCTCAGCTACATCGACGAGCGGGCGCTGATTTCCTTTACGGCACCGCTAGCAAATCTGCTGACGGATTTTTATGATCAATTGAAGTCGGTAACTAGCGGCTACGGTTCGTTTAACTATGAGCTGGCGGGTTATCAGCCGGAAGATTTAGTACGGGTTGATTTTTATGTGGCGGGCGAGATGGTCGATGCGCTGAGTGTGATGTGCCATCGTTCGGAGGCGCCAGGCTTGGGCCGGGAGATCGTCAAAAAACTCAAAGAAGTGGTGCCGCGCCAGAGCTTTGAAGTGGCATTGCAGGCAGCAATCGGCGGCAAGTTTATCGCCCGCGAAAACATTGGCGCTTACCGCAAAGACGTTACTGGCTATCTGTACGGCGGTGATGTCAGCCGTAAAAAGAAGCTCCTCGCCAAACAAGCTCGCGGTAAAAAACGTATGAAGCGCTTCGGTAAGGTTGACATTCCGTCAGAGGCGTTTATGGTGATGTTAAAGAGGGATTGATACGCATAGGGTTCTTAGCTGCCTTAACGACGTCCTGATGTACTGTGTCAAACTCATTAATCACATCTATCTGAATTCAAGTGACGATCTGGCAACTTTGATTCTATATATTTTTCTTATATAATACAAATATGGAATTGAAAAAAATTCAAGAAAATGGAATAGAGGCTACTAGATATCTAGAGCGATACGTAAATAATATTAAAGGTGATCATGAAATATATTCAGATACGTTATCAATATATAGTCCTCATGAAGGTGTGGATAGTTTTCCAGCACCAGTATTCAATTTACCTCGAGAAGTTGTAAATATTATTCAAGCGGATCCGGATCCTAGATTATTGCGCGAGATTATAGGTGCTGATGTAAAATTTGTTATACATCCTAATATGCTTGAAGACCAGGAGTATTTAGATCGTACGGGATTAAGTGAGTATACTTCAGAGCAAAGCTACATTGTATCACCTACATCATCAACAAGAACTCTTCTAACATACGATCAACCATATACTTTTATGGTAAAAACAGATCTTGAGAAGAGACATTATAAATTTATTCGTAGACTGAAAGGTACTTCTGTTGAGCATAGTATTGCCATGTCATCGGAACTAGGCTCTATTTGTAAAGACGAAGCGCTGTCTGAGTTTGCATACCTGCCAGAGTCAATAGGGATAATTTTTGGTGATGAGAAAACGGGCGCCGGAGTGCTGTTTAGAGAGATTGTCCCGCGACCTTTAGTAGACGATACTCGCACGTTAGTTCCTTACTTCTCTTTATACGCTAATGACATAAGGAATCCAGAAGATCGAGCGCTATTAAGCCAATTAATTGATTTACACTCTACCAAAGGTCAGGAGCTTGCATATTTTACAGAGGTTATTTTAGGAAAGATTATTAGAAACTGGACCACTTTGGCGCGTGATTATGGTATCTTGCCGGAGCTTCATGGACAGAATACGCTACTAGAGCTTAACGACAATTTGGAGCCGGAGCGGATAGTGTATAGAGATTTTCAAGGCACATATGTGGACGCTAAGATTAGAGAAGAAAAAGGTCTCAAACTACCGTTTACCAAGCATCTTGCTGGCGAAGAATCAGGTACAGATAGGGCTAAGCAATTTAGTCATATCTACGATCATAATGTAGGGCACTTGCTTTTGGAGCGACTTACAAATACTTTTATTAGAGACTATCCTCAATACAAATATGAGCAGGTTACGTCTGAAGTGGCGACTATGTTCAACAGTCTTTTTCCGGAAGCTAAAGATATTTTTCCGAAGGAAACTTATAAGGTTGGTAAAGTTGTCAATAACGAGGTTGTGATGGAGAAAACTCATGATAACCCAATGTTTAGGTAGGCAATATGGAGAGAATAGCTCCTATAACATCTCGCGATTCCATTGATAGCATAGAGCCCCATAGTAGCGTGGAAGCTGATCTTATTGAGCGAGAGATTAGAGATTTCGTGCATAGCTACAATTTTGACACATTCTCTTTTATGTTTGAGTTGTTGGATTACGCAAAGGATGATAGGGGTTGTATTGAGGATTTGTATAGAGATTTTTCTGTTGATTCCATTGCATTAGCTGAGAAATACAAAGGCTCGAATTGCGCAGGACTTTCGTTGTTATTTCAAAATAATACAAATGATTATGCTGAGAGTGTTTTAATACCGAGCTTTGGTCATTATATGCCTACTCAAGAGGCTAGCGATTATGTAGGGGTGAGAACTGTAGGGCTTATCTTAAAAAACAAAGAAGATGGATACAGTGCATTATTTCCCGGACTAACTATTGATAAGTTGGTGCCTATTGACAATGGATATGACTTTGAGAGTATGGGTACAGCATATCGGATCAGTGGTGTAACAGAGTCTACTTTTGAACTTCATGCGGCAAAAACTAACGGGGAATTAATTCAGAGAAAGTTTTACATTACGGAGCTGACAAACCCTGATCAGTCTATGCAAAAAAACTTATTCAAAGTTAGAACAAAATACCAGGTATCACATGTAGATAATAATGTTAGAAACAAGCTTTCTTACTATATTTTTGGAGATACTTTTAGATTGCGAGTACCATCTGAAAATCTATCATTAGATATGGACAGTACTCAGTTTCTAAAATTTATATCATCTGAAGATTCTTTAGTTGTTGAAGCTTTTAATAGCCCAAATTTAGTCGAGAATTTAGATATTTTTATAGAGAATCGCAGTCTAGTTCAAACGTTGATATTACCATCACTAAAAAAATATATGGAGGCACGATGATATTTCACACCCCAGGAAATTATCGTAAAAATCACAGCATCATTAAGTTTGCGAAGAGTGCAATTGAGACGGATTTGACGGTCGTGTTCATTCACGGTCTTTACGGCACGGCGGGCGATAGGGGCTCGAAGTCGTACATTT
>CAUPWE010000002.1:0-144601 GCA_963515375.1 uncultured Candidatus Saccharibacteria bacterium | reverse complement strand
TGCATTCTACAACCCAGCCAATACGCCTGTCCCAGATTTGTATGATCTCAACTATGCAACTCACGTCAGCTACGTTGGCTGGATGCCGAACGTCTCTCAGGGTGTCATGTCTGGTACAACGGGGCGATCGTTCGCCGTTGAAGCACTACGCATTGCCAAAGCCATATCACAACGCGACGGATCGACCATCGCCATCCGCTGCTCATCAAAATCGGCTAACGACCCTTGGTCGGCAGATATGCCTGTGACCGAACAACAAATCTGCGGCACTACCGGCCAAACAAAAGCGCTCAATGGCATAAAACTATCCCTCAGTGAAACTGACGCCAAGAAATATGATATTTACTACCAAACTCACCTATCATGGATTGGTTGGCAAGAGTGGAAAAAGAACGGTGAGGTCGCCGGCGATAAACCAGGATCACACATTGAAGCTATTAGAATAAAGCTTGTTGAAAAATAAAATCTCTATTTGTATATATCAACAATCCGTTGCTCAAGCTTACTCCACTGATAAGCTTGAGCAGTTTTTTGACCATTTTTAATGATTTTATCGCGCAGTTTTTTATCGTTTAGTAACTTTTCGACAGCTGCAACGCCCGCATCGATATCGCCTTGGCGATAAAACAGACAGTTGTAATCATCTTTCAGATATTCAACATTGCCGCCGTTTGGTACTACAACAGATACGCCGCCAGTCGCCATCATTTCAAGCGGCGGATATGAAAAGCTCTCAACGATACTAGTTTTAATCAAAATATCGCAGCTTGCGTACACTTCTCCAACTTTTTCTGGAGCAATACGATTATAAAATCTATCGACTCGGTACCAATCTTTTGGTTCCTTGCGGTATGATAAATACGAAATCTCAAATTTATCAGGGTCAAGCCTCTCAATGATACGAAAAGCTTCGTCAGTATTTTTATACTCACTTTTGCTGTCGCCTTCAATAAGTATCTTTATTTTGCCCGTAAAATCACGTTTGCGATATGGGTACAATTCAAGATCAATTCCATTTGAGACATACTCGGACTCTTTATGAAAGACATCTTTCAACCACTTCTGACACCATAGTGACATCGTAATATACCGTATACCAGATTGATCGCAGTAAGAAGCGTTCGCTAAAAAGCGCGGTTCACCAGTGCCTGGTATATAAAAATCCGTTTCAAAGTTTTGCACAAAATAAAGCCGATTACGAACATTAGGCTGCTTCTTAACTAGCTCGACAGTTGACCACAACGTTGCAACCTGCGTGTCAAAAAATGCTTTCATTTTAGTTTTGTGCGTAGCAACGACATTAAATCCAGGCAACTCATATCTATAGCTATAGGTTTTCTTAGCGATTTTTAGAGCGTGCTTACTGACTGCATCAATTAGCGTCACGTCCCAGCCATGCCTTCTTAGCACATCAGCATGCTTTAAGGCGACAATTACTCCTCCTGAAATATCAGTTGAAGGCAGAACAAAACCGATATTTCGCGCCAAATGCTTTCTAATAAACGAAGCTAGGTTATAGCCAGTGTACACCGTCGAATAGTTATGAATTATCTCCTCGTGAGCTTTATCTGCAAGTTTACCGCGCAAAACCGAGTCTGATACTAGCAAGTCAAGCGCTTTAAACCACTCTACGTCAGTATTGTTTACTAGTATACCTGTTTCGTTATTCTGAATTTTCTCTGCAAAAGCGCCAATATTGCTGGCTATGGTTGGAATCTTTACAAGAGCCGCCTCAACCCATTTATTCTCAGATTTTGCGCGGTTAAAAATCGTATCAACCAGCGGCGCCAAAACAATATCGCACTCCGCCATAACAGCTGGCAATTCTCGCCAATCAACAAATCCTGACGTAATAAGACGCTCTTTATACGGATCAAGGGCGTCTGGAACATCCAGAATGCCAGCAATCTTAAGGTAAACTTGCGGATACTTTTCGAATATTTTAATAAGACTAGGAATAACAAGATCAAAATCTTCATTATGGGTAATGCTACCACTGAAATATCCGATAATAATTTTGTTATTATCTTTGCTAACCGCCTCTAGTGCTAAATTAGATAGCTTAATCATTTCATCAGATGCAACGTTGCGGTTAATCAGCACTTCACCCTTCGTGTAATGCTGTAGCTCCTCTTGCAGTTGAGCGGTCGTGGTAACAACATGATCGCACAACTCCAGCGTTTCGCGCATTCGATTAACACCGTCGTCGTAGAGCTGCTTATCATCGACACTCATCTGTTGAACATATTTAATTGAATCAGTATATTTCTGGTCAATTACCAAATCATCGACATCAAAAAAACAGGTTTTATTAAAATAATGCGCCTGCTTGATAAACTCGCGAATCGTATCAGTTATTGGGCAGCGGAAGAATACAAATCCGCGATAATACTTCAATTGATCAAGCGATAATCTATCATAAAAAACGCTTTCAACAGTTAACCCCTGCGACATTAGTTGCTCCATCTGGTGAGCAACTCGGTAGCGCTCTGGATGCGGCAAAGTGCAGCCGTTAATAAATAAAATATCTTTATATACTTGCTGTTTTTTATCAGGAAATTTCTTATAATATGCATACTTTGCTGCGCGTTTTACAAAGCGGACAGCACCATCGTCTTTGATTATTACAACACTTTTCTTTACAAGATTATTAACTTTACGTATCATTATTGTTCCTCCTTAGCCGTCATATATGGATTATATAACGTTTTTAGACCTTTATCGCAAAGAGCTTTAGTCAGCAATCGGCTAGTTATTCTTGTTAATCCATCAATCGAAGCCAACTTATTCCGTTCAATAAATAGCACGGGAAGATCTATCGCACCTAGATTGTATCTAGCGGTTAGATAAATGTGTTTCGTAAAGGATCGCCGGCTTAGCGTCTGTATGCATTCTACTATTTTTTTATCTAAGATTGACGTAAGGTTTTCTATAACTCGATTCTCGTCAGCTACAGACGGAACAACTGCACCGATATCAAGTCGCATTACATCGCCCATATCGCTATAATCATCAACGTCTTTAATCATAGTCCCTGAGAATACTATTATATCAGCAGTTTCATCACGAATGACGTCACCGACAGTGGTTGATTCGCTAAATAATACATTTTTTATGGTAAGATTTTGCGGCGTAGAATATTTTAGCCGCCACTGAGCGCCATATGTTGAATCGCGCATAACTTGAGCTTGAACTTGACGGCTCTTGATATCGTCATTTAAAGCCCTCTTCTGAGCATCAATAACATAAGGTTTTGCATCCAACCCTTGTGCAGTAGAGTTTTTATGGACACGCCAATAGTAAAGTATTTGCGAAACATGTGCAATCTGCTGCGGCTGCAGTATTCTTGTTATGCGCAAAAAAAGCTCCCAATCTTGAGCTCCGTTGTAGTTGCCATCTTCACCTTCCAACTCCAACAAAAGTTTCCGCTGTATGACAGCAAAGTGCGTAATATAGTTGACCGAGCGCAAGAAATCATCATTCCAATCAGGTTTGAAAAATGGTTGATATTGTCGTCCGCGTTCATCAAGCTTAATCTCATCAGTATATATAAATTTTACATCTGGCAAATTATTTATCTTTTCGACAATTCGCAATAAAGCGTCTGGGTGCAGCACGTCGTCATGATCAAGTAGCGCCACGTATTCCCCGCTAGCTTTATGGATACCGTAATTTGTCGCCCCGGCAATATGGCGATTGGCCTTAAGAAAAAAAGGCTTTATTTTTGCATTAGTCTTTGCTATAGCGCTGATTTCTTGTTTCAAGCCTGCATCAGGCGACGCATCATCAACAATAATCAGTTCCCAATTATCGTATGATTGAGATTCAACTGACTGAACCATTTCCCTTAAGTATTTCGTTGGAGTATTATAAGCTGGCACAATAATCGACACTAGCGGCTGTCTGCGTAATTTATAATTTATAGGCCTATCTTCATACCTGCACCACCATGACTCATATAACCTGCGCTGACGCGAATCAAGATAGTTGCGATATGGCGAAATCAATAACAGCAAGAAAGAGTAAAGTGCTCTATTGTGTTTTATCATATTTTTCAAGCGTTGCAGCATATTTTATTTCCATGTGTGATCTAGCTTCGTCACACCACCCCAACGACCGTGCTTATAGTCACGCTGAACCGAAAAATGAGGACCTTCTTCTATAAAAGCTATGGTATCTATATCCCGTTTTCCAGTTAATCCAGCTTTTATGAAATAATCCCCTTCGTTAAGATTCAGTTTTACAGTATATTCTGCCTCGTTGATATTCTTAATTTTATATTTATCCTGATATGTATTTGGACCAAATACATATTCGCCATTCTCTCTAAATATAGCAACTCCAACATTTTTAACGTCAGGATAATTCCAAGATAATTTTACTGTGATAATTTCATTATAACCAAAAGAGCTAGTTTCATTCCCCTGACTGTCATACAATCTCACATCAAACGGAGCTAGTGATCGATCAAAATTATGCGATTTTGCATGTTCAGCTTCGTTGCTTCTACTATAAGCAGCAGCAACCACATGAGGTTTTCCCTGAAGTTTAATTTTACCATCCTCTAATAGCACTGCTTTATTACAGAATCGTTCAACAGCTCCCATGTCGTGGGTAACTAAGATAACAGTCTTTTTTTCACGCTTTAGTTTATCGAAGTATGCGTAGCATTTTTTTTGAAAAGCTTCATCACCAACTGCCAACACCTCGTCAAGCATTAATATGTCACCTCTTGCTTTTATCGCAATAGAAAATGCTAGCCGAACTTGCATACCGCTTGAATAATTCTTTAACCGCTCCTCCATAAATCCGTGCATTTCCGCAAAATCAACAATCTCATCATACATCAAATCGACTTCTTTTCGACTAAATCCTAAAAGAGCGCCATTCAAGTATACATTGTCTCTGCCGGATAATTCAGGGTTAAACCCAACACCCAACTCAATAAATGGAACGAGCTTGCCTCGAGTATGAATATTACCTTCGTTTGGAGTATATATTTCTGCAATCAGCTTCAGTAAAGTACTTTTACCAGATCCATTTTTACCAACTATTCCAAAAAAGTCACCTTCTTTAACAGTAAAAGATACGTCTTTTAATGGAGTAAAATCCCGATAACCTTTTTTTCTTAGTAAGAAGCCCACTATTCTTTGTTTGAGCATTGTTACTGATTCGATCGGGATTCTAAAAGTTTTTGTTACACCGACAACCTCAACTGCATTATTATTCGCCATCTAAATATCCTCCGCAAAATATCGTGATCTTTTAGAAAAATAATAAGTTCCTAATAATACCGTAATCAATATTATTAGCCATGGTATAATAATCCGCCAATCATGGATTAGGTCAGTTATTCTTATAATCGAACCATCCTGATTTATTAAAGCATATCGAGCATCTTGAATAATTTGTGTTACTGGATTTATAAATAGAAGCTCTGCTGCCGCACGACTACGCTCTAATGCCATTTGTAGCGGATAGATAATTGGTGCAGCATAAAAGGCTGCTTGTAAGAATATTTCCCAAATATAGCCCGTATCTCGATACTTAACGTTAAATACAGACAATAATAACGCTATACCAAGCGAGAATACATACAGCTCAGCTACAAGTGGAATGATCAACAATGCTGACCAAGAAAGGTTTACCCCATTTAATAGTATAAAGACCAAAACCACACCTAAATTAATAAATAAATTAATTAAAGAAGATATCGTTCCCGATATTACAATAATATATTTAGGAAAGTTTAATTTTCTAATCAAATCCCCCCTATTAACAATAGACCCTAGCCCGTTACTTGTCGCCTCTGTAAAAAATGACCACAAAACTATACCTAACAGCATAGTTACAGGGAAATGTGGTATACCTCTATCTAGTCGCAATATATGTACAAAAACGATATAAAGAATGGCAAATAAAAACAATGGCTTTAGTACACTCCAAATATAGCCCAAAACTGATCCTTGATATCTTAATTTAAAATCTGTTACGACAAGTTCTCGTAATAATATAAAGTTCTTACGACCTAAAAAATTTAAAGACCTCCACATAACTATTCTAGTATATAATAGTTAATGTATTATGAATAGACTTGCAATTATTGTTCTAAATTGGAATGGGTCTGATGACGCCATAGAATGTATTGAATCGCTAACTGAACAGGCTTTAAAGCCTACTATTATCATCGTGGATAATAATAGTAGCGACAATTCTGTTTCTGTATTTGAGAAATATATTTCAATACATAAAAGAGAAGAAATTACTTTAATTAAAAACCCACGAAACCTAGGGTTTGCTGGCGGCATTAATACCGGATTGGTTCATGCGCGTAAACAAGGATTTGAGTATATTGGCGTATTGAATCCAGACGCAATTGCTGACAAAAAATGGTGTCAAGCACTCGTTGATGAATTATCGAGCCATCCAAAATGCGGCATTGCAACTGGTATTTTACAGCGGCGCGACGGCAAAACACTTGACACAACTGGCGACTTTTACACCACCTGGGGACTACCCGGTCCACGAAACCGCGACGAGCCTGTTGAAAATGCGCCGAGTAAGCCTGGCGAGGTTTTTGGCGCGACTGGCGGCGGAGCGATTTATCGCGCGGCAATGTTTGACGATATCGATATGTTCGACGAGGACTTTTTCATGTATTACGAAGATGTCGACCTCAGTTTTCGCGCCCAGTTAGCCGGCTGGAAGGTCCGCTTTACACCCAAAGCCATCGCTTATCATAAAGTTGGCGCCAGCAGCAAGAAAGTTCCTGGCTTGGCTGTTTACAACACTTTCAAAAACTTACCGTTAGTTTTCATTAAAAACGTTCCAGGAAAATTATTTTGGTATATTGGCCTGCGCTTTTTCTTGACGTATTGGCTAATTTTCGCCAGCGCCGTCCGCCACGGCAACGGCTGGCCAGCTTTCAAAGGTATATTAGCCTCAATAATTCGTAAGCCCGCTGCCTACCATAAACGCTGGTCTATTCAAAAAAACCGCAAAGTCTCTGTCAATTACATCCGCAGCATCATCCACGAAGGGCCGCTACCCAATCAAACTGGGCTGCTGAAATTTAAGCGTTTTTTCAGGATAAAATAATACACTCAAAATCATGAAATCAATCACTCTCCTCATCCCTGTCTATAATGAAAAGTCTGTCCTTCCTAAACTATTTGAGCGCTTAGATGATGTCGCAAAAAATACTCCCAATTACCAATTTGAATTTCTATTCATCAATGATGGCAGCGTCGATGAATCTTTATCTATTATTACCAATAAAGCCCAGAAAGATACGCGCATCAGCTATATCAATCTGTCGCGCAACTTCGGTAAAGAAATAGCAATGCTTGCCGGAATTGACCACGCCGAAGGCGATGCTGCCGTGATTATTGACGCCGATTTGCAAGATCCGCCAGAGTTAATAAAAGAGATGATTGCCTACTGGGAAGATGGTTATGATGATGTCTATGCTCGCCGTAGCAGCCGGCAGGGTGAAACTTGGCTAAAGAAAAAGACCAGCCAATGGTATTACCGAATCCTCCAAAAATCGACCAGCATTCCTATTCAGGTTAATACCGGCGATTTTCGCCTGCTGGATCGGCGCTGCATCGAGGCGCTGCGACAATTTCGCGAATCTCAGCGCAATACCAAAGCGATTTTTAGCTGGATTGGCTATAAGAAAAAAGAGATTTTTTATGATCGCGACCCCAGATTGGCCGGCCAAACTAAATGGAATTATCGTAAACTAATCAACTTGGCCATTGACGGTATCACTAGTTTTACCACCGCGCCGCTGCGGATGGCTACCATTTTTGGGTTTATCATTTCCTTCGTGGCTTTCTGCTGGATTATATATCTTTTAGTTCGCCCTTTGTTCGGAGTTCCGACTGGCGCCGGCTATTCTTCCTTAATGGCAGTTATCCTGTTCTTAGGTGGTGTTCAGTTATTATCATTAGGAATAATTGGCGAATATGTCGGCCGGATATTTATTGAAACTAAAAATCGTCCATTATATTTAATTGAGGATTATTATGCAGGAAATCGCAAAAAAACACGCCGATAAACTACGCTTTACCATTGTTGGCAGTATTAATACGATAATTGATTTTAGTATTCTCTTTACCTTAACGATGCTTTTTAATATCCCGAAAGAATTGGCTAATTTTATATCAACTTTTGTTGCCTTTTTGTTCTCTTTCTTTGCCAATAAAAAATACACTTTCAAATCAACATCTAAAAACCTAAAAAGACAATTCCTATTGTTTACCGCTGTTACGCTATTTGGTTTGTGGGTCATTCAAACGATTATTATTACCGCCATCACGCCAGTATTCACCAATCTTGGCGTAAATAAACCAGCAGCCCTGCTTATTAGTAAGCTAATCGCCACCGCCGCCAGTCTTGTCTGGAATTACACTCTCTATTCCAGAGTGGTTTTCAAAAAACCTAAGAACTCTTCTGACTAATAATCAGCTGGCGATCTCGGCCTTCACCCTCGGAGTGTGTCTCAATATCGCTGTATTCACTTGCCAAATGATGTACTGTCCAACGATCAGACGCATTCAAATTGACAATCTTCGACTCGCCAGTCCGACGAACTTCTTCAATCCAACCGCGCGCCTTCTCAATAATTTTCTCAGCATGCTGCTTTTTATAATCAGCGATGTCTAAATTCACCCGAACAGTCGATGCTTTTTTATGGTGAAGTGCTGTCGATAAAAGAGTTTGAATACTCCTCAATGTCTCCGCACCCCTACCAATCAAGATACTACTGCGCTCACTGCGTGGAATTGAAGCTATAATGATACCATACTCAATCTTCACTTCAACGTCCAAGTTTAAATCAAAGAATGTCAGTAGATCCTCCAGATACTTTTTCACAAACTCAACTGTTTCAATTTGATCCATAATTCCTCCTTATCCCTTAGCCTTGATCCGCGTTATCCGAGCCTCTGCTGCCTGCTTAGCACGCCTCTTTGTCTTCACTGACGCTGCTGATTTTCGAGTAGTTGTCTTTTCATTAGCAATCGCCTGCATCTCCAAAGAATCCTGTCTAAGAATAATAAAATTCTGAAGATATCCTACTGCACTAGCTGTTGCCAAGTAGAGAGCTAGCGCTGCTGGCAAGTACACAATCACGAAAAACATCATCACTGGCATAAACTTCATCATTTTTCGCGTCATTATAGCATTTACCTCTGACTGATCAGCTTCTTTACCGTCACCGGCCTCAGCTAAGACATCACGTAATTTACGTGTGTTATCAGATTGCGGAGATAGCTGCTTCGATGTTAGATATTGTAAATAAGCTGCAACTCCAGCTAAGACTAATAGACCGATAATCACACCATTTTTAGAGATAGCGTGCTGTGTTAGATCAATAATCCCTAAGAAGTTCTGGTTAAATTGATCGGGGTTATTAACTAGGTCATTTGCTACTGGTAGGTTTTTTACAAAATCATAAACATATTTTCCCAGGTCTGAACGATTAGAAACAAAAATCTGCACCACTCGGTACATTGCAATTAAAATCGGTAGCTGAATAACCATAATACCCAGTGAGCCAAACATACTTACGTTGTGTTTTTTATAAAGATCCATCATCGCCAGGTTGCGCATTTGCGGATTTTTAGCGTATTGTTTCTTAATCTTTGCCAATTCCGGCTGCATTTTTCGCATTGCTTTGGCTTGATGAAGTTGCTTCTTAATCAGCGGCCATAGCAGTAGTCGTACTAAAATTGTGAAAATAATAATACTAACACCAAAATCCGGAATTAAGCTATAAATAGCCATCAATAGATTGAAAATTGGCCGAACGATAAACTCATCAAAAAAACTCATGACCTAATTATAGCAAAAATACCACTATTTATACAGTTGAGCCTGAGAGAAAAGACCTTTTATTGCCTGTTTCAATTCTTTATGCGGCATTAATAACACCTCTGGCGAAAAAATGATAACGACAACATCTTGATTGTTTTTTAAAAATGCTAGTTCCAGGCGAATAATTTCATACACCCGTCGGCGTATTCTATTCCGCCGGACTGCTGATTTTAATACTTTTTTACTAACAACCACCGCAAACCGGCTGTGATGGCGATATGGATTATTAATATATTTCACCGTCGCCAAAGATGAGCGCACTGCTTGTCCATTTTTATACACGAACTTTAAGCTGCCGTGTCCATGAAACCGATTACACTGTTGTAACATATTTTACAATTATATCAAAAAATCCCGCCTTCATCGACGGGAGCTTTTGTTTGCTAGATCAGATAGCAATTTTTGCGCGACCCTTCAAGCGGCGGCGCTTCAAAACCATCCGACCAGCCTTTGTAGAAACTCGCGCCCTAAAACCGTGCGTTTTTGCACGATGCCGGGTGTGTGGTTGAAATGTTCGCTTTGGCATATCAGTGCTTAGTATATATTTTTTTAGCGTTTTTTGCAAGTCGCGTGATACTTTTCCACTATCACCCCTTCTTTTTCCACAAGTTTAACAGATACATTTTTTACCTGTGGAAAACTCCACCTCTGTTTTTACCTATAGTATTGTAGTCAGTGTACTACTTGTGGAAAACTCTATGTATTTGCTATAGTAAAGATAGTTAATAGAATTTGAGGGAGTAAGCTTTCGTGGATAGTCATGCAGTCTGGCAGGGTGTGTTGGGTGAGATTGAAGTAACTGTATCGTCATCATCTTTTACAGCATGGTTCAAGAATACAAAGCTAGAGATAATCTCCGATAAAGAAGTTCTGATTGTTGCTCCAAATATTTTTGCTCGCACTCAACTTGAAAAACGCTTTCATCCGCAAATCCTTGAGGCTTTATCTCATAATGGCATAAATGCTCCATCAATATCTTATAACGTTGAGTCTAGTAATAAAAAACCGCGCGTTAATCGAGAAATCACTAAAGCCGAACGTCAAACGTCATCAGCGACGCTAATCTTGCCATCAAAAAAATCGCACTCCAACAATCTTAATCCTCGCTATACATTTGACAGCTTTATTGTTGGCTCCAGCAACGATCTGGCATATGCCGCTTGTCAGGCTGTCGCTTCAAACCCTGGTAGCAAATATAACCCACTATATTTATACGGAGGTTCTGGACTTGGTAAAACTCACTTAATGCAAGCTGTTGGTAATGAAATAATTAAAAAACAACCGTCAGCCCGCGTTCTTTATATCACCACGGAGACGTTTGTTAATGAATTCCTTGATTCCATTCGCTTTAAGAAAAAAGGTTTTTCGGATAAGTATCGTAATGTTGATGTACTAATCGTTGATGATATGCAATTTATTGCTGGTAAAGAAAAAACCCAAGACGAGTTTTTCCATACATTTAACGACCTTCACCAGAATAATAAACAAATAATCATCAGCTCCGATAAACCGCCAAAAAGTATTCCAACATTGACCGATCGTTTGCGTAGCCGATTCGAGTGGGGTATGGCGATTGATATTCAAATGCCAGATTATGAAACTCGTTGTGCAATCGTAAAAGCGAAAGCAGCTCTCAGTAACGCTGAGTTGGATTCTGATGTTGTAGAATATTTAGCGACCAACTTTAAAACAAACATTCGCGAATTAGAGGGCGCATTAAACCGACTCTTAGCCTACGCAGAAATGCAAAACTTCACGCCAGACTTAATGGCAGCCGAGGGTATCTTAGGTGACATTAAACGTAGTCGTCCGCAACATGTTACCGCTAAGCAGATTATCGATAAAACTGCCCGCTATTATAATATAGACGTAAAAGATATGTGTTCATCCAGGCGCGACAAATTTATTGCTACGCCTAGACAAATTGCCATGTTCTTACTGCGCAGTGAGCTAAAGATGAGTTTTCCAAAAATTGCCCAAGAACTCGGACGAAAAGATCACACCACCGCCATGCACTCAATTGAAAAGATTACCAAAGAGAGCCTCACTAACGTCAGTATTCGCGAACAAATTAATGACATTAAGGATAAAATATATGTTCATTAATTGTGGAAAAGCTGTGCAAACTCTGTGCTTTGGCAGTGAATTAGCAACATACGAATCTGTGGAGAAAAAATCCATCATCACCAGTCAGTGGAATAACAATCAATTGTCCACCACAGAAAACACAGCCAATACACAGGGTTTTCCACTTTCCTTTTCCATATTCCACCCCTGTTTGAATACATTTTTTACCCAGTTTCCACAACGCCTACTATTACTAACACTAATTAAAAATTAAGGAAAGTATAATGAAAGTATCAGTCACCCAGGAAAAACTTGCTAAAGCACTCAATCTAATCAAGGACGTTGCATCAAGTAGAAATGAGCTGCCAATATTGAATAATATTTTGCTACGTACTGATGGCGGACGCCTATTGGTTGCCGGAACAAACTTAGAGATTGCCTCTACTCAATATATTGGTGCTAAGATTGAAAAACCTGGCTCTATCACTATTCCTGCTCGCTTGGTTTCGGAATTTGTAACAAACCTACCGAGTGGAACGGTGGAACTTGAGGCTAAAGATGACCACCTTCATATTACTTCTGGCAAATTTTCATCAGTCATAAATGGCGTGGTGGCAGATGAATATCCAGAGTTGCCAACAATTGACGAAACAACAGCGATACAATATGAAATTGATGTTGAAGATTTGAAAAAAGCTATCGTTCAGACGAAAATTGCAGTTAGTTCTGATATGACGCGGGCAGTTTTGACTGGCATATATTGGCACAATTACGAAGGTTCGCTGTATTTGGCGGCTACGGATGGCTATCGATTAGCGGAAAAACGCTTAGCAAAGTCAGACAGTGAGGTGTCAGCAATTATTCCTGCCTCAACTCTATCTGAGGTCAGTAAAAGTATTGGCGATGAGAAACAAATCACTATTTTGTTTGATGATTCTCAGGTTTGCTTTCGGACTGGTGATATGGAAATTGTTAGTCGCTTAATTGATGGAAAATTCCCTGATTATCGTCAATTAATTCCGTCAAGCTCAGAGACGGAGATTATTATTAAAAAAGCCGACTTTAGTCGTGTAACAAAAATTGCCGCGTTGTTCGCGCGTGAATCTGGTGGTGGAATTACGGTGACCGCGTCAAAGGAGAATTCCCTGCTCTCTATCCATTCAATTGCGTCTGAGTTGGGCGAAAACACTTCAGAAGCGTCAGCAGAAATATCCGCTGATGGTCAAGTGACGCTTAATTCGCGCTACCTAACGGAGGTGTTGAATATTGTTGATGCTGATGAAATTACCTTCTCGTTTAACGGTAAGCTTTCTCCGTGTGTTATTCGAGAGCAAGTAAAAAACCCTGACTATACACACATTATTATGCCGCTTAAGAGTTAGTTGAGAATGGCGATAATCTAGAGGCAGCTTCCGATAAAATATCTTCGGGGATGTCTTTAGTGTTGTAAGTAGTGTTGATAATTTGCGGGCGAGTTTTAATGACCCACTGGTTATTTTCTTTTTTCATGATAACTGTGTAAACATCACCAGAGTTCCTGTTGACCGCTGCTCGCTGATAAGTGGCTGCATACCAATTGATATCTTTACCTAGGAGAATCTCTCGTTGTAGTATGAAGTTGGTCTGTAATTGCGGATATTTATTAAATAGCGCATGTAGAATATCACTTCTATACTCTGTCATTTTTTGTGTAATAAATTTCTGGCTGTACTCGGTTTTTATTGGTATTTCCCTACCTTTTCCTTCGACAGTAAATTCAACAGAACTTTCCTTGATTGTATTTGATTTTGATGAGGTTTTAATCATATATTGTCCATCTTGGAGCTGAATCTTAGAGTCGCCGCTTAATGTAGTTACTTCAGATGGGTTTTTATTAACAATACGATATAGCTTTGCGGATAAATTTGGTTTATCGAAAGTGATTGATACTGTATATGTCGGCCGCATAAAAAATAGAACTAAGATGATTAACAGGATAATTGCAGCGCTGACGATAATAATATTTCTTCGATTCATATCTACTCCGTAAATGTATTAGCGTAATTTCTAAAGGTGATATTGAGAGTTGCTGGATCGAAACCCTGCTCTTTAATTTTGTTAATGGCAGCATTTCTGTAACCTTCGGGTGCGTCAATTTCTATAATAACGCCATTTGGCTTATTTGGGTCCATCTTATAGCCGATTGAATAAAGTAAATTCTTTATTGGCAACTTCTTAATGACTGGGTTGTCTTTTTCGAGAGTTTGCTGTTCGCTAGCTAGTCTATTGGTGGTGGTTCTGTCTATCTCTGATATTTTGGAGGATGATAAAGCTTCTTTAGATGCTTCCTGTGTTAATGGTTTTAGTGAAAAGACGATTTTTAATGGCGAACCTTGCTTTACTTCTGTGCGGATAGTTTTATCTTCAAAGCCACTTCTGGATGCCTTAAAGTCGTAAGTTCCCGGCTTTATGTGGACAACTTGAGAACCTGTTACTTTTTGATTATCAAAAGCAATCTCGGCTTTATCTGGTGAGATGAGCAAGGAGACTGGTGTGGTGTTGGTTCTCGTGGTGCAAACGATGATGCCATACAGTAATACTCCCACTGATGATAAAAACAATATTTTACTGATAGTTTGCTTATTCATATTATCTTCTTATTTCATTCCTTTGTTGGCGTACGTTGCCATTTCTAAACCAAGTTACGCTTGGTGATGTTATACTTTCTAGACCCGCCTTTGGTGCATACTGACACTGTGAAGCAGATGCAATTAATGAATCAAAACCGTCAATTTTACCGACATAGACAAAGGTATGCCCCGGACTATGTGCAACATCGCCCGGCTGAAGATCTGCTGTATTAATTGAACTGCCGTTACCGACCGTCTTCCAGTTAGCTTCCGCCCAGGCTCGTTGCTTGCTTGTTGGTCCAGCCTGGCCATTCTTTGCGCCGTAATTATAATTTTTATCAAACCCGCTATCATACAGTAAAGTCGTTACGAACCCACCACAGTCAACCCCGCCCTCAAAGCAGTCAGCCCCAACAAAACGGTTTTCGCTTTTTGCTTTCTCAATAGCCTCGGCGTATTCGGGTTTTTTATCGGTACGAGTTCTTGTTTCTGGCCAAGCGTAGAGCTTAACATATTCAATAAGCTTATCACGACTAGAGGATGAACAATTTTCTCCACCTACCGCTGAGTCTTTAAATCTTTCATATATCGCTTTTGCAAACCCGCCTCGCGTTCTTAAGACTCTTTCTGCTGAGTCAGCTGACACCTCAAAGTTATTGTGCCAAAAAACAGTAGCATCTTCGACGGTTTTCGTCTCTTTTAGAGTGTCCCATTCTTTCATTCCAAAGAATGACCCGACAAAACCAAATGCGGTTACTGGTCGGTTCTTACTCTCTTCCATGAGGTATTCCAGCTCAAAAATCAGAAGCTTGTCGTTGTCTTCAATTGGAATTGAATCTAATGTACCATCATTCTTTGCTGCCCCGCCGTACGCTTGGTTATAATACTTTGTTAATTCTGAAGGTATTTTACTAGCGATCGCAGTTCGCCTCCCGCCAGTCCACTGAGCGAGTCCCCAGCCGCCACTGCCCCAGCCCTGACTTTCTTCATGCCGGGTCGGACTAAACCCTGACTCAGCCTGAATATTTCCCATTACGCCCGCTGCCTGCTCGGCGCTCAGGCCGGCCTTACGTAAATATCCCCAAATCTTCTCTTGATTGTCGGCACCAGACACGCCATTAGCAGATGAGTCTGAACAAGTCACATCATCTTTTTTATACCACCGGATGTCGTTAGTAATGTAGGGTCCTGGGAAATCAGCTGCAAAGGATACTGGCTGAATAGTTATCGCAAAAGATGCCATGATACAGATAGCGACTGATATTTTTTTATACATCAGACCGATTCCTCATGTATTCATTGATTATATCTATAGGAACGCCAGTTTTCTTCAATGTATCTATTGATTTTTCGTCATTTACCCCGGTAATCACTGCACTGCTCCTCATAATAGCGTATGAATCATAGGTGGATTTGGTGGTATCGCTAAAAATCGTCATTTTTATCAGTTTAAATCCGTTTTGCTCTTTAACTAAGGTGTATTTTTTTAGTTCACGTTTTCCGTATTTACTGGCAGTGGAATTAAATAGATCAATGATAATATTCTGCTCGGTTGGTTGCTGAGGATTGGTGTTTTGGGCGACTGGCTTTTTATTAGCGGTTTGTTCGGAAGACAAAACTGTTGTGTAGTCTCCTTCGGCGGGGTTTTTTGTAATAAAAAACACCACTAGAATACTCATAAAGAGTATGATAGATAATATTAAGATGGTTTTATCTTCTCTATTCATATTAAACATTCCTTGCGTACTCCCAATGCCACGGTTCTGGTTTACTGCCACCCGGTTTTGCCCAAGCTGGGTGAACGTAGCCATATTTATGTGCGTTCGCTTCCAGCCATTTATAAACACTAGAACCAGTGCCCCCAACATTAATATCTACTGCCAGACCCCAACCGTGATTTGATATGCATGGAGGAGCTGGTGCTGCTGCTCCGCCCTGGTATCTTGGATTGCCTGGAGTGGCATAAGCGATTTGTGTATCGCAATCCCGATACGCCTCGTTGATAGTTAAGTCAGTACCGGTCTCGGCTTTGTAGGCTTTATTCATTTCTTCCATGGCTTTTGCGGCTTTTTTATGCATTTTATCGCTTGGCGAGAATGATAATGCCTGCATTTCTGAATCTGGAATTCGGCCATTCTGATGACCGCCCCAGCCAGTAGCAGCCTCTTCCAGTTGCGGTTCACCTATTGCGTCACCATCGTCTGTTGGCTTGGCTGAATCTGAACTACCGCTGCTCGTTTCTTCGTCTTCGCCGTTAATTGATTGTGCAACTTGGAAGTCGATAAGCAGGACTGACATTGCAGAAAGTTTTCTGTCGCTGTAAGTTTTTGTGCCGCCACTCACGCCTGCCGACTCGTCAGTGATGGCTGATCCGTCAGTTGGGTTGGTGAGAGTTGGTTGCTTAATCGTACCCATTGCTGTCGAGCTAGATGGAGCAGTACAACCGCCACTCTTGAACCAATATTCGCCAGTGCTAGCGTCGCTGCAGTCGGTAATGAAATCATGAAGTGGTGTATTCTCGACGATATAACCGTTTTTTACAAGATCTGCTATAGTTGCGCCGTCTGGAATATCTTTACTATTATCAATCCAGCCTTCTTCTTCAGCAATTTGCAGCGCCTCCTCAGTTGACATATTAGCCTGATCTTTAGTAATACCAGTGCACGGTAGCCCCGCTAAATTGATTGCCGGATCATCTGGCGAGCCGCTACCCATATAAAAATCTTTCGCATAGCCGCAATATTTTTCCGAATATATACCACTTGCTGCTTTTGCGGTTGATGAATATGATAGCGCCATTGATGGCAACCTGAGAATATTCGACAGCATTGCTAGCGGAGTTTTATTATATGTACCATTTGCCAGCATCATCGTTCCCATATTGTGAACAATACTGCCTAAGAATGTATATTTGCTGGAGGTATCGAACGGACTTAGTGAGGCAATATCCATTTCTTTCTGGAATTCTTCATTGGCAATTTGAATACTATTGAATTCTGCTAATTGACTGCGTTTCAAACCTGGCAGCATTTGACTCATAGAGCCGCTAGAAAAGAAGGCTGCTGCGCCAACACCGAGCGAATCTCCCAGATCCTTATACTGGGCATTGTTCGGAACGAGTAGACTTTCTGCCAACTTTAAAAGTAGATTCTTTACTATATCACCGGCAGCCCAAGTAGCTATAGCCTTGACTGCTTCTTTAACGAGAGTTTTACCTACAGTCCGCACTACTACCCCTAGTCCACTAGTTAGGCCAGTAGCAGATAACTCAATTGCCGAAAAGGAGTACATAACATATGGACTGAGGATATAATTACAAGCTGGGTCAGTCGCCTCCTTAATACCGTTCAAGGTTTGAATTGCTGGATTGGAGATCGCTAAATAGCCAGGAACATAGTTTTTGGCAATAGCTGGTTTGTTTTGATTTATACCCATTGCCGCCAGCATTGATGGTGAATCGAGGGCCGATCCCTCACTATTTTCAGATCCCGACATTTTTCCTCTTTCGGTTAGCATTGTGCCAATAGTGTCCATCGCTTCTGGAGTAAAGCCACTACCAAACCCGGCCGCTTTTGCCTGTGATCCTGGAGATAACACGACATCCATAAGCAAAGAGAATAGAGGCGCTAGGTAAATAGCGGTAACGCCCGCGGTAACAATATTTGGAACTTTTGCAATTGCACACCCACTGGCAGCAAAACCATAAATCAGGCCACCTTTGCCCACTCTTTCACTAAGGTTATTAATGCGCTCATTGATAGCCTCGCTTGCTTTAGCACCATTAAATTTCGGTAACTTTTCCTTAAATTTTGTAATTCGTTCTTTTATACCAAGCTTTTTATCAATTTTATTAGCAATGCCACCATTTCTGTTGAGCTTTAGTTTACTATACACTCCCTGCATATGCTTCCCAACCCAAGCACGAACTCGCATATTAAATAAACCGGATCTTCCGTAGACTTTACTGGCGATCTTCCGATTTTCTTTTTTTAACAGCTCATCTTTTAATTTAACTGATTCAATTGGTTTACCGTTATTAATTCCCTCAACAGTATAGTGTGACGGGTTCTTATCCGGATAGCCTTTGCCTTTTATATTTATCTCGCTACCATCAGCATTGACGGGCTTAATTCCTTGTTTTGATAATTTTCTTAGAGCACTATTTGAGAATCGGCTAAACCTACAACGCATAGTTATTTTGCTACCTTGGCAAATTCCTGTACTGTCGCCACTATTAAAGACTCGATTAAAATGCTTTCGCATGCGGCTTTCTTTAGTAACTGAAGCGGAGTCATTATGATCGGTAAAATTTTCAACTATATTATGTAGCATAGTTGCTGGGCCAAAGAAGGCACCCATTAATCCGCCACCTACGCCAATCGCCCCGGCAATTGCTATAATTGGCCCGCGTTTTTTCATTAACGACTTAAACGTCATCGGCTGCTTTTTATTAGATTTATTGGATGGTTGATAAAAGCCATTCTTGTTTGGTATGGATGATTCTTTGTTATTTAGGGATTCGCTGGCGTCATCAACCCGACGGCCCGCATCTGAGTTGGTGTCGTCAAATTGAGATTCAAGATCATTTATGGCGGCTTTTTCTCGGTCGCTTAATTCTGATTCCGCATTACCAGCCTGAATTTGGTCAAACCTAGCCTGCTCGGCGGGATTCAGTCTCTCGTCAGCCTTATCATCCGTATCGTAAGAAAGTAGTGCCATATTCTCTTATAATTATACTATACTGGTCCGTATCCACCGATTGGCGTTTCTGACGGTTTTACCTGTTGAGCCGCCGGATTAGTGTTAATGAGATTATATTCAGTGTCGCTAGCTTGGATTTGGATGTGAACATGGTTTTGTCCAGCAAAGAACAACCCTTGTCCAACTGGGAAATTGGATAGACGCTTTTGCTCTTCTTCTGTCAATTTGAACACCTGAGACAGGACATCGACAGCGCTAGTAGACTGTTTTAAGAGGAGCTGCATTGATGAGTTAGAGACAATTGCCCGCCCCATTTTACTGCCCACGAAGTCCTCGACGTCCTGAGTGATAGTCGTTAATCCCAATTGATACTTTCGGGCGCGTTTTGCTAGTGAGAACAGGAAGCTGGCGGAATCATCATATTTCATCAATTGCCAAGCCTCGTCAACAATCAACATGCGTTTCTTCTGGTCGGTGCGCGTAATATTCCAGATATGATTTAAGACAATATACATTGCTGTTGGTCGCAACTCATCTTCCAGGTCGCGAATATTAAACACCACCATATTATTATTGATGTCAATATTGCTTTGTTGTGAGAAGATACCCGCAAATGTTCCAGAGGTAAATTTGCGGAGGCGCTGCGCCAAGCTCGGCCCAGTACCACCCATATGAAGCAGTGTATCGTATAGATCAGAAATTGTTGGCGGCGTGGAATTGTGAGTTAACGGATCTGAGGTAATGCCAACTCGCGCATAAGTGTCAATCAACGCCTGATCGATATCAGCCTCCTCGGCTGGTGTTAATCCCGCCATGACTTGTCCGCCGGCTGTTGCTTGAGCTCCACCCAGCATTTGTCGCAATAGGCCGTGTAATGTCACCAAATTTGCTCTTAAGGCGTCGTCAGCTTCATCGGTATCAATCACTCGCGGCAAGTCAAATGGGTTAATCCTTGTATCGCTATTTAAGCTCAACCTAATATAACTGCCGCCCACTGCATCGCATAATTTTTGATATTCATTTTCTGGGTCGATAATCACGATATCTGATCCAATCATCATACTGCGCAGCGCCTCTAGTTTTACTGTAAACGACTTGCCGGCACCAGACTTAGCGAACACCACCATATTGGCATTTTCCAGAGAAAAACGGTCAAAAATCACTAGGCCGTTATTATGCATGTTGATACCATATAACACACCCTTGCCGTCGGTTAGGTCGGCTGAGGTGAATGGGAAACTAGTGGAAATAGCACCAGTATTCATATTGCGGCGAATCTGCAATTCGTCGGTTAATTGTGGAACGGTGCTATTAAGCCCCTGTTCTTGCTGACTGGAGGCTACTTTAGAGAAGACTAATTGCTGACCAAAGATCGTTTCAATTTTATGCTGCACAAAGTTTAATTCGTCCATACTGTCGGCATAAATTGTGATATATAGCCCGTAGCGGAAGAACTTTTCAGAACCAATTTGTAATTGATCACGTAACTCTTCAGCGTCTTGTAAGGCTGCTTCTAGTCCTGGATCGCGCACGCGGCCTTTTTCGGAGTTAATATTCATGCTTGCTTCCAGCTGCGTCACTTTTTTGCGTAAATTATTCAGCACAATTTGCGTGTCGACTGGATAAATAAACATACTAATATCCAGAACTTCATCAATGTTAATCACTGAGCTAAGCCAGCCGGTGTAAATCTGACGTGGATAGCCATAAACATACATGGTGCGGCCGTATTTTGAGCCCAGACGGAAGTGGTCCGAGTGCAGCTCAATACTGCTTGGTGCAATGAAATCTCGGAGTGTGCGCACGCCAGTTAAGAACGCCTGCTCAACTTCAGCCTGCTCACGCGCTCGTTGTTGCGCTGCAATGTCTACAGCGTCTAGCTTTTTCTTTGCCATTATAGTCTTCCTCCTGTTGGCGGTTGACCTTGACCTTTGGTTACGTAGGCTGTCGTGAGCTGGCTCGGGTCAATTGCCGCCAGTGATTCGCGTGATGAAGTGTCAGGGTTATATGAGGTATAGAATAGTTCACCCAATTGTCGAGTATTTAATTGTCGACTTTTGACACCTATTTGGAATAATCCGCTCATCACTAAATCAATTCGATTCTTAATCTCATCCTTAGCTTTTGCGTACGTGACCTGGTCAATCTTTGTTACGGTTGCTTCTTTCTTGCCGCTGAAGAAGCTACTAAACAGGCCCTTTGCCTGCTGTTTCATGACATTTGTGTCGCCGCCTGGATAATATGGTACGACGACATAGAAACTTTTATCCATAATATTGGCTTCTTGTGCTAAAACATCGATAAAATCCATGTAATCGTCCATTAAAACATTAAGTAGCATGTTGTCTTGGTTGCGTCTAATTTCTGCCAATCTGTCCAGATATGGACCAATATCCACGCGGCGTGAACGAATGAGGATTTGGATTGGGAAATATAATGAATTGATAAAGTTCTGATAGCTAAATTCGATACCTTCTCGTTCACGGGCGCTCATCAGATCAAAGTTAATCGACTCACATTCTACTACTGCCCGAAAACTACCATCGCTCATGATAATCATATTCTCGCGCATTTCGGAGAAAAGCAGCGTATTTTGGGTGCTAATTGGCCCACTCTTTTTTTGTTCTGGGGCTTTATCGGGTGTGGGTGAGGCTGGAGTGGGACCTGAAGCAATTGTACCCGGTACTGGTGATTGCGGTGCGCCTTGAATCACCGCATTGGCACTGGCCTGCGGAACTTGCTGATGTGGCTGTTGATTCTGTAACTCTGGTTGCATAATCCCACCTAACGTAATGAAATCACCACTTCCTCTTCTGCTAATTTATTATTTTCTCGCTCAATTCGATTTGCTTCGCGCGAAATAGTTTCAACGGAAAGGTCGCTGTGATTATTTGCCAAATCTATTATAGCAGGCGAGACGTTGTTTAGGCTAGTTTGTGGTGTGGCAGTTGATTGATTGCTCGAATTGCTGTGGTTAGATATTGGATTTAATGTTGACTGGTGCATACTCGGATATGGGTTTGTTTGAAGCTGTATGTGAGAATCTGTTTCTGAGTCTTCGTCTGGTTGGAATACAGATTTTTTATTTGACTGGCCTGATTGCATTTTCTGAATCATGTCCTGCCGTCTGCGAGCATCTGACTCGATGATTAGATGATTAATATTCTGTGCGGTCGTGCTGTTTTCATCTAAAATATCGTGCGCTGCCTGACCTGTATTAAAAAGGTCTGCATGCATGGAGCTATTTGGATTATTAACACCGCGAATTGACCACCCCTGGCTATCCACCAGATTTGCCAAATATGACAATCGACGCTGAACTTCGGCTTGATCGTAATTGTTTCCATAGGTTTTTTCTTCGACTTTTGGCGCAACCACCTCTACTAATGCCTCAATTCCATCAGGCTGCCACAAACGCTTTTTAGGCTTTAAGAGGAAAGAAACGACCGCTGCCAAATAGACTTCCATCGGCTGATCTTTTTTAAGTGGTAATGCTAGCGCTCCAAAAAACAGAATAACGGGCACTGGAATTAGCGCCATCGGTAGTAATATTCGCCCAAGAGCATATGCAATACCAATTCCAGCGACTGCTATGATTAAAAACACAAACTGACGGAAACTAAACGGTCCGAGCAGCTTATCTTCCGCCTCTACGTCTTGAGGAACTTTATACACCGACATACTGCTTATATTATAGCAAATTGTAAAGATTACAGCATACTCTGGAGTATTCTGAGCTGTTCTTTGGCGGCATCAGTTGCACGTGACGACAATCGTTCATTATTGAGAATCTCATCAATATTATCCCTAATCGACTGACGTCTTGTAGCGCTAATAATACCACCAGATGGGCTATTAATAGCCTCCATGAGCAATTTAACACCGTCAGCGTCGGTAGAAGCCAAATCTTCCGCTTTATATTTACCACCCTCCAACCACTCAGCGCAGTATTTCGTGAGATCGCCGCGGTTATTGATAGCACCTCTGATAAGGTCGTCAATAAGCTTACCGCCCATGAACGAAGCCTTATTTTTAACTCCAGAAGCTGCCAATGCTGCCGCCGCTGAGGAATTAAATTCTGGAGGTAATTCACTTAACAATTGAGCCACTTCTGTTACAGTACCATACTTAATTTGTTCTTCAATCGCCGCCTCACGGACATATATATTTTTACTATCAATAACAGTGCCGTCGGCCGTGGTGACACTTTTACCCAGAGCCAAGTCTTGTCGTTGTCCGGAACTTAATTTATGGTGTTTCATAATCTGATGAGCTTCCTCGATAGATTTAGAAGTTTCACCTCTAGTTGTAGAAATAGCGCTTGCCAATGCCGCCTCTTTGCCATATGGGCTAACATTACCAGCAGCCTGATCCTGGAGGGTGCTATTCGATAAGAGGTCTTCTGCAAATTTCTTATTAAGCTGACGTTGAGCGTTACTCTTGCGCAGCCCCTCTGCTGCTATACTGGTCTCTAGGTCGTTAAATGTATCCATAAGGTCAGAATTCTGCTGGTGTTGTTTCATATCTCGCTTAATTGACCAGCCAGGAAGTACACCCCGCGAGATACGATCAGGTAAAGATCGCTTCGTACTCATGTCACTCGGCCAATATCCCTGAGCTGCCTCTGCGTAGCGGTTGGCATCTTGCTCGGATAACAATTCAGATCGTCGAGCTGTTTGTTTGGCTAACAAATCTTCTCGTTTGTGCTTTGCTGATCCTCTGTAAGAATTCTCAGCTGTTTTTTGTGACCTATCTAGGCGCTCCTTACGCAGTCTACTGGCGTGATTTACACGTCGGCGTAAGCGGTTCGGATCAAATCGCCACATCTTATCATTGGCCAGTTTATTGTTCTTGGTGATTTCGCGTCGCTCTTTTGCCCAGTTCTTAGTTCTGTCGTACAGACCTTTATTTTTGTCGTTAACAAATCCAGCTACCCTATTTAATACGCCACCACTAAGTTTCAGAATTAGAGGAGTCAGCGCTAGTGGTGCTACCTGCACAATCATGCCTAAAATATGCATCATTCCGCCATTTGCTCCAGTCGCACTCTGTATAATAATAGTACCGGCTAATTGCGCTCCACCAAACGCCACTGCAAATGCTGGAAAGAAAATCAGCATTGTTGTAAAGAGACCGCGCCATTTCTCAAACCATTTCTCTGTTCCTGGTAGTAAATAACAAACAAACGCCAGAGGAGAAATAATAATCAAGATAATAATTAATGCCTGTCTTGCAGCCATAATTAAGAGTACTAAGAGTAATGTTAGCCCCAGGCCAACCAAAGCTAGCATTAGCATTGGTACCAGCTCCGCTCTAAGTGTAAACGCAGTAGCCACCCCAACAACCGCTCCAACTCCTAATAGTCCATCAGCTAGCACCGAGCTAGTGACATCAGTCCAATTTGTCGGCGAAGTATTCTCGCCCAGTGTGACTACGGTATTCCTAATGCCCATAAATGCATCTTGTAGAGCATATCCAGCAATATTAGATAGGTCCAGTAAAATAGCACAAATAGTAAAAGATAAATTCACCAGTACCGCGGCAATAATCAAGCGTGGTAGTAGTTTTTTAATACCATAATTACTAATACCAATTGACGTCATCTGAGAATAAATAATCACTAAGAACGCTACAATAAACGCCACGTTGCTAATGTTGCGCATAATTCCCCACGCCATATAAATGCCGCTGTTTTGGTTAGTTGTTTCTAGTGGCTGAGTTTTTAAGAACTCTTGAAGTGCACTATACATCCAGTCCATAGATCCCGCCAAGAAATTAGATACAGGACAAATTATCCACCCTAGACCCTGTACACTACAAGAACTTCCCGTTGAGTTATCAGACGGTGATTCAATCGAGACTGTTGAGGTACTGGTTTGAATATAGCCGTCTGGCGCCACGAATGAATAAACTGCGTACGTAGCTGAGTTTAATGAACTAATCTCGCTTGCGGGGAAATAAATTACCCGAACCTCTTTTTTGGCGTTATCTTCGTGTAAAAAAATAATTGACTTGTCCGGAATCTTTAACTGTTTGATCTTATTATTATCAGTTAGTCTAGTATATTTTTCTTGATTATAAGTTAAGTCGCGGTCATCCCATGTTACATCTGCTGCACGGGCAGAGTTTGGCTGCATAAAAGCGTTCATAAAAACACTCACCAGCAAACCTGCTGTCAGCAACATAAACCACCGCAACCCTGTGTTAAGAAGTTGCCTACGCGAAACCAACCACTCCATTCGTGGATATAGTAGCATTTTTAGGTGAAAAAGTCAAGAGAAGATACTTAGACTAAAGACTATTACGGTCTATTCTGTCTTTTCGTCTGTTCCTCTACTGCTTTTCTAATATCATCTTGAGAATGGGCGATAAATAGTCCAGAACCTTCGTTATTAGCAGGAGGAGTATTCTCTGTTCGGCTATTTTTATTCTCCTGGCTAGTTTTAAGCGTATCTGCTATTGATTGTAAAGCTTCTTCTGTTGATTTACTCATAGTAGAGCGAAGCCTTTCATTATCCAGAATTCTGGACGCTTGTTCAGGACTGAGCTTACTACTATTTATAGCGTTAGCACTTTGTTTAGCGATAGCCTCTCCTGATAGCTTACTCACGCCTGAAGCGGCAAATTCGCTAAGCTTGCCCGGAGAGAATCCAACTTCCGATGGACCATTTTTTGCCTGCATTTGTCTAAGCGCTTCAGTTCCAGCTTCGCTAACACCTGCATGAGCTCCCTTCATAGTAGTTAGAGCATCGGCCATTCCAATACTGGTAATTTTTCCTCCACCCTCCAAATATTGAGCCATCTGTGTTGCGCCCCATTCACCCTTTTTAGCAAGTTCTTCTGCAGCAATTTTTTGAACGTGCTTGTTTTTACTTTTTAACGCAGCTACAGCATCGCCGTTATGTTCATATATGAATGATCGCTGAGCCTCTTCTCTGGCGAATTTATCAGAAGCCTCCTGTGCGGCATTTACTCCTTCTGACAGACCGAAGAATCTACCAGCCGCGCTACTATCAAAAGCTCTTCTAGGATTCAATGCAATCCCGGCTTTTTGCGCAAGCCAATTGTCGCTCCCCCTAAGACTATCAGCCTTCCTTCCCAGCCAAGTATTGCCAGATCTTCTATCTGCTAGTTTTTTAGCTGAACGCAACTTCCATTTATTCTTAAGGTCGCCAACTCTTGATTTGTTTACGACTGCACTTCCTACTCGGCGATTAGCCAAGCTACTTAATTTACCGATTTTTCCACTAATACTACCTAGCGAGCTTAAGGCATTCTGGAGAACAAAGGGTGTGGCAAGAAGTGGCATAGTAGCAGCACCCAAGGCGGCTACTTGCATGGTTTCAGCAGGATTGTTCGGATCAGAGGTGGCACTCGATGATAGGATAGCAGCTGCTAGCTTGCCCGCCCCGTATAATAAGGAAACAACAGGAAAGACTAATAGTAATCCCCTAAACATCTTCATCCACTGCTTAAATAACCCTTCTGTGTTTGGTAGTAGCCAGGCAGCAAACGCCACAGGGGAAATAGCCACCAGTAAAATAACTCCAGCCTGTCGGGCGATTAAAATAATAAATACCATTAAGATAGCTAAAAATCCAGCCAAAATGGTCGGTATACCGACCGCCAAAAGTATAAATGCAGTTACTCCCACTGTCGCCAATACGGTAGAAAATATACCCCAGCCGCCCACAGCTCCCGAGCTAGTACCAATATTTTTTGCCGCAGTTTCCAGCATCTCTTTTAACGAGTAACCTAATATATTAGATAAATCAACAGCGATTTGGCAGATATAGTACGAGATATTTACCAGTACTGCCCCGATTATTAACCGCGGCAGTATCTTCTTTATACCATAGTTGCTAAGGCCAACATTAGATATTTGAGAGAATATCACCCATAAAAACACTACTGCAAATAGCGCATTGGCGATATCACGGAAGAACTCCCAGCCCTGGCGCGTGCCAGAGGAGGTATCGGATAGTATTTCTGGTTTTATATCCAAAAATCCAGACACAGCGCCATACGCGGCGTCATTGATACTCGCCATGAAATTTATTAAAGGACAGACTAACCACCCCACGCCGTCAATACCACAGGAATTTTTCTCTTCTCCATCGCCTCCTTCCTCTGTTGGGGCATCAACCTTAGCGGTTTGGCCTTTTTGGCAGGCTGTTTGTTCGGTTGTATTTGTATATCTTTTGCAGTAGTTTGGATCGTTTTTATTTTTTACCCCGCCTTGACAAGCCTTTAGCTCATCTCCCGCCAATCCTGCACAGGCAGTGTCTGTAGCTGACTGTTGTAAGGCTTGCTGGTACTTTGGCGCTGATTCGACTAATCTTTTGTGGATATTCATACACTGCCATTCGGGGATATTTGAGTCATAATGATTCTGAGGCCACTCACGGTTATTAGAACCACCCACGTTATATCCTTGACCATCGCCAGGCAGATAATATGAATTAGACAGATTGCCGCTGCTGTCGATGTTTGGTATTTCCCATTCTTTCGAATCGTGTCGCTGAGGTTGAGGGTTGTCGTCTTTTATGCAGCCTTTTATCATCGATCTGGAAACGAGGTATTTTATGCCAGGGTTAGAATTTTCTGCCCCAGTTCTATACCCTGAGAGGTGCGCTAGTGCTTGGAATATTTTTCCTTCTGAGTATATCTCAACTTCGTTTGAGCGCTCATCCTTTCCGGTTGTACCGTTACTTTTCTTACCAAATTTACCGCTTCCATTTATACAGTCTTCTGCTGATTTATTGTAGTCACCTCCCCTCCTGTATCCCACTTCACAGAGAAGTACTTCTACTGCAGACGCTCTGCCTTTTGGTTGTATATTAAACTGACTAATGGCTGCGTTTATCAAATCTGGTGAATTACAATCAAAGTATCCACCGGAGCTATTGTATCCTGCAAATCCCGGAAATGTTCCTATGTATGCGGCAGGTACTCCTTTAGACCATATCTTCCCTTTTCTTAAATCTTCTACACTACTTTCTGGGGCTGATTTCCCTGCTCTCTGAAAACACCTGTTTAAGGCTCGTGCATAAACATAAAACTTATATTTATCTTGAATACTGAGGCCATCGAAGTATCCATCGGCAAATGCTGGTAAAGAAGTAAAAATTGTAGCAATTGGCATAATAAACAAAGCGCTCATACACAGGTAGAGGATTATATTCTTAAAGCTGCGCTTATAATTATGCCCACTAATAAACATAAACACCTTCATTTAATCATATTTGAAGGTGTTTATGCAAGGTTTCATATGCTCGCTTTCATCTAAAATTTTTGTCTATTCCAGGCCTCCTGTATCTCGGATACTTGATACGCGGGTACGTCCTCTCCATCTATTGTTAATGGAATTTCGCTTCCTACATCTCCATTGCCATATTTACTAACTGTTCTATAGCTGAACATTACAGGAGTAATGTAGAATTCTCTCCACGTGCCATGTATACTCATAATAGATTGGTGCTCTGAAGGATTGTAATTAAGGTCATCGGGTTTTGTAGTGGAAGTAATATTAACTACAGACGTAATCTCTACAAGTCTTGTATCTCTTGCGATATAAACCACCTGGTTTTTAGGTATTGTACTGCCATAATTAAGACCGTTACATCTTGTAAGATCTCCTTTTTCGGAACAAGGATCTTCGTTGTTGAAATTATTCCTTACTTGTGTTGGATATGAACCTTCCCGTCCTGAGGCTTCAAATATTTTCTCGGGAGACCCGTCTAGAGGAAACAAGTTGAACATAGTTAAATCTTTATCTTGAGGGTCTTCTTTGTATTCATTGAAGAAAGTTTCTATATCTTGCCTGGCTTGTCCTACTGTCATGGAATCCAGATAATCATTGAGGACTTTGCCTGCCTGATCTAGTTTTCCCTCGGCAATAAGCTTGGCATAAACTTGAAAAAGTAGATTGATGCCATAGGCGTTATGTTCTCCAACTTTTTTCATAGTTTCAGGAAGATTTTCCCTACTGGTATATATCCTGCCCAGTTCATCAACCTCTAATTTTGCAGAATCAGTGTTAGCATGAGAATTTGTAAATTCAATAAAGGATCTTCTTTTTTCGTTAAAATCTGTTGCCTGGTCTAGGTCGCTTAAGAATTTATCCAACCCCTTGATTTCCATTTTTTTATTCATTTCCGGTGACGGCGGTTCAGTGTTGTGAGGTTCTGGAGATAGCGGAATTTCCTGTGTATCTGTTACTGCCGTGTCCGGTGTAATATTACTGTTTGGGTCATTGACCTCACTATTATTACAGCCAACCCCTACAATGGCTGTAGACGCCATGCCAATTATTGCTAAGGTTTTTTCGCCAAAAGCTCTAAGTCTTCTAAGTCTATCACCGAATGAGATTCTTGGTTTGCTCTCAGGATTACGAACCATAATGATTAGGTCCCTTCCTCTGACATTGTCAGGTATATTTTATAAAACTCCTTAGACCTCTGGTCCAATTGCCGATATCATAACATAAAAAGTAGAAAAATGCAACAATTAGAACATATTTTCTGTAAATAATCCAGTTTGTGATGGAGTAAACGGCGCAGAGCATTCTTGTTAGGTGCTGATTTGCTGGAGTAGCTAAATACTTTATGATTTACCGGTTTTGACCTAGTGAAACGCCTGTTTTGGTCAACTCTCGTCTGTAGATGTTTATTATGTAACGGAACAGGCGTAAATTAACTAAATATATCAAGATAATCTTTGTATACCCATTTTTGCCCGTAGGCAACATCTCTGTTATGTAATGGATATAAAATATTTTCATCTACCATTCTCTGGATTATTGTATAGGATCCTGGCTTGGTTGTATTGGTCCAGCTTGCAATTTCCGCAATCCCGACTATAGGCATTGTATAAAGATTAGTCAGTACTGACATTGTTGAAGCCGAGGCTCGTTTGCTCATTTTGTGTATTTTTAATAAATCTCTATCTCTTAATTTTATGATCTTTTCACAAGATTCAATAGAAGATTCGGCGACTTCAATCAGTCCGTCTAGGAAGAATAACAACCACTCCTCAATGTCACCTTCGTGGTAGTTATTGATTTTATCGTAATAAAGACTTTGGTGTTTTCTGAAATAGGCAGACAAATATAATACTGGAATATCAAGAGTCTTTTTGAAAAGCAAAAACATTGTAATAAGCATTCTTCCAGTACGTCCATTACCGTCGTTAAAAGGATGGATTGTTTCAAATTGTGCGTGAATTAGGCCTGCCTTTATCAACGGTAGAAAATCATCATCGGCATGAATGAAATTTTCTAAATCTCCGAGCGCTCTTTTCATCTCATGAACTGGTGGTGGTACAAATCTGGCGTTGTCTGGCTTGGTTCCTCCAATCCAGTTTTGTGAACGACGAAATTCACCCGGGTAAGGATTTTGTGTAAAACGCGCACCAGACATTAGCTTGCTGTGTAGTTCTCTTATGAAACGCAGAGAAAATGGCATTGTTTTTGATTGTTCTATACCAAAGTTTAAAGCCTTTATATAATGTAGTATGTCATCTACGTCGTCTGGTGGGACACGGGCTTTTTCTATATTTTCGTACTCAATAGACTCTTCCATGGTAGCATTTGTGCCTTCTATGGCACTAGAGCTAGAAGCGTCTTTCCGAATAAACATTGTTAGGAAGAGGTCTTTGTCTGGTAGAAATCGAGTGATTCCATCTAGGACCCCTAATAGGCGAAGCGCTTCATTGTGTTTCGATATCAGTTCTCTAGACGGATGGAAGTCTTCTACTGGCGGGAAATCAGCTGGAATAAAGGCTTTGAATCCTTGAGGTTGCTGTATATATCTTCCAATAATATTACTCATTATGCGCTAAATTATAGAAAAAATACTTTAATTTGACAAGATGAAATTAAAGTAAAATCGATTTTACTTTAATTTGACAAGATGAAATTAAAGTAAAATACAATCCCATAAAAAAACACCCAAATGGGTGAATCGTGGCGCGCTCGACCGGATTCGAACCGGCGATCTCCTCCGTGACAGGGAGGCGTGATAGGCCAACTTCACTACGAGCGCATAGTACGTCTCCTATACTACCAGATTATCTATGCCTTTTCAAGGAAAATATTTGCTTTTTTCGCTTGACTATTTTACAATTTCTGTATAAGAGAAATTTTATATGACAAAAAGAAATATTATAGTTAGCGTATTTATAACGACAGTAGTCATAGCAGGAATTGTGGTGGCTCAGCCTGCTTTAGCGGCAAGTTGTGCTGGTGCAGATACGTCGGTTATCTCTTGTGATGGCGAAGGGAGCACGGCCCTGATTAATATCGTAAAGCAAGTTATTCAAATTTTGACGGCTGGTGTTGGTGTTGCAGCGGTTGGAGCAGTTATTTTTGGCGCAGTTCTCTACACCACCTCTGAAGGAAGTCCGGATAAAGTTAAGAAAGCGCGAGAAATCTGGACAAATACGGTTATTGGACTACTGATGTTTGCTTTTATGGTGGCAATTACTAACTTTATTATTCCAGGAGGAGTCTTTAACTAATGAAAAACATTATAATAGCAATTTTCTTGGTTGTGGTTGGCTCTGTTGGTGCTAATGTTACATTTTCTCATAACTCTCTTGCCTGTCCTGACGGTAAGATTTTGACGTTAAAGCCGTGGTATGATGGCCTGTTAGAGAGTGATTGCACCGTCAGAAGCCCCGGTCATGACACGACTTCTCAGGCTAACTTTATCTGGAAGATTGTTCTTAATATCGTGGAGGATTTACTACAGGTCGTCGGATATGCAACTACTGGTTATATCATGTATGGCGGTTTCATGATGATGACTAGTAATGGCTCCCCTGATAGGGCGGCTCATGGTCGAAAAACTATCATGAACGCAGCAATTGGTCTGGTTGTTGCTTTGTCGTCTGTGGCGGTTGTTGGCTTTATTTCATCAAGGATAGGAATATAGCATGAAATATATAGAATTTTTTGCTGGTTTGTTGGGTAGCGCTGGTGAAGTCGGTGTACCAGATAATCAGGTTAACATTATGAGTATTATCAATTTAGCACTGTGGGCGGCCGGTGTCATCGCAGTGGTTATTGTGATTATTGCTGGGATAAATTATTCCCTATCATCCGGCGATCCAACAAAAACCGCCAACGCTAAGAATGCTATTTTATACGCTGTTATTGGCCTGGTGATTATTTCCAGTGCAATTGCTATAACAAGTTACATTATAGGAAGGGTTTAAGATGAAAATTGTCACAAAGATTCTGATTGTTGGAATGTTACTGGTTGGGTTATTTGGCGTCCTTTCTCCTGTTGCTTCAGCCAACAGCGGTATTGATATTTGCTCGGGGGATGGTGCAGGTTCTATTTACTGTGAGAATCGGTCTGATGGTGAAACAAAAGTTAACAGTATTGTTGGTAATGTTGTCAATGTTCTCTTAATGGCGGTTGGTGTTATCTCTATTATTATGATTGTTGTTGGCGGTATTTTGTTCGCTCTTTCTAGCGGCGATGCTCAAAAAGCCGCAAAAGCCAGGAATACCGTGTTATATGCGGTAATTGGTTTAGTGGTTTCATTGTTTGCGGCAGCGATTGTTAATTTCGTATTTAATAGGTTTAATTAGGAGGAAATATGAAAAAAACAGTGGTATCAATAGCAATTATGATCTGCGCAGTCTTTGGGCTGGCAACTTTATCGACCGTTTCCTTATCTAATAATGTCTCTGCTCAGGTGTCAGACGGTATTGGTGCTGCCACTACTTCGGAAATGGAAGGCAGAAAAATTGATGGTGATAGTGGCTTAGTAAAATCAGTCGTCAATATACTCCTATGGGTTATTGGTATTTTGTCGATCATTATGATTATATTTAGCGGTATTCGCTATGTAACCTCGGCTGGCGATGCCTCAAAAACTAAAGCCGCTCAGAACACGCTCATTTACTCAGTAGTTGGACTAATTGTTGCAATAATGGCATGGGCAATCGTTGATTTGGTTGTGAATAAATTTGCGTCGGGCTCATAAAGAGTTTTGCAAATAACAGATAAAAATGTATAATAATAACATCATTAAAGAAGGAGAATAAAACATGAATAAACTGAAGATGATCTTGGCTGGGCTATTGATTGTACCAACAGTCGCTTTGGCAGTATCACCAACGACTAGTGCTGCCGACTTCACTCTGAGAAGTGGAGTTGATAATGCGCAAGGAACGGGTGTTGATAACGTTGCTAAAGACCCTCAGGATTTAGTTAAAAATATTGTTAATATATTCTTGTATGCTGTCGGTGTATTAAGTGTTATTATGCTTATCTGGGGTGGTATTCGCTATACGACGTCCGCTGGCGATAGCAATAAGGTGACCTCCGCAAAAAATACGGTTCTATATGCTATCGTTGGTTTGGTGGTAGCTATTCTAGCCTGGGCAATCGTTAACATGGTTATTACTCGATTTACATCAGGTTCATAGTTGTTTTATTAATAAAAAGGACCTCGCTGGTGAGGTTCTTTTTTTATGGTCAAAAAATACCGCCACATTTTGGCGGTATTTTATTTTCGATGATTTTATAGAACCTGAATCTTTTTTGCTTTTTCTTGCTTTACTTTTTCAAAAGTAATTGTCAAAACGCCATCTTTCAATTCTGCCTTTACGCCTTCTTCGTTAACCGCGGTTGGTAGGGCTAATGTACGGCTAAATTCACCCCAGTAACACTCTTGGATATGCCACTGGCGAACATCAGCTTCATCACCGCTTGATAGGGTGCCGCTGATTGTCAGGATACCGTCAGAAATACTGACGTCCAAATCGTTGCGGTCTACACCAGCAGTACGTGCTTTAATAATCAAATCATTTTCGGTTTCAAAGACGTCAACTGCCAACTGCCCCATCAAATCATCAGCTTCATCTTCCCAATTGTCATCAGCTGCTACTGGGCCATTTGTGTTGGTAGTTTGAGGAGCTGGTAAATCTTGGTCGTCTCCACCAAGAAACGCCGCTGTTAGCTCGTCTTCTGCTGTTAGTAGTAGATCATCATCTTGCTTTCGGGCCATAATTTCCTCCGCGTTTATAATAAGGCTCATTGACAATAGTCCTTACAATTATACCTGTAATGTGCGCTATAATCAACAGTGAGGAGTATAAAACGTAAAAAATACAATGTTTGACACACTACTATCAATCATTGCTCCCCACCACTGTTATAAGTGCGGTAAAACAGGGGGTATTTTATGTGTAGATTGTAAAAAATACATCATCAGTCAAAAATATAAAATATGCGTATTTTGTGGCGATCCGGTAAAAGATGGAAACTTATGCCAAAAGCATAATGTGCCCTGTGATATGGTCTGGTGTTTTGCGCGACGGACTGGGGCTGTTGCTAAAATAATTGATGATTATAAATTTCGGCGTGTGCAGGCAGCGGCTGAAGTATTAAGTGATTTATTGGATGTAAAACTACCTCCGTTGCCGCCTGAGGCAATTATCGTGCCGATTCCAACTATTTCTCAGAACATTCGCCGTCGGGGCTTTGATCATATTCAAAAAATTGCTATGAAATTATCCAGGCGTCGAAAAGTGGATTGTCTTTTTCTTCTCCGCCGCCGCAATAACGTTACTCAGCATTTTACAAAGTCGTCTCGCCAGCGACGTCGCCAGGCAAAAGATTTTTTCGAGGTAAGAGGCGCAATTGATAAAAATCGTCGATACATCATTATTGATGACATTTTTACGACTGGATCAACGGTAATGGCGGCAGCAGATTGCTTAAAAAAAGCTGGTGCTGAACATGTAGAGATTGCCGTGACTGTACGTCACGGTCGTCCGAAACTATAAGTGGTGATAATGACTGCCCCGATGAATTTCCTGCGCGCGATACAGCTGCTCTGCCAGTATGAGGCGGACTAATTGATGCGGGAATACCAGTTTTGATAATGACCAAGTTACATTGGGTCGCTGGCGCATTTCATCGGTAACGCCGTAAGCCCCACCTATAATGAAGACAATATGCTTATTGATGTGATTGCTAATTAAGTCTGATAATTCTGGTGATGATAAGTTTTTACCGCGTTCATCAAGCAAAATGACAAAATCATCTGAGCGCAGGCGACTGGATATACGCTCTGACTCCTCCTGGCGCGCCCTGTCGCCTTCAAAGCTTGAATGTGGTAGAATTATCATCTCTGCGGCAAACGGCGGTCTCAGGCGCTCTAAAAAACGAAAAACGCCTGGTTGAATCCAGGGTTCGTTCTTTTTACCGATTGTTAGAATGGTTATTTTCATCTTAAGTAGTTGTGGCGGAGAGAGAGGGATTCGAACCCTCGATGGGTTGCCCCATACCGCTTTTCGAGAGCGGCCAGTTCAACCACTCCTGCATCTCTCCATAAAGCTAATGTGGTACACCCGGCAAGATTCGAACTTACGACCTCTGGCTCCGCAAGCCAGCGCTCTATCCAGCTGAGCTACGGGTGCATACAGCCTTTCGGAAACCCGATTGGCCATAACAGAAATATAAGGTACCTTCGCCGCTACAAAGCATTGAACTCCTGTATTCTACCACATAAAATATGGTCAATCAAGCTATAGCTTTATTAGTCTAATGAACTTTTCTAAGGCGTCGGGCTTGATTTCCTGCATTGGTAAACGTGCCCCCAACATGTCGACAATTTTTTCACCTTCTGCTTCAGAAAAATAAATAGTTAGTCCTGGAGAGAAGCGCTTGACTGGTAGTAGTAAAATAGAATGCTGGTCATTTTCATGCAGTAAACCAAAGGCGCGAAACTCGCTGAAGTCATGTAGTGTATCGGCTATATAAATACCTTTTGGACTAATAGCGTAGTTGATGGTTTGAGGGTTCTTGTTTGATAAGACAAACAATGCCACCGCCATAATTGGCAGTAAGATTGCAAAAGTCCAGTTCTGGAATACTAGAATTGCCAAAGCCATTAGTCCAGCTAGTACAATGGCAAAAAGTACATACCAAACCGCGCCACGCTGAACTCGCACTCCCTCTGGGGCATTCCAGGCGATTGGTTCAGTCAAATCAATCCCGTCTGATGGTGATGATTTAAACTCTTGTGTCTCTGGACTGTCATTCATGATGTTAGTATATCATGAGCAGAATGAGCTAACAATTAAACGTTAGTGGTTGATCCGCCACTTAAAGCTGCGCCCAAGATAAAGTTAATAATTGCATAAGCGAAGACTGCGACTAGCAAGCCAATAATTGCATATAAAATAGTGTTCTTTGCGTTCGTGACTGATTCTTTTTTACCACCAGAGATAACGTAGCGAAAACCACCAAAAATCAGCATAATTACGCTCAATACACCAACACCAAACAGCATAATGTTAATGCCACGTTTGACAATTGATGTATCGCCGTTGATTAGATTGGTCGGTGTGTTGTCGCCACGCGCTGCATTAACGCCAGCTGGTGCGCCACCTTCTCCGAGTGCAGAAACTGGAGTAGCTATCAAGGCTACGCCGAGTCCAATTGCGAATAATCCTGTAATAATTTTAGAAATGTATCCGTGTGTCATAGTCCTATTATACCCTATTTATTCCAAAGCTGTTAATTGTCGCACTTCTATGGTACACTAAATAGTGAATTTGGAGGAGTACCCAAGTGGCTGAAGGGGACGGTTTGCTAAATCGTTAGTACGGAGAGATCTGTAGCGGGAGTTCGAATCTCCCCTCCTCCGCCAAAATTCAAGGAGATAATTGGAAGGGTGACCGAGTGGTTGAAGGTACCGGTCTTGAAAACCGGCGTGCGGTAAAACGTACCGAGGGTTCGAATCCCTCCCCTTCCGCCATAATGACTAATCCGCTGAACAGAGCGGATATTTTTATATCGTGAAATATACTTGACAAAAAACAAAGCTTATGCTAGTATAGTAGTCAGTATTCTAAAAAAATAGATACCAGAAAGAAAAATATGAATTTAGTACAACAATTATTTACCACCGCAACCATGCTTGTGAGTCTGAGTACGGCGTTCGGCGTGTTGTTGCACGATACTAATATTGATAAAGCATTTTTATCATCTTGGAAACCGTACAGTGTTCAAGGAAATATCGAGGATGAAACGAAATTGCCAGAGACCAATCCTCATACGCACCCGGAGCATTCGCAGCTTTCTAACGTGTTAAAGGAAGGTTCGGCGCGACCACGGACGACACCGCGTAGTAACGATAAAAAGCGATTACGCCAAAAATACGTTGCTCGTGGACAACATACTTTTGATGGGTATCATCTTAATCTTGACGCCGCTGGTTGTCCTATTTTAGGCTAATTACTTCTAATTCTGCAACAAGTCGAGTGATAATTTTGTCTTGCTCGGCTAGTTGCTGACGAGTTTCTTCAACAAGATGCGCTGGAGCCTTTTCGACGTAAGTCGGGTTATCAAGACGTTTCTGGAGACCTGTCAGCTTTTGACGAGCTTCGGCTAGGCGTATTTCCAAGTTTTCTTGGTGTTGATATAGGGTTTCACTGTCAATATCCAGCCACGCTTCCCTGTTTGCCGCCGCTAACCTAAGGCCTCGCGGCTGGTCGGTATGTGCAATTGACTCCAGACGCATGAGGTGTTTGATGGTGTCTTGATTATCAGCGATGAGGCTGTCATTACCGTATAACAAGCGGTATTTTTTATTGCCCGGCAGTTCAGCGATCACCCAGCGACCTTCCGCGACCAGCGTCTTCAGCTGTTCAAACTGCTCGGCAGCGATGGGGTCGAACTTTTCTGGGGTTGGCCAGTGGTCGCGCATCAAGATACCATCGGTGTAATTAAGTGTCTGCCAAATTGTCTCGGTAACGAATGGCGCGAATGGATGAGCGATTTTCAGGCTGGTTGCCAGCGCCCATGACAGCAATGGGTGGTTGATAGCGGTTTTTGACGATTCGATGTACCAATCGGCTAGGTCGTCCCAAATAGCGTGATAGACCGTGTCCGCAGCTTCAGAAAAGCGGTACTGCTCCAAGCGGACGGCGATGTTATTGGCGGCGTCGTTCAGCTGGCGGATAATCCAGTGGTCGGCTGGCGTTTGCGGCTCCAGGTCAACGATTTGGTGCTCATCGCCAATTTGCGCCTCGACGAAGCGAGCGATATTCCACAGCTTATTACAAAAATTGCGAGCAGCGATGACCGCGCCCTTGTTAAAGGCTTGGTGTTGGGCCGGCGCGCGGCCAGCGATGATACCCATGCGGGTGGCATCCGAGCCAAATTCTGAGACTAGCTCCATTGGGTTGATGACATTACCCTTGGATTTGGACATTTTTTGATTGTGCTCATCATTGACCATACCGTGCAGATAGACATCCTTGAATGGTAGTTTGCCAGTGCGGTACAGACTGAGCATAATCATGCGCGCTACCCACGCCCGCATAATGTCCATGCCAGTTTCCATCAGGCTGGTTGGGAAATATTTGGCTAGTTCCCCGCCGTTTAGGTAATCGGTAACGATGTATGGCCACTGTCCAGATGAGAACCAGGTATCAAAAGTATCCTCTTCTCTGATATATGTTGTGCCATTTACAACTATTTTTCGTTCGTCAGTGCGAATGTTAAATATCCAGTCGCGCGGGTCGCTTTCATTGACGAATGCGGGAATCGGGATACCCCAGGGGATTTGCCGAGAGATATTCCAATCTTTCAGTTGCTTGAGGTAAGCGATGAGCTCTTTGCGCTTGGCGGCTGGATAAAAGGTAATCTCTTCCCTCTCTAAGGCTTCAATGGCTGACTGAGCTAAAGGCTGCATTTTAATAAACCACTGCTCTTTAACCATCGGCTCGATAACGCTGCCGCATTTATAACAATGTCCGACGGCGTGTTCAATGTCTGTTTCGCCGCGGCGCAGCTCTAGCGATTCCAAGGCCGCCAACACGCGAGTGCGGGCTTCTGCCGGCGTTAGGCCTAGGAATTGTGGCGGTACGTTGACCATCGTACCCTCTTGGCTGATGATTTGCTTGAGCGGCAGATGGTGGCGCTGGGCCATCTCGAAGTCGTTCGGGTCGTGCGCTGGCGTAATTTTCACCGCGCCAGTACCGTAATTCATATCGACGTACTCGTCGGCGATAATCGGGATTTCCTTATCAACAATTGGTAACAAAATTCGTGTACCAACTAGCTTTTTATATCGCTCATCGTCTGGATGGACGGCCACCGCTACGTCACCGAGCATGGTCTCTGGGCGAGTAGTGGCTACGATAATTTCGCCAATTTTATCTAACGTCGGATAAGCGATTTGCCACAACTTCCCTTTTTCATTTTTATGCTCAACCTCGATGTCGGCGAAGCTGGTTTGGTGTTTGGTGCAGTAATTGACAATTCTCTCACCTCTGTAAATTAAATCGTCATCCCACATTTTCTTGAATGTGTCGTATACCGTGTTGATGACCTTATCATCTAGGGTGAAGGTCAAATGTTGCCAGGATGCGCTGATACCTAGAGCGCGTAATTGCAGCTCCATGTTACCGCGTTTTTCTTGGACAAAATTCCAAACCTGACTATATAGTTGTTCCCTAGAGAAATCAAAGCGACTCTTTCCCTGCTTTGCTAGCTCTTTTTCATAGACAACCCATGTTTCGAAGCCAGCGTGATCAGCTCCAGGAATAAACACAGCATCGTCACCTTTCATGCGGTGATAACGGATAAGGATGTCTTTTAGATTCATGTCTAAGGCGTGACCAATATGCAAGTTGCCATTAGCATTAGGCGGCGGCATCACGATAGAATATGGCCTGCCAACACCAGTCGGTTCTAGGGCGCCACTAGTCTCCCACATGGCGTAAATGTTTGGCTCGTAATCATTTGGTATGTATTGTTTGGCTAACTGCATAGATAATTCCATAATTTTTCATGTGAAAAAAGACAAAAGAAAATACAAGAACTTTTCACGTGTAAAAGCCCCTAATTATACTACCTTTAAATTTCTCCACATGTTTATATTACAGCTTAATTATATCACAGACCGCGGGAAGGAATGAAGTGGCAAAAGGGGTTACTTTCTGATGGTTTGGTAGATTCGATAAAGCCAATATTGAAGTGGCTTCAGGGGTAGCTCCCAAGTTGCGCCAGAATAGACATCTTTACCGCCAAATGATCGCTTGAACCTTGTAAAGCCAGCCCAAGGATGATTTTTTGGTGCATTTTCTGGAGCGATTCCATATAGGTCAATTTGGTCCATGTGGCGATGTTTTGCGTCAATGATAGCTTCAGTAAGCAGGGCAGTACCAGCGTTTAGCTTGCGATATTCTGGTGCAGATTCAGCAGCGGCATGTGCATAAATTCGTGTTGTTTTTGAGTCGAAAAATAGGGCAGTAGCAATTATTTTATCGTCGTATGTTGCATACCAAAAAGAAGCATCGTCACTAGGTAGCAGAGATTTCGCCTGTTTATGGAAATATGAATCTGGGTGTGGTGACATGCCGGTTCGTTTGGCGACCTGATGAATTAATTTAAGGAAATATTTAATATCTTCTGGGTTTTGAGAATGTCGAACGGTAACGCCTTTTTTACGATAATTCCGATAACAATTTCTGACAGGTTGTGTCATGTTAGATATGATGTCATCTTCTGACGGCTGAAGGTCAATAATGTGAGAGTATTCTGGCTGTAGGTGTATGTAAGTGGCTTTTTTCCAGTGTTCGTCGGATAATACCTTAGAAAAATCTGGTTTGATTGGCCCGACTCTGAGAAATGTTACGTCAAGTTTTTTGCCTAAATCAGTCAAGTTTTTTAGGGCTAATTTTAGACTCTCTTCATTGGTGGCAGTTGGGCCAAAAGGGCAATATAGGCGAGAGTTGCCGGTACCATATTCTAATATTGCGAAATATTCCCAATTTTCACCTCTGTTGTGAAATACTTTTTGTCCGAGTAATTCCTGAAATCTTTTCCAGGCGGTTGATTGTAAAAAATGTTGGTTCATGTTGTAATCCTCACAACGTTAGATTGCTGTCATTGATAAACTTGGCTGGACTTCCAGGTCGTACGGGTCGGCGGGCTGGTCAATGCGGGCGCGGAAATAGCCGAGCGCGGCGATCATGGCGGCGTTGTCGGTGCAGAGCTGGATGGGCGCGTACTCGATGTCGATAGTCAGGGCGTGGCGCAATTGGCGGCGTAATTCTTGGTTGGCGGCGACGCCGCCGGCGATGACGACGGAGGCGGGCTGGAAATTGTCATAGGCTTTTTTAGTCTTATCGACCAAGGTTTTAACGGCAGTGTACTGGAAACTGGCTGCCATATTATGTCTCAGTTCATCGTTTACTAGGGCAGGGAGCTCGTGCGACAGAAAGGTGAAGTCTTTGCCCACCTCGCGCTGAACGGTCCTCAGAACGGCTGTCTTGAGGCCAGAGAAGGAAAAATCATACTCACCGACGAGCTTGGCGATGGGCAGGTGAAAAGCGTGGGGATCGCCGAACTCAGCGGCTTTGGCGATGGCAGGGCCGCCAGGGTAGGGCAGGCCAATGATTTTAGCGACCTTGTCGAACGCCTCGCCGACAGCGTCGTCTTGGGTCTGGCCGATGAGTTGGTAGTCGCCGTGATTTTGGAACAGGACCAGCTGTGAGTGTCCGCCAGAGACGATGAGGGCGAGGAGAGGGAAGGCGGGTTGATGATATGGCAGGATAAGGTTAAGGCAAGCTGGCGACCTCTCATCGGTGCCGATGGTTTTGCGGACGGCGCTGCCGGATGCATTCGGCGCAGAGGAGACGGTTGCCAGTTGCTGGCTAGAGGCAGGGACGTCTGTCTCGGAGTACTCTTTACGGGTGGCTTCGCCAGCCCGTGGCGTTCGGCTGACGGGGCCTGACGCGCCCGTCACAGCCTCCTCAAAGATGACTGCTGAGGTTGGCTCGACAGTTTTTGACTCGTCAATAATATGGCGAGATCCTTGTTTTGTTACAAAATTAGCGTACACATGCGCCTCGACGTGGTGTATTTTGTAAAGCGGCTTATCGTGAATGATAGCGAGGGTGCGGGCGGCGAGAGTGCCGATGAGCAGCGAGCCGATCAGGCCGGGCGCGTAGGTGACGGCGATGGCGTCGATATCATCCCAAGTACAATCGGCATCAGACAGAGCTTTTTTGATGACCGGGTTGACAACTTCCAGGTGGCTGCGAGCGGCGATTTCTGGGATGACGCCGCCGTATTCGGCATGGATGTCGATTTGGGAATTGACCACATTAGAAAGCAAGCGTTCGCCGTCTTCAACGACCGCCGCCGCTGTTTCGTCGCAGCTGGACTCGATTCCCAAAATCCTCATTTGCTTTTATTATAGCAAATATAAGTGGTAAAATAGGGATATGAAGAACAAGTTGGTAAAAATTGCGAGGAAAACATTACCGAAGGGGGCTTTGAAAAATACGGAGAATGCCTACAGGATTACTCGCACGAAGATGGTTAGTCTGCGGTATGGCAATCCGGCTCGCGGCTTGAGGATCATTGCGGTGACCGGGACGAACGGTAAAACGACGACTGCTTGTTATATTAATGAGATTTTGAAAGAGGCTGGCTTTAAGACAGCGTTGTTTACAACAGCGGTGATTGAAATTGCTGGCCAGGAAAAACTGAACGATTTGAATGCAACAGTGCCGACGGTGGCGAAGCTGTTTCGTTTTTTCCGGGCAGCGCGGCGTAAGGGCGCGGAATATGTGATTTTAGAGGCGACTAGCCACGCTCTATGGCAGCATAAGTTTGATGGCGTGCCAATTGAGGCGGCGGTGATGACGAATTTGACGCAAGATCATTTGGATTACCATAAAACGATGAAGCAATACGCGGCAGCGAAGGCGAAATTGTTTGAGAAAAAGCCGAAATACATTGTACTGAACCGCGATGACGCGTGGTTTGATTATTTTAATCAGTTTACGGCGCGCGAGCAGAAAATGACCTACGGTATGAATCCAGAAGCCGAGGCGCACATCACGCACGTCAAATTGTATAAGAAGGGGACGGAGGCGAGTTTGCTGATCGACCATCAAACTCATCTGGAGCTGGCGACAAATCTGCCAGGCGAGTTTAACGTGATGAATATGTCGGCGGCGGTGTCGCTAGCGTATCTGTTGGGGATTAAGCTGGAGGATATTCAGGAAGGCGTAGCGAACTTGGAGGTGATTCCGGGACGGTTTGAAAGGGTGGATAACAAGCTGGGGATTGATATTATCGTGGACTATGCGCACACGCCGGATGCGTTGGAAAAATTGTTAAAGACCACGCAAAAGATTACTAAGGGGCGGCTAATCCTGGTGTTTGGGGCGTGCGGCGACCGCGATCAGTCGAAGCGGCCGATTATGGGAGAATTAGCGGCTAATTTGGCGGACAGGATTTTTCTGACAGATGAGGAAAGTTATAATGAAGATCCGGATGAGATTCGGGCGATGGTTCGCCAGGGGATTGAAAAGACGAAAAAATCTCATAAAATGACGGAAGTGGCCGACCGGAGGCAGGCGATTAGCCAGGCTTTGCAGACGGCAGCGCGCGGCGATACGGTTTTAATTACCGGTATGGGCCATGAGCAGTACCGAATTGTTAATGGCAAGCGGATTCCATGGAATGATAAGGCGGTGGTGAGCGAGGTTATTGCCGAGATTGGTCAAGAGAATCGTAAAATTTCGCTTTAATTCGCTGCCAATTTGATGATTGACGGACGAGTTTCTGGCTATCGGCGGGGTTTTTAAGGAGCGGTTTGATGGCTTCCTCGAGGTAGATACCGCCCTGCGAGCCTTTGAAAAGAATGGTTGCGTCTTTAAGATTGCTGTTTTTTAAGAATTCGCCAGCTTCTGGGGCTGATTGGAAAGATATGACTTTACAGCCGTTTGCTTCGGCGGTTGGTGCTAGGTAGGTTTTTGACAGATTGCCGACGGTGATGAGCAGGTCTAACTGTTTAGGGTCGCAAAGTTTGCCAATTTTTTTATGCTCTGCTTCGGATATGTCGCCAAGCTCGTTCATATCGCCTAAAACCGCGATTTTATGCTTAGCCTCCAGGGAGTAGAGGGTTTTCAGGGAATGCTCCATGGCGATAGGGCTGGCGTTATATGTGTCATCTAGCAACGTACAACCCCGTATACCGTGTAAAATGTTCATTCTGCCAGAGACAGGTTGGATTTTCTCTAGGGCTGCTGTTACCTCTTCAATATCCATGCCACAAACCAGTCCTGCTGCTGCCGCGCCGGTGATGGAGCGAATATTATGCTCGCCCAGCACGGAAATAGTAACCATGCGGGACGTTTTTTCAGAAAATTGCAAATTTGCTGAGCAGCCGCTGCCGGTAAACTTTTTGATTTTTAGGAAAACGTCGGCGGCTTGGTCGCCATAGCTAATACGATTTCTGGCGATGAGAGAATGATATTTTTTATCAATGTCATGAAGATTAAAGATGGTTTTTTTAGCTGCCTGGCTGATAGACAACTCTTCACGCGCTACCGCGTCCATTGTTTTGAAAAACTCCATATGCTCCGGCGCAACAGAGGTGATAATGGCAATATCAGGCTGCATATACTTGGTGAATATTGACATTTCGCCTGGGCGGTCGATGCCGCATTCTTGAATAATAATGTCGGGCGCATCTGGATCATTAATGCTGGCGCGGGCGGCAGCGAAAACTTTCAGCCAAGCCAAGGGAGATTTGGCGTTTTTCGGTCCATCAACGCCGAGGATTTCCAGAGGCGCGCTTAAGGTGGTGTTCAAATTGCCACGGCTATGGCGGACAGTGAACTTTTCTGTTAAAACAGTGGCGGTCGCTGATTTGACGCTGGTTTTACCGACGCTGCCAACTACGGTAATTAGCTTAACGTTGGGGTGAGATTTAAGATATTTCTTAACGTAAGAACCGAGGATTTTTTCTAAAAGACGTTTGAATAATTGCATGGGGATATTATAGCAGAGTGATAGTAATTAAAATTAGCACTCACCCTTGACGAGTGCTAATTTGGTGCGTTACAATGGGTGTGTTGTTAACGAAATGGAGGATGATATGGATACACCTATCAAGCCTCTCGGCGACCGCGTGGTAGCGGTGCGCGAGGAGGCGAAGACGCAGACGGCTAGCGGGATTTATTTACCGGACAACGCCAAGGAGAAGCCAGTGGTGGCTGAGGTTAAAGCAGTTGGCGGCGACGTCAAGCATGTAAAAGTGGGCGATAAGATTGTGTATAAGGAATATTCGACCACGGACTTGAAAATTGACGGTACGGAATATTTGATCGTCCGCGAGGAAGATATTTTAGCAACGGTTGTTTGAGAAAAGGGGAGTTTTTAGTATGGCAAAAAAAGTTTTTTACGATGATGATGCGCGCGCTCGCGTGTTGGGCGGTGCCGAGGCACTGTATAACGCAGTCAAGGTGACGTATGGACCAAAGGGCCGCAATGTGGTGATCGCCAAGGGTTTTGGCGGGCCAACAGTGACGCATGATGGTGTAACAGTGGCGGAAGGCATTGAACTGCCAGAGAATGATGATGAGACGCTGGGCTACAAGGTTGGTGCTGATTTGATCAAGCAGGCAGCCAAGAACTTGAATAAGCAGGCTGGCGACGGTACCACGACCGTGACGGTGCTCACCTATTCAATTTTGAAGGAAGCTAACCGGCTGATCGCGGCGGGACACAACCCGATGGAGCTGCGCAAGGGTATTGAGCAGGCTGGCGTAGAAATTGTCAAAGAGCTGAACAAATTAGCGGAGCCAATTGAGGGCAAGTCTGACCGCGTAGCGGAAGTGGCAACCATTTCGGCGGGCGACGCGGAAATTGGTAAATTGATCGCCAATGTCATCGAGAAAGTTGGCAAAGACGGCGTGGTAACGGTCGAAGCTGGCCAAGGTTTGGAGCTGGAAGCCGAGGTTGTTGAAGGCTTTAGCCTGGACAAGGGCTGGGTCAGCCCGTTCTTCGTCACCGACACTGGTCGGCAAGAGGCGGTTTATGAAAAGCCAGCAATTTTGATCACCGATAAGAAGATTTCTAGTGTGCAAGAGTTCTTGCCGATGCTGGAGAAATTAGCACAAAGCGGGAAAAAGGATGTCGTGCTGATCGCTGATGAGGTTGAAGGCGAGGCACTGAGTATTTTGGTGCTGAACAAGCTCAAGGGCGTGTTTAACACCGTGGCAGTCAAGGCACCAAGCTTTGGCGACCGCCGCAAGGAGATTTTGCGCGACATCGCGGTGCTGACTGGCGCAACGGTGATTTCTGAAGATCATGGTTTGACGTTTGAAAATGCTGGCTTAGAAGTGTTGGGTTCAGCACGCAAGGTGATTGTTGGCAAGGACGAGACGACCATCGTTGAGGGTGCAGGCAAGCCATCGGCCGTGAAGGAGCAGATCGCTCAGATCAAGGCGCTGTCTGACAACGCATCTAGCGAATATGAAAAAGAACAATTTGATAAGCGAGCAGCGGCGCTATCTGGCAAGGTGGCCGTTATCAAAGTCGGCGGCGCGACCGAGACAGAAATTGACGAAAAGAAATTCCGCGTGGACGACGCAGTGGCAGCAACTAAAGCAGCCTTGGCTGAGGGCATCGTCGCTGGTGGCGGCGTTACCTTGGTGAATTTGGCTGGCGGTTTGAAAGTGAGCGGTGCAGACAGCATCGCGGCTGGTCGGCAGATTCTAAAGGACGCTCTGAAGCAGCCGTTCCTACAGATTATGCGTAACGCTGGCTTGAACGCCGACGCACTCCTGGCACAAGTCGAAGCGGGCAAGGCTGGCTTTGGCGTTAATGTCATGGATCCGGAAGCGGGCCTAGTGGATGTCAAAAAAGCTGGTGTCATCGACCCGGCGCGTGTCACCAAGGAAGCGGTGCAGAACGCGGTGTCCATCGCCTCGACTGCAGCAACCATGGGCGCACTGGTCGTCGACGTGCCAGAGCCAGAAGCTCCAGCTGCGCCTGGTGGCATGCCAGGTGGTATGGGGATGATGTAAAGTCATTCTGCAGTTAGTAAAAATCCCGCCATTTCTGGCGGGATTTTTATTGGAAGAATAAGCTAACGAGGGTTTGAAAGATAGTCAATTTCCTTAATGATGTCTAACAACGCCTGAGCACGTCGTGCTTCATCAACAATTGCTACGGCTGCGTCATGTGCAGGCGCAATAAGACTCTTATCATCCGTCGAGCGGATTAGCAATAAGTAAGTGTCAAACTTTTCCTCTGGGGAAACATCAAGTTTATCGACTAATGGACGAAGCTCGCTAAGTGCGGTTTGTTTGATATTATCAAGTGCAGGGTCGGTTGTCGTGTCTGTTGGAGTAATGGTTGGTGATACTGAGTTCGTCACAATTGTCGGAGTGACGGCTGGTTCGGCAGTAGTTTGATTATCGTCTTGAGGTGTAACGACAGGATCTGGCGAGATGGTCGCTGGATTAATAGTTGGTTCAACTATGTTACTTGTTTCTTCAAATTGTAAATTATTATCAGTGTCCTGTGAAACGCCAGCTAGCACCTTTGCTAATTCTTGGTCGTCACTGATTGATTGACTAGCTCGAGAATCCATTATAACCCACCTTATATATTTAAATTGCTTATGCCTATTATGTTATACTATAGCATGAGCGAACTAAGGAGTGCAATATGTTAGATGATGTAAATGTAATAAAACAATATGATCCAGGTGATGTGCTGGGTGCTGTACTGAATATTCCAGAGCAGGCTACGTATGAGGCTTTGGTTCATGAAGGAGTAAATCAGCGGCGTGATTTTAAGAATATTGTGATTGCTGGCATGGGTGGATCAGCATTAGCAGCAGATATGGTAAGGGTACTAACTACTGGTTGGTTACATATCCCGCTGGTAGTAGTGAAGGGTTATGGTTTGCCGGGGTTTGTTGGTGAAGAAACGCTGGTTATTGCAGTCAGCCATTCGGGTAATACTGAAGAGACTTTGAGCTGTTATCAACAAGCGCTGGAAAAGCGGGCTTGTTTGGCGGTTATGTCAACGGGAGGAAAGCTAATTGAGCGAGCGAAAGATGACAACATAACGTATGTTCAGGTGCCAGCCGGTGGGCAGCCACGGATGTCAACCGTATATCACTTACGAGGATTGTTGAAATTATTGCAACATTTTTGGGTTATCGATGGCGATTTATATAATCAAGTGGCAAATAGCGCTGATTGGCTGCGGGGCGAGATTGCTCGTTGGACGGTTGAGTCTCCAGAAATGTCAAATCAGGCGAAGCAAATTGCGAAATCTACCATTGGTAAGACTGTGGTTATTTTTGGTGGTGAATTAACGTGGCCATTAGCGTATAAGTGGAAAATTAGTTGGAATGAATCAGCGAAGAACTTGGCATTTTCTAATCAATATCCAGAATTTAATCATAATGAATTCATTGGCTGGTCGTCGCATCCAGTGGAAAAACCGTTTGCTATCTTTGATATTCGTAGCAATTTAGAGCGGCCAAGAATTCGAGAACGGATGGAGTTGAGTGATCGTCTGCTGAGCGGAAAGCGACCAAAGGCGCATGTAATTGAGCTTCAGGGAGAGACGCTGATGCAACAATTGTTGTGGGGTTTGGTGTTGGCTGATACAGCAAGTATTTATACAGCGGTGCTTAATGGCGTCAATCCCGGGCCAGTGTTGTTGGTGGAAAGATTGAAAACGGAATTAAGTTAATATTTCAAGGATTCGATAGGGTCTCGTTTGGTGGCGTGGGCTGCTGGGTATACACCTGAGAGAACGCCGATGACAATTGAAATTCCAATAGCCAAAACCGCTGTCTGCCAATAAATATATGGCGTGAGTGGCAGATACAGACTTATGATGTGGGCGCCAACCAGGCCTAAGATGTAGCCAAAAATCCCACCGAGTAGTCCAATGATTGCGGATTCGATTAAGAATTGATTAATGATGTCCCAGCTAGTGGCGCCAACAGCCCGCCGTACGCCAACTTCGCGCTGACGTTCAGCAACATTAACAAGCATTACATTCATGATACCAATACCGCCAATCAAGAGTGAAATCCCGCCGATTATCGCTAGAACTACTGAGAACAGGCTAACTAAATTAGCTCTCTTTTCGTTAATTTCATCACCAGAAACAATACGGTAATTTTTATCATTGTCATGATTTTTCTGCAAAATGGTGTCGGCGGTCTTTATATTAGAAGCCAGATTTTGGTGACTGCTGCTGGTCATAATAATTTGTTGAATTTGCGGTGTTCCTTGGGTGAATTTCTTAATTGATGAAAGCGGTACGATGGCGGCATTATTAAAATTGATATCCAAGTAGCTCACGGGATTTTCAATATTTTTTAATACACCAACGACAGTTAGCGGCTGATTACGGATAAAAATGACATTTCCAATAGATTTTTCGGTGCCAAATAAATCGACTGATAATTGCTGGCCAACAATAACACCGCCTGTATCGTCGATAAATTGTCCGTAAGCAACTTGTAGATTAGCAACATCTTTAAGTGAGCTGGTGCTGCCAATTAATGCAGCATTTTGGGTGTCAATTTTACCATCACGAGCGCGTAATTCAGTGTGCAAAAAAGCAATTGGGGCGGCTTTTACACCAGTGATTTTGCCCAGATCGTTGGCGTCTTTCTCGGTCAAAGTATTAACCGTAGTGGCGCTATCAGACTCGGTTAGTAGGTTGGTGCCAGTCTTTTTATTGCCAGATTTAACGATGGCAACAGGGGAATTAGTAGATGGAATATCGCCACCAAACAGACGGCTAATACCACCCGCTAAAGACAAGACTATGGTGATGCTAGCAATACCAATAGTTACGCCCATGACGGTCAAAAATGTTCGTCCGCGATTGGCTTTTAGGGCCTGAGTGGCGTTCTCAAAATGGTTATTTATCAATATTTTCATGACTTTTTCGATCCTGTTTTCTTTGAAGATTTTTTCTTCTTTGGCTTTGGCTTTGGCTTGGACTTTGGCTCTTCTTCTTCAATTAATTTTTTAGTGAACTTGCGCTTCTCTTTATGTTCGTCGGTGTCGATTCTACCGTCTAGCATGGTAATCACACGGCTGGCATAATGAGTTAATTCTGGGTTGTGAGTAACCATAATAATAGTATTGCCGCGACGGTGTAAGTCGGATAATTCTTCCATAATGAGGTGGCTAGACTTGCTGTCTAAGTTGCCAGTTGGCTCGTCTGCTAGGATAATTGATGGATTATTGACTAACGCCCTAGCAATTGCCACGCGCTGGACTTGACCGCCAGATAATTGATAAGGCATGTAATATTCTCGCTCGCTTAAATGGAAAGTTTTAAGGATGCGACTGGCCTCCTGAAGTCGCTTAACTTTTCTTAGGCCTTTGTAGGTTAAGGGTAGGGCTACGTTTTCAATCACGGTTAAGCGGGGGATAAGATTAAAGTTTTGAAAAACGAAACCGATGTGCTTGGAGCGAATTTTAGCCCGATGTCGTGAATTGAGACTATCAACAGCAACGTCGTCCAGATAATACTCGCCCTCAGACGGTTGATCTAATAGACCAATCGTATTTAATAAGGTGGTCTTACCGCAGCCGCTAGGTCCCATGATGGCAATAAATTCGCCTTTTTTGACTGTCAAATCGACGTTGTCTAGAGCTCTTATTTCAGCATCACCAAAACCAAACCTTTTAGTGACATTAATAAGTCTGATACGTGGTGGAATTGATTCTTTCATCTACGTTCTATTATAGAGGCTAAACAGCAATATATGCAACCATAAGGGCCAATATAGTTGTGGTATAATTATCAACAAGGAAGGATGCAGGAGTGGTTGAACTGGCACGCCTGGAAAGTGTGTAGGCTCTTCACGGGGTCTCCGGGGTTCGAATCCCCGTCCTTCCGCCAGGAGGATTAATTCATGCCAAAGTAGAACACGAGATTAGAATCAATTGCAAAAATCCTAATCATCGATGGTGACGGTAATGTTTTAACTTTGACTTTGAGCGAACACTTAAAATATCCAGAGAAGTCATATCAGCCAGACTTGCCGGGTGGAATCGTGGATGCGGGTGAGTCGGAACATCTAGGAGTGATCCGCGAGGTGCAGGAAGAATGCGGAATAGACTTAGATCCAGTAAAAATACAATTAGTGTACGCCGAGACTGCATATGATGAGAAAGAGAATAAATCAGTCACAAAGCTGTTATATACCACACATTTGGATAATACGCCGGCGGTGGCGCTGAGCTGGGAGCATAGCGATTATAAATGGGTGTCTGTCGCTGAGCTGCAGAACATTAATATGCGTCCTTTTTTCAATCGGGCAATTCGGTACGTAATCGAACACGAGATGATTTAGTTATAGTAGCGGTTTGGTTTGCCGCAAATTCACTCACTAAATAAAACGACCCGGCAACAACGACGTACGTATCAAGCTGCCGGGCTTTTTTGATGGCTTTCGCGAGGGACTTGTCTGTATTATGTTCAATCTCGACGGCAGATTTCATGACATGGCGGATGTTTTCCGGCGGCACATGGCGGTGATTTTTGCCGTAATTGGCGCTGAATGTGGTGGCGTAAGCCAGCTGCGCCAGGTTATCAATTATGGCAAGCGATTCTGCCAGCGATGAATGCTTATTTTGCCCGAATGCTACTACGAAGATAGGTTTTTTATCCGGATATAATTTCCGCAATGAATCAATCAAGGCACGGATTTTCTGGGGATTATGCGCAACGTCAAATATGATGTTAACTCCATCAATGATACGTTTCTCTAATCGTCCGGGAATAGTGGTATGCACGGATTTTTCCAGAACTTCTTTTGGCAGAGGCGGCTTTTTATCTAGCGCCAGCCGCTTTTCGACGGCGCGGTATGCCAATGCCCAATTCCGCTGCTGAAAATCCGGCAGTATTTTCAGAAAATCACTAGCCACTGGCGAAGCAATCGATAACTGTGAATACTGCGACTCTGCATGTTGCCGAATAACCGTTTCAATTTCAGAAGCTTGCCGGTTCATAACGACTGAATCGTTTTGATGAATAATACCAGCTTTTTCTTGGGTGATTTCTGTCAGAGTATTGCCTAGTAATTCCGTATGGTCCAGTCCGATATCAGTGATGACGCGTACAGTTGGCGAACGGGAAATCACGTTAGTTGTATCCAGCCGTCCGCCAATTCCAACCTCAATTATGATATAATTAACGTCTATTTTCTTAAATAGCCAAAAACTAAAAATCGTCAAAAATTCAAAATAGGATAGATGCAGGTTGTGTGCTACGCAAAGGTTGGCAAACTCTTGGAAATAGTGCAAATATTCTTGTTCAGGCAGCGGCTGCCCGCTGATTAGAGAGCGCTCAGCGACGCTGGCGATATGCGGCGATACTAATGTGCCGGTAGTATAGCCAGCCTGGTTCAGCAAACTGGTAGCATAATAAGCAGTCGAACCCTTGCCGGAGGTGCCGGCGATGTGGATGGCGGGAATCTGATTTTGCGGATTACCAAGAATCTCCAAAATATGCGCTACATACGCCAGCCGATCATGCTTTTCAGGCGGATGGGCAATGATCTCGTCCAGAAAATAAACAATGTCGCGCATTGAGGCAAATTTCATACCGTATCTGATTATAGCAAAAATAGGTTGTAAAATTTACCAAATGTCTTGAAAAACACTATATGTAGCGGCTATAGTTAGTGTTGTACGCTATATATATAGCGAACCCATAAATAAACAAAAAGGCAAATTATCCAAATGAGCCACCAGATAGGGGACTGGCGGCTGATTTTTAGCAGGGCAAATTAAGGAGGGTACATGCAACAAATCAACGTCATCAAGCGCGACGGAACGAAAGAGCCGTTTGATGCCAATAAAATTAATGCGGCGATTTTGAAGGCCTGCGAGGGGCTGTCAGGTCAGGTTTCAAAGGTGGTGCAGGTGGCGACCGAGTTGCAGCTGACGCTATTTGACGGTATTACCACCGAGCAGCTCGACCAGGCCGTCATCCAGACGACACTACAGAACGTCAAGGATGATCCGGATTATGATAAAATCGCAGCCCGCTTGTTGCTAAAGACTATCTATAAGAGCATTTTGGGCGATTACGAGACGGCAGACGAGTTAAAGAGATTGCATGCACGGGAGTTTCCGAAGTTTGTTAAAGCGGCGGTCAAAGATGGCTTACTTGATGAGCGGATGAGTGATGGGCGATTTGATTTGAAAAAATTGGGCGAAGCATTACAGCCAGAGCGTGACGATCTCAGTAAATACCTCGGTGTAATGACCAATAAAAACCGCTATGCCTTGCGCAAACAAAGCGGCGATCCGCTGGAAACACCGCAATTTACTCATATGCGCATTGCTATGGGGCTTAGTTATAACGAGCCAGATCCAACTGCGGCAGCGATTGAATTTTATGAGCACATGAGTAAGTTGGAATATCTGCCGGGCGGCTCGACACGGGTTAATGCTGGCGGTTCGTTCCCGCAACTCAGCAATTGTTTTTTGCTAAATGTTGATGACGATATGGAATCAATTGCCAAGAGTGTGCGTGATACAATGTTTATCGCCAAGGGTACTGGCGGTATCGGCATCGGTTTTACTAAGTTGCGGGCAGCTGGTAGCCCAGTTAAAACCACTAATACTGAATCGACTGGCCCAATTCCTTTCATGAAGATGATTGATACAGCGTTGTTTGCGGTTAGTCGTAAGGGTAAAAAGGCGGGTGCGGCGGCCATTTATATGGAGAACTGGCATCTTAATTTTGGGCAATTTATTGATCTGCGTTCTAACTCTGGCGACCCATATATGAGAACTCGTTTTGCCAACACCGCGGTATTTATCTCTGATGAATTTATGAAGCGGGTGCAGAAAGATCAAGATTGGTATCTGTTCGACCCAGCGGAAACGCCAGATTTGCCAGAGCTATATGGCGAGGAGTTCTCGGCGCGCTACAAAGAGTACGTTAAGATAGCGGAGGCTGGTAAACTACGGGTTTTTGAAAAGACATCAGCTCGCCAGCAGTTCAAGCAGATTTTGACCAGTTTGCAAGCCACTAGCCATCCGTGGCTAACTTGGAAAGACACTATTAATGTGCGGGCGCTGAATAATAACACTGGTACGATTCACTTGTCCAACCTTTGTACGGAGATTACCCTGCCTCAAGACAAGGATAATATCGCCACCTGCAATTTAATTAGTATCAATCTGTCGGCGTTTTTGCGCGAGGATAAGACTTGGGATTGGGACCGTTTGCAAGAGGCTTCACGGGCGGCGATTCGGCAATTGGATAATCTGATCGATATTACTGAGACGCCAGTTAAAGAGGCAATGCACGCCAACCGGCAGACGCGAGCTGTCGGACTAGGGATGATGGGTTTTTCGGATGTATTGGAGAAACTTGGCTATTGCTATGAGTCGAACGAAGCTTATGAGCTAATCGATCAATTGACGGAGTTCATTAGCTACCACGCCATCGACCAGTCGGCGGATTTGGCAGCCAAGCTCGGCAGTTATCCGACATATAACGGTAGCGGTTGGAGCAAGGGTGTTTTGCCGATTGATACGGTGGCGGAATTGTCGAACAATCGCAAGGTTAAGGTGAAAATTGATAACAAAACCCGTCTAGATTGGGATAAATTACGTAAGAAAATTAAAAAAGGCATGCGTAACGCCACTTTGATGGCCATTGCACCGACCGCTAACATCGGTCATGTGGCGGGGACAACGCCGGGGATCGATCCGCAGTTTGCTCAGATTTTTAGCCGCTCGACGCTGAACGGTAAGTTTTTGGAGGTGAATAATAACCTGGTGCGCGACCTCAAGGCACTGAACTTGTGGGATGACATCAAGGAAGAAGTGTTTGCCAACCAAGGTGACATTCAGCATATCGATGCTATTCCGCAAAAACTGAAAGATGTGTATAAAACCAGCTTCCAATTAAGCCCATATGCATTTATTGAAGTGGCGGCTCGGGCTCAAAAATGGGTTGACCAGGCAATTAGCCGTAATATGTACCTTGAGACTCGTGATATTGATGAATATGTGGAGATTTATTCTGAGGCGTGGCGCCGTGGTTTGAAAACGACCTACTATCTACACGTTAAACCACGCCATCAGTCAGAACAGACTACAGTGTCGGTAGAAAAACTAGCAGAACAGAAGATTCGAACTGGCGCTAAAACGCGCGGGTTTGGCTTTGCCAAAGTTAAAAAAGGAGAATAATATGGCAGATTATCAACATCCTAAACAGGGAATTTTGGGCTCAGGCTTGCGTGATGGATTGAGCTTACATCCAATCCGTTATCCATGGGCATACGATTTATACAACCAAGCAGTGGCTAACACCTGGTTTCCCAACGAGGTGCAGTTGGTACAGGATTTGGCGGATTTTGAAAAATTATCGGACGAGGAAAAGCATGCGCTCAAAACGGTCATTAGTTATCTTAACCCAAACGAGTTACTGATTAACAAGTCGCTAGCATTTGGTATTTACCCATATGTTAACGCCGCTGAAGCGCAGCTCTATCTGTCAAAACAGATGTGGGAAGAAGCCAATCACTTCATGACTTTTGAATACATCATTGAGACATTTCCGTTTGACCGTGAGGAGATTTACGCGGCGGGCTTTGGTAAGAAATCGCTGGCCGACAAGGCAGATTTCCAGAACAAGCACCTGGATGTCATGCTAGATCCAAACTTGGATATTTACTCTTTGGAGGGCAAGAAAGATTTTGTCCGCTCGCTGGTGGCGTATAACATTGTGCTCGAAGGCATCTGGTTCTATTCGGGCTTTATGGTAGGTATGAGCTTCCGTCAGCGTAACTTATTACGTAATGTCGGCACGCTGCTGGACTGGATTACCAAGGACGAGAACTTGCACTTAACTTTCGGTATCAATTTGCTGCTGACCATCTTGGACGAAAACCCAGAACTGCAAATGCAGGAATTTGCTGAGGAAATTCGCAATTTGATTTTGCAGGCGGTGGAGCTGGAAAAAGAGTACAACAAGGATATGTTGCCAAAGGGAATCCTCGGCTTGAACGCTGATTATGTCAATCAATACGTCATGCACATGACTGACCGCCGCTTGGTCGAACTTGGTTTTGAACCGGAGTACAACGTGGCCAACCCGGCCAAATGGATGGCTACCGCAAACGATACCCTGGAACTCGTCAATTTCTTTGAGAGCACTAATACTAGTTATGAAGTAAACACCACGAAATAACTGCCATGGACAAAATTACAACAGATATTTTAGATACCGTGGAAGTTGGGGCTTTGGCGACCGTCAATCGTGATAGAACACCTTTGATTACGCCACTTCACTTCGTCCGTTATAAAAATGACAACATCATTTGGATCTCTGACCGACAGTCCCGTCATGCCGTTAATGCCTACCGCAGCGGTGTTGTAGAATTTGTAGTGTGGAATGATCAAAAGAGTGCTGTCTTTTTGACAACAAAGGTACGAGAGTTGCCAGAGGAAGAAGAGGCCGCGGCTTTGGAAGTGTACGCCAACAAACTGGGCGACTTTATGCCGCGTGTGGAGAATAGGCAAATTTACATCATGCCAATTGGCAAGCTTGATGAAAAAACTACAACAGGAAATTGGCTGCACTATGTTGCATAAACGCTACATATAGCGTATTATAAGCATAAGCAGATACTAAATATATAGAAAGACAGGAACATGAACGCAAGTCAAATTATTTCTGACGACATGACTTTGGAAGAAAAATTAAGCGCCATTGACGCGGCCTTAAAAGCGGCGCAAGAAACAGCTGATGACCAGGCCAAAGCGAATGGTAGTGTCGCTGCGCCCATTGATCCGGCAAGTCTGACGATTTGCGATGGTTGCGAATAAGGTACGTCTAAGAGGTGTTTATTATTGACAATATAGGGCTCTATATTGTATAATATAAACGTTATGGAGTCATCTAAAGAAACGTTTTTATATAGACATCCTGCAGTAGAGAAACTTAAATCTGCCGGTAAAGAACTGGGCTTGCCAAAAGCAGGTCTTCGGTTGCGCCTTGGACTTGCGGCTCTGATGGGTGTAATGCATGGCCGTGGTGAAGTTGATGTATCTGGTGAAGATAATCTAATTGAGGCAGCGAAAAGAGCTAAAGAAGAGGGTAGAGGTCTTGTGATTGTTTCATCACATGAGTCTGGGCTTGATGTGCCTACTGCCAGTTATTTAGCCTCCCTGATGGGAAAGACTGCTATTGGTATAGCGTCAACAAATAGTGATTGGATCAAAAAGGATGTGGGTGGATTCAACGCGGAGACTATACAGTATGTTTTAACGGGAATAAAAAACTTTATTCGTGTACCGTATAAATGGATAGATCGAAAAAATAAAAGACCAGCTCCCTTTTCTGAAGATGATTATAAAGAGGTCGTTGAACGAGTTAAGAATGGTGAAATAGTCGTTATGGCAGGGTTTTCGGATCACGAGTCAGTGACGCATCGTAATATTGGTTCTGCAGCGGTACATATTGCCCTAGAGGCCGGTGTTGAGATTCTACCGATATCTGTCTCAAGCGATAAGGCGGAGGATTTTTCTGGTGGACCATCTGCGGCTGTATTGAAGGATCATAAACTAAAAATTGATATTGGTGAGACTGGAGACGATTGGTCTGACGTAATTAGCCATTCTTATAGAAAAGCCAGCCCTAAAACAAAGAAGGCCATACGACGCATGATTAGGAATGATTTGGCGAATCATGGGGTATTTAAGAAGATAGTCAGTAAAGGTAATCGTCGGTTGTCTAAAAAGTAAACTGGCTTGACTTACATACACCTCATTGACAAATTAAAAATAATGTGATATCATTTTACTATATAAAAATTAAAACAAAAAGGAATAAAATGGCTGAAGAAAAAGATGTTCATGATTTGGCGGAAAGTGTCCTAAGTCGAGATGACATGTCGGCATTGGCGTATGTGTTACAGCACGTCAAGGGGTCTAGTCCGAGCTCAGTGACAAGGTTGGGTTTGGAAATGAGCGAGCTTGATGACGCGGCGTAGGCTGTTTTGTTTGAGGTAGATAATCGTTCGCCTCTGTTGTATACTAATGAGGTATGGAACAGATTATTTCTCAGGCGGTGAAGCAACTTTTTGATCAAGATGTATCGGTGCAATTGACGCGCCCCGACCCGAAGTTTGGCGATTTTGCGACCAATGCGGCGCTGCAGTTGGCAAAGCCGCTGGGTAAAAACCCGCGCGAGATTGCCGAGGCGATTGCTGAGGAGCTGCGCGACCGCCAGGAATTTAGCGAGGTTAGCGTGGCTGGACCTGGCTTCATCAATGTGAAGTTAAGCGACCAAGCAGTATTGGATTCGCTGAAGGTGCGGCCAGCGACTAATCGCTCAGGAAAAACAGTCGTTATTGAAACTAATTGTCCGAATCCGTTTAAGGCCATGCATATCGGCCACGCGCTGAATGCGATTTTGGCTGATACTATGGCGAATTTGCTGGCGGTAGATGGTGCGTCAGTACACCGAGTGAGTTACCACGGTGACGTCGGCACACATGTCGGCAAGAGCATGTGGGCGATTCTGCGCGAAATTGACGGTGATGTCAGCAAACTAGACGCTATTCCGGCTGACAAGCGCAATGAGTTTATGAGCCGTATGTATGTTGAAGGGGCGCGGGCAGCTAAGGAATCGCCAGAGGCGCGGGCAGAAATTGATAAGCTAGCCAAGCAATCGTTTGTGCTGGATGATCTGCTGTACAAGCAGGTGTACGAGATTTGTAAGGCCTGGAGTTTTGATGAAATTGATGCCAATGTGGCGCGGCTAGGCAATGTGCCGATTGAACGGCGCTATGTTGAGAGTGAAACCGAAGTACCAGGTAAAGCTTTGATCAAAGCAAAAACCCCAGAGGTCTTTACCAAATCAGATGGTGCGTATATCTTCAAAGGCAGCCAATATGGTGCGTTTGATAATGTGTTCATCGGTTCGCACGGCAACGGGTTGTACGGTGCGCACGATATGGGGCTGATTCAGCTGAAGCATCAAGATTATCCGAACCTGGACCTATCGATTACTGTTAATGGCGAAGAGCAGGCGGCGTATTTCCGCGGGGTGATTGCCGCTAGTGAACTGGCAATTCCAGAATTGAAAGATAAATTGTTTAATTATGCGACTGGCCTGGTTAAATTAACAACTGGCAAGATGAGTTCACGTACTGGGGAGGTAATCACTATCGATTGGCTGTTTAACGAGTTCAAGAAAGCCATCATACAAGCTGGCGGCGAGCCGACCGACGAAGTAGTGGCGGGCGCGTTGCGCTATCAATTCCTGAAGGTAAAAATCGGCAGCGACGTAGTGTTCGACATCAATGACGCGGTTAGCTTGACGGGTAACACTGGTAGCTACTTGCAATACGCGCACGCTCGGGCGCGGGGTATTTTGGCAAAATCTGAGCAAGCAGCCACGTTCCCGACAGAATTGTTCGACGAAGATCGGCTGTTAGTCAGGAAAATGAGTGAATACGCCGAGGCGGTTAACCGCGCTACCGAAAGTTTGGAGCCGCATCATGTCTGCGCCTACCTGTTTGAGCTGGCGCAAGAATTCAACCGCTACTACGAGAAAAACCAAGTTGTCGGCAGCGATAAAGAAGCGCACCGCGTCGGTTTGGTGGCGGTGTATGCTGATATTTTGAAGGCGGGGCTAGCTGTTCTGGGTATTGTGGCGCCGGAACACTTGTAAAAAATAGTCTTTTATTATATAATAACGTCGTTATGAACGAGCGATACTTGGCGGCTCAGCTATTTACACCGAAAAGTAGTATTGCAGAGCGGAACCCTCATATTCATCGAGAATTGTTACTGGAATCACAACAACTTCGCGCTATAAACGATGAGTATGAGCAGTCGCCAAAAACCTTTGATGATACAGCTAGAGCGGCCATGTCCGTCGCGTCACTTGTTCGGGAGACGCTTGACTTTGCTCCAACAAGTAATTCTTCGCAGCCACTCCGAGCGGAAATTATTGCCGAGACTGAGGTGGCCAATTGCTTTGGGCATACAATTGTGACGTCCGAGTGTTTGGAGAGGCTGGGTATTGAGCACTTCATTAGTTACGCTAATCAGCACACATTTATTACGTTATTTGATAGACAAAGCGACCGGTCATTTATGATAGACGTTAAGACAGAGGAGCTATGTTGCGAAATGACGGGAGCGGTTGGTCGTGAGAATCCACTTGATCAATTATGGCGTGGGCAATTGCGGGCTGAGAATAGCTTATTTACTGATGAATTGTTAATGCGGCAATTGCCGCAGTCAATTAACCGGGAAAATTTCTTGGCAGTGCGTGGATGGTTGAGGTTTCCGGATCCTCAATTGGAGCATCGTGATTCTCGGCGAGGCTCAATATTACAAATGTTTACATTGCCGTCTATTCCTGGAAGACTGTTGTTGCTTGATGAGTATAATGCCCGAATCGATCAACTGCGTGGGAAGTATGGGGAAGCAGCTAGTGCGCTGGTGGATCTACCTGGTTTATATCTTGATGTTGATCCGCGGAACAACTTGGAAGAAGTGGGGAAGTTATGTAAACGGCTTATTGTGCAAGGCTATGATGAGCTGGCCATTGAAGTGGCTAGAATGGTTAATGAAAGCTTACCGGATGATGACCATTCAAAAAATGAGCTATTTCTACCTGATGTTGTGCGACGGGTTGCTAAAAAGAACGATGATATCGGTCTGCTACGTAAGGCTATACAACTATATGAGTCTTTACCTCGTAATAGTTTAACTGAAGGTAAACTAAGGGCTGCTAAGAGGGATCTCGATAAGCTAATGATAAAATTAAACGGATAACCGTCACAAAGGAGTTTTTATGGTAACAAAATCTACTGAGTCGAAAAAGTCGACTGCCAAGAATGTTAAAACGGCAAAGACTACTGCCAATAAATCAGCTAGAAAGTCAGTTGCCAGCAGCGCCAAGGCTGTCGTGAAGGCGGTGTCTGCTAAGGATAAAAAGGTCGTGCGCGAGGCAATCAAAGATAGCCATATGGGCGGGTTTGTTAATTTTATTCGCGAACAAGGTGTGGTTGGTATGGCTGTCGGTTTGGCAATTGGTACGGCGGCTGGCGACACAGTCAAGAAAATGGTGACGGCATTTATCGACCCGCTGGTGCAGCTTATTGTTGGCTCGCAAAAGGGATTACAGTCAGCATCATTTACTGTTGAAATTGCTGGTCGCAAGGGAGAATTTCTGTACGGGGCGTTTATTAGCTCGTTGATCACATTGCTGGCGGTAGCGTTTGTGGTATATGCGATTGTACACCTGTTTAAACTCGATAAATTAGATAAGAAAAAGGACTAATTGGGTTTTGAAGAATATATCCGCCGGACAAATAACGGCGGATTTTTATATAAAACGATTTATGTCAGGAAAAGGTATATCATACTCAATAAACTAGGAAATAAGCGTACCGACTGGCTGGCCGCTGCTAGCCCGGGCAATATTGCCGTCGGTGAGGAGGTCGCAGATGACAACTGGGATATGTTCGTCCATAGCCAGGCCGATGGCGGCTTTGTCCATGACGGTGATGTCTGGGTTGGTCAAAACATCGTGGTAAGATATATGGTCGAATTTGATGGCGTCAGGGAATTTAGACGGATCTTTATTGTAAACACCGTCAACTTTCGTTGTTTTAATGACAACATCGCACTGCATTTCTAGCGCCAAGTTGAGTGCGGCGGTATCAGTGGTCAAAAACGGCCGGCCAGTGCCGCAGGCAACGATGACTACGCGGCCCTTTTCGATGTGGCTGAGGGCGCGGCGAAAGGTGTATTGGTCGATAAATTGATTAATTTCGACGGTGGACAGGGCGCGGGTCGGCAAACCAGCGTCGTTGAAAACGTCAGCTAGAGCGATGGCGTTCATCAGGGTAGAGAGCATGCCGATATTATGGGCCGAGACAGGCTGAATGCCATGGCCGATGATTTGGTTGCCGCGGACGTAATTGCCGCCGCCAACCATGATGACGATTTCGGCGCCAGTTTCTAGCGCTGGTTTGATTTGTTCGGCGATCCAGCGGGCGCGAGCGGGGTCGAAGCCGCTGGCGAACTCGCACTGGAGCTGCTCGCCGGAGAGTTTGAGGAGAATGCGTTTAGTCATGGTTTTAGTGTAGCACGCTGCAAGGAAGTGGTAAAATAGAAACATGAAAGCCAGTTTTAAGCCGAAAAAGATTTTATGGATGGATTTGGAGATGACCGGGCTGGATCCGGTGCGCGATGAGATTTTGGAGGTGGCGGCGATCGTCACGGATTGGGATTTTACGGAGATTGCGACCTATCAGGGCGTGGTGCGGCATGATCCGGAGAAGCTGGGTAAGTTACTGGACCGAAATGCCAGCTTTTGGAATGAACATCCGGAGGCGCGGCGTGGTTTGGAGGAACAAAATGCCTCGGGCAAGCCGCTGGCCGAGGTGGAACGTGAGCTACTTACGTTTTGCGATGAGTATTTTGCGGATGAGCCACGGATTTTACTGGGTGGTAATTCAATCCACCAGGATCGTCGGTTCATCGATCAGTGGTGGTCTTTGTTGTCAAAAAGACTACACTACCGGATGTTGGATGTTAGTGCTTGGAAAGTGGTGTTTGAGGGCAAATATGGCAAGAAATTTGCTAAACCAGAAGATCATCGGGCGCTGGAGGATATCCGCGGCAGCATTATGGAATTACAATATTATCTAAAGAAGGTGAAACAATGACCCATAAACAATTTGAAGAGTTTATCTTGAGTTTACCAGGTGTGTGGCTGGACTATCCGTTTGGTGAGGATGTTGCCGTGTATAAGTTCGGTCGGGACAATAACGGCGCAGGGAAGATGGTGGCACTAGTGACCGAGGGCTCGAAGCCCTTGCGGGTCAGTCTGAAGTGCGACCCGTTGCTGGCTGAGAATCTCCGCGAGAAGTACGAAACGGTATTGCCAGGCTATCACCTAAATAAGAAGCACTGGAATACTATCATCTGCTCAGGACAATTGAATGACGAAGAGATTTTTGACTTGGCGCGGCTAAGCTATCGGCTAGTGGCGGAAGCCTAACTCGACTTAATTATTTGATTAATTTGTTTTTGGATATTTTCCAAATCAGTGGCGGTTTTTTCTAGCCATTGTCGCATGGCCTTCGACTTGGTGGATTTATACACCTTTGACATCATGGCAATAGTATCGGTTATTTGTATGTTCATTTCATGGGCATAAGTAATGTCTAGCTGTGTATTAAGCGCTGCGTCGTCTAGTTTTTCTTCCAGCTTATCTGATGGGTCAAGGGCGAGAATTTCCTTTTTCTTATCTTTGTAATCGATGCCAGTTGCTTGCAGTGGATCACTCAAAGATGCTTCTGCGGTAGTTAAGACAGATACTAATGAGCTATTTGTAGTCTGTAGAGAAGTTGATCGGAATTTATTATTATATTTTTGGGAAATAGTTAGCAATTTGTTAACGCGCGCCGCCACATGCGAAGATGTAGTCTTAGGCATAGCATTCTGTGAGAAAATAAAAATTGCAACTAACGTTAAGAATCCTATGAGTCCTAAAATAGCCATGATTATTTTAGTTTTTTTATCGAAACCTTCTGCCGGTGGAGGCGTAGCAATTTGATTGAGATAATCAATACCTTGAGATGGATTATTAAAATTATCTGGATACATGTATCTATTTAAGCACAAACGATAACAGAGGTAAAGAGTGATATAATAAAGACATGCAAGATGCCAAAGAAGAAGTGCGGGCGCGGCTGAATATTGAGGATGTGATCGGCGAATATGTTCAGCTGAAGCGGGCGGGTCGTAATCTGAAAGGACTGAGTCCGTTTACTGATGAGCGGACGCCAAGTTTTATGGTGAGTCCGGAAAAACAGATTTGGCATGATTTTTCTTCAGGCAAGGGCGGCGATATTTTTACGTTTGTGATGCTGGTGGAGGGGATGGATTTTCGCCAGGCGTTGGAGCATTTGGCGCGCAAGGCGGGCGTGGATTTAAGTTTGTTTTCTCATGGTGATGGACGGACGGCCAAACGGCGGGCGCGGGCGCGGGAAGCGCTGAAATTGGCAGCGAATTTTTATCAGCAAAACTTGGTGAAAAATTCGGTGGCGTTAGATTATGCGGTGAAAAAACGGCGGCTGAATCGGCAGACGATCGGTGATTTTGTCATCGGCTATGCGCCAGATCAGGGCGATGCACTGACGAAAGCGCTGGAAAAGCGGGGATTTTCGCGTCGGGAACTGGCTGATGCGGGCCTAGTGAATCGGTTCGGCGGCGACTTGTTTCGGGGGCGGATGATGGTAGCCTTGAGCGACGGCGGTGGCGAGGTGGTCGGCTTTACGGGGCGAATTATTCATGACGACCCCAGGGCGCCAAAGTATCTGAACACACCGCAGACGCTGCTGTTTGATAAATCGCGCCATATTTTTGGGCTGTATCAGGCGAAAGAGGCGATTCGTAAAAGCGACGCGGCGGTGATCGTCGAGGGGAATTTGGACGTGGTTAGCAGCCACCAAGCCGGCGTCAAAAATGTGGTGGCGACAGCGGGAACGGCGATGACCCTGCAGCATTTGAAAGCGCTGAGCCGGCTGGCAGGGCGAATTCGTTTGGCGTTTGACGGCGACCGGGCGGGCGTGAGCGCAACGGAGCGGGCAATTAATTTGGCGCAAGAAATTGGCGTGGAATTAGAGGTGGTGAGCCTGCCGGACGGCGTGAAAGATCCGGATGAATTGATCCAAAAAGACCCAGCGTTGTGGCAAGCGGCGGTTGAGCGGGCGCAGCCGGCGGTTGACTGGGTGATTGCTCGGCACGCCGAGATGGAAGATTTGAAAACGGCGGAGGGGAAGCGGCGATTTTCGACAACTGCGCTGAGAATCGTACGCAGTCTGAAAGATCCGGTAGAGCAAGAACACTATTTGGCGGTAATTTCTGGGAAAACTGGCGCCTCGATTACTGCCTTGAAGGCGAAGCTGGCGGGCGAAAAAACGGTAAATCAGCAGCTGAGAAAAACTAAAATTGACAAGGAAAAACCGCACCCTGTTCAAGATGAAACTGAGGATATGCTAGCGGGTCTGGCAGCAAGCGAAAAAACAGTGCGGCGCTGGCTGGCAGCGATTTCCGGCGAGATGCTTGAGAATGAAAATGCGCGGCAGCTAATTGGCTATTTACGGGAAAATTTGGACATTGACCTAAGTAATATTCCTCAAGGCTTGCAAAAAATTGAGCAGTATGTGAAAATAGTACAGTTAAAAAGTGAAAGTCGTTATGCCAATTGGGAGCAGAAAAGCTTGGATGAAGAAATGGCTCGGCTAGTCAGGCAAATAACAATAAAACATCGCGAAAACCAAAAGAATCAATTGTTAACCCAGCTGCGGGAAGCTGAGGCGGCGGGCGACGAGGTTTTATCTCAGAGTTTGCGCCAGAATCTGAACCAGCTGATTAAGGAGAAAATGTGAGCGACGATACGACTACCAAGCCAGCAAATTTGAACGACGATGCGGATTTTGATCCGGCAGCTATAGACGAGGAAGAATCGGAAGATTTAACCTCGCTTTCGACTGGTCAATATTTGGATGATGTGTCGGACGATTCGGTGCGGCTGTATCTAAGGGAAATTGGTAAAATTCCACTACTAAGCGCCGAAGAAGAGATGGAGCTGGCGCGCCGGATTATTGAAGGCGATAAGAAGGCCAAGGATAAGATGGCCGAGGCGAACATGCGTTTGGTGGTGTCAATTGCCAAGCGGTATTCGGGGCGCGGTTTGGATTTCTTAGATTTGATTCAGGAAGGAAATACTGGTCTTTTGCGGGCGGTCGAGAAATTTGATCCGGATAAAGGCTTCAAGTTTTCGACATATGCCACATGGTGGATTCGCCAGGCGATTACCCGGGCGATTGCCGATCAGGCGCGAACGATTCGTATTCCAGTTCACATGGTGGAAACTATCAATAAATTGCTGCGCACGCAGCGGCGAATGACACAGGAGCTGAACCGCGAACCGACGATTGAGGAATTGTCTAAAGAACTAGACATGGAGCCGGAGAAAATTGAATATGTCATTAAGATTAAGCAAGATATTTCTTCCTTGGATGCTGGTGTTGGTCGTGATGGTGAAGATGATGATTCGGTGCTGCAGGATTTTATTGTTGATGAAGATACTGTTTCGCCAGAAGATTCGGCGTCAAACCAGCTGCTAAAAGAACAAGTTCAGGATATGTTATCCAGTTTAAGCGACCGCGAGCAGAAAATTGTGCGCATGCGGTTTGGGTTAGATAATGGCAAGAATCATACATTGGAAGAAGTTGGCCAGGAATTTGCGGTGACACGCGAGCGAATCCGGCAAATTGAAGCCAAAGCTCTGGCAAAGCTCAGGAAGCATAAAGATGCTAAAAAACTTTACGAATATTTGGACTAATTAGCACTGTTCGGGTGATTTACAAAAATGGGCGTCGTGGGTAACGGCGTCTATTTTTTGGTGTAATTGATCGAGATTACCGTCATTTATAACAAAGTAATCAGCGATGGCAATTGGTCCGCCTTTTTCCAGATTTTCAATTTCCGACCAATCGCGCTGGTCGACTTCGCGCGGCTGCATCGGTCGCTCCGGGCGTTTTATCATTCGCTGGTAGCGGAGGTGTTTTGGCGTGACGATGGCGATGACGACGACTTGTCCGGGAAATTCGTGCTTGAGGATTTTATACTCGCTCCAAGTATATAAGCCGTCCAGGACAATTTTATTTTGTCCGGCATTGATCAAATCGCGAATATTCTTAATTACGCGCTTGATAACGAAATCTTTGCCTTCGCGCTGGCGGATTTCTTCGCGGAATTTCTGCTGATTATCCCAGGTTGGCTCAATGCCAGCTTCTTCCATGGCTTTGTAAATAACACCGCCGAAATAAACTTTGGGGAAGCCCTTTTTTGTTAAATATTCGACGGCCGAACTTTTGCCGCTACCAGCCAGGCCGACGAGAGCGATAATTTTTGCGTGTGGTTGTGTCATAGGCTAATTTTAACAATTTGTTGACATTCTTCCAAATAAAGCGTATGTTTAGGGTAAGTATTATGGAAACAGTTCATAATCACGCTGAAGATTTATCTCAGAATTCACTTTCTGATCTTGATATCTGGGGTCGTTTAATAGAATATCGTAAAGAAGTTCAATGGACTGACATAATAAATCAGGTAGAGAGACTAGAGTCGGGCTTTGATAGAAATGAGAAGTGGATGAGGGTCAATGAACCGTGTGTTGATCAGTATGGTCAAGTATGGATGGTTTGGGAGAATCTTTCTGCGGATCCGTCTTCCCCGCGAGATCGTTATCAGGTGTATAAGATATCAGATGATAAAGATGACTTTAAGTATGTTTTTGTGGATGCTCTTGAAATTGTTCCTATGTCAAATGGCGCAAATTATCAATTCTCTGTCGGATTCGATAATTTTGGCGAGACGGAAATCATCAATGTATTCACCAGCAACGGCAAGATTGAAGATTGTCATTTTTATAGCTGGGAGAGACAGCTTTGGGAAAGATATGAAAAATGGGCAGAGCGATATAGAAAATCTACCTACGATTCTATGGGCTATCTTGAATCGTTTTATAGAAAATATGATAAAATGCAGGGAGGTTCGTTTAGTGCTGAAGAAAAGCTTAAGGAAATTTACTATAGGCGTAAGAGAATACAACGAAAACTTGGTGCTGCATCAATCGAAAATCTGACAATAGCGGCTTAAATGCTACAATAGAACTATGAAGCGTCTAGTGGTTATTGATGGTAAGTCGGTATTTTACCGAGGGTATTATGCCATGCCGGGGCTGAGTACGGCGGACGGTACGCCGACTGGCGGCGTGTATGGGTTTGTGAGTTTGGCGATTGAGCTGATCAAAAAATTAGAGCCGGATTATGTGGCCGTAGCGTGGGATAAGCGCGGCACTAACATTCGTAAGCGGCGGGAATTATATCCAGAGTACAAGGCCGGTCGCAAGCCAGCGCCTGATGATTTCTATCAGCAAATTCCGATTTTGATGGAACTACTGGACGCCTTTGGTTGGCCGCTGTATGAGCTGGATGATTATGAGGCGGACGATATCATGGGCGCGTTTGCCAGGCAAGCGGAGGCGCGCGGCGTGCAGACCTGTCTGCTGACGTCAGATTTGGATGCGCTGCAATTAGTGTCGCCACTCACCAAAGTCTACGCCATGAAAAATGGCCTGAGGAACATCGAGGAATTTACGGCGGAATATTTTGAACAAAAATATGGTATTCGGACGGACCAGTTTTTGGATTTGAAGGCGCTGAAGGGTGATTCGAGCGACAATTTACCGGGCGTGCCAGGTGTTGGTGAAAAAACGGCGGTGAAATTATTGCAATCATATGACACGCTGGACGGTGTGTATGCGCATGTGGATGAGCAAACAGGCGCTTTACGGACAAAGCTGGAAAACGGCCGCGAGTCGGCGTATTTGACCAAGCAAGTGGCGGAGCTGTGGACGGACGCGCCGGTGGAGCTGGACTGGGAAGTGGCGGATGTTAACGACTGCGACTTTGCTCGGGTGGCGGAAATTTTGCGGAAATTGGAGTTTCATTCGCTGATTGGGCGGTTGCCGCGAACGATGCAAGCGGTGGATGAGGTGGCAGAGACATTGGAGTTGGAGCTGCCGCGCGTCAAAGATTTACCGACTGAACCATTGTTTGAGGCGGAAAATAGTATCTATATTGACCCCTTAGAGCCGGACACGGTCTATATTAATTCCAAGCCGGGTGTGGCGTGGCGGGCGAAGATTAGTGAGATTGGTCAACATGTTTGGCAGCTATTGGTACAAGGTGTGGTTATCGCGACGGACGTTAAGCAGCTGTATCATGCGCTGGATATTCACGATGTGGCGGTGCGTTTTCATGAGGTCTGGGATGTTGGGCAGGCGGCGTTTTTGATCGATCCGCTCAGGCGTGATCGTAGTTTGATGGCGCTGGCCGGTGATTTTTCAGAGGATAATTCTGTGCCGCGGCAGTTGGCACGACTACGGCAGATTTACCGCCAGCAGCGGGATTATATGGCGACGCATCAGCAGGTTGCCCGAGTGCTTCGCGACTTTGATTTTCCGGTGATTTGGCCGCTGTTTCAGATGGAAAAGCGCGGCATGAAGTTGGACACGGCGCTGCTTGAACAGATGGGTGAAGAGCTGAGGGTGGAGGTGAGCCAGCTTGAACAACAAATGTATGCGATGGCCGGGCGCGAGTTCAATGCTGCTAGTCCGGCGCAGCTGTCTGAGGTGTTATTTACCAAGTTGCAGCTGCCGACGGTTGGTATTAAAAAGGGTAAAACTGGCTACTCGACGGGGCAGAAAGAGCTGGATAAGTTGCGCGGGCAACACCCGATTATTGAGCTGATTGAGCGGTACCGGGAGCTGACTAAATTGATCAACACCTACATTGAAGCGCTGCCGAAGTTGGTGGCCGAGGACGGGCGGATTCACACCACATTTAATCAAGACGTCACCAACACTGGGCGGCTGAGCAGCACCAATCCTAACCTGCAGAATATTCCCGTGCGGACGGAATTGGGTCGGAAAATTCGCCAAGCGTTTATGCCGAGCCAGGGCAAGGTCTTTGTTGGTGCGGATTATTCACAATTTGAACTGCGACTGGCGGCGGTGCTGGCGGGCGATGAACAGCTGATTAACGATTTTAATAGCGATGTTGATATTCATACGAAGACGGCGGCCGAGGCCTACGGCGTGCCGATGGAGCAGGTGACAAAAGCACAGCGTCGTGCGGCCAAGGTGATCAACTTTGGCGTGCTGTACGGCATGAGTCCGCACGGCTTGGCGGCAGCCACGGGCATGACCTTTACCGAAGCAAAAAAATTTATCGAACACTATTTTGCGGTGCGCCAGCCAATCCGCCAATATCTGGATACAATTTTAGTTCAAGCGTGCGAACAGGGTTTTGTCGAGACTTATTTTGGCCGGCGGCGGCCCACACCAGACGTTAAGTCGAGCAATTTTATGGTGCGTTCGGCGGCCGAGCGGGCAGCCATGAACATGCCGATTCAGGGAACGGAGGCGGATTTGATGAAGCTGGCGATGATTCGACTGGAGGATAAATTAGCCGGGTTGGCTGAGCCGGTTCTACAAGTCCACGATTCGATTTTGGTGGAATGTCGGGCAGAAGACGCCGAGCGAGTCGGCGAGATCATGCGTGCGGAGATGGAAGGCGTTTGTCCGGAGTTGCCAATTCGATTGAAGGTTGATGTGAAAACAGGCAAAAACTGGGAGGAGACATAATATGACCGAGCAGTTATTTCAAATCGGAATAAAAGCCATTATCCGAAATGATGAAAATCAAATTTTGCTGCTCAAAAATAAGGACTATTGGGATATTCCAGGCAGTAGAATGGATCAAGGCGAGGATATAGAAGCTGCACTTTTGCGTGAACTAAACGAAGAGATTGGCGTTGATCGCGTTGTCGGAAAGCAGCTTTGGAATGTGGCAAGAGCGGTCAAGCAGCTATCGTATGGTAATATGATGACGAGCCTGATGTTGATTGTCTACCGCGTGCAGCTGCCAGCAGACCAAATCCCTCATTCATGCGAGCCGGGTACTACGCTTCATTGGGTGAGCCCTGAAGAAGTGTCCGATCATTTGAAAAATAAGTATCCTGGTTCGTTTTGCCAAGCAATAGCACAGCTTTCCTAGGTCAGGTCAGGCAACTAGCGCGAAAAATCTAATATTATGGTATAATCACCCCATGAAGTACACCCAGCGACGCAATTCATTTTCTCGATTTGTACCCATTTTATTAGTGATTGTCATTACCATTGTAGCGGTAGCGGCGGTTATTGCAATTGGTCGGGCGCTGTTTGGCGGAAACGAATCAGATCAAAAGGATAAAAATATTAATGCCGGTCAGATTGCGCTGCTATCAACAGACGAAGGGCGAGCTGTGCGCCTGACGGTTCGTGGGCCAATTGTAGCAAACGAGAATTTTCGCTCATATAGTGTTATAGTTTCGCCAAGCTCTCGGCAAATAACGACGTATGAGGGCTACTTGGATAAAGAGATTAGTCAGAAAAAGTTGGATAATAACGTAAAAGCCTACACAGAATTAGTTTACGCGCTGGATAAGCGGAAGATGATGAATGGAACACAATTGACAGAGCAGCAGAACGACTTACGTGGTATTTGTGCGAGTGGCAAAGTATATAAGTTTGAAACATTGAGAGATAATTCAGTTGTGAAGAGTTTATGGACGTCGGATTGTAGTGGCTCTAAAGGCTCAGCGCAGGCAAATGTCAATGAGATTTTGGATATGTTTTTGAAGCAAATTCCTGAAGGCAAGAAGATGGTTGCTGGTATTGGCTTGGGCCAGGAAGAGGCCTTGTTTAAGCTGTAGGAGTACTGTATGCCGGAACTTCCTGAAGTCGAGACGGTTCGCTGCGGTTTGGCGGAGCTATTGCCGGGCCGAGTGGTAGCGCGAGTGATGGTGTTTGATTCGCCGAAGAGTTTTCCGAATGCGCCTAGTGACGTCGAACAATTTTTATACGGTGCGCACGTGACGGCGGTGCGGCGGCGAGCAAAGGTGCTGATGATTGATCTGGACACTCGCTACTCGCTGGTGGTGCATTTGAAGATGACAGGGCAGCTTATTTTTCGTGGAGCGCAGAGTTTTGCTGGCGGCCATCCGAACGATAGCTTAATCGGCAAGCTGCCGGATCGGTCGACGCGGGTGCAGATTGATTTTGTGGACGGGTCGCGGCTGTTTTTTAACGATCAGCGCAAGTTTGGCTGGGTGAAGTTGCTGCCGACTGATGAGGTGAAGAACTTGCCGTTCATGCAAAAAGTTGGGCCGGAACCGCTTGATCCCAATACGCGCGCCGAGGATTTCATCCAGCGGATTCGTCGCCGTCAAAACTCGATGATCAAGCCAGCTTTTCTTGACCAGGCAGTGATCGCCGGGGTTGGTAATATTTATGCCGATGAAGCACTGTGGGCGGCACATATTCATCCGCAAACGCGGGTGAGAAATGTCAGTGATCAGCAGCTGAACACATTATTTAATGAGCTGCGGCACATTTTGCAATTGAGTATTGACCAGGGCGGTTCGACTGATAGGAATTACGTTGATGCCGAGGGGCGGAAAGGAAATTATCTGACGTTTGCTCATGTGTTTCGCCGCGAAGGTCAAGCTTGCCACCGCCATCCCGACCAAGAAATTATCAAGCTAAAAGTCGGTGGCCGCGGCACGCATATTTGTCCGGTCTGCCAGGTGGAAGTTGAATGATTCATCTTCTCTACGGCGATAACGAATTTGAGAAACAGGCGGCGTTGGTAGCTATGGTTGGTGATGCGGACGTCGTGCGGTATGATGGCGAGGAATTGACGCTGGCTGATATGCAGGAAATAACGATTGGTCAGACATTGTTTACGCAGTCTTCGGTGTACGTCATCTCGAAATTGAGCGAAAATTCTGACATCTGGTCGCGATTGTCAGAGTTGCCGTTTGATGATGATAAAACCGTTATCTTGCTAGAAGGCAAACTTGATAAACGAACAAAAACCTATAAATGGTTGCAAAAAACTGCCAAAGCTCAAGAATTTTTGCCACTCAGTGACCGCCAAAAGCCGCAGCTTATATCTTGGTGTGAAGCACAGGCTCGTGAGCGCGGCTATAAGCTGACGCGCATGCAAATAGGAACGTTGATCGACCGTTTGGGGTTTGACCAGTTGCGACTCAGTAATTTTTTGGATCAATTGGCGCTAGTGAAGGAGATTACTGACGAACTAATCGACCAGTTGGTACCGTTGGCGAGGTCAGAAAACGTGTTTGATTTGTTTGTTGCCGCTTTGTCGAAGGATTATGAAACGGTGCACAATATCATCAGCTATTTGGAGTCAGAAAGTGGTCTAGATGGCGCCTACCAGACGATGGGACTATTGGCGTCACAGGCGATCAATGTGACGGCATTGGTGCTGGCAGGTGGTGACAATAAAACGGTGGCAGCCGATTTATCGGTCAATCCATATGTATTGCAGCGCTTGTCCTCGTCAGCTCGGACTATTGACATTGAACATCTCAGGCAGATCAACGATGCATTGTTTCAGGCAGACCTTCAGATGAAAACGACTGGGGTTAATCCGTGGCTGTTGATAGAAGCAGCGTTGGTTAGTGTGGAATAATCGGCTAATAGTCACGAATTGACTTTTGTCGGAGGGCGTATATAATAAATTTCACGATATATGGAGAAAAGGAGCTTGAGGATAAATGAAGAAACCTGAAAAATTACAGGAGCCTGGCTGGATGCCGAAACCAATAATATGTGGTTTAGCAGTAGCTGCATTTTTTACCGGTGGTCTTTTTGCTGCTTCTGAAAATGGGAATGATTCTGATCCGCATACGCTGCCGGTGTCATCCGCCAGAGACTTAGCGCCATCACAACAATCTACAGAATCTACCAAACAACCAGTTGCTGGATTTCTACTTACTCCAGAGCAAAGATCTAAAATTGATACTCACGTCAAGGATTGCCTATTGAAAGAATATATGGAAGGCTATACGGGTACGGATGAATATACAGGAACTGATACATATGCCCAATTGGTTAGCCGCCACTACTCCGCCAACGGAAAAGGCATGACAGAGGTTTCTGCTATGGTGCGTAACGGCTCTGAGAGTGCAGTGCTTGTGGTGGGTATAAGAGAGATGATATCTTATGAAGGGAATTGGACGGTCTTTGGACAAAATACGTATGAATTACCAATTGAAGCTAATTTGTCAGCGGGTGATGTTCTTACAACAGAAGGTTTAAATGAGCTTTTGCAGAGCAACTCAGTAACTGTTGGGAAGATAACGAGCTATAACCAAGAGGGGATGGCAATTTCTGCTACTGTCGTAACAGTTCACGAAGAAGGTACTTTTAGTGTTGAAAAAGGGAAAGCCTCTGACTTTCTTGACATATCACCGAGTGTGGTAACGGATTCTAACTCAGCCATAGCTGCTATAGAACGGGTGTCGGGTACAAGCTTAAGGTAGACGTCAATACTATCTCGGACGGATTCGTGGGGGTGTTCTTGATTGACAAAAGTGTATATCTGTGATATAGTCCATACTATAAGATAAAGGAAACATAAAAAATGGACAAATTACCATTGCTATCATCAGAAAAAATAAACCTTTGACCAAGAATAATTTTCTAGGTGCTCTCACTAAATTTACGACTGTGTATCAAAATGCATGTGAAAGGGTGAATAGTGGGCAAGACAATCAAGATGGCAGATATTATATAAAATCTAAATATGCTATTGACCCAAACGCCTTAAATACATACTTTGACAATCTTGTTAATGCAGGTGTTGAAATATTAAACCCTGAAGAAGCTGCTATGGTCAAAGTATTAGAGGCGGCATCTAAATATATGGACGTAGATAGTTGTCCTGATTATGAATTTATGGACCCAGAGCTTGAGATTGCTTGCTTAGATCAATTAGACAAAGCGGCCGTCGGAGAAAAGACAAAAGCCAGGGAAGAGAACAACTTTAAAAAGGTGCGGTATTGGTCAGACGTTGCGAATCGGGTGGATCTGATGAAAAGACTCTATCAAGGAGACGAGATTAGTTATGACGACCGGCAAAAGATACATCCAAATTTGGAAAACGTTGATTACTTGTTGGCGATGTTGGACCCAGATGGACGAGTTAGATCAATCGAGGAAGTCGTAACGGCAGAGTCACTTCATAAACTTGCTCATGATTTTGATATACAAGCAGACATAGAGACTATGATTCTTCAGCTGGCGACAGAGAAAAGGTAAGTATTTAGAGCGGTTGTTGTTGGTTAAATAAAAACGTTCCAGCGATTGATGGAACGTTTTCTCGATAATATTTACAAATTATTTTTCAGTTTTCTTAGCTGCTGGCTTTTTTGCTGGAGCTTTCTTTGTGGCAGCTGGTTTTTTCGTAGCAGTTGTCTTCTTGGCTGGGGCGGCTTTTACAGCTGGCTTTTTAGCAGCAGTTTCCAACTTAACGCCAGCCTCCTTGGCAATTTTGCTCAATGCACTTTTACGACGAGCAGCGGTATTTTTCTTAATCAGACCTTTTTTAACGGCTGTATCAATTTCACTTTGAGCAGTAGCAAGAGTTTTAGCGCTTGGCGCTGCGATAAAAGCTTTAACAGCAGTCTTAACGTCTTTTTTAATGCCGATATTGCGCTCGCGACGTTTTAAGGTTTGCTTAGCGCGCTTAATGGCGGATTTGATAATTGGCATGTTACTCCTTTACCTCTATAGATTTGTATCGTTAATCAGGAAGAATTATACAGAAAATGACATAAATTGTAAAGAGGTGGTATAGATATTGACTTTATGGTAGTGCTTATGGTATAGTGATGGAAAGTATAACTACAAAACAAAAATAGGAAAAATCATGCCAAACGGATCAGCAAAACAGAAAGTAGTCCAAAGCATCAAGGATGTAACTAATATTTTGGTGACGGTGAGCGCTAGTCCGTCAGTTGACGAATTATCGGCGGCGCTTGGTTTGACGATTTTCCTCAACAAGCTCGGCAAGCATGCCACGGCCGTGTTTAGTGGTGACACTCCACCAGCTATCAACTTTCTGAATCCTGATAAAACATTTGAACAGACAGCTGATAGTTTACGTGATTTTATTATTGCTTTAGACAAAGAAAAGGCTGACCATCTGCGATATAAAGTTGTTGATGATGCGGTGAAGATTTTTATTACGCCATATCGGACGACAATTTCTGATAAAGATTTAGAATTTTCCCAGGGAGATTACAATGTCGAGTTGGTGCTGGCGTTGAATGTTGAGAATAGCGACAGTATTGATGCGGCGTTGACGGCTCATGGTAAGATTTTGCATGATGCCACAGTTGTTGCGATAACGGCGGGCAGCGTGAAAAGCGGACTGGGGTCGGTTGATTGGCATGAAAATAATGCAAGTGGCGTGAGCGAGATGGCAATTGAGCTAATTGATGATTTGAAAACGCCAAAGGTAACACTGGACGAACAGATGGCGACAGCATTGTTGACGGGAATCGTGGCAGTTACGGAGCGGTTTAGCAATGGTAATACATCATCAAAGGCGATGACCGCGGCGGCAGAACTTATGGCGGCAGGAGCCAATCAGCAGTTGGTAGTGTCAAAGATTGCCGAAAGCGAGGCAGAGGAAAAGCCACAAGAAATTGAGAAAATTGAAGATAAAAAGCCTGATAAGGAAGAGTCAGCCACAGAAAATCTAGAGAAAATAGAGGATGACGAATCGGAGCAGGCAAATGGTACGCTGTCGATTAGTCACGAGAAAAAGGGCGATATTGATGAAGTAGCGGCACAAACAGCGAAAGAAAAGCAGGAAGAATCGGCACGGGTCGCCGCAGAGAAGTTGGCTAGTATTGAGCCAGCTAAGGATGTTGACCAAGCAGATGAGGATCTTAGTAAAAAATTAGTGGCAAAGGAACTGACTTTTGAAGAGACTCCGCTAATGGGTGGTACGTTGAATGCAACGACCACACAGGCTGCTGAAGATAAGCAGAAGGAATTGTCCGGTGATCAGAATAAAACAATTTTAACTCATAGTAAGCATGTGGGTGATAGTGCGCCGTCATTTGGGGATACGCCGCTGAATGCTGCCATGGGAGTGTCTGATGAGCCGCCGAAGGTTGACCCGTTTGCTAATACTGCTGGTGAGCAGAAATTGTCTTCTATTCCTGTAGCACCTCTAGCGCCTCAATCGGATGAGTCTATCATTGAGGCTATCGCTAGCGATACTAATAAATTAAACGCTTCTGGGTTGCCAGCGCCAAATCTAGCCAGTGCGCCAATTGAACCAGCGCCGATTAGCGCACCTTTGCAGCCAGGACAAACATTGGCAGATGTTGAAAATAGCGTAGCTGGTGCTGCTCTACCGATGCCGCCGGCAGTTCCGGATTTTGGTGCATTGCCACCGCTTCCACCAGCCCTGACAGGAGTTGATACAACAGGAGTGCCTCAGATTGCACCATTAGGGGTAACGCCCGAGCCGGTAGCTGCGCCGCCAATCTCGGCAATGCCAACTCAGCCAGTTCAGAGCGCGGGGGAGTTTAACCCAGCACAATTCCAGATTCCAGGGCAAAAATAGTTGATGGATGAAGTCATTCTTATCGATAAGCCACAAGGTTTGACTAGCTTTGGGGTGGTAGCGCGCCTGCGGCGAGTTTTATCAAATCAGGCGGGCAAGAAAGTAAAAGTTGGCCATACTGGCACGCTTGATCCGTTCGCGACAGGCTTAATGATTATTGTAACAGGGAAGAAGTGTCGGGAAGCCGAGACGTTTACCAAACTAGATAAATGGTATGAGGCGGAGATTATCTTAGGAAAGAAAAGCTCGACGGGTGACCCTGAGAGCAAAATCGTTAAAGTATCTGATTATGAGCCGAATATAGAGGAGATTCAGCAGGCAATTAGTCAGTTTGTTGGGAAAATTGAGCAGACCCCGCCGATTTTTAGCGCAATAAAAATTAACGGTCAGCGAGCTTATAAATTGGCACGCGAAGGGAAGCAAGTGGAGATTCCGAAGCGTACGGTGGAGATTTATTCGTTGAAACTATTATTCTATGAGTATCCTAAATTAAGAATCAGAACTCATGTTTCCAGTGGAACTTATATCCGAACGTTAGCGGTGGATATTGGTGATAAATTGAGTACGGGTGCGTATTGCGAGAATTTGCGTCGAACAAAAATAGCCGACTATTCTATTGACGCAGCAAAGACTCTGGCGGACTTTGGAATTACTAGCTAATTGCAAAAAACAGAGAAGCTTGGTATAATTACAGAGCTATGATTAGCAAAGAAAATAAAGCGAAAGCAATTGCTTTGACTCAGGTCAATAAAAACGACGTCGGTAGCCCGCAGGCTCAAGTGTCGGTTTTAACGGCTCGTATCAAAGAAGTCACGGAGCATTTGAAGGCGAATAAGCACGACTTCATGGCTCGTCGCGGCTTAATCCAAATGGTTGGTAAGCGCAAGCGTTTGCTGAAATATTTGGAGCGAACTGATTTTGAGAGCTACAAAGCAGTTGTTGCCAAGTTAGGTTTGCGTAAATAATTCCTATTTAGCAAACTAGACTGCTTAAACCCCTTTGTTAGAAGGGGTTTTTGATTTATGGCTAACGTTTGGTTTGGCGATGATTACTTCGCGTCCGTCGTTGGCGCCGCCTAAAGTACAGGAATAGAGGGTTAGTTGCGGTTGGGCGGTTCGTTGCTCGATTTCTACTGTTTCCGGCTTAACGCTGCGTTTTTCGCTGATAAGGTACTCGTAGCGCTTGCCGTTATAATCAACGATGATTTTATCGCCGATATCCAGCCGGTTGATATTATAAAATGGTGATTTTCTGAGTGTTTGTTGCGGGGTCATGCCCATAATAAAACGATGTGCGGATAGAACAAAATTGCCGCCGTCTTTTGGGTTGCCGTTCTCTGGTTTGCGCCACCAAGCGCCGTGTTCCATAACTTCTGGGCCGCCAACTGCGTAGGGCAGATTTATGTCGATTTTTGGAATATAAAGTCGATTTTCAGTAATCTTATTTTCTGTTTTGCTGATAAGTTGGGTGGTGGAGTTATTCTTTGGGTTAATGGTTTGAGACGAGATGAACGGCGATATAGCAATCACAAGCGTGTATAATCCGCCGATAAGTAGTATAATTGCAGTCACAGAAATCAATCGGCCCTTCCAACGTTTTGGCGGTTTTTCGAAAGATTTTAGCTGGAGTGACATGGGATGATTATAGCACATCTCATCTGTTTAATAGGGCGGTAATAGTGGTGTTGTCGTGTTGGTTGGCTGGTGTTTGACTGAAGGTTTTAGTATAATAGAAATAGCAATTTGTAATGCGGAAGTGATAGAGATGAGAATGTGTCATTAACATGTTGGCATGGTTTCATCCCTGTTACTACCGCGAGAAAGGAGCTCTTTTTATGAGTATTATTAACCCGAGCGGCAAGGAGATTTTTAGCGTTAGCACCGAGCTGTGCGGCCGGCCGTTGACGCTGGAGGTCAATCGCGTTGGTTTTCGGACGACTGGTAGTGTGCTGGTTCGCTACGGCGATACGGTGGTCTTGGGCAGTGCCCAGGTGGGCAGCCGGCCGGTGCAGCTGGATTATTTCCCGCTGTCGATCGATTATGAAGAACGGTTTTATGCGGCGGGCAAAATTTCTGGCTCGCGGTTTATTAAGCGCGAGGGCCGGCCGAGCGACGAGGCGGTGCTAATCGGCCGGTTAATCGACCGTCCGATTCGGCCGTTGTTTCCGAAAGGATACCGCCAAGAAGTACAAGTCGTGGCGACGGTCTTAAGTATGGATCCGGATTTCCGTCCGGATGTGGTGGCGATGATTGCGGCGAGTAGCGCCCTGATGTTGACCGGTACGCCGTTTGACGGGCCAGTGGCGGGCTTGCGGGTGGGCCGCGTGAATGGCGAGTTTAAGGCCTTTTTGACGCCCGAGGAGCGTGAGCAATCTGATTTGGACCTAGTAGTAGCTGGTATCGAGAGTGGCATCACCATGGTGGAAGCTGGCGCCAAGGAAGTATCAGAAGAGGTGATCGTCGATGCGATGGCTTGGGCGCACCAGATGATGCAGCCGGCGATTACCTTGCAGCGGGAATTGGCAGCCAAAGTTGCGCCAACTCCGCAAGAATATGAATTAGTCTTACCCGACGAAACAATTCAGCAGACAGCTGATGCGTGGGTTGACGGTAAATTAGGCGAGAAAATCCGCCGGCCGTACCCGGAGCGCAACGAAGTAGTTAAAGAGATTCGCTGGGCATTCCACGAAGCGATGGCCGAAAAGTTGGGTTTGAATGCTGAGGAGTACGACGAAGTGCGCGACGAGTACGATGAAGCATTCACCTTGGCGCTACACAAAGATGTTCGCCGCGGTATCGTCGAGGATAATATGCGTCCAGACGGCCGCAAACTAACTGAAATTCGCCCGTTAAGTTCAGAAGTTGGTTTGCTGCCACGAGCGCACGGCTCGAGCCTGTTTACTCGCGGCGTGACGCAGGGTATGAATATTGTGACCTTGGCGCCGCTGAGTTACGCGCAGCTGGTTGACACCATGGAAGTGAGTGACGGCGAGCGGCGCTATATGCATCATTACAATGCGCCGGGCTATACGGTTGGCGAGGTTAAGCGGATGGGCAGCCCGGGCCGGCGCGAAATTGGCCACGGCTACTTGGCGGAACGAGCCTTGACACCGGTGTTGCCGAGCGAAGAAGACTTCCCGTACGCTATTCGCAGCGTTACCGAAATTATGAGCCAAAATGGTTCGACGTCGATGGCAGCGACCTGTTCGAGCTGTCTGGCGTTGATGGACGCTGGCGTGCCTTTGAAGGCGCCGGTTAGCGGCATTGCTATGGGTCTAATGATGGACGGTGATACGCCGTACGTACTGAGCGATATTGCCGATGCTGAGGATTTCGCTGGTGATATGGACTTCAAGGTGACTGGTACGAGCAAAGGTATTACGGCGCTGCAGATGGATATGAAAGTGCATGGTTTGCCGGTGGCGGTGCTGCGCCAGGCGATCGAGCAGAGCAAGGCCGGCAGGGCATTTATCCTTGACCATATGCTGAGGATTTTGCCAGAGCCGCGGGAGACACTCAGCCCGTACGCGCCGCGGATTGAAAAGCTAAAGATTGATCCAGATAAAATCGGCGCCGTGATCGGTAAAGGCGGCGAGGTGATTAACAAGATTACCAGCGAGACTGGCGCTGAGGTTGATATTAAGGAAGACGGCTTGATTACCATCGCCAGTCCGAACGGCGAATCGATCGAGAAAGCGCTAAACTGGATCAAGAGTCTGGTCGAGGAGCCAGAAGTCGGTAAAATCTACCAAGGCAAGGTTGTCAGCATCAAAGATTTCGGAGCGTTTGTGAATATTCTACCGGGGATTGACGGGATGGTGCATATCTCGAAGCTGGCCGATCATCGCGTGGCTAAGGTGACTGATGTGGTCAAGGAAGGACAAACCGTTCGCGTAAAAATCACCGGCATTGATGAGCGCGGTAAGATTAACTTGACGATGATCGGGTTGTAAATATATAATAGCGAGATAAGTTTAGGAGGTTAATAATTATGGATGACAGTAAAGCTAAGAGTCAACAATCCCAGCAAATCCAACCAACACCAAACCAAGTTCCACCACAACCAACTCCAGGTATGCCATACCAAATGCCACCGAAGAAGAAAATGAGTAAAGGTGCCCTATGGGGAATCATTGGTGGCTCCATCGGACTAATCATCCTCATTGTTGGTATAGTCCTAGCAATCATCTTCCTGGGTGGACCAAGTAAGGCGGACTACAAGGACTTGATTTCGCAGATTAATGACTTTAATTCTGACGCGCTTCGTGAGGTGAAAAATAGTAGCAATGGCGGTAACCTTCAGGACGGTATTAATAAGTCGATTGAGCGAACTGACGAGCAACATAAAAAAATTGAATCTCATAAAGCACTTCGTGACAAGGAGCTAAAAGACGTTTACGATAAGTATAATAATACCTGGAAAAATGATACGAAGCCGTACTTCCAATATTTAGCGCTTATTGCGGGTAAGCGATCGGAGTTTTCTAACAAATGTCAACGTCGCAATAAGATTAAATTCATGGATAAAACCAAAGCGGAGATTGAACAAAGCTTCGACTCTGTCATGAAAGAGTGTATGGACTTGGTAGATGAGACTTCAAAGTCTGACAATAAATTTGCTGCAGAATATGGAAATAATTTAAAAAATTATTTTGCAGAGGTAAAACAGTTTTATGTAAAACTGGCAGAGTATAATAAAACTGGGAAACTTTCTTTGAGGCCAGATGTTCCAAAGCCGCCAATAGTTAATGGTAAAGAAAACTTGGTAAGAGATTTGAGGAATAACTACAACGATTTTAAAAAATTATTAGAGAAAAAGGCTAACGGTTAAGCGTTTATCTTTGAGAATAAAATACCCTAGCTTGCTGGGGTATTTTTGTTTGTATCGTAGTACTGTATAATAAAAATATAATTACCTTAGGAGGAATATGGATAATAGTAAGAACAATCAATCGCAACCAGCACAGCAGCAAGTGCAGCCGCCTGTCGTTCCTATGCCTCAGCCGGTTCCACCACAACCAACTCCAGGTATGCCATACCAAATGCCACCGAAGAAGAAAATGAGTAAAGGTGCCCTATGGGGAATCATTGGTGGCTCCATCGGACTAATCATCCTCATTGTCGGTATAGTCCTAGCGGTTATTCTCCTGGGTGGCCCAAGTAAGGCGGACTACCAATCTGCCCAAGAAAAAATGAACAGTATTATAACGACTTATAATAAAGCATCATCATCGCTTTCGTATATTTCGACTTCAGAAACCAAGTCGTCATTAGAGTCTAACCGTGACAAGATTGCTACAGTGAAAGGTGACATTAATAAAGCATTGACCGATCTGGGCAAGATGAAAGCCGTCACCAACGATAAAGGGGTTCGCGAAAAGTATGACAATATAAAGAATAGGCTGGAAAAGTTTAACGAAGTCATGGATGCTCTTAGTGAGGTTTATGGCAAGCTGCTACCAGCAATGAGCGAATTCTCGGGTGCAAGCAGCAGCTACAATCTTTCTAACCTAGCAGCCTCAATCAAGAAGACCAGACAAGATCTTAAGAATGCTGACATTAAGCATGAGTATAATAAAAAATTTGTCAAAGACTTTACTGAACAGCTAGAAAAGATGGAAGAAATGCTGCCAAAGATTATTGAAATGCGGTCTGATTATAAAAAATACGATTCTAGTTATATGACGGAGTTTTACACAATCAATACTAAGATTCAGAAAATCGCTCGTGAATGGCAGTCAAATATGCAAAAAATAGGAGAAGAAGGCGAACTTCGTAACGAGCTAAATAGCTTAGAGGATATCTTAGTAGATAAAGTAAATAAATAAGATTCCTATAGATTGTAAACGCCTCGTTTTTGCGGGGCGTTTTTTGGTAAAATAAATATATGGATAAGCAAGCTGAAATAGACTCGTTAGCGGCGGAAATTATCGAAGCTGGGATTTGTTCGGAATTGGCGGCTCAAGCAACGAAGCTGGTGATGGGTGATGGCAATGCTGATGCTGATATCGTATTTATCGGCGAAGCACCAGGTAAGAACGAAGATTTACAAGGTAAACCATTCGTCGGCGCGGCGGGGAAATTCCTCGACGAGATGCTGGCGGCAGCTGGTTTGCAGCGCCCGGACGTCTATATTACCAACATTGTGAAGTATCGGCCGCCGAATAACCGCGATCCGCTGCCAGAGGAGAAGCGCCAGTTTTGGCCGTATTTGATGCGGCAATTGGAGATTATCCAGCCAAAGGCAGTTCTGACGCTGGGGAGGCACAGCGGCGGCGGTTTTATCCCTGGGCTGCGGATTAGCCAGGACCACGGACGGCCGCGGCGGGTGCGTTTGCATGAATTGGAATTTGTAGTGATTCCGCTATATCATCCAGCGGCGGCGCTATATAACGGTAGCATGCGTCAGACGTTGATTGACGATTTTATACGAGCGGCGGCGTTTGTGCAGCAGAATAATCCTGAATCGTAAGATTGACACGCTGGCAACCTATAGGTATCTGCTCAAAAGCCAGGGTTTGGGCTTATTCTCAATTCGTTTATTAAACTCTTGCAAAAACTAGACTAGTGTAGTATAGTGGATAGTCGATATCCACTATATCTAATTTACGGAAGGACGAACATGAAACTATCAGGAGCTGTTGAGCAGGCGTGTTGTATCATGGCAATTTTGGCTGACCCGCAGCGAAAAGCGCCGATGACCAACGATGCTTTGGCAGAAAAGATGGCAGTATCGCCGACCTATCTGAAGAAAATTAGCCGCAAGCTGGTGGTAGCACGGTTGATTACCTCGACGCAGGGCGCTGGCGGCGGTTTCATTTTGGCGCGGGAAATGGGCCAAGTGACGCTGCACGATGTGGTGTTGGCGATTGAAGGCGAAGCGCCGTTTTTTAAGCCTCAAGGAATTGTCGAAAGAGTGTTTGCGTCGCGGCCTCGCCAGGTGGAAATTGGCATGACTATGATTGAAAAAGTCTTTTCCGAGGCACAAGAGAAGTGGAGCGAGTATCTAAAAACGGTAACGTTAGAAGACGTTGTCAAGGAGGTAATGTATGGTTGAAAAACTAAAGCGGCTGTCAAGCAGGCGCCGCGTCAATATGGTGCGAGCTGAGTGGCAGCACCTCTGTAAAAACAAAATATTACTGCTGTCGATGGCGGTTATTTCCTTTATTCCGATTATGTATAGCGGATTTTTCTTGGGTTCAATTTGGGACCCATATGGGCAGGTGAAAAATTTGCCGGTGGCATTTGTCAATGAGGATAAAGGCGCGCAGCTGAACGGTCAAACGGTCAATATTGGGCAATCGGTCGAGCAAAAACTCAAAAGTAATCATGATTTGGGTTGGGAATTTGTGAATAAACAGCAGGCTGATGATGGGGTCAATAGCGGGCATTTCTATGCGGTGGTGACTGTTCCGACGGATTTTTCGGCAAAAGCGGCGTCGATTACTATTGCTCAACCGCAGCAAGCGGTGATTCGCTACACGACTACGCCAGCCAAGAACTATATCGGTTCGCTGGTCAGTAATCAAGCGGCTGAAAAAGTCAAAACGTCGGTGGCTGAGCAAATTACTCAGGCGTATGCTAAAGGCGTTCTGGAGAATGTAGATAAACTTGGCGATGGTCTGGAAACGGCAGCGGGCGGCGCAGCTACTTTGCATGGCGGTTTGACGCAGCTGCAAGCGGGCGCGCAGACGTATACTGGCGGTGTCCGGCAATTGGCGGTAAATCAGCGGGTGATGGCTAATGGTTTAGCGCGGCTCGGCGATGGATCGCGCCAATTGCAGGCAGGCTTGGGCCAATTGTCGAACGGTTTGCCAAGCGAATCGCAAGTTGCGCAGTTAACAAACGGTATGAAACAGTTGCAGGCAGGCCTTAATCAATTAAATGCTAGCGTTCATAATCCATCGCCAATGCTCGTCAGCCAGCAGAATAAGGTGCAGAGTGAGGCGCAAACTTTGGCGCAAACTATGCAAACTGCAGCAGCGGATTTGACGGCAGCAGGCGGGACGCTACAAACATTAAGACATGATGCGGTAAGTTCTGGCGGTTCGATAACTATAACTTTGCCACAAATTGGCCAGCTTTCCCAGGCGCTTAGTAAAACGCAAATAATTACTACTCAAGCAGCCGCACTGCTTAAAGATTTGCAGATACTTACTCAAAGTCTGTCAACGCAGCAAGCACAATTGCAAACCGGTGTTTCGACGCTGAACAACGGCGTTAATCAGTTGGCGCCGAATGCAATCACTGCTCTTAATGGCTATAACAGCGTCAGATCGGCGAATAATCAGTTGCTGGTTGGTTCGTCATCGCTAACAAACGGTCTGGTGCAGGCGCAAACTGGCAACCAACAGCTAGCGAACGGCGCGGGTCTATTAAATAGCCGCTCTGGTGTACTAACGAATGGCGCCTCGCAATTGGCGGACGGCGCGGATACTCTGGCTACGAAGTTGGCGGATGCTTCCCAGCAACTCAAAATACAACCAACTGGCGCAGCTACCCAGCAGCAGATGGCGAACCCGGTGAAGTCGGAAACGACCAAGCAGGGCGACGTGCCGAACTACGGCTATGCGCTGGCGCCGTACGTATTGTCGCTGAGCTTGTTTGTCGGGGCGATTGCTCTGAATATTATTTATCCAATCCGCAAAACTTTTGCCGAACAAGAGAACGCCTTTCGCTGGTGGTTGGCTAAAGCTTCGGTTACTGGTATGGCGGCTTTCGTTCAGGCAACAATTTTGATGCTGATCATGGTTTACTGCCTGGGTCTAGTGCCAGACCATCCGGGGCATTTCATCGGGGCGATTTATTTGACGTCGTTTGTCTATATGTCGATTGTGTCGCTCCTGGTAATTGTGCTGGACAATCCAGGACGCTTCCTAGCGATGGTACTATTAGTATTGCAGCTGGGGTCAAGCGAGGGGACCTTCCCGATTCAAACAGCCAACGACTTTTTCCAAGCGGTCAATCCGCTGGTGCCGATGACTTATTCTATTCGGGCATTGCGTCAGACTATTTCGGGAGGCTTAGGCAGTTCGTTCTATAGCGATAGCATGTGGGTGCTAGCGGGCTTCTTGCTGGCGGCTAATCTGCTGATGATCGGCTTCTTCATCTACCGCGGCAAGCGTAAGTTTGCTCATACTTCGGTGGATGGCGACGATTAATCCTCTTTGAAGCTTTTAGAAAATGCCAGCGTCTTTGGGAAAACGGCGCTGGTATTTTGGTTGGCGTAGGGTTATTTTTGACAAAATACGGGCAGTTTGCTAAAATAAAGCTACTAACGAGAGGGATTTCTAGCGAGTAAAAGCACCTCTCTACCTGGTTTTTAGATTATTGTAATAAAAAAGGAGTATAACAATATGGGTCAGCGGCGACTGGCAACACCGCAGAAGGATGATGCTAAAAAGCGTCCTCAGTCGAAAAAAAGTAACAATGCAGTATTAAATAGTACCACTACTCGTAAAGGCGAGGTCTTTCGAGCACAGCGACGAACGAGCGAGAATGTCAATCTCAGGGCGTCGCAGCACGTGATCAATATACCAGTCAATAAATCAGTTTACAACGGCTATGGCGGCGAGCAATTTAGCGCTAAAATGCAGCCAAAACGGACTCGCGGCGGCAAGCCAAAATTAAGGATCATCCCAATCGGCGGCGTCGGCGAAATGGGTATCGGTAAAAATATGAACGCCATTGAGTATGACGATGAAATTATCGTTGTGGATATGGGTTTCCTATTTCCGGGTAGCGATTATCCAGGCATCAACTATATCACGCCAGATATCACCTGGCTCGAGGAAAATAAGCATAAAATCAAGGCGCATGTGTTTACCCATGGGCACCTTGATCACATCGGTTCCTTCCGGCACTTTATCCACCGGATTCCAGCACCGGTCTATGCGTCGAAATTTACCATCGGCATGCTGGACAAGTCGATGGCTGATGCCGATACTGATTTTCAGCCGGACTTTCGGGTAATGGACCCATTGAGCCACGAAGTTGTTCAAGTGTCGAAGCATTTTTCGGTAGAATTGGTGCGGGTGAATCACTCGATTCCAGATTCAACGGCGGTGGTGATCCGGACGCCGTTGGGTGTAGTGATTGACTCTGGCGACTGGCGGTTTGAGGAAAGCCCAGTTGATGGTCAGAAGTTTGACCTCAAGCGTATGACTGAAGTGGCGTCCAAAGAAGGCGTTTTGATGTTCATGAACGAATCGACCAACTGTGAATCGGCTGGTACACATACCCACACTGAGTTTGATATTCAATATTCCATCGGCCAGGTGATGGATAAATTTAGTAACAGCCGAGTGATTTTAAGCTGTTTCTCGTCGCAGGTGCATCGTTTGCAATTGATTTTGGAAGAAGCGCATAAGCATGGACGCAAGGTAGCGTTTGCCGGTTTTTCGATGATTCAGAACCTGGAAGTGGCGCTGCGCTCAGGCACTATCAAGATCCCGAAAAATACCGTCATGAAGATGGAAGATATCATCAAGCTGCCGGATAGCCAAATCACCGTGGTTTGTACTGGTTCGCAGGGTGAGTTTAATGCCGTGCTGAGCCGTATGGCGACTGGCGCGCATAAATACATGAAAATTAAAGGCTCTGACGTGGTGGTGTTTAGCTCTAATCCGATTCCGGGCAATGAGAAAAACGTGGTGCGAACAGTGGACGGCTTAATGCGCGAGGGCTCTGATGTGATTCAGAATGGTAAAACACACTTGACCGGGGTTGGGCCGCTACACTTGTCGGGCCATGGCTACTATGATGATCATATTAAGCTGATTAATGCCTTGAATCCAACGTACTATATGCCAATTCATGGTGAATTTCATATGCTGGTGCACAACGCGCGGCTGGCAGAGAAAGAGTGTGGGATTCCTAGGAAGAATATCTTTGTGTGTGACGCCGGTGATATTATTGAAATTGACGTTGAGCGGCAAGCTAAGAAAGCCGGTCGAATTCAGGCTGGCGGTGTGATGTATGATGATACGGGTGCTATTGTGTCTGAGGTGGTACTGAAAGACCGCATTCATATGTCTCAAGAGGGAATGTTTGTGGTGGTGCTGACTGTACAGCGCGGCACAGGGCGGTTATTAACTAGCCCGGACATTATTTCCCGCGGTTTCATCTATCTGCGTGATTCTGAGGAATTGATGAATATGATTCGCCAGTACTTGAAACAGAAGGCAGCACGCAGTTTCAGCGGTAAATATGACCTAGATGTTATCAAGAAAGAAATTAAGGACGAGGTCACGCATATTTTGTACGATCAGACGCGTCGGACACCAATTGTCATCCCGGTCATTAACGAGGTTGGCGGTCTAAAAACGGTAAAATCGACTACTATTTCAACTGCTTCTACTGCCAAGGCGCCAGCACGCAGCAAAAAACCTGCCACCGCTTCAGCGGAAGAGCCAAAAATGACTCTGCCAACTATGCCGCGCCGACGTTTCCCGCGCCGCCAGGTGCCAGACACCGAGGCGAATGATACGAAGGCTCGGGAACGACATGACGTGCGTCCGTACTAGATTGATTTTATGAACAAATCATGGTATAACATAAAAGTCTAGCAAGTTAGCGTTTCTATCTGTTAAGAAGTGTTAAACCAGTGTATAATAAAAACAGTTATGGCAAAAAAACGAAAGAGTTCAAAAAAATCTACGCCTGCCAAGCCGCAGCATAGTTTACCAGCGGGTTTTTGGTCGCAAGTTGGTGCGGTGCTGCTAATATTGTTATCGTTGCTGTTGGTGGTGTCATGGTTTGGCGTTGGTGGTCCAGTGCTTCAGTGGATTGACATGGCAACTACTAAGACGATCGGCTACACTGCTTATGCTTTACCAGTATTATTGATTTATTTGGCGGTTGAGACTTTTCGGGCGGAAGATAACCAATTGCCGGTGGTGGTGAAATTTGCGGCGGTTTTAGAGATTGTGTGGTTTTCTGGGTTATTTGGGCTGCTAAAGACATCTTTGAGACCAGATGCTGGCGGATTTGTTGGTGATATATTGAATACAGCTACGTTGAAGATGGTGGATTCGGCGATTGCTGCAATATTTTACCTAGTCATGGCGTTTATTACGGTGCTATTTATTACTCAGACATCGCCATTTACAGTATTTAGCAAGTTATGGCAAATGATTAAAAGCGATAGATCAGAAGATGACAAAAATCGTTCTATCATGAAGCAGGCGGCAAAAGCCCAATCAACGGATGAAGATAAAAAGGTGAGTTTGGGGGATATTAAGCTCAATGCTGGTGTGCCAATTATTAATACAAATAAAGAGAAAAAGAGTTTATTAAAGCGAGCAGAAAAGCCAGAGAAAGTCAGTGAAGAACAGGCCTTGGTGGCGACTCGTGATCCAAATTGGCAAGCACCAAGCTTAGACTTATTAGAGAAGAATGAAGGTGGTGCGGATGCTGGTGATACGAGGCAAAATGCGCAGATTATTCACGATACGCTGTCGGAATTTAACATTGATGCAGCAATGGGCGATATAAACGTTGGGCCGAAGGTAACTCAGTACACCCTAAGACCACCAAGTGGTGTGAAATTGACGCGAATTACAGCTCTGGAGACAAATATTGCGCTTAATTTGGCAGCACAAAGCTTGAGGATTGAAGCGCCGATTCCTGGCCAAAAAGCAGTGGGAATTGAGGTGCCAAACCGTAAGGCGGCTGAGGTGCGTCTTTATAGTACTTTGGTTTCAAAGCAGTGGACTACGTCGCGCGATCCGTTGAGTTTTACTATTGGTAAGGATATTTCTGGGCAAGTCGTAGTTGGTGAACTGGGGAAGATGCCGCACTTGTTGATTGCCGGACAGACTGGTTCAGGTAAGTCGGTGATGATTAATACGCTGTTATCTAGTTTGCTTTACCGTAACAGTCCGAGCGACATGAAACTGATTTTGGTTGACCCGAAGCAAGTAGAAATGGCACCGTATGAGGATATTCCGCACTTGCTTACCCCTGTTATTACCGAACCGGAAAAGACGATTTCGGCACTGAAGTGGGCGGTTAATGAGATGGAACGGCGATATAAATTATTGGCGGCAGAGAAAATTCGCAATATTCGAGATTATAATAAAAAGTTGCAGTCGCGCGCTAAAAAGATTGCTATCGCTGATGAAAACGGCAATGTCCAGCAGCATGAGGACGGTTCGATGCCATACATCGTGATCGTGGTTGATGAGATGGCTGACCTAATGATGATCGCCAAGCGTGATGTTGAAGCGCTAATCGTGCGGTTGGCTCAGAAGGCTCGCGCGGTTGGTATTCATCTGGTGCTGGCAACGCAGCGGCCGAGCGTTGACGTGATCACTGGTTTGATTAAAGCGAATGTGCCAGCGCGTATTTCGTTTACGGTGGCTAGCCAGGTGGATAGTATGACGATTTTGGATCAGGCGGGCGCGGAAAAATTGCTGGGCCAGGGTGATATGCTATTCTATACGCCAAGCATGAGTAAGCCGAAGCGTATCCAGGGTGCATGGGTAACCGATGATGAAGTGAATAAAATAACTGATCATTTGCGAATGCAGATGGCGCCGCAATATAACGATGAGGTGGTGGCGCAGCCGGTACAATTGAACGGTAAGGGTGGTGTGATAATGGATTTTTCTGAGGGCGGCGATGATAAATTTAAGGATGCGGTACGCGTGGTGGTTGAGCGGCGTAAGGCTTCGACAAGCATGTTGCAGACGCGTTTGGGGATTGGTTACCAGCGGGCGGCGCGAATTATTGAGGAGATGGAAGAGCGGGGTATTATTAGTGCAGCGAACGGCTCAAAACCGCGCGATGTTCTGATATCCAGCGTCGATGAGTTGGATATATAATCCTGGCGTTTTCTGTGATAGTAGACATTTGCTTAATAATTGTTTAACAACTGGATTTATATTCGCCGAGTATTGTGACATTATGTCCAGTACTTCTGACCTCATCTATAGCTTGATGAAGTCGGTTTCCTGCCGCATCAACTGTTAGGAAAAATTTATATTTCCAAGGTTGTCCAGCGATAGGTTGAGAATGAATGCTGGCTAGATTTATATTCTGGCGGGCAAAAATTTGGAGAACCTCGGCCAAACTGCCAGCGTGATGGGCGGTAGTTACGACCAGGCTGGCGCGGTTAGGGTTTTTCGGTGACATGTTCGGATCAAGGACAAGGAAACGGGTTAGGTTATCATCGGAATCCTGGATATTCGTTCGGAGAATTGGCAAGTTATATAAGTCCGCCGCCGCCGCGCTGGCAATTGCCGCAATTTGCGGATTTTGCTGCTGTTTGACAAATTCGACAGCGCCAGCAGTGTCAAAGAATTCAACTTGAGAAGCGTGCGGTAGAAAATCTTGCAGGAATTTTTGGCATTGGGACAGGGCGACCGGATGCGAATATACTTTTGTAATGCCGGGTAGTGTCGCACCTGGTAAAGTGATCAAATTTTGGCTAATGCGTAGTGTAACTTCACTGGCAATAGGAGCTGTGCAGCCTTCAATTTGCCGGTATGATTCGTTGATGGTGCCGTGGATAGTGTTTTCGACGGCTACAATGATGGCGTCGGCCTTGCCTTCGCGATAAGTTCTAAAAACATCGCCGAAGGTATCGCAAGGTACAATTTCAGTGTCTGAGCCGTATTGTTTATGGGCGGCTTGTTCATGAAATGAGCCAGCTTGTCCTTGGATAGCGATATGCATGCTAGTATCATAGTACACTCTTTGATTGATGACAATGACGGCGGTTGGCTTACGGTCTCTGGCGAGCTATTGATCCAATCTGGTAAAAGTCACTAGTTTAGTGTATAATTAAGCACGTATATTAACCTAAGCTTATGTGGGACAGCGTAAGCATCCGTAAATGGATTCCAAGGGAGGAAGCATGAACGAATATGAACTAACAGTTCTTATTCACCCGGATTTAGAGTCTACGTTAGATTCGGCGTTGGATAAGGTTCGCGGTTTAGTTACCAGCAATGGTGGTGAAATCACCAAAGAAGATAATTGGGGTAAGAAAAAATTGGCTTATACCATCAAACGTGAAGATTTTGCGATTTACGTTTGTTTTGAGGTAAAATTGCCAGCACCAGCTTTATTAAAAATTTCAAACACACTTAACATTACTGAAGAAGTATTACGCTACCTGTTGGTAAAAACTGATGAAAAAACTCGCCAGGCATTAAGTGAGCAAAAAGCACGCAACGAAGAGGCTGATTCAAGCGAATCAAGTAAATAAACCTAACTGCCACTAGGCAAAAGAGAGGGTAAAAATATGGCACGAAGTATCAATCAAGTAATTTTACTAGGTAGATTGACACGCGATCCAGAGCAGCGAACAACAGCTTCTGGCAAAAACGTAGTCAGTTTTAGTATCGCGGTTGATCGACCAACTCAGGATGATCAGGCAGACTTTTTCAATATTACTGCCTGGGAAAAACTTGGTGATTTGGTGATGCAATATTTGAGTAAAGGTCGTCGGGTTTTAGTGCAGGGACGACTACGGCAAGACAGTTGGGAAGATAAGGAAACTGGCAAAAGACAGAGTCGAATTGAAGTTACCGCTTCAGACGTAACATTCTTGGACGGTCCAAGTGGCGATAATTCAGGCTCTGCAGCACCAAAGACTACTAAAAAAGAGGAAGTTGTGACGGAAATTGACGATAAGCCAATTGACCTGAGCGAAATCCCATTCTAATAAGGAGATAATAATGGCACAAGTGAAGAAAAATCCACCAATTATTTTTGACTATAAAGACGTAAAGACTTTACAGCGCTATATCAATGTTTATGGTCAAATCGAGCCGATCAGCAAGACTGGCTTAAGTGAAAAGCAACAGCGAAGTTTGGCGGTAGCAATTAAGCGAGCTCGCCATTTGGCGCTATTGCCATTTGTGGCTAGCAACTAGGAATATTAAACAGGATATCTCGTTGCTATTACATATTTGGCAGCGAGATATTTTATTGGAAGGGAATATGTATGTATCAACCAACTGATTTGAAAAAAGGAGTAGTTTGTCAGATTGACGGTAAGCCGTATCGAGTCGTGGAGTACGGACAGAAGGTCATGGGTCGTGGCGGCTCAATCGTTAACGTTAAGCTGAAGAATTTGATTGACGGTAGTGTTATTCCAAAGACGTTTAAGGGTCAAGAGCGTATCGAGGCTGCGGAAGTAAACAATAAGACTGCGCAATATTTGTATAACGACGGCAATAAATTCTACTTTATGGATCCGGTTAGTTTTGAACAATTTGAATTAGCTGCGGAAATCGTGGATGATGCCAGCAAATATTTGAAGGAAGGTGACGAGTTAAGTTTGCAATTCTTTGACGGTCGAGTAATCAATGTTGAACTACCAAAGAACAAATATTTGGAAGTTACTTATACCGAGGACGTAGTGAAGGGCGATACGACCTCATCAGTATTAAAGGATGCTACATTGGAAACTGGTTTGGTGGTAAAAGTTCCAGCGTTCATTAAGCAGGGCGATATTATTAGTGTCGATACATCAACTGGCGAGTACCGCGAACGAAAGAAGTAGCAGCCCTTCAAATGAAACAGCGATTAGATAAGGCTCTAGTCGAGCGTAGGCTGGTGTCAACGCGTTCTCAGGCGGATAATTTTATTCGTTTGGGATATGTTTATTTGAATAAAAAAGTTGCTCAGAAATCAGGGGTTATGGTATCTGATACTGACAAGATAACGCTGGAAAAAGCGGAAACTTATGTATCACGGGCAGGCTTAAAGCTGGCTAGTGTAGCCAAATATTTTAAGCTTAATTTTCAGGATAAAACAGTGTTAGATATTGGTTCAAGTACGGGCGGATTTACTGATTATTCGTTGCGCCATGGTGCTAAGAAAGTTTTCGCCGTTGATGTTGGCACCGATCAGCTTCATCCAAGCTTACGCTCCAATCCAAAGATTATCCTCAACGAAAAAACCGACATTCGTGATTTTTACACAGATGAGGTGATTGATGTGATCGTAGGAGATGTGTCGTTTATATCACTACGGGAAATTTTGCCACATGTAGCTAGCGAACTGATGAATGAAAGTACCACACTCATTGCTATGGTTAAGCCGCAATTTGAGGCAGGGCGACAGCAAACTAATAAGGGCATTGTCAAAAATGATAAGGTGCGACGGCAGGTCTTAACTGATTTTGAAAATTGGGCAAAAAAGTATTTTGTTATTTTAGACAAAAAGGATAGCGAAGTTGCTGGAAGTAAGGGAAATCTTGAGCGATTTTATAAATTGAAATTAGCTAAACGTTAAACCTAAATTCAACAACATCATTTGGTTGCATAATGTAGGTTTTACCTTCAGTGCGAATCTTACCGGCCTCGCGAGCTTTTACTTCTGACCCAGCAGTAATCAAATCATTAAAATCAACAATTTGTGCAGCAATAAAGCCTCGTTCAAAGTCTGAATGGATAACTCCAGCGGCTTGTGGCGCTGTCCAGCCTTTATGGATTGTCCAGGCGCGCACTTCTTTTTTGCCGGCAGTCAAGTAGCTTTGTAGTCCTAATGTATCGTAAGCGGCATGAATTAGTTTAACTAATCCGGTTTCCTGAACTCCATAGCTTTCCAGGAGTTCTTTGGCATCATCTTCTGACAAGCCCTTCAACTCTTCCTCTAATTTTGCACAGATGAAGACGGTTTTTGCGGGGTGGACCAGTTCTTTTAATTTTTCTTGCAGGGCGGAATCGTTTAATCCTTCTTCGTCAACATTGAAAGCGTAAATAACTGGCTTTGCGGTGAGTAGATGTAGATCAGCAATTGCTTCAAAGTCTACGTTGGCCAGAGCAGAAATTGGTGTCCCTGACTGTAGATTGTCTGCCAGTGATTGTAAGTAAGCTACTTTTTGGCGGGCTTCTGGATTAGCCTTAGCTTCTTTTTGTAGCTGCGGCAGGCGTTTTTCAATTGTCTGCAGGTCGGCTAGGATTAGCTCGGTATTGATAATATCGATATCTTTTTTTGGGTCAATTGGCGCTTCGTCGTGTCGCAAAATCTTTGAATTTTCAAAAGCACGAACAACGTGAATAATGGCGTTGCACTCTCTGATATTATGAAGAAACTTATTACCTAGACCTTCGCCTGTGGAAGCGCCAGCAACTAGTCCGGCAATATCAACGAAAGTAACGGTAGCTGGGATGATTTTTTGGGCATGATAAAGATCTGCCAAAATTTGTAGACGATTATCTGGTACGGGAACAATTCCTGTGTTTGGTTCAATTGTCGCAAACGGATAATTAGCAGCCAAAATATCGTTATTAGTTAAGGCATTAAAAAGTGTCGATTTGCCGACGTTTGGCAAGCCGACGATTCCAATAGATAAACTCATACATTCATTATATCATCTGCGCAATATTTGATATAATCATAAGCATGAGCAGAAAATACTCATTGCCTCGGATGGGCATGCTGGCAATGGTAGTGGCCTTAGCTGTTTCAGTGACGGCGTTTTTTATCTATACGTATGCATATCCAAGCACTACAACTTGGACTATGACTGGGCGATCTTGGGTTACCAAACAGTTTAATCCGTCGGATACAAGCAACTATGGGTCTGGTTGGAAATCATCACCCGAGCGCTTAAAAAATCTCAAGCCTGGCGATACTGTTGACTGGTGGCATAGCATATTTGTTAGCGGCGGAACGACAGAGCATGTCGTAACTGGCGTGCAGCAGGATGTGTTTGATCTTAGTTCAAATCAGCCAATTGATGGAGATAACAGCCTTAATAGCAGGGGTGCTTGGCATAATGAAGATTCGCGACAATATGGGAATATTTCTGATTGGAAGGGGTATGCTTGGAAGCGGATGAATAACCCGGCGGATTATAAGAATACTACAATGGAGGCTCTGAACGGCAAATCGCGTCTCGAGGACCTTCATGGTGAACTAGGTAAAAATAAGTTTATGTACACGCGGGTTATTCGAAAAGAAGATATGGGCAAGCGGATTTGTCAGCGTATTTATTGGAGTAAGCGTGGCTCTGGCTCGACGGCGGGCTGGGGATATTCACCTTATTCTTGTGTTGAAATACCATACGACTATGATATCGAACCATCTGTTAGTGTTGCTTCCGATCATATTGATACGGATAACGTTACAAGCCTTGATGGTATTAATGCGGCCTTAAACAATAAGGGTTCAGTAAAATCACAAGGTTCAGCCTATGCGCTCACTCGATTTATTGCTAGGGGTACGGAAGTATCAAGTATTGGTGGGGTCAATACAGTTTCACTACCGGGTGGTACAGTTCACGATTGGTCGTGCGCGGTTGTACGACTAATAAAAGGGCAACATCCAGATCTAAATGTTGATAGCGGAACATGTAAGGAAATCATTGGAAATGGCGGCAAGAACCAGATTAATCCCGGACAGACGGCAATTGCTACAAATGCAACAGATAACCTGAGTGGGTCAAATCTGAACGCTAATGATAGCCTGTGTTATGTGGCAATGGTCAGTGATTATAATGGCTCAGCGCCTTCGACAGACTTTAGGTACGCGATTAGATGTATTAGGACGTCAAAAAAGCCAAAAGTCCAAGTTTGGGGTGGTGATATTAAAACTGACAAAGAAGTTATTACTAGCAATACGTCTAATACCTTACTCGGCCCAGACAATCAAAGTATTATTGATAAATCTACACTGCAATCAATGGGTCTTTGGGGTACGGGTGTGGATAATAACGGTAATACTCTTGGGGAAAAACCAACGTTTGGGCCGAGTGAATATACTTATAAGGGCGGAGATAAAGTTGATCCGCACTGGTCAGTAATTTGCTCTCAAGACTCTTATGGCGGCAGTGGTAACCAGCGGGCTTATAGCAAGGCTACAAATAGCCCGGCTGATTTACCAAATTGTCGAGATAATGCTATAAATTTAACGGTTGAATATCAGGCCAGAACAGTAGTAACAACTCAATGGTATCAATCTGGCGTGGGTAATCGTCAGCAGGATGGTTGGATTCCGTGTTCTGATATACCGAACAAGGATTTAATTGGTGATACGCGGATCATTACACACAATCCTGACTGTCGTAGAGGTACTTGGAGAACTTCAAATAAAGCGAAGTGGATTAGTATTAATAGTTTTGGGCGTCATACGCATTCTTCATCAAAGCCCGATTCAAGCGTTGCAGCTGGCTGTTTGGGCGCTACAGGAACTGCCGTTTTGAATTGTGGAAACACCTATGTATTTAGGTTGAAAAATGTTAAATTGGGCGATTTGAAGAACGCTAAAAATTTAAGATTCAACTTTTCAGGTTCAGCGGATAATTTTATTCGAGTAAAAATTAATGGACACGAAATGGACGTTAAAGGAAATGAAAATGGCGCCAGACCTGATGGTACGCAATACTCAGGATGGGGACTTCCGGGATTTAGTGAGAATTCGGCATTTACGGCTGACATCAAACCAGGTACTGTTCTGTATAGCGATGGAAATATTATTGATATTTATATCAAGTCTAGCCCGTCGCACATGGGGTTGATAATTGAAAATATTACGTTATCCTACACGATGGATCGTGCCTATCAAAAAATACATGGATCTTGGGCTGAGTATGGAATTATTGCTGGTGGCAAAGCGGAGTCGGCTTCCGGGGCAGGTTTGTCATCATCTTTCAATGGTCGTGAAAATGTGACAGTACGTGATTATAATAAGTTGACGTTTGCCAATACACCAAAGTTTGGTAATTTTAGTAGCTCCAGTCTCGTTCCTGACAATTTTACACTACCATCTGTCGGGGGTATAAAAGGAAATGTTTCAGGGGTTGTCGCTACCAACAATTTGGCGACGGGCGAATATGCCGCCGGAAATATCACTTTAGCCGGATCAAGGCTCGACGCAGGAAAGAGTATTGTCATCAAATCTACTGGTACGGTCAGGATTTCGGGCGATTTGTTGTATAGTGATCCAGGTAATGCGCGGACACTACCACAACTAATTATCTATGCTAAAAATATTATTATTGATCCTTCGGTTGGTGAGGTTAATGCTTGGTTAATTACTCCTAAAGACGGTTATGTTAGCACCTGTGGGGCTGTGTTAAATATGACACATTGGTTGAGTGGGGTCTCCGAGGCTTCATGTGGCAAGCAGCTACGGATTAATGGACCAATTAAAGCCGGCCACCTGTTTTTGCGACGTACATATGGTGGTAAGCATGCGTCATCAGCTAAAAATAATCCAAACATGCATCCGGGGACTCCAGCAGAAATCATTAACTTACGGGCAGATGCCTACATTTGGGCATATAACAATTATCGGAATACGGGTGCAATTAGCACGATGAATGCACGTGAATTGCCACCAAGATATTAAAAGTTTGCAAATTAAAACGCTAATGTATATAATTGGTACTAGTTATGAAATTAATAAAAGGGTTGGGCGACTTCTTCGGACTGGACATCGGCACAAACGCGGTGCGGGTGGTTCAGTTGTCTCGTACTGGTGCGGGTTGGAGTCTGGTCCATTATGGCTATACGCCAGTTGATTCTAAAATAACAAGTGGCGATTCGCCAGAGGCGCGACGACGTTTGGGCGAAGCAATTATGACAGCAGTTGGTCAAGCTGGAATTAGGACCTCTAATGTGGCTATTGGATTACCTTCAAATAAAACATTTTCAACCGTAATTGACGTTCCGAAGGTTTCCGAACAAGAACTAAAGGCAATGATGAAATATCAGGTCGACCAGTACATTCCAATGTCTTCGGATGAGGCGGAGGTAGACTGGGTGCTGTTAGGCGAGAGCTTACATGCCCAGAACCAATATGAGGTTTTGCTGACTAGTACGTCAAAAACATACGCAGAGGAAAGGCTGGAGCTGGTCGAGGGGCTTGGTTTCAATGTTATCGCTGAGGAGCCAGATGCTATTGCAATGGTGCGCTCTTTATCTGTTACTGATTCACAGGATGCTCGCTTAATTATTGATATGGGCGAGAATTCGACAGATTTGGCAGTAGTTTACAACGGTGCGCCAAGGCTAATTCGTATGATTCCAACGGGACTATCTTCGTTAGTGCGAGCAGCAGTCCAAAATCTTAATGTCCAAGAAGATCAAGCGCGTCAATTTATCCTGAAGTTTGGTCTGGCGCCAGATAGGTTGGATGGACAGGTGCTAAGAGCAATTGATTCGACACTCGATAACTTCTCATCAGAGTTAATCAAATCGATCAAGTTTTTCCAGACTAGATATCCAAATACTGCTGTTTCTAGTATTTTACTATCAGGTTTTGGTTCAGTTATTCCGCAACTTGATAGTTATGTTATGAATAAAGCTGGCATTCAGTCAATTGTTGCCGATCCGTGGCAGCGAGTTCAGGTTTCTCAGTCTGATCAGCAACAGTTGGCGCCGATTGCCTCAGAGTTTGCTATTGCTGTCGGCTTGGCGCAAAGGAGCAATGCATCATGATTGAAATTAACCTTATCCCGAATGTCAAGCGAGAGCTGCTAAAAACTCGTGCGATGCGTAATCGTGTTATTTCAATGTCGTTTTTGATAGGAGGCGCTTCTATTGCCGCAGTAGTTGCTTTGGCGGTGATTTTGGGCGGTCAACTTGCAGCTGAGGTGGTACAAAATAGCGGCATTAAAGATCGAAGCGATAAACTTATGGCGGTAGAAGATCTCAATAAGGTGGTGACTATTCAAAATCAATTGTCAAAAATTAACGCCCAACACTCTGGTAAGAAAATTAATTCGCGGATTTTTGATGTAGTATCTGCGGTTAATCCACCAGCACCAAACAATGTTAGCTTTTCAAGCATTAAGGTTAATCCTGAATTGAAGACAATTACTCTGGAGGGTAGTGCTGCTAACGGCTACGGTGCGTTGGAGACCTTAAAAAAGACTATTTTAAGCACTAAAGTTCGGACAACCGATGGAGCTAACACTTCAGAGGTAGAACTGACTAAGGATATAAAAGATGGTGACACTAGCTTTGGTGAAAATTCGGAGGGTAAAAAAGTATTGCAGTTTTCTTTCTCGTTTGAATATAATGAAGCGCTGCTGGCGCCTGCAAACAATGGCGTAGTTTCAGTTATAACACCAACGACTAAAATTGATATGACCGACTCACGCCAAGGAATTCCAGATAGTTTATTTAAGAGTAAAACTGATAATTCGGCAAAACGGGAGAATGGTAATGCCAACCGATAATAAAGAAGTTGCAATTCGCAAACGTCAGCAAATTGATTCGTCAAAAAAGACAATGTTTGTTTTTGTGGCGAGCGCGGCGTTTTTAGCGGGGATTGCGCTAGTTGTCAGTATTTTCTTGATTCAACAGATTATCTTTCACTCAAAGATTATTATTGAAAAGCAAAGTACGATTTCGCGACTGGATAAGAATCTAACGACAATTGACGAGTTAAAGAAGAATATCCGAGTTCTAGATACAAATACAGCGCTTAATTCTGTCAAGGCAAGTAATGAAAGTAGCGCACTACAGACGATTTTAGATGCATTGCCAGATAATCCTAACGCTGATGCTTTTGGCGCTTCGCTTAAGAACAAGTTTATTGATACGACTACTGGTTTGACGATTCAGAATTTGTCGGTGACGCAAGTCGCCTCTGATGGTGATAGTTCTGGATCAACTTCAGCGAATACTGTGTCGTTTATCATGGAAGTGAGCGGGCCAGCTGATAAATTGAAAGAGCTATTGACGAAACTTGAAGCTTCGATTCGCGTAATTGACTTAAAAACAGTAGAAATTCAGCGTAGTGAAGATAAATTGAGTTTGGTTGTTCGGGGTGTTGCTTATTATGAACCGGCACAAACAGTACAATTAGAAAATAAGGTGGTAAAGCCGTGAAAAAAACAGATATAGCAATGGTGGTATTAATTTCGGGTGTAGGTGTGGCAATTGGTTATCTTGTCGCCTCCAACATCTCCTTTTTAAAGGTCCCAGAGCGTGGTATGAAAGTACAAACTATTCGGGAGATATCATCTGATGTTGAAAAACCAAATCCAGCGATTTTCAATAGCAATGCGATAAATCCAACTGTTGAGGTGTTTGTGGGTCAAGATACGGCCAAGTAGAGAAAGGACGTAGCATGGCTTTACTGACGGATGATATCCAAGATAAGTTGATTAAACTGCTTATAAATGAAGGACTTATCGAAAAGTCGGTTATTGATGATGCCTTAAAGCGTGCTACTGAAAATAATAAGCCGCTATTTAGCTTGTTGAGTGACGAAGGCTTGCTTGATAACGAGTTGCTGGTTCATGGCGTAGCGCAGGTTTCGGGTGTGCCATACGTTAATTTATCGAATAGTGTTATCAATCAGGATATTTTATCATTATTGCCGTCAGATGTTGCTGAGAGATTTATGGCAGTGCCGTTGGCGGAGGTCCAAAACAGATTAGCAGTGGCGATGATCGACGCCAATAATGTTCAGGCGGTTGATTATCTGTCGAATCGGATTCAACGTCCGATTAAGGTCTTTATGGCTTCAGAAGAGAGCGTGCGTCATGTTTTGGATCAATATAAGACCGACTTGTCATCTGTTAACGTAGCGGCACAAGCTTCGCAGGAAGAGTCTTCGTCAGATGCTGGCAACATTAAAACAATTGTGCAGGATTCGCCAATATCGCGAGCATTATCGACGATTTTGGAGTATGCTGTGAAGAGTCATGCCTCAGATGTTCATATTGAGCCGTTGGAAAAAGCTTTGAAAATTCGCTGTCGGGTGGATGGCGTGCTGCGTGAAATTATGCAGCTACCAAAAAGTATTGAACCAGCGTTAGTTAGTCGTATAAAAATTCTTTCAAACCTAAAGATTGACGAGCACCGTATTCCTCAGGACGGTCAATTTGCGGTTAATGTGGCTGGTAAGGATGTCGATTTGCGTATTGCTATCTCACCAGTTGTTTGGGGCGAGCAGGTGGTTATTCGCTTGCTTGATAAGAGTGGCAGTTCATTTAATTTAGAGGACATGGGATATGCTGGACGTGCCTTACGGACGATTCGCAAAGGAATTAAGCGTCCAAACGGAATGATTTTAACATCAGGACCGACTGGCTCTGGTAAATCAACAAGCCTATACGCGCTAATAAAGGAAATCAAAGACGATACGGTCAATATCGTGACGCTTGAGGATCCAGTGGAGTATAAGATGGACGGTGTCAATCAGATTCAGGTGAATGCGGAGGTTGGTTTGACGTTTGCTTCGGGTTTACGGTCAATTTTGCGTCAAGATCCAGACATTGTGATGGTTGGTGAGATTCGTGATAATGAAACAGCGAACTTGGCGGTTCAAGCAGCGTTAACGGGGCATTTGGTTTTCTCGACTTTACACACCAATTCGGCAGCGGGTGTGCTACCGCGACTACTTGATATGGGCATCGAGCCGTTCCTTATTGCTAGTACGGTCAATACTATCATCGGGCAGCGGTTGGTTCGGCGGGTGGCGCGTCGTCGGGATTTGTATCAATCATCACCGCTAGAAACCCAAGCAATTCGTGAAGCTGTCGGTGGACTATTGCCACAAACAAAGGAACAGGTTGCACAATTTTCTCAAGACCTGGGCTATGAGAGCTTGCCGTTAGCAACTCAAGCATCATTTGTCTTGGCAAAAGGTAAAGATACGCCACAAACGCCACGCGGCTATTCTGGACGAGCTGGTCTATATGAGGTGATGGATGTTACTGAGGAGATTCAGAATTTGATTGTAAAGCGGGCTACGGCAACTGAAATCCAACGAATGGCAATTCAGCAAGGAATGATTACGATGCGCCAAGATGGATATTTGAAAGCGTTAAATGGCGTAACAACAATAGAAGAAGTAAATAGAGTAGCGGCGGACACCGCATAAAAGGAGGAAATATGAATAATCAAGAATTACGAATTGAGATTTTACTAGAAGAAGTGGTGAAGAAGCGGGCTTCAGATCTTCATATTCAGGTTGGCTTGCCGCCGATGCTGAGGATTGACGGCGCATTGGTGCCAGCAGCTGGTACACAGCCGCTTGATGAGCCGTCGGTTGAGCGATTGGTATTTCAGATTCTTGACGAAGATCAGCGCCAGATTCTGTTTAAAGATAAGGAATTTGACTTTTCGTTTGCGTTTGGTACGTTAGGGCGATTTCGGGTGAATGCTTTTCATGAACGCGGCAATTTGGCGGCGGCTTTGCGTTTGATTCCAAATGAGATAAAGTCGGCAACTGAGCTGGGTATGCCGCCGGTCGTTAATACCTTTGCTGATTTTCCACGCGGTTTGGTGCTGGTGACTGGGCCAACTGGATCGGGTAAGTCGACAACTTTGGCAGCGCTGGTCGATAAGATTAACTCTGAAAGATCGCAGCACATTATTACTATTGAAGACCCGATTGAGTTTACGCACAAGTCGAAAAAATCGGTAGTGGTGCAGCGCGAGGTTCATTATGACACTTATTCTTTCTCGGCGGCGCTGCGCTCCAGCCTTCGCCAAGACCCGGACGTGGTGTTGATCGGCGAGATGCGCGACCTCGAGACGATTTCGGCGGCGATTACTATTGCTGAGACCGGACACTTGGTGTTTGCGACTCTTCACACTAACTCGGCGGCTCAGTCAATCGATCGTATGATTGACGTGTTTCCACCACATCAGCAGCCACAGATTCGGGCGCAGCTCAGTAATATTCTGATGGCAATTTGTTCGCAGCGGCTAGTGCCAGCAATTGGTGGTGGACGAGTTGTGGCGGCGGAAGTATTGATCGCCAATCCGGCAGTCCGCAATATTATTCGTGAAGGTAAATCGCATCAGTTAGACGCGGTGATTCAGACCGGTGCCGACCAAGGAATGCAGACGATGGACAGAACTTTGGTTAATTTGGTACAAAACGGTACAATTACGTATGATAATGCGCGTGAATTCGCGGTTGATTTGACAGAGTTTGAGAGGTTGATGAGGGGGTAGTGGATGAAAAAATATAACTATGAGGCGCGGGATAGTGCGAGTGACAAAATTGTTAAATCTGTTGTTCAGGCTGATAGCGAAAATTCTGCTGCAAAACTGTTATCGGCCCAGGGGTTTGTGCCACTAAAAATTGAACTTCAGGATGATAAAGATAATATATTTGCCAAGCTATCTGGCAGGATTACTACCAAAGATAAAGTGGTATTTACTCGTCAGCTGGCAACGTTGATTGGGGCTGGTCTACCACTGTCGCAAAGTCTTAGAACCGTACAGGAGCAGACCGCCAATAAGCGAATGCAAGAAATTGTTCAGGAGATTATTTCTGATGTTGAAGGAGGTAAGTCTCTGTCGGACTCTTTCTCGAAACATCCAGAGGTTTTTAATAGAGTTTATGTTGCATTAGTTGCAGCAGGTGAGACATCTGGTACAATGGATGACGCCCTGAAGAGGCTGGCGGCTCAGCAGGAAAAAGATGCTGCGATGATGGGAAAAATTCGAGGTGCCATGATGTATCCGTCGATTGTCCTGGCGGTAATTATCTTAGTCGTGGGTTTTATGCTGTTTACTGTGATGCCGCAAGTGGAGGGGCTATATAGAGACTTAAATAAAGAATTGCCACTAATAACTCTTATTATGGTCGGCACAGCAAAGTTCTTTACTGGATTTTGGTGGCTTATTATACTGCTGCTTATTATTGGTGGATATTTTTTGGTGCAATATCTGAAAACTGATCAGGGAGTTAGAACCAAGGATACATTTAAGCTTAATGCCCCATTGTTTAAGGGAATGTTTAGAAAAATGTATATGGCGCGATTTACGCGAACTGGTCAGACGTTATTAAGTACGGGCGTGCCAATGCTTGATATGCTTCGTATTTCATCAGAGGCGGTCAATAATGTTGTTATCAGTGAGGGTATTGCTCGTGCTGCAGATAAGGTAAAGGGTGGTAAGGCTCTCTCGGCGTCCTTATCGAACGAAGATTATTTCTTAACAATGGTGCCTCAGATGATAAAAATTGGTGAGCAATCCGGTAAAATTGATGAGATGATGGGTAAAACCGCCCAAGTGTATGAGGACGAGCTTGATGAGGAGATTCGAGCACTGTCAACGGCAATAGAACCAGTCTTAATGATATTCTTGGCAGTTGTCGCTGGTACGATGGTTGCTGCAATATTATTCCCAATCTATAGCTTAGTTGGTAATATTAATATTCGCTAGACGATTATATAATTTTAGTGTATTATAAACGTAAGCATTTTTTGCACAAATATAACATAAGCCATAGAAAGGTGGACATTTCAATGGTAAACAAAGACAACAAAAAAGGATTTACGATTATCGAGGTTGTGTTGGTTCTGGCTATTGCTGGACTTATTTTCGCGATGGTGTTTATCGCACTACCAGCATTACAGCGCAATCAGCGTGATCAGTCAAGGAAAAATGACGCCTCAACGGTTGCTGCCGCTATTACCAGCTGGAATTCAGCTAATCGTAATGGCGGAACGTTTAACGATGAATCATTGCGCAAGTATGTTGACAAGCTTGACCAGTACGATAAAAACTCGGAGCTGAAGGTGGTTGCCACTAGTTCGTCAATGTCGGTTGCTGGTAATGAAATTAAGGTAATGCGTGGCCGAAAATGTCCTGCCAATTCACCGGCACCATCTACTGATGATCCGGCAACTATTACCTTGCAGAACGGTTCTTCACGCAACGCTGCTGTTGTGGTGCTGTTGGAAAACAATGGTTCGCAAAAGCAGCTGTATTGCCAGGACGTATAAAAACATTAAGCTTATAGAAATCAGCCCCAGCGTGGGGCTGATTTTTTTGTAGTTTTTTGTTAACATAAGAAGTATGATGAAATTTGTACTGGCTGGAGTATTGGGGGCTATTTTAGGTAGCTTCGTTGGGGCGCAGATTTGGCGACTACGCGCTCATCAATTAACTGAGGATAAAAAGGCCGGAGAGAAGGTTGATCGGAAAGAGTTGAAGAAATTGTCTCCACTGATAAAGAAGGTATCCAAGGACCGCTCTCGCTGTCTATCTTGTGGTCACGAGCTGGCGCTGTACGACTTAATACCGGTATTCAGTTGGGTTATTAGCCTGGGTCGGTGTCGCTATTGTAAGCAGTTTATCGGCTGGATGGAGATTTTGTTAGAGGTGGTAATGGCTGGACTGTTTGTCTTATCAGTGGTGTTCTGGCCAGGCTCATTGATGGATTCCTGGCAAGTTATACTATTATCTTTGTGGTTGGTTGGCTTGGTGCTATTAGCAATTTTATTTGTCTATGACCTTAAGTGGTTATTACTACCTGATGTTATCAATATTCCGTTTATTATTGTCGGTGTTATCTTTGCGGCACTACGATTATCTTTAGCTGAAGATTTTTCAAAAAACTTAACTTCGCTTCTGGGGTCAATTGTAATTTTGAGCGGGGTATATATGTTGCTATATCTGTTCTCAAAGTATCGTTATGGCGAGGATAAAACTTGGGTTGGTTTTGGTGACGTTAAGCTTGGCTTGGGTTTATCTTTATTCTTGGGTAATTGGCTATTGGCCTTCGCGGCTTTATTTGCGGCAAATTTAATTGGTACATTACTGGTCTTACCATCGATGTTTAGGGGTAAATTACAGGCGAATTCACGAATCTGTTTCGGTCCGCTACTTATTGTAGGATTCTTGCTGGCGTGGTTTTTTAGCCAACAAATTTTAACATGGGGATTTCTACTCGTCTAATTAAAGCAACTCGCTTATGCTATAATGGAGAAGTGATGGGCGATAAACAAAAAGGTTTTACTATAATTGAAGTGATTTTGTTTGTGGCTATTTCTGGTTTATTAACCTCAATGCTGATGGTTGGAGTGAGCATGTCTATCAATCGTCAGCAATACCGTGATTCAGTTCAGTCATATGCTGGATTTTTACGTAGTGAATATTCAAAAGTTGTTAATGTGGAGAATGATCGGTCAAGGAGCGTTTGTCCAATTGATGGGGCGGATGGCCGGCTTGAAACTTTGCGCGGGCAGTCTGAATGTGTGATTGTTGGCCGTTATATCACCACAGTGGGTGCGTTAGGTTCTACCGATGGAACTTCTTATAAAACTTATCCAGTTTATGCACATAGGGCCGATAAGGGTAGTGCTTGGGCCTATCGTCGTGGTGCTGAGTCTAGTGACTACTCTGTTAATTGGCAGGTAAAGACTAGGTTTGCTAATCAACACAAAAACAATGCCTACATCTCCATTTTAATGTATCGTCATCCAGAAACAGGGCAACTGGACATTAGGACGGATGTTAGTAGATTTGGCGACGATCTTACTAATTTTGTGAATAATAAGAATAATGCTGGCATTATACAGTCTGGTGGGGAGCAGCGTCAACAGCGGGAAATTTGCGTTTATGATGACGACTGGCTACCGGGTGAACGATTATCTGTCTTTTTGCGCTCGTATGCTGGTTCAGCTGATGCGGTGGTGATAGGTAATGCAACTGGAGGATGTGCTGATGCGTAGGGCTAGTAGGGGCGACACCTTGGTGGAGGTGTTACTTGGTGTGACTATTTTTAGCCTGGTCGCCGTTATTACGTTAGAAACAATGAATCGGGGGATGGCTATTTCGCAGTACGCCCTAGAAACGACACTGGTAAGACAGCAAGTTGACGCTCAAGCGGAAATTTTAAGGTATGCACATGATACAAAGAGCGACATCTGGAAAAAGTTGGTTAACGACAACGCGGTAAGTATTGCTGCGGTTGGTGATAATGAGGGCGGTTTAGGGGTGGCAGCATGTCCTGATGGTTTTTCTAATCGAGAATTTGCTTTGGCGGCAACGTCCGCGCATACCTCTAAAATCAGTATTTTGAACAACCCGGGTGATTACAAGCAGGCGGAAACTTACGCGCGAGTTGATGGCGACACTAAGAAAACGTACGGAATATCTGTTAGGTTAGTCAAGCCAAGTACAGCCACTGACAGTAAAGACAGCAATAAGTATGACGCGTATATTAAAGCTTGTTGGATGCCGGTTGGCAGTAAAATGCCGGCAACGATTGGTACGATTGTGAGGTTATATGATTCGGGACGCTAAACAAGGATTTACGTTAATTGAACTAATGCTAGCTATGACCTTTATCTCTATTCTTTTGTTGTCAATTACAATGGTGGGCATTCAGGCTGGTAGGATGTATAGTCGAGGAGTGGTATTGCGTGATGTTAATCAAGCGGGCCGAGATATTTCCGATACGTTTAGGAGAGATTTTCTACAGGCAAATGCCGGGAAAATCAATATTACAGGCTTAAGAGTGCCAAATAATGAAAATTGGACTACTGGACGTCTGTGCTTGGGTGCTCATTCGTACGTTTGGAATAACCCAAAATATCTGGACGATCCTAGTCTATTGGGCGCAAATAGGCTATTTAAGGTTGATGGTAATCCGATTAATCTAGTGCGAGTTGTTGATGCGGACGGCGGGCTATGTAAAAGAGATGGGTCTGGTAGATATCCGGAAACGGTTGATATGGCAAAATCTTCTAATTTACTAAGACCGATTAATAGTGGTGACGGTTCAATTGGCATTCATAATGTTACACTGGAAAAGATTACTTCGGATAGTTCAAGGGAAGCCTTATATAGATTAACGTTTACACTAGGAACGAGTAAAATGAGCGAAATTAGAAATTCTTCATGTAAAGCACCGGATGAGACTGACAGTAATTTTGAATTCTGCGCGATAAATAAATTTGAAATGATTGTGAGGACAAATGGGTAGGTATGCACGACAGTCGGGCGCCGTGTCGCTCTTTGCGGTTATTTTTGGGGCAACGTTGCTTACAATTGTGACGATTGGCTTTATGAGATTAATGCTTATGGACCAAAGACAGGCTTCAGATAATGATTTATCGCAGAGCGCTTATGATGCTGCCTTGGCAGGCATAGAGGACGCCAAGCGAGTTGTTCGTGCCGCCCAAACAGGGAATATGCAAGCAGCAGGCGTATTGAGTGGCCCAATAAATTGTAATATGATTGCTGCCTCTGGAGTGGTTGGTGGTAGTGCGTCTGGTGAGACGGTTATTCAGACAGGCTCCGGTGCTGGTAAAAAGTTTGACCAGGCGTATACTTGTGTGAAAATTGCCATGCAATCTCAAGATTTTATATATAAAGCTATTGAAGATAAGTCTCAGCTTATATCTCTGAGAGCGGTAAGTTCATTCAATAAAATAATCATTGAATGGTATAGACGTGATGACGAAAGCAACTTAAATGCTGCAAATGCAGTCAATACCGAAATATCGACCACCGGAGAACTGCCGACAAAAGATAAATGGAATAGTAATACACCACCGTTGGTGCGTGCACAAGTTATTAGTCCTGGATCAACCTTTAACTTGGCGACATTAGACACAACAGGCGTGACCTCTTTTCTCCGACCAAACGTCTTAAGGTCAGACGTTCTAGGTCAGGCTGGAACTACTGTTTCTGGCAAACCTTCAGATCGTCCACGTGCAACTGACGGTAATGAGCATAACAATGGAACAAATATCATTTCTTGCAGTAAAACATTTAGGTTTTCTGGTGAGTATTCTTGTAAGGCGGTAATTGATGTTGATGAGGTTCCAGCAGGTAGTGAATCTGCCTTTTTGAGACTGGTCTCAATATATAAGGGTGGCAGTATAAAAGTTTCGCTCCAAAAAACTGATGGTACTACTGTAAACTTTGATGGTGTACAGCCGATTGTTGACTCAACGGGGCGAGCAAGTAACTTATTCAGGCGAGTTGAGGCGCGTCTGCAAATTGGAGATGATTTTGCCTATCCAGATAATGCGGTTGAGTTAAAAAACAGTCTATGTAAGGACTTCTCCATATCTGGTGGTGGTGGTGGGGCTGCTACCGTAGGCAGATGTAAGCCTTAAGCTAAGTATCGCTATGAAAACGTTCGTGGATATCTCTTAGGTGCTGATCGGTGACGTGTGTATAGACCTGAGTAGTTGATATATTGCTATGGCCCAGCATTGACTGAACGGAGCGTAAATCTGCACCATTCATGAGAAGATCGGTAGCAAAGCTGTGTCTCATCGTATGGGGGCTAACGTGTTTGGTTATGCCAGCCAGGCGGGCGTATTGACTAACCATTCGTTGAATGCTGCGAGCGCTTAGCCGACGATAATCACCAGACGTGTTAGGTGCGGCGTGGTGCCTGCTGTAGCTTAGAAACAAGGCAGGTAAGCTGTCTGTTCTGGATTCTAGGTATGTAGACACATGCTCAGCAGCACCTTTTGATATAAAAACAGGTCGATCTTTTTGGCCTTTTCCTCGGACCATAAATTCACGTCTTGTTAGGTTTATGTGGTCACGATTTAGATTTACTAGCTCTGAAACGCGTAGCCCGCTGGAAAATAATAGTTCAACAATCGCTCGGTCTCTTAGTCCTGATTCGGTGTCGGTTGGTATTTGTTCAATCATCCGTAGTACCTCATCGTATTGTAAAAAAGTTACTTGTTTTCGGACGGTCTTTGGTAGGATGATTTTGTCGGCAGCCAGACTCTTTATATCGCGACGAGAAAGATATGTGAGTAGCCCGCGTAGTGCTATAAGGTGGTAGCTTTGTGTAATTAATGACAACCCCTCACCAGTGTTGTTATTTTTATGACGGTTTAACCAGAGGCGGTATTGTCGAATTAACTCCGATGTAATTTTATCAACACTAATATCGCCAGCAAAATCGATAAACCTTTCTAAATATAACTGGTAGTTTATAATAGTCTTCTGACTACGTCCACTTTCAACTTCCAGATGTTCCAGAAAATCAGTTAAGGCCTCTGATATAAACATATTAGTATTCTATCGTTAATGGACTTGTTTATCAAATTATCTATTTCTGATACTATAATAAAAATAATAACGAACAGAGGAGAGTATATGTCAGATAGCAAGAAAAAATACTGTGGCGTCGAAAGGACTTTGATTGTCTTTAAGCCTGATGCAGTTCAGAGGGGAATTGTTGGGGAAATTTTACAACGTTTTGAGAGAGTGGGCTTAAAAATAGTTGGTGTAAAAATGACATCACCATCTAGAGATCATTACTATGCTCATTACGAGGACATTGGTAAACTAGCGACGCGCAGGGGTGAAGATACTCTGAACATAACATTGGATATGATGATGGACGGGCCTGTCATAGCAATGGTACTAGAGGGCGTTGAGGCTGTTGCAGTTGTTAGAAAAATTGTTGGCCCAACTGAACCGAAGTCGGCAGACATGGGTACAATTCGCGGTGATTACTCGCACATTAGCTTTGGTTATGCCGATGAGTGCCAAAAGGGTGTACCAAACTTAATTCATGCTTCCGGCGATTCAGAAGAAGCTGTTAGTGAAATTGAACACTGGTTTAAGCCAGAAGAGCTAGTTAGTTATCATACGTTAAGTGAGAAGTTTACGCGCTAGACTGGTCTACCTGAGAGCTACTCGTGGTATAATTAGTTTATGCCTCGGTAGCTCAACTGGATAGAGCAGATCCGTCCTAAGGATAAGGTTGTAGGTTCGACTCCTGCCCGGGGTACCAAACGTATGACAGATAAAGTATCAGATAGACAATTTGATGGGCAGCGCGATGGTGAGCGTCTGCTGTTTGTGTTTCGTCGTCATATCATTGCTATGAGAAAAGGCTTTTATTTATTGCTTGGTTCTATGGCGCTTGGCTCGTTGCCATTTCTTATCTGGCAAGATAATCTAAACCTGCTTTGGGTGTTTATGGGAAGTTTTCTTATAGGCCTGACGCTGTTCTCTTATCACTTTTTGATGTGGTTCTATACCTATTATATTGTGACAGACCAGCGAATTCGTCAAATTACACAACATGGTTTTTTTGGGAAAGACGTAATTGAGCTAAAGCTATCAAAAATTCAGAATATTAGCTATAATATTCCCGGGTTTAGTGGAGAAATGTTTAAATTTGGTACAATTGTTATTCAGACGTTTGTTGGCGATCTTGTTATAAAAAACGTAGAACATCCAGATAATATCTATAATAAGCTGCAAGATGCTGTAGAGCTTGCGTCAAAAAAGGAGGGTGAAGATGGGCTTGTTGAAGCGTAAAGATAAGAGACAATCTAAAAAACTACCAGCAAGGATTACTAACGATACCGTTGCTCAGCATCGCGAAAAAGTTCTAGCAGCTGGGCGAAAGCACAAGTATCCTATTCAGTACACTAGGCGACGTTTAGTGTGGGTAACTATGTTTGTTAGTGTAGCTATTTTGGTAATTTTTGTTGGTCTTGGCTGGGCTCAGCTGTATATGTGGAAGGATACGGGTGATATTGCGTACCGAATCACTAAGATTATACCTCTCCCGGTGGCTACTATCGATGGTGAGAATGCTGAATATAGTGATTATTTGCTATATCATCGTAGCTCGTTGGCAGTATTGCAGGGCCAGGGTCAGTCTGACCAGAAAGACAAGGTTAAGTTTTATCAGAATCAATCAATTGATAAGGCCTTAGAGGTGGCGTATGCTAAAAAGCTAGCTCGAGAAAATAACATAACAGTTGATGACCAGAAGGTCCAAGCTTTAATTAATAAGCAGCAGGAGTCTAGTAAGCTTTCACAGTCAGCATATGAGTCTGTAGTAAAAGACAATCTTCATTGGTCTATGGATGAGCTGAAAACTGCAATGAAATACACTTTATTAAAGCAAGAAGTCTCATTTAATATTGACAAGACTGCCAACGATCTAGTGTCTAAAATTAAAAAGAAGCTTAAGGCGGGTAAAAATCTAAAAGATATTGCTGCCGAAATGGGCGATAAAGTTCAGCCAGTGTTTGATCTCTCTGTATCTGCCGATAACTCCGATGGAGGTCTAACTAAGACTGCCGCCTCCCTAGTAAGGGGTAGGATATCTGAGCCAATAAAAACCTTATCTGGTGATGGATATTATTTTGTTGTTCTCAATAATATTGAGGGCAATACGGTTAATTATTCTTATATTAAAGTGCCGCTGACAGAGTTTAATAAGCAGTTTAATAATTTGAAGACTAACCATAAAATTAAATATTATATATCCGTTGATAAATAAGTGTTTTTAGGTTGAAAAAACTCCTGTTTTTGCTATAATTTTCTAAGGAGTTTGCCGTTGTAGCTCAGCTGGTAGAGCAGCTCATTCGTAACGAGCAGGTCGCTGGTTCAAGCCCAGTCAACGGCTCCATTTTATGAAAGATACGGTTAAAAAATCAATTAAAGTTATTTTGAACGACAGAGGGATGACCATTCCTTTGATTGTTAATTTAGTAGCCTTTATAGCTATTGCTATATTTCTAACGACGGCTATTAAGCATAGTGAGGCGCAGGTCATTACTCGATATACTGCGTACGGCTCGGCGAATTTCTATAGAGACCATTGGTATAGCTTGTTTGGCTATATAATACTAGCTTTTATGATCATGTTGGGGCACGCTATATTTAGTGTCAAGTTAGCCCTATTAAAGAGGCGTAGCGTAGCTATATTTATTTTATGGTTGACATTGGGCATTTTAGTTATTTTGGCTACGTTAGCATATTCAATTATTAAAATTGCATCATTAGGGTAAACTTATGGATATTGAAATTCCGCTTGGTAAACGAACGAAAAAGTATCGCTTTTTTGAAATGCTTCCTGGTATGTTGAGCTACGGTGCTATTATTCTCTTGATAATCTTATCTATGGTAAATCCGGTTTTAGCTTCGATCTATTTACTAACAGTAATCTTAGTTGCTTTTGTTAAGGCTATGGCTATTAGCTATAGGATGATTAGCGGACGTAATAATATGGAGAGAGCTACTCGGGTGGACTGGAGTGAGCGTTTGAATGATTTAGAGAATCCAAAGGGTGCATATACTAGGTTGATTGATAAACAGTCAAAAAAGTTGTTATATGAACAACATTTAGAAAATCTGCGACTAATGGCTGCTGCAGAAGAGGGATATTTTCCTAAACCAAGTAATATTTACAACGCCCTAATTATGCCAGCCTATAATGAGAGCATTGAGGTTATTGAGCCTGCCTTGAAGTCGGTTTTAGATACGACATATGATAAAAAACATCTAATTATTATTTTTGCGTATGAGGAGAGAGGTGGTGTTGAGATTGCAACAACAGCAGATACACTAAAGAAGAAATATGGTAAACATTTTCACTCTTTTCATCTGGTAAAACACCCCAAAGACTTACCGAACGAGGTTATTGGCAAGGGTGGCAACATTACCTATGCAGGAAAGTGGCTGAAGAAATATTTACAACAGCAGAATATAGCTTTTTCTGATGTCATAGTTACAACAATGGATTGCGACAATAAGCCCCATCGATATTATTTTGACTACCTAACGTATGAATACATAGTCCATGAGGATCGAAAGCATTTGTCATATCAGCCGATTTGCCTGTTTACTAATAACATCTGGGATGTACCTGCGCCGATGAGGGTAGTAGCTACTGGAAATTCATTTTGGAACATTATTAGCTCTATGAGGCCGTATTCATTGCGTAATTTTGCATCTCATTCTCAGCCAATGGATGCGCTTGTTGAAATGGATTTTTGGAGTATCCGAACGATTGTTGAAGACGGACATCAATATTGGCGAAGCTACTTTTATTTTAATGGTAACTATGAAGTTGTACCAATTTTTGTACCAATTTACCAAGATGCAGTATTGTCTAATGGCTACACTAAAACGCTGCGGGCACAATTTGTCCAGTTGCGTCGCTGGAGTTATGGTGCTTCAGATGTTGCGTATGTTGGGAATAATATCTTTAACAAGAAGAGAACTACCAAATTTTGGCCTAGTGTTGCGAGGTTTATTAGATTACTAGATGGACATGTTACGCAGGCCTGTATTGCTCTGATTGTTGCTTTTGGTGGGTGGGCTCCACTTGTATTGAATAGTGAGGCTGCTCGCAGTGTTGCAGCCCATCAGTTGCCAGATACGGTCAGTCTTATTCAGCAGGTGGCAATGGTGGGTATACTAATCTCTGTATTTGTATCATTTAAGCTATTGCCGCCACGACCAGAGAGATATAAAAGGAGTAGGAACATATTGATGGTTCTACAGTGGTTGTTGATGCCGGTCATTGCTATTGTCTATAGCTCTATGGCTTCATATAATGCCCAGACGCGGCTTTTGATCGGAAAGTATCTTGATAAGTTTGATGTCACAGAAAAAACTACTGTTGAGATGAATGATCAGAATCGTGTTCAGGATAAGAAAAAGAAGGTCTTCCGCGCTTCTTCTGGTGGGAAATGATAAGTTTGTGTTGGGCAGCATATTGTAGAGCTGCTATTTGATCAAATTTTTGTAAAGTAGAGTGAGCCATTTTAGCGATCTCGTGTGTTGATATAGTGTGATGATTTTGGAGCAATAGCCTCTCTTGAACGGTGGTGGCTAGGTCGTAGCTATAAAAATCAGCAGCATATTTATCGTGATGAAAACTTCGGGCAATACTAATTGTCAACTTGCCTATGGAAAAGCTATCTTTTTTGCTCCCGTCTGATGTGACACTAAAAGAAGTGACGGGCTTTTCGTAGGTTGTGAAGGTATATTCGCATCTACCACATACGTGACGTCTCCAGATTATTGGAGATTTTTTATTTTGACGAGAGTTGGCTATTTGAGTTTTTTTGTGAAAACATTTTAAACATATCATATCAATATATTGACATATAACTATTAAAAAATCTAGTGGAAAAATAAATGTGTAAAATTAAAAGCACCCCATCTTTGGAGTGCTGGCTGCTCAGGAGCATTTAATAGCTAATGGCCGCGAGTCCTACTGGTTGGTAGAATAGCTCTTTCCTCGTTAATTTTTCTGTTATATTCGTAATGAAGTTGCGCCTTACTAAGGAGAGAGCAGGTTTGTGGCTTTTTCAGGTTGGATAATTGTGGTGAGTTATGTCTACTCATACGCTCTAATAATATCATATTTATTTCGTAATGTCAATTAGCTAGTATCGATTAGGTGGTAAAAGTTACTGTCTGAGTTTGTGGCTGTCATTTTCTATACTCCTTTACGACATTAAAAAAACTCTTTCACAACTACACATTGCAAAAGAGCTACATCTCTATCGTATCTGGTGGGCAATAGAGGATTCGAACCTCTCACCTCTTCAACGTCAATACGGCACTCTACTAGAGTAATTGACTATACTTATATAATAACACAACTAGTACATAACGGAATCATAAATATGTTGTAATTTTGTATTACTATAATGTGTATAAATACGAGTTGTGTCTAAACTCTGATGACCTAATAAGTCAGAAATATAGCACAACTCGACACCTCTATCTAAAAGCATAGTAGCAAATGAATGACGAATTGTATGTGGCGTTACGTCGTTAAAATCTGAATTAGCACATACAAATTCAAATACACGACGAACACCACCAGCAGTAAGACGAGAACGACTACCTTGATGAGAAATAAAAAGAGCAGGGTCATCATCAGTACGAGAATCTAAATAGACATTTATAGCATTTTCAGTTTTCTCATCAATGAAAACAACACGTGGATCCTTACTCTTCCCAACAACCGTAAACTTACGATGACGTATACTATTACGATTCAAGGCTACCAATTCAGAAACGCGAATACCCGAAGTAGCTAATAGACGCAACATAGCAATATTACGCAAACGATTCATACGACCATAACCTCGGCATTTACGAGAAACAACATCAATAAAAGCTTCAATCTCCTCTGGTAACAAATATTGAATAATATATTTACTACGCTTAGGAACAATCAACTCCTCATAATCTACAACATCAAGACCTTTCCTAGCAGACATTTTCAGAACCATACGAATACAAGAAATAGCATTACGAACCGTATTTGGCTTCCATCGAGATGAGACAAAATTATGCCAATCTCTGAAATCCGAAAAAGACAGACTTTCAATACTCACATCACCAAAGAAAGATACTAGAGACTTACTAATACTCAAATAACTAGACTCTGTATTTACAGACTTACCAGCTCTTAGAATACAATCATAAGCATAAAGCTTAAAGGCTTCAGATATTTTCATAAAAAATCACTTTCTACCCTCCAATTTATGTTATATAATGCAATTAGAAATTAATCTTAAAAAAACAAAAAAGGTAATAAACATGGAATTAAGCCTAAATCAACCAGAAAATATAATTATGATGGTAGCGCTAATAGCATTTCTAGTGGTTGTAATAATAGTAATGGCCTCATTCTGTACAATAGGAATCTATAATAAAATCACAAAAATAGAAAAAACCATAGAAGATTACCTAAAAACTAAAAATTAAGGTGGAAGAGGCCTAGTCTGCTTAAAAATAGTAGGCAATGACACTTGATGATATCTGATACTAGTAGAGGTAACAGAAGATAAACATGCATCTTTATCAACTAATAAATCATAAATAGAATCAATATCTAAATTACGTTCAAATTGATAAACAGACATATCATATTTATCAGAAGAGAACACCAAATTGTCATCATGAATATACTGGCTTAAACCTAATTTTTCTAATGACTCATAACGTTTCACGGGCTTATATAAATTCTTAGATGCCCAATAACGTCGTTTATTAAAACGAGTAATCATATCTTTAGTGATATACTTAGTAAGATACGCAGCGGCTTTTGTCTGATCATCATCAAGCTTCTGAGCATTTGTAAAACCAGCAGTAAAACCTGTAAGGTTATAAACACGTTTACCATTCTGAAAAACATCCGTAGGCTTCAATTCAGCATTATAATCACGCATTAGAGCATGAAAATGTATTGCACCATCTTTATGAAACTCTGGAACAAGTACATAAGCAAAATTAGGAGAATGTTTTTTCTGTCGGTTAAGCCAATACTTCATGATATTTGATGTAGATTCTACAGAATATCTATCAACCTTTTTAGGATTGAAAGTAAAAGTAACAAAATAAGAAAAATTGTTAGACAAAGCATAGTCAAAAATAGCAGTACGAGTACGACGCAATGACTCTTCAACAGCTTTATCTGATGGTTGCTCCGAATTCCTATTAGGTCTATGGCCTAATTTTGGTCGTGGAAGCATTATGGGATGATTAAAAACAGTAACTTTATACATATTGTTAGGGTATTCTTTCGTAATATGTTCAATTACAGTTAAAGATTGATTCATTAAACATACCCCCAATATGCTATTTTTTCATGTGTTGTTTACCTCTGTAAACGCTTGTTAAGTGTTGGGTTATCAAGTAGCCCTGCGGGCGAGCCTATAGGCACCGCCCGGACGCAAAAAGCACAACTTTTTGCGCCGGCCATGAGTCGCTTTTACCTGAAAAACACCCCCTTTCGCCTTCTAAGGGGAACGGCAAGTTTCTTAATCGTGACAGTAGGTTGTGAAGCAAGATAAACGCCATCAGCCTGAGAGCCAGTAAACACTACCTGATTAGTATCATAAGAATCGCGCAACGCTTGTGACTGAAAGAAAAAGCCCATTTTGAGAGGACGCGAGCTATCGACACGCCTACCATTGTTATCAAACTCGAGCTTCTTAGCAATAAATGCCCAATAAACAGTAAAAATGGGGCCAGCAGACAGCCCAAATGGAAGGGCAAACGACTTACATTTAAAGGCAATATCCGAACGGCGGCGTACAGCCTTAACCAACTGATCATAATCCTGAGAAGTGACAAGATGGACACGCTTCTGTTTACGATTCTGAGCGGCCTGATGAATTACCCAAGGGGGAACATTACGAGAATCCTGATTAGAAAAATAATTCTGATATTCATCAGTAATAATTATCACGCCATATTTACCATTACGGACACATTGGTTGACAAGAGCATACTCTTCCAAAGAAGAATAATAAATATAACTAGAAACAGTATCAACCTCATTAGCAAGGATAGCTTTTAGCTTATCTAAAGAACCATCAAACTTAAGAGCAGTACGATCTTTTAATATAATATTAGAAACCACAATAGCTTTTGGATACCTTCTTGCAATCTTCTTATAAAAATGAATCAAAGTTATAGTCTTACCGTCACCTTGCTCACCAAAGAAGGTCTGAATACCTGAAGGTTGAAAATAATCTGGATCCTTGCGATTGCGCCTGTTCTCCTTGATGGCCTCCTTGTCAAAACCAAAAGACTTAGAAACAAATGGTAAAATATTAGGCACTATGCACCTCCTCCAGAGCCGCGAATTTTGTTATAAAACCAAATACCGGGACGAAGAACAATAAATAAGGTTAAAGAAGTAATGATTAGAGTAATCATAGTAGTAAAAAAACTAGCACCTATATAATTCTTGAGAACGACGATAGGAAAAGCGAAGTAAGGAACGACATTATTAATAGCATTAAGGAATACTAACGGAGCAGCAGGAATTGAAACAAGCGATATTATAAATTTAAGAACTAAAACAAATACTGTTAAGACCCAAAGTATAATCATTTTTTACCTCTCCTTTCCCACGGGCCAGTTTCACCGGTACGATCATCATGCCAACGAACCTCTCCCGACTGTTCACTCTCAGACTCCTCGTAATCACCAACAGGAACACCAAAGACTTGCATAAGCAACCTATAACAAGTCCATAGAAAGCCGATAGCTATACCACCCTGAAGAAATATTTGCATAAATGACCAAACAGCAGGCAACTGATGGCGCCACTTACACATCTCGAGTTTACTAGTAGAACCAAAAACAGTTAACGAAATAGCACAAGTATCATTATTAGAAGTCATAGCTTCAACAGTAGTAAGGACTCCCTTGATAAAAGTAAAAGGCAAAGCAACAAAACCAAGTCTGTCAATAGTAAAATCAGTTAAATCGCCAAACAGTTTCTGGACATCTTCAGACTTAGGAACAATAAACGGTAAAATCAAATCATTAATAAACCAAGTAAAAGAATTACGCAAAGCACATGCAATACTTCCAACAGAAGGCATTTTAACACCAGCGATAGTAACATCATATTTAGAACAATCTTCATACTTAGGCTTTAGATATTCTTCACAAAAACCCTCGAGACAAAATGAAGTTACAGTAGAGCCGGAATGTTTTTGGCCGTCAACCTTTATATACATGTAACGCTCTTTATATTTAACACGCTCCGTCTCTTTAGGAAAAGCATTTATACAATAATCTGGGGTAGAAGACTCGGGGCCATATGAGTAGCAAGCTTTAGCAGAATAACGAGCAACAACCATATACTCCTGATAATCAGGAACATCAACAGAGAACGAGCCACCAGCGTTTATAGCCTGTTGAAAAATCACCTCACCACCACGCCGTTTTTGGACGGTAAAAATCAACTGATATGTATTATCAACAAGATGCCAACCATCTTTCGTATAATCAGAAAAAGCATCAAGCGTTATACGATCACGATCCTTCAGATGTTTTATAGTTATCTTCTTATCGACAACCTCATATTCAAAATCAGGAAGAATCTCATCCTGAAGAGACTTAGGAATATAAATATTACGGTCTTTTAAAATAGAACTTAATTCATAATCCGGAGTAGAAAGAAAAGTTTCAGTTGTACCATAGGGGTTGGTTAAGAAACGAGAAAGAATAAGAGGAGTGGAAACCCCCTCTAGAGAAGAATCACAAGTAACCTGAAAACTGTTAGCAGAAGACATAGAAAGGAGTATTTTTCTAAAGCCCGTCTCTCGAAAATGGTAACCATAATAATCGCTATACTCTAAAATCTGTTTCTTAGCCTTAGACTCAGTCCAATAAAGTGTAACGTAACGTATATTTGTAGAACCATTTTTATAAAAAGAATTAGTAATAATCCAATCACCATTACCATAGATAGCTTTTTTATATGAAGACTCAGCGGCAGAACGAGTAATAAAACGACTACAAGAATTAGACCAAGAAACATCACTTCTCTTGAATAAGTAAGAATAATAAAGAGTAGTTACATCAACTTTAGAGTCTCCATATTCCAATAATAATTTTTTAGTAACACGAAAGTCAGGAATCTGTCCAGCAGGACTCTGGGCCATAGCAGCTCCAAATGGAGATAAAATAGAAAAAGCAAAAATCAGGAATGCCGCAGAAAATAATTGAAGACATTTTTTCATTTTGTACTATCCTTGTCGCTTTTAAGCATTTTTTGATACTCAATCTCCTCGTCAATAGAAAAGACCACAATTATAAGCAAAAAAAGAAAAAAGAGAGAAAATAACACCATCATTTTTTGTGTCCCCTAATTAGATCAACATAAATAAAATAAAGGACAAAGCACAAACCTGCTAAGGTCAACAAATTAAAAAACAAATCTGTTATCTCTTTAGAGCTCATTTTCTACCACCTCCAGAGTAGCTAATACGGCTGATGAGATGCCAACAAATAACAAAAGAAAACAGGATGACAAAAAATTTTACAAGAAAATTATCTAAAATTATTTGTAATTCCGTAGATGACATAGCTGCTCCTATTTAGAATTAGTGACTGAATAAAGTGACTTAAAAACAATATCTAAAACTATCTTTACACCAGCACCAACAGCGACAATCGCTAAAAGAGAAGAAAAATTAGCGGATAAAGTCTGAGTTATTAACTGTACAATCTCAATAGTCTTCATATGTTTTAATAAGCAAGGTGTGAGGTGTACGTGTGGTGGAGGCCGCACACCTCACTAACTACTAGAAACGCCCCTTTAAGCCACGATTGCCAAAGCTGCGGAAAAGCTTCAGGCCAACGCCGAAACCAATCAGAATCGCAAGAGCAGGCCAGTTTTGGGTAAAGTAACCAATAACTGTCGTAATGATGCTAGTAGCGTCAGTTGCTTCAATAAGCTTCATAACTTGCTTTCTTCCTTTCTTGTAGCTTTTAATTGTTCAATACAACACTGAGTTACCAGCCCGCTACAATGGCAACTCTGGCTGCTTCTATCTTGACATTTAACCTACTTTAAAGCGTAAGCACCAAAATAAAAATGTCAAATCTTATAGCTAGAGCAGAGCCTCCTTAGCTACAGAAGTCTCTATAAGGGAAAGCTGCTCAGAAGAGAGAAAAACTGCTTGTTTATAAATCTTCTCGTTAGGCATAATCCATTCAATGATCAATACGCTATACGGCTTATTTTCTTTTGAAGTACGAGCCTCTACATATGCACGAGAAACGTGAGATACAATATTATCTGAGTTTGTGGCTGTCATTTTCTATACTCCTTTACGACATTAAAAAAACTCTTCATCAATTACCGATAAAGAGCTACGTATCTGTCGTATCTGGTGGGCAATAGAGGATTCGAACCTCTCACCTCTTCAACGTCAATGAAGCGCTCTAGCCAAATGAGCTAATCGCCCAGATACACTGATTCTACCACAATGAGAGGTTGCTCGCAAGGAGCGTGGTATAATATTGATATGAGTGAAAATGAATTAAAGTCAATGCGTCATAGTTTAGCGCATATTATGGCGCAAGCTGTTCAGCATTTATGGCCTCAGGCGAAGTTCGGCGTTGGCCCAGCTATTGATAATGGTTTTTATTATGATATTGACCTTGGGAATATAAAAATCTCTGAAGATGATTTTCCAAGAATAGAAAAAGAGATGAAAAAAATTATCTTAGCCGACTATCCTTTTAAAAGACGTGATGTGTCAATTGAGGAAGCTGCTGATTGGGCTAAAAATGGTCAGCAAACATTTAAAATTGAGCTTATAAATGACCTCAGGCGATCTGGCACGACTGTTGCTAAGGAATTGACTGGCGAAGATCTAGGCTCATTGTCGGATGGAGATAGTAAGTGCGAGACAGTGTCTCTTTATTCTCAGGGTGATTATACGGATTTATGTCGTGGTGGACATGTTGATAGTACGGGCAGAGTTGGCGTCTTCAAACTTATGAAAGTAGCTGGTGCTTACTGGCGTGGTAATGAAAAAAATCCTCAAATGCAAAGACTGTATGGTGTGGCATTTAATACACAAGAGGAGCTGGATAAATATCTGGCGCAGTTAGAGCTTGCCAAGCAGCGTGATCATCGAAAGCTTGGCAAGGAGCTTGATTTATATACAATGTCGCCGTTGGTAGGCGTCGGCTTGCCGTTATTTACACCCCGAGGAACTATTTTGCGTGATATTATGGCTCAGTACTCAAATCAATTACGCCAGAGATTTGGGTTTGAGAAGGTCTGGACACCTCATATCACTAAGAAAGACCTGTATGAGACTTCTGGTCACTGGGCAAAGTTTGGCGAAGAGCTATTCCTGGTTAAAAGCCAAGAAACGAGCGATGAAATGGCTCTAAAACCTATGAATTGCCCGCATCATACGCAGATCTTTGCCTCGCGACCGCGAAGCTATCGTGATATGCCAGTACGCTATCTGGAAACAACAACTGACTATCGTGATGAGAAAACGGGTGAGCTTGGCGGTCTGAGTCGTGTGCGTTCATTAACCCAAGACGATAGTCATGTATTTTGCCGTCCGGATCAGATTGAAACTGAGATTAATAGTTTGCTATCGGCTGCCCGTGAGCTATACGGCTCAATTAATATGAAATTACGAGTGCGTCTTAGTTATCGTGACGATTCTGACTCGTATTTGGGTGGTCGTGAGTTGTGGAATTCTGCACAGAATCAATTGAAGTCGGCGGTTGAAAGAGTTGGCTTAGACTATTTTGAGCAGGAAGGGGAAGCAGCCTTTTATGGTCCAAAAATCGACTTCATGGCGACTGACGCTCTTGGTCGTGAACATCAGGTGGCAACTGTACAATTGGATTTTGTGCAGCCACAGCGGTTTGGTTTGGAATATACAGAAAGTGATGGTAATTTTACAACACCTGTTATGATTCACTGCGCACTGTTGGGGTCTGTTGAGCGATTTCTGAGTGTTTTTATTGAGCATACCGGTGGCTGGTTCCCGTTTTGGTCAGCACCAGAACAGGTACGAGTCTTGACAATTAATAACACTGTAGCGGACTATGTTGATAAAATAACAACAATTTTATCGGATGTAACATTGATGAAACCGATAAAATACAACGATGTAAGATTTACAATAGACGCAAGAAATGAGTCTCTTGGTAAAAAGATTCGGGAGGCGACAGCCCTCAAAGTCCCAGTCCAGCTGATAGTTGGACCAAAGGATGCGGAAGCAAACCAGGTTAGCATTCGGACTCAATTTGGAGAGGAAAAATTACCAATAAGCAAGCTTGCTGAATATTTAGAAAATTTGTAGGATAAGGAATTGCACAACGAATCGTCAATCAGTAATTTGCGAGATAAAGTATATTTGCTGATGGCCTCATTGCCCGAGGATAAGGTAACAACGTATGGAGATCTGGCGGCTATGGCAGGCTATCCATACTTAGCAAGGCGTGTTGGTGAGATTGCCCATGGCGGGCCCGTTAGTCTGCCGTGGCATCGTCTTGTAAACGCAAAAGGCGGCCTGGCTGTTGGCTTTCCTGGTGGACAAGATGTGCAAAAACAGCTTCTAGAACAAGACGGTATCCTGTGCGATGATAGATACAGGGTAGTTAATTTTAAGGAAAGACGATGGCATCCGGACCTATAATACAAAATACAATAACTCCATTGGTTGTAATAGTCGGTCCGACGGCTAGCGGTAAAACCTCGCTGGCAATACGTCTAGCGAAACGGTATGGGGGTGAAATAATCTGTGCTGACAGCAGGACTGTTTATCGAGGTATGAATATTGGTACAGCTAAGCCCTCTTTGTCTGAGCGACAGGAAGTGTCTCATTGGGGCATAGATTTGGTCAGTCCAGGAGACTCTTTTAGTGTGGCTCAATTTAAGGAGTACGCTAATCAAAAAATTAAGGAGATTAGAGGGCGTAGGTGTATTCCGTTTCTTGTTGGCGGCACTGGGTTATATGTTGATGCAATAGTTTTTGACTTTCAATTTGGGGAGGAGTATATCCAAGACAGGAGGGACGATTTACAAAAAATGACTATAGGTCAACTTCAAGGCTATTGTACTAGGCATGGCGTGAAGTTGCCAGAGAATAGCAAAAATAAGAGATATCTTATCAGGTCGATTGAGCGTGCGGGACAGGCCATATCCAGACGCAGTAGACCTCTAGATAATATTATCATTGTTGGAATTACAACAGAAAAACAACTAATAAAGCAGAGAATTACAGATAGAGCAAAAAAAATGCTCAAAGATGGTGTTGTAGAGGAAACAATAGCATCTGCACGTAATTATGGCTGGAAAAATGAGGCGATGACTGGCAATGCCTACCTTATTATTAAAAAAATAGTAGAAGGCACCATCACTGAGGATCAGGCTATTCAAGAATTTGTTAAGACTGACATGAGCCTAGTGAAGAGGCAGTTGACGTGGTTTAGACGCAACTCCTTTATTGAGTGGGGTACTCTGGAATCATGTGAACACTATTTGTCGCAATTATTAGATGGTAAGTAAAATTTATGTTACAATTATAGTACAATGATTGACTCATTATTTGGTTCGAAAACACGGGTAAAATTACTGCATCTTTTTCTGAATAATCCAGAAAAATCATTCTACGTGAGAGAGATTACTAGGCTAATTGATGAGCAAATTAATTCTGTTCGTAGAGAGTTGGCAAATATGGTAGCGGTTGGCGTTGTGCAGCAAGATGCTGTTGACAATAAGTTATATTACAGTGTAAATGAGGATTATCCTTACGTCAAACCTCTTGCAGCTATCTTTTCCGATAGGGACACCGATAAACCAAAGACGGTCTCTTCCTGGGAGCTTTCATTAAAACGAATGCGGGGTCTAAAACTAGCAATAGCTGCTGGGAGATTATCTGGCGGTTCGAGCGATGCGGTTGACCTTCTGTTGGTTGGCGATGGACTATCTGGTGTTGCGGTAAAAAATCTCATAAAGAGGATAGAGAAGGGTAAAAAGTTTGAAATAAACTATGCCGTAATGACGTATGATGATTTTTATTATAGAATGAGCGTCAAGGATAGATTTATAATGGATATCATTAGAAACAAGCATTCGGTATTGATAGATACAGAAGGTGTATTGAGAAAGGAGTAAAAGAATGTTTGAAATAGAATATAAGGGTGCAAATGCTGTTGTTTTTACTACGAAAAAACTACGAGTAGTATTTGATCCTAACGTTGAGGTTGCTGGAGGCAAGAACGTATCTGTTGGCAACGACGTGGAGGCATTAACTGAGGATAGGTTTGCTGTTGTAGATTCTACACCGCGATTAATTTTTAACGGACCGGGAGAATATGAAGTGGGAGATGTCTCTCTATTAGGTATCCCAGCTTGCCGCCATATTGATGCGGGTAGTGATGTAAAAAAATCTACAATATATAAAATTACTGTTGGCGATGTTAGGGGTGTTGTTATTGGTAATATCGGAGAGAAATTAACAGACGAGCAGCTAGAAGAAATTAGTGTTGTAGATTTTGCAATATTACCAGTAGGTGGCAATGGGTACACCCTTGATGCTACGGGAGCAGGTATTATAGCTCGTCAGCTAGATGCAAAGGTGGTAATCCCTGTACACTACGATGATCCAACATTGCAATATGAGGTTCCGCAGGCTGGACTGGATGAATTTGTCAAGGCTATGAGTGCACCCGTGGTTGAGGCTGGCCAGAAGTGGAAATTAAAAAAATTTGCCGACCTACCAGAAAACTTAACTATTGTACAGGTGTCTAGGAGTTAAGAAAAATAATCGAAAAAACTAGCCTCGATAGTTTTTCTCGGGGCTAGTTTTTATAGCCTTTAAGTCAGGAGGCATATTAACAACTATTTAGCAGCTGGTGCTGGTGTGCTTAGAATGCCTTTTTTCTTCAGGGTTCGAATTGCTTGTGTGCTTAAGGTCATGGTAATTTTTTGACCACCAACAACAAAAGTTTTCTTTTGAAGATTTGGCTTAAAAACACGCTTGTTGCGGCGTAGGGAGAAGCTGACATTGTTGCCATGCTGTTTGCCTTTACCTGTTAATTCGCATCGTGATGCCATTTCCACTCTCTTTACTTTATTATTGATAACAATCCTTATTATTGTAGCGGTATTTGTATAATTAGTCAAGATATACGTGCTAGTGATATAATGAATGCTGATGGTTCTAGAGATAATAATAGTCCTGGCGGTTATACTACTATCCATGACTGCACACGAGGCAATGCATGCTTTTGTTGGGTATATACTGGGAGATAATACGGCCAAAGAAGAGGGCCGGCTAACACTTAATCCCATTAAGCATATTGATCCTTTCATGACCATTTTATTGCCGCTGACTATGGTTATACTACAGGCTCCAGTCTTTGGCGGCGCTAAGCCGGTTCCGTTTAATCCAAACAGGGTTCGCTTTGGCGAATGGGGCGCAGCTTTGGTTGCGTTGGCTGGTCCGATTACTAATTTATTTATTGCGTTTGTTGGGTTTGGTGTGGGAATTATTAGCGGTATTATTACCGCTGGAGGAGCGACTCAGTCAACAATTCTCGGGATGCTTGTTGCGTCTACTGTATCTGTAAATTTGGGTTTTTTTGTTTTCAATATGTTACCAATTCCACCGCTGGATGGGTCGCGACTACTGTATGCTGTGGCTCCAGACCAAGCTAGGGTAATTATGCAGAGGATAGAGCAATATGGTGTTTTTCTTATATTTATCATTGTTATGTTATTCTCTGATGTAATCGGTCGAGTTATAGCTGGATGTATGTGGTCGATTCTACATGTATTTATGACAATTTTTGGTGTATAATGGAAGTGGACCCTAGGTTTGTCCGTGAGCGTATATGATTTTCCTAACATCATATGATAGGGAGCTCTAATGATTTATTGTCGTGGCAATAGATTGCGAGCGCCCACCTTGCATCTACGCGGGGAATATCGAGCGCTCACGGACAAGCTTGGGGTTTAATGATATAATAGGAGAGTAGCCTGTTGGGCAATCGCTTGAGCTTAGCTCAAGAGGAAAGTCCGGGCAGTGAAGGACAGCAGCAGTCGCTAACGGCGACCGGGGGTAACCCTAGGGAAAGTGCCACAGAAACGAAACTACCTCTATATATGGAGGAAAAGGTGAAACGAGTGAGGTAAAAGCTCACAGCTATCTACGGTGACGTAGACGGGAGGTAAACCCTGCTGACTGCAAGGAGGTTTGCATATCAAGAGTCGTCCGCTCGCAGACCAGCAACCGCTTGATTTGTTTGGCAACAAACAAACTAGATAGATGATTGCCTTAAACAGAACCCGGCTTATAGACAGGCTATAATAAATACCCTACTAAAAATGTAGGGTATTTATTATTTTCTTAGATAATCTACAGGCTGGTTTTTACTATTTCAGCAAAAGCTTTTGGCTCGCTAACCGCCAGCTCAGCCAGTATTTTTCTGTCGATCTCGACGTTTTTGGATTTCATGGAGGCTATTAATTTACCGTACGTCGTTCCTTCCTGGCGAGCGGCTGCGTTAATGCGGGTAATCCATAGACTACGCAAATCACGTTTTTTGTTGCGGCGATCACGATAAGCGTACTGCAAAGCCCTGATAACACCTTGTTTTGCAAGGCGAAAACTTCGGGTTCGATTGTGCTGCATGCCTGCAGTTGCTTTTAAAATCTTCTTATGCTTAGCGCGGGCTGCTACTCCTCGTTTTACTCGCATATGTTATACTCCCATTGCTCGACGAGCATTTTTAGCCATTGAGCCAGTTACGGTTGCTGTTGTATTGATGGCGCGCTTACGACTTTTTGACTTTTTAGCCAAGAAGTGTCCGCCAAATGCGCGCTGGCGGGTCAACTTACCGGTGCTGGTTAGCTTAATTCGCTTCGCAGTACCTTTGTGGGTCTTTAGCTTTGGCATTACTTACTCCTTATTACTACGCTCAGATTGCGACCAGCCATCTGAGGTTTTTGTTCTAATACTGCGTCATCAGTAAGGTTTTCCATGATCTTATCAATCAATTCGTAGCCAATCTCTTTATGGGCCATTTCTCGACCCTTGTAGACTACTTGTATACGAACCTTATGTCCGCCCTCCAAAAACTTACGGATCTTTTTCAATTTTACCTCTAGATCCCCAGCACCTATCTTCAGACCAAAACGCATTTGTTTTAGGTCACCAGACTTTGCTTGACGCCGGTTTCTCTGCTGATCCTTCATTTTTTGGTACTGGTATTTACCCCAGTCAATGATCTTGGCAACTGGCGGCTTGGCTCCTGGTGATATTTCGACTAAGTCAAGATTCATGTCATTGGCCTTGCTTAAAGCCTCCTGAATAGACATAATTCCCAACTGCTCACCATCAGGACCAATTATCCGCAGCTCCTTTGCACGGATTGCTCCGTTGATACGGATTGATTTATTAATCTCTGGCTCTCCTTTTGAAGCAATTTTAGATTAATTCAGTTGCTATTGTAACAGAGATATTTATTATTTTCAAGCACATAGCTAGGTTATGTTTATTTGACGATACTGTAAACTTTCAGCAATGTGTGGGATTTCTATTGATGGTGAGCCGTCAAGGTCAGCAATAGTACGGGCAACTTTGATGACTTTGAAGTAGCTACGAGCGCTTAATCCTAGCTTTTTAGATGCTTCTATCGAGAATGATTTAGCGGGGGTAGATATTGATGTTAATTTATCAACACTACTATCAGTAATATCATTGTTGTATTTATAGCTACACTTATATCTATCCTTCTGAATAGAGTGAGCTCGAAGAATTTCAGATAAAAATATTCCTTGTTGTAATTTTGTCGACGGACTGCTGTCGATTAATTTTTCATGAGGAACTCGTGATACGGACACTGTTAAATCTATGCGATCAAGTAGTGGACCCGACAACTTTTTTTGATAATTAAGAATTTGGTTTTGTGAACAAGTGCAGGTTTTTTCTGGGTCTCCAAGGAATCCACAGGGACATGGATTCATGGTTGCAACGAGTATAAAATTAGCAGGAAAGGTAAATTTTCCATTTACACGACTAACGGTGATTTCGTGATCTTCTAGTGGCTGACGAAGGGACTCAAGAACTGTTCGTGGATATTCTAAGAATTCGTCTAGAAATAATACTCCTCGATGAGCTAAGCTAATCTCCCCAGGTTGAATTTTTGAGCCACCGCCTATAATAGAGGCCCGACTGGCTGTATGATGCGGTTCTCTGAATGGTCGTTCGGTAATGGATTTGCTAATAATAGTATGTTCACCAAGGCTGTAGAGCTTTGTAACCTCAATGATTTCAGATTTTGATAGAGGCGGCAACAGATTCTTTAGGGCTTTTGCGAGCATGGTTTTTCCCGATCCCGGAGGGCCAGATAATAAAATATTATGTCTACCAGCAACAGCAATTTGAATAGCTCGCTTTGCCTGTTCCTGTCCATAGATGTTGTCAATAGTTAGGTTATTTTTATTTAGTGAGGATGGTAGCTTTAAGGATGCTTTATTTATTTGTTTTATGGTTTTTTCTTTTTTCAAATGTAAGAAGAGTGATTTGAGGTCGTTAACAGGAAAAATATTAACTCCGGATACGAGCGCAGCTTGCTCGGCATTTTTAGACGGAACATATACTGATTTTATTTTTTTAGCTTTAGCAACCTCGGCAGTGACTATAGCCGATTTTATTGGTCGCAGAGTGCCGTCTAAGGCTAGTTCACCTGCAAAAATTGCATTATCTAAGTCGCTTTGGGTTAGAATGCCTCCGACACATAAAATAGCCAATGCAATTGGGAGGTCGAATTGTGATCCGTCTTTTGGTAGTTCTGCTGGGGCTAAATTAATAACTAGCTTGCCTTTTGGGAAGTCCAAGGAAGAGTTTTTTATAGCACTTCGGACTCGATCGCGAGATTCATCAATAGCTTTATTTCCCATACCTACGATCTGTAGGCTAGGTAATCCTTTTGACATGTCGCCCTCAACCTCAATAATTTGTCCGACAAATCCGTAGGGGGTGGCCGAGGCAACTCTGCTTACCATAATCTTATTAAAGCATAGTAAGCTAGAATTTTGAAGAAAAGGTAGTATAATGGAAAGAGATATGTGGGGCTGATATAGCTTTCGACAATTGGACTTTATCAGGATATTCTGCGAGCCGACGATACGCGTAACGTATGATTTAGTTGCAAACTTTGTTGCAAAAGCAAAGTCATTTGTAGCGAGCGCTTTCGCTCCTAAGATGGCTTTTGCGCCAATCGCTGCTTAGTTTTTTAGCGATCATCCTAGCATCGTGGCAACAGCCGATGTGTAGGGTGTCATATATATGTTGCTAGCTGCACGCTCGGAAGCGGCGGGCATGCGGGACTTTTTCCGCGTAACGAAACTTGGTTTTTTCGACTCATTTTTTAGCCAGGTGACGTTATAAAATTTTTAAATGAGCCTACGTTCGTAGACGAATATCAGGATACCAGTTGGACCCGGGGGCAGTGCCCGGCAGCTCCACCACGTCAATTTATTCCAGCTGAATGCTGGTTTTTTAAGTGTTATTAATAAAAAAACAACCACCTGCGAGTAGTGGTTGTTTTTAAAAGTGGAGTTTTACAATTTCTGTTTATTTTTGGCCTCTGTATAATTTTTTTATTCAGAAGCTACCCCTATAATATAGTACAAAAGCGCTTATGTCAACATTATTTATATAAAAACTTAAGTAAAAAATACTACAAGATTTTAATTATTTTTTGCCTTGGTTGGCCACATTATGTATTAGGGGTTTGATTGTTAGAGTTGGTAATAGCTTATATAATTAATTTTGATCTGTGGATTATTTTAGAGGACACACTAAGGTGCGTTGATTGACTTCGGGAGGTAGCTTACGCGTGTGGTGTGTGGCACTCATCCCGCCGTGATTATTTTTGAAAAAAATAATCATATGATTAAGGGCGGGTGTAGAGTTTGATGACTACTATGATTGGTGATTTGACGTTTCTAAATTACGAAAACCATATGCCAAATTATGCTACGGGAAACTTACTACCCAACAAGGCTTTTATATAAGTTATTAGTCTCAGTTTATAAAAGACATCTACGGAGAGATTAGAACATCTCTTTTATGTCAACGAGACAACTCAAGATATCGTAAAATTAAGTTAAAATTATTCTACGGTCTTTTAATATTTGGTGAAATAAAAAGTACAACTTGGCTGGGATAGTCTTAATGATTTTGAATATAGTCACAGTAAATTTGATACTAAAAATGATACCAAAGAATTATCTTAGATGTTTTGGCAGCAGTGATTTATTTGTTGACTGGATTATTTTCTTGCGTGATATATGTAACAAAAAGTGTGTTGCCAGAAGAGGGTATATTGTTTTTTGTACTCTGCTTTTAGGCTAAGCATACCATAAATAGGTAACATAAAAATCAAAATTGTTGTAAAAAATATATATGATTATAAGAAAGGTGTGGCCGAACTAACAGATGATAATTTTAACAACATACTAAAATATGTAAATGTTACAATAAATTTAAAGACTATTATGATTGACATAATAAAAAGATTATGCTAGTATGAAATCAAGCTTTTAGAAAAATAAAAAAAGCAAAAACACATTAAAAATTTATAAACGCTTGGCTTTTATGAGTAATTAGTTGACGGACAGTTGGCTGCATGATTTTTATAATGACGCAGCCAATGCTCCGCCTTTACGATAATTCGCTAATTCGCAAATTGTAAAAGTGTCGAGCGCGCATGTTAGTACCGCATGCATCCAGTTTATCCTTGCTTAAAAGAAGCAATGAGAATACTGGATGTATGCAGAGGAAGGCATGCATGGACATGCTCCTTAATTAAGGAGCGGTCAATCGCCTCGAGCGGTAATATAAAAGTCGTAGACACCCGCGCCTAATAGTTATTTTTTATCGGCGGATGGTTGTGTTTATTGGCAGCATTGTTATCGCTCAGGCTTCTTGTTTTGTAGTATGATGTGAGTATGGGGATAAAGATAGTTAGTCTTATTGCAGTGGTTTTGGCAGTGCTAATTGCGGTTATTTTGAATGCAACAAGTCCAAGTTCTGCAGGGCCTCTTGGCATTTTGGTATTTTTTGTGTGCTTGTATGCGCTATTTATTTGTCTGACTTATATTGCGATTGTGATGTCGCGGCAGGTGGTCGCGAGATTTTTTGTTAAGAAGAGTATATCTGAGACTTCTCAATATAAAGATTATTATTATTCTACGGTCATAGCTCTTTCTCCGACTATTTACATTGGCATGCAGTCAATGGGTGATGTTGGGGTTTTTGAAATAGCTTTACTGGTTATTTTTGAGTTATTAGCGTGCTTTTTTATATACAAGAGGTATTGACTTTGTGGTGTGCTAGAGCATAGGCTTTTCAGTGGTAGCATGTTACAATAAGTATGTATGAATCCGGAATTACCACAAGTTAATAGAGCCCCTGAAGTGCAGCCACAGAATATAAGTGGTAATGAGTATAGTGTAGAAAATCCATCATTAAGTCCCGAGTCTGGGGTTGAGATGGAACAGGCTAATAGCTCTGTGGTTGAGCGGTATAATAATATACCTGTAGCCTTACCTGTTGTTGACGTCGCCGCGCCATCAGTGCCACAAGCCGATGATGCGCAGAAGACGGCTACGGTAGTCTCTGATGACGATACTCCACTTGTTGCCGCTGATGAAGATTTAATCGAAAAAGAGTGGGTGGATAAACTAAAGAAGATTATAATTTTGACAAAAGATGATCCATATGAGAGAAGTAGAGTTATTACACAGCTGCAGATTGATTACTTGAAAAAACGATATAATAAGACATTGGGTCAAGATGACAATAGTAAGTAGGGTTTTATAATGGGTGCGGGTCCTTTGATTGTTAGTTTTATAGTGATTGTTATTATCGCAGTTGGCTCCATGGTGGCTTTTTTTCAGTATCGAAAGATGTTGCGAGAAGCTAAGAATTACGAACGTGGGTTAAAAATGGTGCCACTTCTCATCCATCTACCGCCAACCAGTGAAGACGTTAATGGGGCCAATCGAGACGAAAGAGACTTGACAGAAGAGGTGCTGTCTCAGGCTCAGGTGATGTACAATATTATTTCTAGTACGGCAACGAAGGGTTTCAAGAGCAGAGTCTACGGGCAGCGTCATATGTCATTTGAGATTGTCGCGCATGGTGGACTTGTTCATTATTATGCAGTTGTTCCGTTGGTGCTAGTGGATGTCATTCGTCAGGCTGTAGCGGCAGCGTATCCGTCTGCTCGGCTGGAAGAGGTGTCCGATACTAATATATTCAGTAAAGTCGGTAAGATGAGCGGTACTATTGGCGGCGAATTTACTTTACGTAAGTCGTTTGTTTATCCAATCTCAACCTATCAAGAATCAAAGAGAGATGCTTCTAGGGCACTGCTAAATGCACTGTCTTCGGCTTCTAGGGAAGATGGTATAGGTGTGCAATTTTTGTTACGTCCAGCTTATGATGGTTGGGCAAAAGTTTCAGAATCTCACGTTGACAACATGAAGAAAAATAAAGGCAAAAAGAAGGGTCTAGCTGGTGGTATTGCAGTCCGTGATATTATGGAGGCATTATGGAAACCTCCAGAGAATGATGAAAAAGATGGATCAAAAAACCCAGAAGATAAGCAGCTGACATCACTGGAGCAGGCTGAGGTTGACGCTATTAGTGAAAAGACTCGGTATCCAGCCTACGAGATTTTAATACGTGTTGTAATTTCGTCAAATACTGCAGCGAGATCTCAGGTTCTCTTAAAAAATGTCATTGCCGCATTTTCGTTGTTTGATTCACCACGGAATAATGGGTTTAAATTCTCTCTTACAAGAAACGTTGAGGAAATGACAACAGCATATATTATGAGGTTTTTCCCTCAGGAAATTCGTAGTAATATTCTCAACAGTGTTGAAATGGCAACACTATTTCATCTGCCAGGATCCAGTGCGATTCCAACCTCACAGGTTAAACGTCAAATGTCAAAGCAAGTAGATGGTCCAACTGACGTTTTGGATGAAGGTCTGCTGATTGGCTATAACGAATTCCGTGGTGTTAAAAAACCAATTCGCATTGGCGCAAAGGATCGCCGCCGTCATGTCTATATTATTGGGCAGACGGGTGTTGGTAAGTCGGTGCTTCAGGAAAATATGGCATATCAGGATATGATGGATGGTCGTGGATTTGCCTTTATTGATCCTCACGGCGATTTGGTGGAATCGTTGCTAGGAAAAGTACCAAAAGAGCGAGTTGAGGATATTATATACTTTAACCCGTCAGATATGGCTAACCCAATTGGCCTTAATATGTTTGAGTTTGATACGCCAGACCAGAAAGACTTCTTGGTGCAGGAGGCGATTAACATGCTTTATGGTCTGTATGATCCAGGACATACGGGAATTGTGGGGCCTCGTTTGGAACATATTTTTAGGAACTGTGCGCTTCTATTGATGGCAGATCCAGCAGGGGGAACATTCATTGACGTGCCAAAGTGTCTTATTGACCCAGAGTTTGTTAAGAGCAAGCTGAAATACGTGAAGGATCAGCAAGTTATTGACTTCTGGACGAAGGAATTTCCAGCATCTCAGCGCTCAAATGAAGCTGGTGAAGTTATTTCTTGGGTGGTGGCAAAATTTGGTCCGTTTATATCTAATGATGCAATGCGCAACATTATTGGTCAGACTAAATCTGGCTTTAACTTGCGTGAGATTATGGACAATAACAAGATATTGCTCGTTAACTTATCAAAAGGTAAGATGGGCGAACTAAATTCTAAGTTGCTGGGTATAATTTTTGTGATGAAGTTTCAGGCAGCGGCGATGGCGCGGGCAGACACTCCAGAAGATCAGCGAGTCGATTTTTCATTATATGTTGATGAGTTTCAGAATTTTGCTACGGACAGCTTTGAGTCTATTCTGTCTGAGGCTCGTAAGTATAAACTGAGCCTCATTATGGGTAATCAGTTTATGACTCAGTTGACAGATAAGATACGAGAGGCAATTATTGGTAACGTCGGTACGGTTATTTCTGGGCGTATCGGCGTGACGGATGCAGAGCTTATGGTGAAGAAATTCCAGCCGACATTTGATGTTGATGATTTATCAAAATTACCAAACTTTCAGTCTATAACCTCGGTAATGATTAATAATGTACCGTCAGCGCCATTTAGTATGAACTGGATTCCACCAATGGGTCAGGTTAATACTCAGCTAAGAGATGCGCTAGTCAGATTGTCGGCAGCAAAGTACGGAAAGCCGCGTGCGATTGTTGAAAAGGAAATTTTTGATCGGCTTAGGGATAGCAGGCAATCAGCAAAAGCGGGGGCTTCGCAAAGTCCAATTTCTGCTGGCCAGAAATCAACGGGCGGCTCGTCCTTCCTGGATGAGTGGTTAGCCAAACGGCAGCAACTAGGCGGAAAGCCAGCGCCTAATTCGATCCCTCGTGCAGGAGGGGGCGCCTTTCAATCTCCTACGAATACCCATGTCTCTCCAACTGGGTTGGAGGGTCGTATTATGGGGACGGGACTCGGCTCAATGGATAATCAGCATCAAGAGGGCGTATCAGCTGCAGACACTAATATAGATATTTCTATGAAATCCGTTGGAAATGCTCCTAGCGGAGCAGAAACCGACAATCCTGTCACCAAATCTAAAAACCGTCTCGATCTGCGCGGTGGCAGCGATGAAGACAGAGAGATAACGATTAACTTGCGATAAAAATCTTAAGAGCTAGTTAACGAGATTTTCTATTGTTTAAAAGACCAACACGGGCGTATTCTATGACTGCACCAATAGCCCATCCAGCTACAAATAAGACAATGGTTTCAGAACCAGATAGCAGGTATCCGTACCGCTTGGCAATAAAGTAGACAAAAACAGAGGCTATCGCGCCTAAGGCGCCAGAAATGATTAGATTAGGGCGAGCTACAGTATTGCCGATAGCGTCACTAGTCTTTTCTACAACTGGGTTATGAATGACCCTACTGAACGCTCGAGATGGGGCGGACAGCTGGCCTTGCATATTGGTTAGAGTTTTCTTATAAGAGTTGTCGATGTCCTTTTTTGTGAGAGGTTTTTTTTCTTTTGGTTCTTTTGTTTTATGCTTCTCTAATTGGCGATTTTCATGGCTAGCGGCAATCTCTAAGGCTTCGTGTGTAATCTTGTCTTTATTTTCAATATTTGTTGGTAATTTTTCTACTGCTTTCTCTAGGGAATTTGCAATTTCAACAGACCTCTCGTTGCTAGCCTTATGCCACTCAGTGTCGATAGCGTTTTCTGGGGTGTTTCTTAATTTTTCGCTCATTTTTAGCCTCCTACAAAGTTCCTGCGGACATATCTCGCCGGATTATTCTAACCTCTTTGTTTAATTGACGCGACCGAGCGTAAAAGAATACAACGATCGCCGAAATAACTCCAGCAAAGAGGATATTCTCACTGGCGCCAGTTTTTGGTAGCTGTGAGGTGGTTTGTTCAATAACTTTTGGTGCGGGGCAGTCAACTTTTGTACTGACGGTGTTGCCAAAAGTATTATCTATTCTACAGTCGTAGGATGTTGGATTACTCTTACCACTTGCCATTGCTGATAGATTATTTTTAATCTGGATAGTGAAGCTTCGTTTTTGACTTTCACCAGGTTTAATTTTTACAGCCTTCCATATAAGAAATTTCGCATTAGTACTACCGGTGCTGGCGTTTTTATCATCCGTCAACGTTCCGCCGCCAGCATCAAATATATCAGCATACTCAAGAACATCGCCAACTTGATCTTTGAAAGTGAACTCTTCTTCCTTTAGGCCTTTGTTTTTTACGGAGAGGGTATATGTAATCCGGTCCCCAGACTTTGCGGTTACCGTTGTTGCGTCGGCGTTATTTTGCGTGAGGTTGCTTGCGGATTTCGTTTGCACAAATGAAGCTGAGCAGCGACTGTCGTTAATCCATAACGTAGAGTCGGCGGGACATGGTTGGCATTGCGGATCGTCTTTTAATAATTTGGGATTTTGTGGACATCGTTCTGGCTCCGGAATGGTGAATGTTTTTGTGCAGGCTTCAGACGTCTTGTCTCCCAGAGAGGTTTTTACGGTTAGAGTGACCTTGTAAGATCCAGGAGTTTTTTCTGTGTAAGTGACAATTTTATCATTAGTTTTTATAGTTTTAACTAAGGTGTTTCCCCGATAGATTTTATAGATATATTCTTGGATTGTGGCGCCATTGGCTGCACTGGCGTTGGCTGTCAACTGATAAGTGTCGCCATTCTTTTTCACGTCTAGAGCGTTACAGGTAGCAACTGGCGTTGGTGGGGTGGAGCAATATGGATATGTACCAACTTGACCGGTCGGACAATGGTGGTTTGGTGGTGCAATTTTTAGGATTAAATTACCGCAGTTGAGCATAATTGCGAACCAGCCTGGCCCAAGCGAATAACCAACGAAGGCGCGATACGAAAAACTACCCCATAAGTTGTGTGGGCGATAATAAAATGTACGAGCACCGCCCTGCGACGTGCGAACGACATAAGATTCCTCGCCTCTCGATGCGCCAAAATGCGGCGTAAGCCCCCAAGAGTAAGTTCCCATATTACTATTTAAGGTCTGTAAGTTTCCAGTGGCCGCTAGCAAATCAGAACGGCTAATCCCAAGATGGTTAAAGAGGTCGTGAATATTGTTGGTGTTTGCATCATAATGCGCCATAAGCTGGGAGCCGCTGGAAATTCCACCATAAATCAGGTCGCTGGAGTCTGCGGCATTAGCAGATTCTGGTGGCGAAAATACAGCGAAAGACTGAATGATTAACGCTAGAGCAGTCAAAACAAGTCCGATTTTTCTGGTAGTTTCTTCTTTGTGGAGACGTTTCGCATAAAAGCCCAAATTATGAATCATTGAAGGGCTGTATGGTAGGCGCGAGATAATTTTTTTGAACATTTTGACCTCTTTTTGTTTTATATATAGAACTTCCAATCTAACTTTAGCATAAGCAGACTAGAAAAGTAAATAGGTTGAGGATATATCTATTTTGATGTATAATAAGGAGGTTGAAAAGAGCTGATAATTCAGGAAATAGCGAGGGAGATATGGCTAAACAAAAAAATGAACAATCTTACGATGGCTCACAAATTCAGGTTCTGGAAGGGCTTGAGCCAGTTCGTAAGCGTCCAGGTATGTATATCGGCAGCACTGGCTATGACGGTGTGCATCACTTGATTAAGGAAATTGCCGATAACTCTATTGATGAGGCAATTGCTGGCTATGCGACAAAAGTTGAAGTGACATTGCTAAAAGACGGTGGTGTCCGGATTTCTGATGATGGGCGCGGTATCCCAGTTGATAAACATCCAAAAACAGGCAAGAGTACACTGGAGACGGTTCTAACGATTTTGCATGCCGGCGGTAAGTTTGGCGGTGGCGGCTATAAAGTATCGTCTGGTTTGCATGGTGTTGGATCTAGTGTTGTAAACGCATTATCAACGCGGATGATTGCTGAGGTGCGCAAGAACGGTAAAGTATATCGTCAGGAATACGCAACAGGTGTTCCGCAATCTGATATAAAAGCAGTTGGCAAGTCTGAAACTACTGGTACGACAATTACATTTTATCCCGATCCTACTATTTTTAAGGAAACTGTTGATTTTGATTATAAGTGGGTCGTCAATTATCTACGCCATCAGGCATATCTGACTAAGGGTGTATATACTTCCGTTGTTGATGAGCGTACGGGAGATCGCAAGGCATTTTACTTTGAGGGCGGCATTCAGAGTTACGTTAAAAATTTGAATATCGGCAAAGATGTACTATCCGATGATATTTTTTATGTAGAAAAGCAAGTTGAAGATTGTATGGTGGAAATTGCTGTACAATACAATGATACGTATGTGGAGACTGTTAAGCCGTTTGCTAATAACGTGTTGACTCCAGATGGCGGTACGCATTTGGTTGGTTTCCGGGCGGCTTTGACGAGGGTCATCAATGACTATGCGCGTAAAAATGGTTTATTGAAAGAAAAAGAAGATAATTTGACTGGCGATGATATCCGTGAAGGTTTGACGGCGGTTATTCTGGTTAAATTGCCAGACCCGCAGTTTGAAGGCCAGACGAAGAATAAACTTGGTAATCCGGAGATGCGTCGGTATGTTGATCAGGTAATGAATGAGTATTTCTCTTATTATCTGGAGGAAAATCCAGCGGTTGCTAAGAAGATTGTCAGTAAGGCAACACTGGCAGCTCGGGCTAGAAAAGCAGCTCGGGCGGCTCGAGATAATATTATAAGAAAAGGTGCGTTAGATGGGTTAAATCTTCCGGGCAAGTTGTCTGATTGTTCAAGTAAGAATCCAGCAGAATGCGAATTATACATCGTTGAGGGAGACTCGGCTGGTGGTTCGGCAAAGTCTGGGCGCGATAGCAAGACGCAGGCGATTTTGCCATTGAGAGGTAAGGTTCTGAATACTGAGCGAGCAAGGCTTGACAGGATGTTGGCGAATAATGAGATAGTTTCTTTGATTAAAGGAATGGGCGTAGGCATTGGTGATCAGTTTGATGTTTCTGGGTTACGATACGACCGAATTATTATTATGACCGATGCCGATGTCGATGGCAGTCACATTGCGACATTATTGATGACCTTTTTCTTCCGTTATATGAAGGAGGTGGTTGAAGGTGGCCATATTTATTTAGCCAAACCGCCACTATATTTATTAAAAGCTTCGGGCAACAAGAGAACGTATGCTTATAGCGATGAAGAGCGGGACCAATTGATGCAATCCATGATTGAAGATAGAAGGTCTCGAGGGATTAAAGTGGATCCGGCAGATTCTCTTATTAAGCAAGCTGGGCTAACTGATGTTCAGCGATATAAGGGTCTTGGAGAAATGGATGCGACACAGCTATGGGAAACTACAATGAATCCAGAAAACCGAGTGTTGATTCAGGTAAATGTTGAGGATGCTGAGCGAGCTGACGCTATTTTTAGCAAATTGATGGGTGATGAAGTTGCTCTACGTAAGAATTTTATTCAAACTCGAGCAAAAGACGTTAACATTGAAGAGTTGGATGTTTAAGGAGATAGTGTAATGAAGGACGATAAATCAATCGAAGGCGAAATTATTCAACCGGAGCAGACTCACTCTCGGCTGCTAGAGCATCAGACTGTCGAGAAGGTGATGGAAGATAGCTTCCTTCGCTACTCAATGAGCGTTATTGTTGATCGAGCTCTACCTGATGTTCGCGATGGTATGAAGCCGGTTCATCGTCGAATTTTATTTTCGATGAATCAAAACGGTAATCGCTCTAATGCTAAGTTTGTGAAGTCAGCGCGTATCATTGGTGATGTGATGGGTAAATATCATCCGCACGGCGATTCAGCAATCTACGACTCGATGGTGCGTCTGGCGCAGGATTGGGTAATGAGATATCCGCTCGTACAGGGTCAGGGTAACTTTGGGTCTATGGACGGCGATCCGCCAGCTGCTCATCGATATACAGAAGCTAGGTTGCATCGGCACGCTGAAAGGCTGTTAGACGATATTGATAAAGATACTGTTGATTTTCGAGACAACTTTGACGGGTCAGAACAAGAGCCGGTAGTTTTACCGGCAAAACTACCAAATCTTTTGCTTAACGGGCAGGTTGGTATTGCGGTCGGTATGGCAACGAGCATTCCAACGCATAACTTGGGAGAGTTAGTTGATGCTACGATTCATTTGATTGATAATCCCGATGCGACAGTTGATGATTTATTGAATTTTGTGAAGGGTCCAGATTTTCCGACAGGTGCGACAGTGTATGGTGGTGCACCAATGCGACAAGCGTACCAGACTGGTCGCGGTAGCGTCGTAATGAGGGCCGTGGCTAATATTGAAGAAACTAAGCGTGGTCGACACCAGATTATAGTAACCGAGATACCATACGGCGTTAATAAGGCGACACTAATTGAGAAGATTGCTGAGCTTGTCAAAGATAAGAAGATTACTGCGATTAGCGATTTACGTGACGAGTCAGCTCGTGGTGACGTTCGTGTGGTTATTGAGTTGAAAAAAGATGCATATCCAAAAAAGGTCTTGAATCAGTTGTATAAACTGACGGCATTACAGAGCAGTTTCCACTACAATATGCTAGCGTTGGTTAATGGTCTGCAGCCGAAAGTTTTGGGATTATGCGACATTTTAAGAGAATTTGTTGATCATCGTCGGATTGTGGTACGGCGTCGTACTGAGTTTGAGTTGAGAAAGGCAAAAGAACGAGCTCATATCCTGGAGGGTTATAAGATTGCTCTTGATCATATCGATGAGGTAATTAAGACCATTCGTGCCTCGAAAAATCAGGAAGAGGCTGAGAAAAATTTGATTGCTAAGTTTGGCTTGAGTGAAATTCAGGCCAAAGCTATTTTGGCAATGCAGCTGCGTCGCCTGACCGGACTTGAGCGGGAAGCGATTGAAAATGAACTGAGGGAGCTATTGGCGCTGATTTCTAAGCTGGAAGGTATCTTGGCGAGTGAGCAAGAAATTTTGAACATAATTAAGACTGAGTTGCTTGAAATGAAAGATAAATATGGTGACGAGCGGCGCAGTAAGATTATTAATCATGAGCTGGGTAAGTTCTCTGATGAGGAGTTGATTCCAGAGGAGGAGTCAGTCATATTGCTGACAAGTGAGAACTACATTAAACGTACTTTGGCAAGTGATTATCGTCGACAGAATCGTGGTGGTAAAGGCAAGCGTGGCATGACTACTAAGGAAGAGGATATTATCGACCAAGTAGTCCAGGCTAGTTCACACGATTACTTACTGTTCTTTACCAATAGAGGAAGGATTTTCCGCTTGAAGGCTTACGAGGTGCCGGCGGCTAGCCTGAGCGCTAAGGGAGTTGCTGCGGTAAACCTCTTGCAGCTTCAGCCAGAAGAGAAAATAACGGCAATCATCAAGCATGAAAAGAACGCCAATGACGACGGTTATCTGTTTATGGCGACAAAGAAGGGAACGGTGAAGAAGACTCCAGTAAAGGATTATGCTAATATTCGTACGAATGGGCTGATTGCAATTAAGTTAGATGATGGCGATGAGCTACGCTGGATAAAACGAACAAATGGTGATAATGACGTGATTATATCTACTTCGGCAGGTCAAGCGATTCGTTTTAGCGAAAAAGATACGCGGCCAATGGGTCGGGCTGCCCGTGGTGTGCGTGGTGTGCGGCTACGTCCAAACGACTGTGTAGTTGGTATGGATATTGTGACTGAGGATGATCAAACACTGTTGGTAGTTAGCGAAAAGGGCTTTGGTAAACGTACGAAGGTTGCCAACTTCCCGAGTCATAAGCGTGGTGGCGTTGGTATAAAAGCTGCGGTGGTAACGGCGAAAACTGGTCCGATAATTTCCGTTCAGACAATTGACCCAGAGATAACCGAAGCTCTGCTTGTTTCGCAGAATGGTCAAACAATTCGTTTGGGTCTGAATGATATTAAGCTACTAGGTAGGACAACTCAAGGCGTAACGATTATGCGCTTGTCTGATGGCGATGCCGTATCCTCGATTGGATTGATGGCGGATCGGCCGCAGGATGAGAATGTCTCATGAAGACGTTATTAGTTCCAGTCATTGCATGGGTGGTGTCTCAGGGGCTGAAGCAGGTATTTTACCTAATGGGTAGAAATAGACGTGTGTTCAGCGGTGATACAAATCCAAAGTTACTCCTGTCTGGCGGTATGCCAAGCGCCCATAGTGCAATCGTTGTGTCTTTAGCTATATTTTTGGGACTACAGGATGGCTGGAACAATTCAGTATTTGCGTTGTCTGTCTGGTTGGCGATTATTGTCATGTATGATGCGATGATGGTCCGGTACTCATCGGGTATGCAGGGTGAAGCTCTTAATAAGTTAATTACAGAACAGGGTAGCAAGTTAAAAAAACTGCGTGTTGCTCACGGTCACACCCCTGTAGAGGTGCTTGCTGGAGCGTTTATAGGAATAGTTGTGGCTATTGTTGTATTTTTCGCAACAAAATAATTGAGAAAATGTATTGACCTATCTAGTTAGATAGGGTAAGATTGGTATTAAGTCTGGTTGCTGGAGTGCGAGTTAAGCAACGTTTTACAATTTGTAAAGTGAAGTAAATTATACTTCAGGCCGGCTTGAAATGAACCTTAACAATTTGATTGTGCAATATCATCGTCAGTTTATATTTTTTGTAGAGCCTTAATACTTTGATACAAAGTAGATTTTTAACGGAGAGTTTGATCCTGGCTCAGGATGAATGCTGGCGGCGTGCCTAACACATGCAAGTCGAGCGGCAGCGAGTTCTGCACTATCAACTTGAAGCCTGGACGCGGGGATTTCCGAAGGAAATCAGCCGTATCATTTTGAAAGAGATGAGTGTCTGGGGTGACTTCGAACTGATAGTGCAGGATGTCGGCGAGCGGCGAACGGCTGAGTAACGCGTAGGAATTTGCCCCAAAGTGAGGGATAACTGCCCGAAAGGGTAGCTAATACCGCATATGGTCTTCGGATTAAAGGATTTATCCGCTTTGGGAGAAGCCTGCGTTGGATTAGGTAGTTGGTAGGGTAATGGCCTACCAAGCCGACGATCCATAGCTGGTCTGAGAGGATGATCAGCCAGACTGGAACTGAGACACGGTCCAGACT
>CAUPWE010000001.1:0-395918 GCA_963515375.1 uncultured Candidatus Saccharibacteria bacterium | reverse complement strand
AATACAGCGACCGTAACTTCGGGATAAGGTCTGCCCCCACTTCGGTGGATATCAGCCGCGTTCACTCAGTGAATATATAGGTTAAAGAGTACATTTTTAATCACAAAACGAATTTTCTGAGATAGAGCAAGCAAACTGTTCTTTTGAACGCGAATCTCTGACATCTAACGATGTGGGGGCCGCAGCAAAAGAGCCCACGGAACTGTTTATCAAAAACACAGGTCTCTGCTAACACGAAAGTGGATGTATAGGGGCTGACTCCTGCCCGGTGCCGGAAGGTTAAGGGGAGTGCTTCACGGTACAAACTGAAGCCCCGGTGAACGGCGGCGGTAACTATAACCGTCCTAAGGTAGCGAAATTCCTTGTCAGGTAAGTTCTGACCCGCACGAATGGAGTAATCATGTGGGCACTGTCTCAGCGAAGGACTCGGTGAAAGTGCATTGGCGGTAAAGATGCCGTCTGTCCATACCAGGACGAGAAGACCCCATGGAGCTTTACTACAGCTTTACATTGAATACGGTTTCAACATGTGTAGCATAGGTGGGAGATATTGAAGCAGATACGCCAGTATTTGTGGAGTCACCAAGTGAAATACCACCCTTGTTGTGATTGTGTTCTCACGCTGACCGTTATCCGGTTAGCGGACCGTGTATGGTGGGTAGTTTAACTGGGGCGGTTGCCTCCTAAAGAGTAGCGGAGGCGTTCAAAGGTTGGCTAACTTCGGATGGAAATCGAAGTGATAGTGTATGCGCACAAGCCAGCTTGACTGTGAGGAGTACATTCCAATCAGAGACGAAAGTCGGAGCAAGTGATCCGCTGTACGTACATTTGTACATGAATGTGGGATCGACAGCGCAAACGGATAAAAGTTACCCTGGGGATAACAGGCTTATAGCGCCCAATAGTTCACATAGACGGCGCTGTTTGGCACCTCGATGTCGGCTCATCACATCCTGGAGGGGGAGCACCTTCCAAGGGTTCGGCTGTTCGCCGATTAAAGTGGTACGCGAGCTGGGTTCAGAACGTCGTGAGACAGTTCGGTTTATATCCGGTATGGACGATAGGAAACTTGAGAGGATCTACCCCTAGTACGAGAGGACCGGGGCGGACGCACCTCTGGTGTATCGATTGTGGCCACCTGCTGCATTGTCGAGTAGCTATGTGCGGACTAGATAAGCGCTGAAAGCATATTAAGCGCGAAACTAACCTCAAGATAAGGTTTCCCTATGAGGACACAGAAAGACTATCTGTTTGATAGGCGCAAGGTGGAAGTGCAGCAATGCATGGAGCTAAAGCGTACTAATAGTCCCATTGCCTTTTTATGTCCTTGTCTGCTAGCGTTTATGCTTGCATAATGCTCGCGGATAAGGTAGACTTAACTAGTAATTGGTGCTTTTCAACGAGTGCCAGTCAATTAATAATTCAATTCCGTGCTGATATTTGGACATCGAAGAAAGGGGTTTGGCCCACCACGCGAGTATATGTGGAACCAAGCGCTTTAAACCCCCTCCTTCGGTGCCCATGGCGAGGAGGAAACACCTGTTCTCATTCCGAACACAGAAGTTAAGCTCCTCAGCGGCGATTATACTGCGAAAGTGGGAAACTAGCACGGTGCCGAATTATAAAAAAGACTTCCGAATAGGAAGTCTTTTTTCGTTTTTGCCGGAGGCGTTTGCGAGTAGTATAAGTATGATACAATGATGAGAAATGGATAAGAAACAAACAGAGAAACCAGAGCGTCTTAAGCCGAAGCATAGCGGGTTTGTGGCGATGTGCACGTCTTGGTTAAGGCGGCCAAAATCGTGGGTTATTATTAGTGGTGGTATCGTTGCCTTGGCGGTGATAGTAGTTGGGGCGTTATTTGTTATTACAACACGTGGCAATGTCAGCGTCGAGCGTGTGTCCGATGAGGCCCTGCAGGAAGTCGACCGTCCAGTTTGCCTAAAGTTTAGTCAGCAACTGGGCGAAGTAAAACCGAAGATTACACCGGAAGTGCGCGGCACGTGGCGCGAAAAGCGACAATTCTTCGGCGTTTCTGAGGTGGAGTTTACGCCCGACCAACCACTGGCAGCTGATACAAATTACACTGTGGCGTTCCCGGGGGCGAGACGTTCGCTGTTTGGTGATGCAACAATCCATGATGTATCGTTCAAGACGCAAAAAGCACCACGAGTAGACACGACATCGCTGGACGGCAAAGAAGTGATCGCGATGGATCAGGCGTTGACGGTGCGTTTAGGCTCACGGGCGAGTAAACTGCGCGATCTAGAATTGACGACTGAGCCAGCGCTTGGGCTGAAGCGTGAGTCGTCTGATGATCAAACATTTTCGTGGAAATATGCTGGCCTATTAGCACCTGATACACAGTACACCTTCAAGTTATACGATAAAGCCCAGAAGGAAGAGCTAAAACGTTTTACGGTGAAAAGTGCGCCGCTACCAGCGATCGGTTCACCGATTAAAGAGCATTCGGTGACGCCATCAGACAAATTGAAGTTGACATTTCAGGAAGCAATTGATGCGAAGGATCGGCCAAATATAGCGGTTGATACGGCTGGTAATGGTTCATGGCGGAGTGATACCGAGTACGTGTTCAAGGCAGATAAATTGGAGCCGGGCAAGACATACACATACACCATTCCTAAAGGCCTACGGACAGCTCGTGGAGGTGTTCTCGTCGAGGAAGTAAAAAAGACATTTACCACTAATGGGCATGTGCGTGGTGTGGGGGCGTCCCCGTGGCGAACCACTGTTGATCAAGCGGCGCAGGATGTATGGATAACCTTTGATCAGGCAGTTGACCACAAGAGCGCCCAGGATCGCCTTAGGGTTTCATCTGGTACAGTTCAGAGTATTTCCTGGCGTGGTAATACGATGGTTGCTCGGGTGGTCAATATGGGCTTTCAGCGGCAAGTTCAGGTTTGGGTAGAGCCGGGCGTGCAGCCAGTATTTGGACTGCCGAGTGTGGAGCGAATTGCGACATCGTTCACAACTAATTCACGGGTCGTCAAACTCAATAACGTACCATTCTATCGTCAGGCGTACGCTCAAAGCTGCGAAGCGGCCTCGCTGCGTATGGCCTTGGCATATCGTGGTGTACATGATAATGATTGGAATATTCTGCAGCGCTTTGGGTATCATCCGCGACCGCGAGACAAGGTGACAAATGAATGGGATGATCCGAACGTACAGTTTGTGGGTGATGTCAATGGCGATCAAGGTGTGGGCACAGGCTGGGGTGTATATGCTGGTCCTGTGGCGCGGGCGGCTGGTCAGTATGGTCGCGGAACGTCGGTAGCGTATGGGGCTAATGCCAATTTCGTGGCGCAGCAGATTCACAATGGTAGCCCGGTCATTGCGTGGGGTGTATGGCGGATTGGTGCAAAAATTGATAGCTGGAAAACACCATCAGGCCGAACGGTGAGCGGGCCGATACCGATGCATGTGCGTCTAATTGTTGGGGTTCGTGGTGAGCCGCACGATCCGCTCGGGTTTTATGTTAATGACCCAATCTCAGGACAATTCTATTGGACGAGGGAGCAATTTGTAGCAATGACAGCTGGTGCTGGGCCGGCAGCGCAGCTGTTGGCGGTGCATTGATCGGTCTTATCTTGCCCAGCTCTTTTTGCTTGAGTGATGTTTTTTGTTAGATACGTCTAAGTATTAGTGAAATTCCTTGTGTAATCAAAAAAACCACCCATCTCGCAGAAAGGGTGGTTTTTAAGTGGTGGAACTCATAATGCCTGAAGCTCCAACAGGTGCCGTCAGTGACTGACCTTATTAGTATAACTAATGTTATAGCAGAGCGCAATATTTTATTCACAATAAAAACCGCCTATGTAAATATTGACAAAGTATTAGCAATATGCTAGTATATAACTATAACACATATCATGTGTGATATATAAAGGTGAGGGTTTCCATAAATATTTATGTGGAAATCTTTTTTAAAAACGGAGGAAAACTTTTCCATGGCAGGGACAAAGGCTGGCGGCTTAAAGGCTGCTCAAAAAAACTTAGCTCGTGATCCAAATTTTTATGCAAAAATTGGACGTAAGGGCGGTAAAAATGGTCGGACTGGTGGATTTGCGGCAAATCCAGCTCTAGCTCGTATCGCCGGCGCTAAGGGCGGACGCATTTCACGCCGTACTAAGAAAATCGCACAAACAGTTGCAGAATAAGACCGCTCCACTCTCATTAAAAAATAAGCCTCTGCTCGGGGCTTATTTTATTTGGTAGCGTTTAAGCTGACAGGACTTTGCTTGATTGACGCGCCATTTTGTGTGGCAGTTGAGACAATGATACTCTGTAGAGGCTCTTTGTAGGCCTACGGCGCTGCATTGTGGACAGATACTGCGTCTATGTAGCCATTCTCGATAACTGTCTAAGAAATCTTGGACGACCGGATCGTCCATACTGAGATTTAGGTGGTATTTTGGTGCTAATTCATTAACTGCATATTCCCAGGCGGCTCGCTCCATTTCTATGAGTTGGATATCGTATTGATAATTTTTATGACCAAGTTTAGCATGGGCAATTTCATGTAAAAGCTGTGCAAAATCTTGCTGCGAAGATAATCTCTCGTAAGAAACCGTTGTCAATTCAGGATTCCAAGTAAAATCTGGTCCTTCCTGGAAGTGAAAATTTGGAAAATCATGTTTAATTTTGTTTAAGTTTACTAATGGCATTGTCGTAGCATCCGTATAATACGATTTCTTCTGGACTAGGGGCGCTCATAATCTTTGGAACAGATATGGCGGCTGGTAGACTCTCTGCTAGAAGACCGCTTAAAATATTAGAAAAATAAGGTACGAATGAACCGATACTGCCGCCAATAACAACAACATCTGGCTGAGTAAAGGCGATAAGCGGTTGAAGCCCAGTTTTTATTCTGTCGGCTATATTCTCCCAGATCTCGGAGGATGTTTCTTCCGATAGTTCACCGAAAAGTTCTCGTAAAATTCTTCCTGCAGCAATTTCCTCCCAGGTTGTGGTTTTGCCATTATAATGCAACATCATGTGTCCACCTTCGCAGTCATTGAGTGATTTGTCTAGGCTACCATTAAGGATAAGCGATGTGCCAACTCCAGTTCCAAGTGTTATATATAGACCGCAACGAGGAATTGTTGGCAGTCGGTGCATGCTTGCAAGCCCAGCCATGTTGGCATCATTAGCAATAATTATCTTTGCATTGGGAAATTTTCGGGAAAAAAGTTGGCGAATAGGTTGATTTTTCCAGCCCAGATTTTGACACCAAACAGCTACACCCTCATTAATAACCCCAGGCAGGGCTATGGATATGACGTCGATTGGTTGATTATTAGTAATGAGGTGAATTTGATCAGTCACGCGTTGGATATACTGGTCTACACTTTTGGGAGTGGGGAATTTAATGACCTGTTTTGGTGTATTGTCCTCATTAAAGCTGGCTACTAGTGTTTTTGTGCCGCCTGTGTCAACCGCAATAATCATACATCTATTATACATCAACTTTACTCGAGAGAGTTTATTATGGTATAATAAGGGAAATTTGAGTGGAGATATAATTATGAAACGAGCAAATCAAGCTGGGTCTATTGGGGCTTTTGTAGTAGTGGGTGCTATTTTAGTGGTTACGTCTTTGGCAGTGTTATATGGTCTCAGGCAGTCCGCTTTATCGCAAAATACATCACCAATTTCGAGTGATTTGGTCGTATCGGAAGAGAAAAAAGATAATGGACCTAAGAACGGCCAGAGTATCAAGGCTTCAGAGTCGACTAAGCAAAAATCTAATGATCAACAAAGTGGTAGAGGAGAGGCGCGTTCGGAGGTTAAAACTGAAGATGTGAAGCCAGAGAGTTCTTCATCTAATAATTCCTCTCAGCAATCGACTCAAGCAGATAAAGGACTGCCAAAAACTGGTCCAGAGAGTTTGGTGTTTTCAGCTCTTGGTGTTGGTATTTTAGCGTTTTTGACAGTCGCCTACCAGAAATCTCGCTATCTGGTGTAGTTTTGACTTGCCTCCGTCTATTGTGATATAATTGCCATAATCTGTGGAGATATTTTTATGAGTTTCTCCGAGAAATAATATCAATTTTAAGGAAGGGGTCTTTAGAAGACTTATGGCAAATGCCAAAATTACAATGGACGACCTGCTGGCACAAGCGGGCGATGGTGTAAAACAAATCACAGTCGGTGAGACGGTTAGTGGCACTATTTTATCAATTAAGAAACATGAGATTCTAATCGATTTGGGGCCTTTGGGCGTTGGTTTGGTACCGCGTCGCGAAGTCAGTTTTTCCCAGAATTATAAAGTTGGCGATTCGGTGATTGCGAGTGTTATTGACTCTGAGCTGGAAGATGGCTATTCATTATTGTCATTACGCAAGGCAGCTAAGGATCGCGGTTGGGACGAGATAGCAGCTAAACTGGAATCTGGTGAAATTATTACGGTTTTGCCATACGATGCAAACCGCGGTGGATTGTTGGTTGAATATGAAGGAATTCGTGGCTTCTTGCCTGTGTCACAATTGTCAGCTGAGCATTATCCGCGTGTTGGCTCTAGCGATAAAGATGAGATTTTACAGCGATTGAATGGTCTGGTAAATAAGGAAATTAAGGCACGGATTTTGGATGCTGATCGCAAGGCTAATAAGCTGATTTTCTCCGAGAAAGAGGCAGTTAAAGAGGGTCTGGCAGAGCGCTTCCAGAAGTTGTCGATTGGTGATACGGTGAAGGGTATCGTAACTGGCGTTGTTGACTTTGGTGTATTCGTTAATGTTGAAGGTATTGAAGGGCTGATTCATATTTCGGAAATCAGCTGGGAGCGTGTTAACAATCCAGCTGACTATGTGAAGGTCGGCCAGACGGTTGAGGCGAAGATTATCGCTATTGATAAGGAGCGCCTGAGCTTGAGCATGAAGCAATTGACTAAAGATCCTTGGTTGGACGAGGTTGAGCAATTCAAGCCTGGTGAGAAGGTTGAGGGAACAGTAACTCGCATTACGCCGTTTGGTGCGTTTGTACAGCTAAGTCCAGCAGTTGAGGCGCTGGTTCATGTGTCAGAGCTTGGCGGCGACGGGACGGATCCTGAAAAGGTGTTCACCTTGAACGAGCGTAAAGAATTTACGGTTTTGGATATTGATAAAGAAAACCGCAAGATTTCTCTTTCGCTTGGCAAGTCAAAGAAAAAATAATACAAATCCCCTGAAGCGTAGCTACGCCCAGAGGTGAGAGGAGCTTAGTATGGCAGAAAAAATCGTCAATATTGCGGATTCGGTAACGGTTGGCGAATTGGCTGAAACTCTGGGATTGTCGGTAACTACGCTGATTGGCGAGTTGTTTAAGAACGGAATTGCGGCGACGATTAATCAGCGGCTGGACTTTGAGACGGCGCAGATTATTGTCGAGGAGTTGGGTTTGGATGTGCAGCTGAAGCGCAAGGCGGCTGCTGCGGAGATCTATCATCATGCACGAAAACTATCAGATAAGGCAGTGCCGCGCCCGCCAATTGTGGCCGTGATGGGGCATGTCGATCATGGTAAGACGAGCTTATTGGACGCAATTTTAGATAAAAAGACAGTTGAGGGCGAGGCTGGCGGAATAACACAGCATATTAGCGCTTATCAAGCGCAGCGCAACGGGCGGATGATTACGCTATTGGATACACCGGGCCACGAGGCGTTTGCAGCATTGCGCCAACACGGCGCGGTATTGACTGACGTGGTGATCATCGTGGTGGCGGCGGACGACGGCGTCAAGCCGCAGACGGTCGAGGCGATTCGGTTTGCGCGTTCGGCTAATGCGAAAATCGTGGTGGCGATTAATAAAATTGATAAAGATACCGCCAATCCGCAGCTGGTAAAAACGCAGCTGGCGTCTGAACACGGCCTCAATCCTGAGGAGTGGGGCGGCGATACGGTGATGGTGGAAGTCAGCGCTAAAACTGGCCAGAATTTGGATAAGCTGCTGGATATGGTGCTACTGGTGGCAGACATGGAAGATTTGCGGGCGGATGAGGATGTGCCGGCCGAAGGCTTGGTGATTGAGGCGCACATGGAAACCGGGCGCGGCGCGGTGGTCGGGCTGCTGGTGGAAAATGGGCATTTGCGGCCGGGGCATTATTTGGTTGCTGGGACAGCTTACGGACGAGTTAGGACGCTTCAGGACTTCCGCAGTAAGACAGTTAAAGATGCCGGTCCGAGTACGCCAGTCAACGTGACTGGATTTAAGGAATTGCCGCAGTTTGGCGATGGATTTGAAATTGCTAAGAGCGAGAAAGAAGCGCGTAATTTGGCGCAAAAAGCGAAAATTGAGCAGGAAAAGATGGCTGCTACTACTAATATTACCGGCGCGGATATCCTAAAAATGATGAATCAGAAACTTGATGCCGAGGAGTTTAATGTGATTATTAAGGCTGATGTTCAGGGCTCGGTGACGTCGGTGGTGGATAGCTTGAAGTTGATTGATACGGGCGGCGAAGTTGAGCTGCACGTCGTCGGTGTGGGCGTGGGTAATATTTCTGAGAATGATATTCACTTGGCGGTAGGCGAGAATACGGTAATTTACGGGTTTAATGTCGATCTTCCGCCGGCGGTTAAGCGATTGGCGGCGCGCGAACACGTGGAAGTGCGGATTTTTAAGGTGATTTATGAGCTATTGGATGATGCGAAAGACTCAATGGAAGCGCTGCTGGCGCCAGAGGTTGTCGAGACGGAAATTGGCGAATTGGAAGTGAAAGGCGTGTTTAGGACGATGCGCGAGGAAATAATCGCTGGCGGCGAAGTAAAACGCGGCAAGGTGGCGAAAGGGCTGCTGGCGCGAGTAAAGCGCGGCAAGGAGCAAATTGCCGAGGTGGAAGTCTCATCTGTTCAGCGCCAACAGCAGGAAGCCAAGGAAGTGTTTGAGGGCGAAATGTGCGGTTTGAGCCTGAAAACGAAGAAAAAGATTACTCTGGAAATTGGCGATAAACTGGAATTCTTCACGCGGGAATTGGTGAAGAAAACTCTGTAGCCTAACGGGGTAAATTCAAGCATTTGTGGTTCGGATTTGGCGAAAGTGGTTAAGCTAAGCAAAAAGCTTGAGGAGTTCAATGGTTTACTGGATGGCGATGATGTTTCTGCTATGCTTAGTTGGTGTGAAAGTAATAGAGTTAATTTAGCAGAAATCGTTCAAGCATCAATGAATGAGACGATGGTTGAACTACAAAAATTATACAATGATGCGCTTAGTATAGTGCGTGGATAGTAATATTAAATAGTTACTGGTATAATTATCTATGTATATAGAAAAAAGAAGAGGAGGACTATGTTCCAACTGAATGAAGAGTTTCTCAAAGAGCTAGGTTTAGATGATTTACCAGAAGAACAGCGCAAGCCGTTTTTGCAGCATATTTATAGCGAGTTGGAACTAAGGGTGGGTGAGCGGCTTAGCCAAGGTATGAGTGAGGCTCAGTTGGATGAGTTTGCAAATATTATAGATAAGACTCCGGGTGTTGTGGAAGGATTTTTAGCAAAATATGCGCCTAATTACCAACAAGAGCCTATGTTCCAGAGGCTCTTGCAGGCTTCAGGTGCGGCAGCTGACGATACTCGCCTAAGAGATGAATTTGCGGCTACGAAGTGGCTGGAGGTGAATCGTCCGGATTATCGTGATGTCGTGGCAGCGGTGATGAACGAGCTAAAGAAGGAAATTATTGCCAACCGCGATGCTATTTTAGGTGGCATGAGTGCGCCTTCGGCGCCACAGCAGGCTCAAAGCGACTTTGATTTGGCTGCTTAGTCAGTGAGTTTGGACTTGATGACCGCAGAGAAACGCTTCTGTGGTCATTTTTTTGCCGCTGGTTGGGGAGATAAGTTCGTCAATAACAAGCCAATTGCCGTCAGCGCATTGCACATCAAGTGGTGAAAGCGGACTAGTGCCAGTGTGTGCTTTGGTGATTATGAGTTCTACGTTATTAATTTTAAGCCGGCTACGCGGAAACTCCAGATAAGCCCTAACGTGGGCATCGGCCTCAGCGGCAGTCATTGTTTCTGGGTCGAGATGCGAAATATCTTTGTGTAACAATTGACAATATGTGGCAGCAGAATGATTTTGTGGGACTGCCTGCAGGCTGCCGTCGACGATGTCTGGTAGGATTTTTTTCAGCAGGGCCGATCCGTCATGGAATAGCTGGTTATATAATTCAGGTTTTGTTTCTTTTCCAGTCAGGGTCTGCTGAGTTTGTGCGTATATCGGACCAGCATCCATTTTGTCATCAAGTTGCATAATTGACACGCCTGTTTCAGCATCTTGGTTAGCAATAGCCGACTCAATTGGTGATGGACCTCGGTATTTTGGCAATAAAGAAGGGTGGACATTAATGATCCCAGGGGTAAACAAGTTAATGACTGATTGAGGAATAATTTTTCCGTAGGTCACTAATATACCTGTAACTGGTTGGACTTGCTTTATATATTCGGTAATTTCGCCGACTTTATTCGGCTGCAAAACAGGGATATTATGAGATTTAGCAAATGTTTTAACTGGCGGCTCAACAAGTTTATGTCCGCGTCCGCGTTTGGTGTCGTGTTTGGTGACGACACAAATAACATTGAAGTTACTCTCTACTAGCGCTTTTAGGGTGATTAGGCTATAATTCTCAGTCCCAAAGAATACTATTTTTGGCAATGTCTTTGTCATAATCTAATGGACGAAGCTCGCCTTTCTTGTCGAGCGTATAAAAAGCATCTTTTTTATCTTTAATATGGTCAATAAAAACCATTCCATTGCAGTGATCAATCTCGTGTTGTAAGACCCGCGCCAAGAAGCCTTCCGCTTTAATGCGTATTTCTTCTCCGTCTAGAGAAATCGCTTTTACTCGAATCTTATTGTGGCGGGGAACTTTGCCGTAAACGCCTTTAACGCTTAAGCAGCCCTCAAAATCCTCAATAACCTCACCTTCGTATTTTACAATTTCTGGATTAATGAGTGTCACGAATTTTCTAGTCGATTTGTTATCAAAATCCGCGCGTACGATTACGACTCTTTCCAGTTTATCGACTTGGACTGCTGCAAGAGCAGCGCTGATTTCATGCGGCCTTGAATCTTCCCAATCAAGCGCCGCCGAGGTCATGTCATCGGCTAATTTTATAACATCGTCTGTAACGACGTGGATTTTTGCTGATTTTTGGCGAAGATGTGAGTTCGGTAGTGTGATAATATCATCTCTAGTCATCACTATAATTATACCAGAAATTACAGTAAACTGACAGGATCCAGCTCGTATTGCCAATGGGTTGGTGGTAGCAAAGTAAGAAGCTCAAGGAGGTATTGGCGTCGAGAGCTTTTTACAACAATTTGCCAGCGGTATGTGTCGCGGACGCGTTCATAAAAAGCAGGTGTTGGCCCAAATATATCGATTTTTTCAGAATGAGACTTTAATAACTCGGCGAGATTCTTTGCATTTTTAATGGCAGCTGCTTCAGTCTTATAAACACAGGTTAATTTTAATAGGTAGGTAAAAGGCGGAAAATTGGTTTTTTGTCGCTGGTTGATGGTCCTTTGGTAAAATTCGTTATAATTCTGCGACAGACCATTGGTTATGGATGGATGATTTGGTTGGTATGATTGAACAACAACTTCTGTTGGCGTACTTGATCTGCCTACGCGACCAACCACTTGGGCTAGTAGTTGGAACGTGCGTTCGGGTGATGAATAGTCGGGTAGAGATAATCCAGCATCAGCCTGAACAACTCCAACCATTGTAAGATGAGGCAAATCAAGGCCTTTGGCGATGACTTGGGTGCCAATGATAATATCTATATCGCCATTTTTTAATTCATCGTAACGCTCATCGACTGTGGATTTTATATCAGTGTCTCCGTCAAATCGAGCAATTTTTTTATTCGGAAATAACCTCTGTAATTCGTTCTCAATACGCTTGGTGCCGATACCTTTATGAACAATGTCTGCGTTATGACATTCGGGGCAGCTAGTAGGTACTTTAGTTGAAAATCCGCAAATGTGGCATGACAGTTTATGTTTATCGGCATGAAGAGTTAGTGGAACAAAACAGCGCGGGCAACCAGCTTGCCAGCCGCAGCTCTGACACAATGTAGTTGATGCGGTACCTCGTCGATTGTGAAAAATAAGAGCCTGCTTGTCTTTCGATAGTGCGGTATTTAAGGATTTAAGAAATGGGTCGGATAGAAATTGGTGCTGACTAAAATTATTACGATTAGTCATATCCACTAGGGTGACATGGGGACGTACTGTATCTGCACGGGCCGGCTTCGTCATGGTAATGATGGGAATCTTTGATTGCTGGGCAATATAGTAGTCAGCAACTGCAGGAGTGGCGCTTCCCAAGATTAGTTTAGCGCGATGTTGGTTGGTGAGAACTGAGGCAACACGTAAGGCCGAGTAGCGGGGCGATTGTTCCTGCTTAAAGCTAGGTTCATGGCATTCATCAATTACTACCAGACCAAGCTGCTGCACGGGCATAAAAAGTGCAGAGCGTGGGCCAATTACTACTACCGGATCGTTAGAGCCAATAATCTTTCTCCAGGCAGCGTGGCGTTGAGCTTCGGTTTGTTTAGAATGGGTTACGATAACGTTTGGGAAGTGTGTAGAAAATTCTGCAACTAATTGTGAGGTCAGGGCAATCTCTGGCACTAAAATTATTGATGACAATTCTTCTTTTAGAGCCCGCTCCACCGCTTCAATATAAACTAAGGTTTTTCCTGAGCCAGTAACGCCGTGTAGAAGTACTGTTCCGGAATGTAGATTGTCAATAGTGTGTAGAGCGGCTTTCTGCTCGGGAGTGAATACATTTTTTATTCGTTTTTGAGGCGAAATAACAGATGTAGATAAATTTAAGTTGCGACGTTTTTTAGATAATCCGCTCGGTAAAATAGTCTGCCAGACGGTTGCTTGATGGGTTGCATAATATTTACTCATCCAGGTGGCTGTCTGAACTAGTTCAATTGGTAGAGGATATTTTTCGATAATTTTAATAATTGCCTTAACCTCGAAATCAGGACGACGTACTTCTTGCAAGACGATACCTATGTTCTTGGCCTTGCCAATTTCTATTTCGACAATTGTACCAGTTGGCAATCGTTCTTCAGACGAATAGGTAAACGAACTAGCGTCGCTACGAACGATTTTTATTGGCGAAACCAAATAGTAATACATAATCCATATTATATCGCGAAAAAATGCTAAAATAAGCATATGTATTTTGAGAGTCGTTCGCAGGCTGGAGCAATTCTGGCGGATCAAGTGCTGGGAAGATACCGTTATGAAAACTGCGCAGTGGTGGCTATCGGCGAGGGTGGTGTACTGATTGGCGAGCAAATTGCTGTAAAGCTTCACTGTGTCCTGATGATGCTACTGAGCGAGGGTATCGAAATTCCTGGAGAAAATTTGAATTTTGGGGCTATGTCGCAGTCGGGACAATTTACTTACAATAGTCAATTTTCTGACGGCGAGATCAATGAATATACTAGTGAATTCCATGGTTATTTGGAGGAAAAAAAGCGTGAAGCACATCAGCGTATCAATCGGCTGCTGGGGGACGGCGGTATAATTGATAAGAATATGTTAAAAGATAGAGTGGTAATTTTAGCTAGTGATGGATTTGGTGATGATTTGTCGGTTTTGGATGTGGCACTGAGTTTTTTAAAATCTGTCCGAATTGAGAAACTGGTAATTGCGGTGCCGTTTTGTGGGGTGGCGGCAGTAGACAAACTTCATATGACGGTTGATGAAATGCATATTTTGGATGTGAAGGAGAATTTTATGGGATTAAACCATTATTATGAGGATAATATATTGCCGTCTAAAGAGGAGACGATAGCAAAAATCAATCAGGTTATTTTAAATTGGCGGTAAAATGCTGGCGGGTGTTGTAAAATTGTGATAGACTTGAAATAAGAAAGATGCGTTAGGGAGGTTATGTTAGACGTTTTTATTACATCTAGGGTGCGGCGAAAAATCGTAGTAGTATACGCTAAGTATCCTGATTTTCATACACATGTTCGCGGTTTAGCAAAATTGATCAAAGAAGATCCTGGCAACATTCAGCGTGAGCTGAAGCGGCTGGAGAAGGTCGGATTTTTACAGAGTGAAAAGCAGGGTAACTCGCGAACGTATTTTACAAATAAACAATTCCCTATCTTTAAGGAATTACAGAGCATGGTGATTAAGTCGCAGCAATATTCAGCGCGATCAAAACGCGGTATGGCCGACAAAGACTAATGGCATTATTTGAGCGGATTTTGACAGCGCGAGGCCTGACGACGCGGGCAGCGCGCCAGGCTTTTTTGCAGCCAGATTATGTAGCGGTGAAGCATGATCCGTTTTTGCTACCGGACATGGAGAAGGCGGTGGCGCGGTTGAAGCGGGCCCGAGAACGGGACGAAAAAATCGTTATTTATGGTGATTATGATATTGATGGGCTGAGCGCCACGGCGCTGCTGCTGGATGCGTTTGGTAAGTTTGGCTTTAAAGACGTTGACGCTTTTATTCCAAATCGGTTTGTTGAGGGTTATGGCATGACTATGGGTGCGGTAGACAAGGTGCGCGATATGGGCGCAGATTTGATCGTGACGGTGGATACCGGCAGTTTGTGTCATATGGAGATTGAATATGCCTCGAGTTTGGGGATTGATACGGTAGTGACGGATCATCATAATGTCGCCGAGACTCCGCCGCCGAGCGTGGCAGCGGTGAATCCGAAATTTCCAGGACATACTTATCCATTTCGTGATTTGTGTGGTGCGGGTGTGGCGTTTAAGTTGGTGCAGGCACTGCAGACTGAACTGGATGGGTTGCCTGACGGCTATGAAAAATGGCTGCTCGATTTGGTGGCGTTGGGGACGGTTTGTGACATTGTGACGTTGGCTGATGAAAATAGGGCAAATGTGTATTGGGGTCTGGAGGTGTTGAAAAAACAACAACGCCCAGGACTGAAAGCGTTGATGGCGGTGGCGGGTATTGAACCAGAGCAGGTCAATGCTAGGCATTTGGGGTTTGGTTTGGGTCCGCGAATGAATGCGGCGGGTCGGCTGGAAACGGCGCAGCATGCACTGGATATGTTGGTGGCGCGCGATGGATTGGCGGCATTGGAGGCGAGCGAAAAACTGGAGGAATTGAACGTTAAGCGGCGCATTATCCAGGATGCGATTTTTGAGGAAGCGTGTGTACAAGCCGAGCAGTTGGCTGATGATCGGGTGTTGGTGGTCAGTAGTGATGGCTGGAATCACGGCGTTATCGGCATTGTGGCGTCGAAACTGGTGGAGAAATATAAAAAGCCGGTGTTTATCATTGGCGAGCGCGGTGAGGAAGCGACTGGTTCGGCGCGCAGTTTTGGTGATTTTTCAGCGGCCGATGCAGTGCGGGCGGCGGACGATATCATTATCAAAGGCGGCGGACATGGAGCGGCAGCGGGCGTGACGCTGGAGACTGAAAAAATTGGTGATTTTCGTCGTTGCGTGAATGAGTTTTATGATTCGCTGCGACTCACAAACCAAGAGCGATATTTGCTGCCGCGAGCTGATGTAGAAATTGATGATTTTTCGGAAATTGATGAGGAATTGGTGGCAAATCTGGCGAAAATGGAGCCATTTGGCAATGGCAACCCAGAGCCAGTATTAAAAATTACCACAGCGAGCGTGCTGAGTGTGAGGCGAATGGGTGCGGATGGACAACACGTTAAATTAGCGCTGCGTGATAAAAATGGTAAAGTGTTGCAGGTGCTGGCGTTTAACGCGCCAGAGGAGTTTTTACGCGAGCCAGGCGACGAAGTTTCAGCGTGGTTCCAGCCGACTATTAACGAATGGCAGGGAGCGCGGACGGTTGAGGGGCGGCTGCTGCATGTGAGCTTTACTTAAGCTTGCAGAATCCAGAGGAAGATAGTATTATCAGACTATGATAATAATTTTGCATAAAATGCAATTTTAGGAGGTGTGATCATATGGCAAATCATGAGAAATTTGGTAGTGTTGTCGGTGGCGAGTTTACTCCGGGTGACAATGCTGAAAAACGTGGTTTGGGAAGATTAGCCCTTCTAGTATATGAGCGTGGAGATGATGGCGTTGAGACGGGGCCTATGGGGCTATCTGGTGAAGCGCTCGTAAATTATAAAGAAGAGTATGATCGGCTTAGGAAAAAATATGACGAAATCTGCAATAGATTTGGAATAGCTTCTTACTATAAATGGGAGCAGATAGAAGCTTTATTTAAAGCATATCAGTCTAGATTCTCCGATCCCGAGTCTGCGAAGAACTTGTTCGATGAACTAAGAGAAACAAGAAAAGAGATGCAGGAGCTTGATCGGAGAATTAAGCTGTCTATAGTATCTTACATTCCTGGCGAGGAGTCTGTCGAAGGAGCTAAGTGGCTAGAAGAAACTTCTTCTATTTTGGAAAATATGGAGCTTTCTAAGAAGGACGATGGTACGTGTAGTGCTAGGTTGATTGTAGAAAAATACAACTCTGACTGTAGTGGGTACTGGATCACGGTATATGAATATAATATTACGTTTAATCCTGGCGGTGAGGTGCTGGACGCTAAAGTAGAAACTTATGAGCGCTAATATAGTTGGTAGTTGGCAAATACTTTCTTATCTGTTATAATGTTTGCAGTATGGTACAAGTAACACGTAAAGATCAGAAGGAAGCGAACGAAAATATTATTCGTCGTTTCAACCGCAGGGTTTTACAGAGCGGTGTTTTAGCTCGAGCTAAAAGCTTTATGCGCTTTGAAAAACCGATTTCAAAGGCCGAGCGTCGTAAAAATGCAATTGTTCGTCGCAAACGTCGAGCTGACAAAGCTGCAAAAATGCGCCTGGGAGTGCGTTAATGTCAGCGCTAAAAGCGCGCATTGCTGATGAAATGAAAGCCGCTCTTCTAGGGCGGCATCGTTTTCGTGGTGATGTTTTGCGTAATCTAAAGGCGGCAATTTTGAACGAGGAAGTGTCACTGGGCAAGCGTGATGAAGGCTTGAATGACGCTGAAGTTGAGAAAGTTCTGGCTCGTGAAGTGAAAAAACGTGTCGAGAGTGCTGAGCTGTATCGTAGCAATGGTCGCATAGAGCTGGCAGAGTCTGAAGAAAAAGAAGCAGCAATTTTGCGAGAATTTTTACCAGAACAGTTGAGCGAAGCAGAAGTTGTGACGATTGTTGAAGACGTTATAGTAAATATGAGTGACGTTTCCATGCAAAAGATGGGACAGGTTATCGGCGCAGTGAAACAGAAGGTTGGCAATGCTGCTGACGGTGCTTTGGTTGCAAAGATTGTTAAAGAAAAACTGACAAAATAGGAGGGGACATGATTATCTTTTTTGGACCGGCCGGTGCTGGTAAGAGCGTGCAGGGGCAGATTTTGGCAGCGCGTCATGGTTGGCGTTGGCTGAGCGCGGGGCAGTTGCTGCGCGACACGCACGATGGTGAATTGATTCATCGTATGCAGTCTGGTGAATTGGTGTCTGTAGAAATTATCAATGGTTTGATGGGAGATGCTTTGAATAAAGCTAAGGATATTAACGGTGTGATTTTGGACGGCTATCCTCGTCAATTGGAGCAGGCTAAGTGGTTGATTGAATCGCGACCACATCACGGTCAGGATGTGAAGCTGGTGATTGTGCTGGAAGTGCCGCGAGACGAGATTTTGGAGCGTTTGCGAGTGCGTGGTCGTGTTGATGATACACCAGAGGCTATTGATAAGCGCCTCAGTATTTACCGAGGCGAAATTTATCCAATCTTGGACTATCTGAATGATAATAATATCCCAATCATCCATATGAGCGGCGTGGGTACAGTTGGGCAAGTGCATGATGAAATTGAAAAAGAGCTGGTTAGTCGCGGAATTGTTGAGGGTGCCAAATGAGTCAATTGATCACTGGCGAAAAAACGCCGCAGCAAATGAAAGATATGCGCGAATGTGGGCGGATGTTGGCGACGATTTATGACGAGTTGCGCCGGAAGGTAACGGCTGGCATGAGCGAGCTGGACGCCAATGAGTTTGTGGCTGGGCGAATCAAGGATTTCGGCGCGGAAGCGACGTATTTGACGGATGAGGTGAAATTTCCAGGGGTGATTTGCGTATCGACCAATGAGCAATTGGTGCACTCGTTCCCGACAGACTATGTGTTTGAGAAAGGTGACGTGGTGAGTTTTGACCTGGTGATTGGCTACCGTGGTATGAAAACCGATAGTGCGTTTACTATGGTGGTTGATGAAGAACCGCGCGGCGCTAAGAAGCATTTATTGCACGCGACGGAGCAGAGTTTGTATGCGGGAATTGATGCGATTTCTGGCGAGGGAACGCGTGTTGGTGATATTTCGGCGGGCGTGGAAGCAGTATTGAAGAAGGCTAAATTGGGCATTATTCGTGAGTTGGTTGGTCATGGTGTGGGACTAGAAATGCACATGAGCCCGGAGATTCCAAATTATGGCCGACGCGGTACCGGGCCGGTGCTGCACGCAGGTGATACGATTGCTATTGAGCCGATGGCCAGCCTTGGCGGCGAGAAAATTGTTACCGAGGACGACGGCTGGACGATTAGTATGAAGGATGGCAGTCTGGGCGCGCATTTTGAGCACACTGTGTTGATTACTGAGACGGGTGCGGAGATTTTGACAAGACTCTAAGGTGATTAGTCAGAATCCAGAGATTCATTATCGAAGTCTACTTCCGCAACTAAATAGCGTGGCTGAACGGTGAAGTCACCACTGCCCCAACCGCCAGCATGGCGAGTTATACCATGCTCAGCTAGCCAGTCGGTGTCGGTTTTCTGGCTACATCTTAGGGTGTCCATTTTGCTTCTTAGCTCGCGCTGCTCAATACCTCCGTTATATACCTCGATATAGAAGAAAACTTTGTTTTTACCACATTCTTTATAGCCAATATTATTTTTTAAGTCAGTATCTTTTGTTGGGCCATTTTTAAGCGTGTTTAATAGGTCATCTGGAAGATAATTGGCTTTATGCATAGCTAGTCCAATACCGCCGCCGCTAAACACTTTTATTCCCAGATCCATTGACCCGCCACCTGGGCTGTCATAAAAACCAATATTCTTATAATGTCTTAGTGGCACTTTATTGCCGCCAGCCACGTATGCTTTAAAGGCGGTTTCAACCTGATGTAGAGTTTCTTTAGCGGCAGCATCATAAGAATTCTCTCTCAGCTTGGAATATGAAACGAGAGTGACCGTGGAAATAATACCAATAACACAGACCGCTATAATAATTTCGACTAGAGTGAAACCGCTTGTGTTTTTCATTGAAGACATTGTAACAAAAATATTTTTTAGGAGCAACATTGTAATTTGCTTGCCAAACTATAGCCATAACCTGTATAATAAAGCTCATGCAGGAGCAATCTCGATATGTGGTAGGAATTGATGTTGGTACGAAAAATGTACGTTGTATTGTGGGATATGTTGATCCCACGAGCGGTATACCAAAAGTGGTTGGTGTGGGAGAAGCGTCAAATAGTGGTATGCGAAAGGGCGTTGTAACTAACCTAAATGGTCCAGCTGAAGCGATTGATAATGCTCTGGACGCAGCTGAGCGAATGAGCGGACATCAGGTAAATGTAGCTACATTGAGTATCAATGGTTCTCATCTGTTAAGCACTAAAGCTGACGGTATGATAACTGTTGGTACGGTTAATAATGAAGTTACAGCTGACGATGTATTGCGCTTAGAGGAAGTGGCTACAACCGGTAAGGTGCCACAGAATCGAGATATTTTGGAGATTGTCGCACATGCTTATCGGTTGGATGGTCAGGATAATATTAAGGATCCGGTTGGTATGACTGGCTCACGATTGGAGATAAGGGCTAATGTTGTGTCTGGTCTGGTGCCGCATATTACTAATCTACAGAAATCAGCGGAAATGGCAAAAGTTGATTCGGCGTCTGTTGTTCCATCGGTATTGGCAGCGGCTCAAGCAGTATTGACAGAAAACCAGCGCGAAAATGGCGTGGCGGTTATCGACTTTGGGGCATCAACAACGGGTATTGCGGTGTATGAAGAGGGGGATTTACAGCATTTAGCGGTGATTCCAGTTGGCGGGCAAAACGTAACGAATGATTTGGCTATTGGGCTAAGAACTGATCCAGAAGTGGCGGAGGTTGTGAAGCTGGCGCATGCGCGATTTGGCGGAAAGGATCTAGGCGAAGTTGAAACGAAGGTCGAGAAGCAGGCTTACAAATTTAAGCAAGATGAGATTGATGAAATTGTACAGGCGCGTTATGAAGAGATTTTTGAAGCCATTGCTAAGGAGCTTAAAAAGGTGGGGAGATTAGGTAAGTTGCCAAGCGGTGTTGTATTGGTTGGTGGTGCGGCAAAGGTCAAGGGTTTAGTAGAATTTACTAAAGACCAACTAAACGTGGCGGCTCGTCTAGGTCAGCCAACGGGGTATAGCGGTATCAGCGACGAGATAAAAGGAGCGGAGTTTTCAGCGGCAGTTGGTTTGATGCTGATTGACGCTATGGGTACGCCTCAGCATATTAAGTCATCCGTGGCAGCGCGTGATGTCACCAAAAAAGCGAGTGGTTTTTTGAAGAATATTTTTGCTAGGTTCAAATAAATGTTATACTGAGTGTAAGGATTAAGAGAGGGAATATATGCCGCAAATACAACCAAGTGAAGTTCAAACATTTGCCAGTATAAAAGTTGTTGGTGTTGGTGGTGCTGGTGGTTCAGCTATCAATCGAATGAAAGATGCGGGCCTAACTGGTGTGCAATTTATTGCGATGAATACTGATGCTCAGGCGTTACATAACTCGAAGGCTGACATCAAGATCCATCTTGGTCGCGATACAACCAATGGTCTAGGGGCTGGTGCAGATCCGACAGTTGGTGAGGCAGCGGCTAATGAATCGCGTGAAGAGATTAAGAAGTCTCTAGAAGGTGCTGATATGGTATTCGTGACGATTGGTGCTGGTGGCGGTACTGGTTCTGGAGCTGGTTATGTCGTGGCGGAAGTGGCCCGTGAGATGGGAGTTTTGGTGGTTGGCGTAGCAACGCGGCCGTTTAGTTTTGAGGGTGAGAAGCGACGAATCAATGCTGATTGGGCAATTTCTCATTTGGGTCGTGAAGTCGATACTTTGATTACTATTCCAAACGATAGGTTATTGCAGACGATTGATCGCCGGACGCCACTACTGGAGACATTTAAGATTGCCGACGATGTACTGCGCCAGGGCGTGCAAGGTATTTCTGAGCTGATTACTGAACACGGCTTAATTAATCTGGACTTCGCTGACGTGAAAGCAATTATGAGCAACGCCGGCTCGGCTTTAATGGGTATCGGGCGAGCAAGTGGTGATGATAGGGCAGTTCAGGCGGCGCAACAGGCAATTGAAAGCCCGCTGATTGAAGTATCAATTGATGGTGCGAAGGGTGTACTGTTTAATGTCACTGGCGGCTACGATATGAGCATGGCAGAAATTCAGGAAGCGGCAGAAATTATCACTAGTGCTGTCAGCCCGAACGCTAACATTATCTTTGGTGCGACATTGAAGCCAGAGATGGAAGATGAGCTAGTGATTACAGTGATTGCAACTGGATTTGATAGTGATACCTTTCATCAACAGGACGTTAGCTTGACCGTAGGCGCGCCGCAATCTTCAGTTGAGGCAGAAGTTGATGATGAGATGGTGAAGAACATCGATTTGGAGTTGGACAAGGAAGAGGCAGCTGAGAAATTTGCAGCTGAGCCAGAAACCAATATGTGGGATAATCCAACCGTTGAAGCTGACGATGAAGAGGATGATACGCCAGCCTTTCTACGACGGCGAAAGAAGAATAAGGAGTAGAAAAGATGGTATTTAATATTGGTAATAGTCGCGTTATTGAGTCGCGTGAAGTTTCTGATGGTGCGGCAATTCGTCGTCGCCGCGAAACGCCAGATGGCAAGCGATTCACGACGTATGAGCGAGTCGAGAAGCCTAATCTTGCGGTCATTAAAAAGAATGGTGATCGTGAATTGTTCGATCGGGTAAAATTGTCAAACTCAACGCGTCGTTCAGTTGGTAAGTTTTTCAAGTCTGATGAGGAAGTCGATAATATCATTACGGCGGTTGAGGACGCACTGTATGCCCTGGGAGAGTCGGAGGTAACCTCGAAGCAAATTGGTGACCAAGTATTAGACGAGCTTGCAAAGCGCAATGAAGTCGCCTATATCCGATTTGCAAGTGTTTTTTATGATTTTAAGACATTGGATGATTTTGTGAGAATTTTAGCAAAACGCCGTAACAAAGATGAGGCTATGTGATGCGAGTAGTTGTTGTTTATCGTCCAGAAAGCGACCATGCGCGCGCAGTGACGGATTTTTTGCGTGATTTCAGCCGACAAACTGGTCGGGTTCTGGAGGAGATGAATCCTGACTCTGCGGCGGGAAATAGTTTTTGTGAAGTTTATGACATTGTAGAATATCCGACGATTATTGCTTTAAGCGATGGCGGACAAATGCAAAGTATGTGGCGTGGACTGCCTCTACCAACTATTAGCGAAGTGAGTTTTTATGTTCAGTAAAATTAAAGCACGACTTTTTCATAAGGACTTAAGGAGGCAGTATTCGGCAGGAATGTCGTTACTTATTGGTAGCACACTCGGGCTTTTGGCGTCGTTTGTTTTATCGATCGAATCACTTGTGCTAGCGAAAAATTCACAAGCTGTTCTAAGTTGTGACTTAAACTCAGCTTTAAGTTGTTCGGCAGTGGCTCATCACTGGTCAGCGGCTATTTTTGGGTTTCCTAACAGTTTCATCGGCATGATAACTTTGCCAGTAATGGTAACAATTGCAGTGGCGCTGCTAGCTGGCGCGAAGTTTCCGAAATGGTTTATGCAGGCGGCGCAGCTGGGTGCGGTGGCTGGTTTGTTGTTTGCTGGATGGATGTTCTATATGAGTTATGTTGAGATTGGTGCGTTATGCCCGTGGTGTTTGACGTTGGATATGGGTATGTTGCTGATAATATTTGGGTTAACGCGCTATAATATTTTACTAAAAAATATATCTTGGCGAGGCGCGAGGCGATTTGTTGACGGTGGATATGATGTGTTTGTTACGGCGTCGCTCGTTGTTGTGGTGATTGTGGTGATAATTGCCAAATTCGGTGGGCAATTGTTCTAAAAAGCTATTGTTTTAAGTAAAAAGCTCATGGTATACTTGATAATGAGTAATTATGGGCCGGGGCTCAATTAAGAAAAATAGAGCATGATAAGAAATAGAAAGTCATTAGCAATTACGAAGAAACATCGAATGGGATATTGTTTTGCCTTTGGTGGCATTATTGCTGTTGGCACAGTTATGAGCTTTATTTTCATGACATCGCAGCAGAGCCATGCGACAATTCCAGCTGGTGGTAAACAGAATGAGATTGGGCAAGTCTCGTATCGCTTTTATCAGCCGTCGAATTCAGCTAATCCGGGGGCGCCACTAGCCAATACTAATACTGATACTACATTATCAAAACCTGGTGCTGATTTTCGCTTGCGAGTTGGTGTGCAAAATAAGGGTCTATATACGAAAAGTCTACCGATAGGTAGTGAGGGGCATAACCACAGTTGTGCTATTTTGTCGGATAATAATGCGTATTGTTGGGGAGAGGGTGCTTGGGGTGCACTTGGTACTAACTCAACTTCTGATTCGAATGTACCGACTCCCGTCTACACAGGGCACAGGCTGAGCGGAAAAACAATCAAGCAAATTGCTACAGGAGACTACCATACCTGTGCGATTGCTTCTGACGATAAAATATATTGCTGGGGGTATGGTGTAAAAGGTGAGCTTGGAAATAGCTTCAACGTTCAAGTTAATGAGCCAACGCCTATTACTGATTCTGGAGTTGTGGCAGGTAAAAAAATGACGCAAATTGCCGCTGGATTTAATCATAACTGTGCTCTTGATTCTGATGGAAAAGTATACTGTTGGGGCGAGAATTATTATGGTGAGCTTGGTGATAATTCGACTACGATCTCTAACGTTCCGGTAGCCACCTCTATGACTGAATTTGGTGGCAAGAGGGTTAAGCAAATTGTTGCCGGGTTTTATTATACCTGTGCATTAACAACTGATGGCTCGGTGTTTTGTTGGGGTACTACTGCAAATGGTCGGATTGGTACGGGTCAAACTAGTGGCTATTCTACGCGACCAGTTCAGATAAGCTTTGGCGGTAAGACGGTTGAGTCAATTTCTGGCCATGCTACTCACGCTTGTGCTGTAATTTCGGGATCCCAAGAGCTGTATTGTTGGGGGAAAAACAATAGGGGGCAGATTGGCAACGGATCAACCTCGGATAGCTATTCTCCTTCGCCTGCCTCAGTAAGTGGAATTCTTGGTGGTGGGAAGACTATCAAGCAAGTAAAGGCCAGCTATGATCATACATGTGTTCTTATTAGTAACGGTGATGTTTATTGTTGGGGAGCTGGTGACAAGGGTCAGTTGGGCAATGGTTCGACTTCAGATTCTGTGTCGCCAGTCAAGGTCAATATGTCATCTATAACCGCTGATAATACTATACGCGAGATATATAGTGGCAATAATTTCGCGTGTGCTTTAACGACTAGAGGATATGCTTATTGTTGGGGCGAGAATTGGCATTATCAGTTGGGTAATGGTTCGTCGTCTAACGCTTTAACACCTACATCGTTGTCGACTCCGGGACGAATCATCGGAGGTTCGGCAATTAAATTACGTGCAGAATATGCAAAAAAAGGTAGTGCAGTGACATGCTCAGCGGTTAATGGTGCGGCCTGGCAGGTAATTGATGGAACGACAAAACTTGGCTACGCCACGAGCGGTCCAGCCGACGGCACGGCTATAACTAAGACCTCAGATGATCCGTCATTGCCGGAAGACGCTATTGGTACGCGGCCGCAGACGATTGTCAGAAAGAATGGCGGCTCTTCAACAACTTTCGCAAACACCCAAGACATAGCTGCTGGCGAAGTGGGTCTTTGGGATTTGGCGCTGGTTGATAAGGGGCTTGATAGGAATGAAAATTATTGCGTGCGTTTAGTGACGGATACTACCGCTGCGCCAGGCACCAGTGTCGACATGTACGCGGTGTACCCAGAGTTTAAAACCGCTCCTGGATCATTGGATCTTCGTTTCGCGAATAGTGCGGGATCGACGGTTGTTAACCCGACCACGAGGTTTGCTAATGCAACCACAAGCAGAAATAGTGTAACTACAAGTGCTTCTTTATCTGATGCTAGTTCAAAGCAAATTGAAGTAGTTAATACGCAGACCGATGCTGGATGGAGTGTGGTATTATCAGCCTCTAATGGATCGACTGCTCGCTGGCAGCAGTCAGGCGGCACTAAGTCCTATATGTTTAATGGCAATAGTGATAGCCACGGTTTCTTATCAGTTAAGTTTGCGGCTGCTTCCATTGCTACGTCGGGAAATTCATTAAGCGGATCGGCGTGTAATACCAGTGGCGTACAAAAAGGTTCTGATTTGCAATTCCAGGCAGGAGGGGCAACTGCAAATAGTATTATGCTGATGAGCAGTAGCAGTTCAAGTGGTCAGCTGGGTTGTGCCTTTTTTTTTGCGGGACGTCAGACTAAATCAGACCATTCCGGCATATCAGAGTCCTGGTGTGTATAATTTACCAATGACATTAACGGTAACGGCGCAGTAGGGGGATATGATGAGTAGACCAAAAAAACTGTTATTTATTACTATCACACTGCTTGTTGCAATGAGTATTTCTTCACCGGTTTTTGCGACTGCAGATTCGACGTTGTCGCAGGTGATTCGGGATATTGATTGTACGCATACTACACTGGAGAATGGTAGTCAATTAAACCATCCAGATTGTCAAATTTTTGCGCCAAAATTTATGAAACTTGATTTGGTAGATAAGAAACATCCAGTTTTATATGGCGTATATGATGCAGTTCATACAGTCACTAACCCTATAACAGGCCAACATGATCTAACGGTGGAGTTTAATGGGCGGACGTTTGTATTGGGTCGGGACAGTGAGCTTCGGGTGAATGGTAATGTGTGGACATTAGATTTCTCAAATTGGCAAATTGACCATCCGGGGGACAATTTTATACCGCTAACTCCAGGCCATACTTATAATGGGCGAGTTACAGCAAAAATGAAGGCCAGTCCCTTATCTCCAGAAGTAACCCAGTTTGCTGATTTTTCAGTCACTATTCCAAAGCAAACCATTAAAGAGATTCTCGCCGTTCCACACATGCTTAAGAGAGCTGGCCGAGTTTTAGCGAGTACGGGCGTTAGTATGTGGCTGATGATTGTCGTTAGTACCGCCGCAATTTTTGTAGCATCCATTCTGTTGTTGATTCGTAAAAAAGAAAAGGAGCGGGATGGATGAAGAAATAAGCGTAATAATTTACGATAAACAAATTAAATCCACACAACAAGGAGGGAAAATGAAGAAATTAAAATTATTGGCAGCTGTCGGATTTGGAGCAGTTAGCTTTGCCGGATTGGCTGGTTCTGCTGTTTATGCGGCAACCACTGCTAATTCTACGCTAACTCAAACAATTAATGCCGGTGCATTGAGTACTGATATCCGTGATTCAAGCAATGCGGTTGTCAGTAATCCGACATTTGCGATGGGCGCCGTAACTTTGTCTACGTCAGCTCAGACCTCAACAGGTACGTTTGGTGAAAACGACAAGCGTATTTCTGTTGATAACCCTGGCGGTGCTAATAATGGTTGGACGCTGACTCTAAACGCAACCACCCCAGGTACTGGCACGTGGGCAGACGGCGGTAAAAACTACAAATATAATGGCACTGCCACTGACGGTCGTCTGACTGTTGATCCGTCAACTGGCACAGTTACTCCAGTGATTGGTACAGCTACTGGTATTACTAAAGGTAGTTCAATGGCGTTTTCTGGTAGTAACCCAGTTACGTTAATGAGTGCTTCGGCGGGTGCTGATGCTGTCTGGAATGGCTACATCACAGGTGTTAGCTTGAAGCAGGACATTCCAGCTGGTCAGCAAGCAGGCACATATACCCTGCCAATGACACAGACTGTTGCCGCTATCTAAGTAGCTAAGTCACTAATAAAAACGGGCACCTTTATGGATGTCCGTTTTTAATTTGCTTAAGCAGTAGTCATAAGCATATTCTCTTGGTATAATAGGTAGTATAGTTTTGACAAGGAGGGTTATGAATAGTTTATTGTGGCGTAAAATAGTTGGATCGGCTGTCGTTGTGGGTCTAATTTTACCTATGTCAGTATCTGCTGCGGGAATTGGTAGTCGACCAGCTAATCCTGATCCGAATAACCCGAGGACCCAATCAATTTTTATTTACAATCTATCTGGTGGCGCCTCAAAATCCGACCAACTACATCTTCAGAATGGGCTAGATGAAAAAGCAACGGTTGAGGTTTATGCGGTTGATGGTACGGTAACAGCGACTGGTGATATGACCTGCAAGCAAAAAGTGGAGGATAAGGTTGACGCTGGTAAATGGGTTAATATTCCTAGGCAGGAGATAACGCTTGAGGCAAAGGAAAATAAACTGGTCGATTTTACCGTTAATGTTCCTGGTAAAGTGGATGTTGGCGAGCATAACGCCTGTATCGTAGTACAGCGCAAAAATACTCGACCTGTAGCAACGGGTGGTGTTCAGATACAAACCCGTCAGGCGATTCGCATGGCGATAGTTGTTCCTGGAAATATTCATCGTGATGTGACAATTGATAAATTTGATATTAAGCATGAAAATGGTGGTCAGTTATACGAAATTGCGCTAAAGAATTCTGGTAACGTATCTGCTGATGTTGACATTAAGTTGGTGGTCAAGGATGCAGCAGGAAATGTTGTTTACAAGAACGGTGGCGTAAATGCAACAATCGCTAATGAGACACGACAATTCCGTTATGAAAGTAAGTTGGCGCCGTTCTGGGGCGGAAAATATACAGCAGAACTCTCGATTTCTTATAAGAAAAAAGCTGGTGAATGGGGAATTAGTCAGAATCAAGGTGAGTTAATAACGAAGACTATTGAACCCAAAGAATTGTTTTTCTGGCCGTCGACCATGGCTCTGGCGATAATTGGCGGTGTCTTGTTATTGGCTATTCTGCTATTGATTGGTATTATCTTCACAATTAAGCGCCGCAAAAAAGCAGTTAATTTTGGTAATCTTTAGCGATATATTATACTTAACTGTATGAAGAAAAACTTTCTCATCAGAGCGTTTTTTGGCATTGTCATTGCGGCGCTCGGCGGGGTTCTGTTACTGAGGAATCTCGAGATTATCAAGTTTGATAGCTGGAACGTGTTCTGGGGAACTGTTTGGGCGGTTGGTCTGATTTTGGCGGGGCTAACCACGATAATCAGCTCCCGGAAGCTGCTGACGCGGGCGTGGGGCCTGCTGTTGATGGCCACGGGTGTGTCAATTGGCTTGAATGCGTATGGCGTCATTGATGTTAGTATCTGGAAGCTGTTTTGGCCGGTGGTGCTGATTGCTGTTGGTCTGATGATGATGTTTAGTATTGGGTCTGGAAGACGCAAGAGGTATGAAAAATCAACCAGTGACAGTGGTGATAATGAAAAAATTGCGATTTTTTATGGCGAAGAGTCGCGCGTGAAGGGTGATTATACTGGCGGTTCAGCAACGGCGATATTCGGCGGCGTAGATTTGGATTTGCGCCAGGCGAAAATTAAGGACGGTACGGTCATTGATATCTTTACGTTTTGCGGTGGCGTTAGCATAAGCTTGCCAGACGATGTGATTGTCAAAAACGAAGTTCGCGGCATTTTGGGCGGCAGCGAGGATAAAACCGTATCCAAATCTTCCGCTAAAAAGACAATCTATTTGCGCGGCGAGTGCGTTTTGGGCGGTTTGGAGATAAAATAGTTTAGTTTGATTTGGCTCTAGATAACGCTATATCTAGTGTGCTTACGCTAGATATAGCGTATTTTAATTTTATGTAGTAGAATGTGAGTAGGGCGTTTTCGCGTGTGCTTGATAAGGCATTCTCTGGCAGGGCTAGCGTGAAGTGAGCGGCTATCAACCGTGAAGTCTGCGGGAAGAAATCGGTTTTATAAGCTGAGATTAGACCCCGCCGTGAGCTTGCGTAAATAGCATAAGAAAGAGCTAAAAGAATCACTTCTTTTGGAATCGAGATGGTACCGTCCGTTTGAAACACCTCCAGCGGATTCTCGAAGTCAGAAGGGGTGTTTTTTGTTTTAGGAGAATCATGGCAAAAATAACGTATTATCCACCGGAATACAGGAAAGATGAATTTAACTGCGCACATTGTAGGGTGTTTGCGCATCAGATATGGAGTAAATTGAGAGCTAGTGACTTGTTCAATGAAGTATACTTGTCGTCAGATTTACTTACTATATCAAAATGTACACATTGCCATAAATGGTCTATCTGGATTGAGGAGTCTTTGGCTTATCCAGCGCAAATTATAGTAGAAGATCCGAACGATGATATGCCAGATGAGGTTAAAAAACTATATAGAGAATCAGCTCAAGTTTTGTCTATTTCATCGCGTGCTGCTGCAGCACTATTGAGGCTGGGATTGCAGATACTTCTCGGTGCTGTGGGGGGTGATGGTAAAAATATAAATAATGATATAAAGAAAATAGTTGCGTTAGGTGTTGAGCCTGAAACACAAAGAGCTCTAGATATTCTGAGAGTATTTGGTAATAATGGAGCTCACCCTGGGGAGATTAAGCTTGATGAAGATCCTGGCCTGGTGCACAAAATGTATGGGCTAATGAACTATGTTACCGATAGGCTTATCACCCAGAAGAATCAGATAAATGAATTATTCAAAGGCTTGCCAGAGGGAATTAAAGATCAGATTGAATCACGAGATAGTAAAAATAAGAATAAGGAGAAATTATAATGAAATTCAAACACGGAACACGCCGTCGCGCGGCAGAATATGAAAAGGACTGGGTGCAGCGCTGGAAGGATGACGATACGTTTAACAAATCGGTGGAGAATCGGCCAGCTAATAATTCCTGGGTCTTTTATGACGGGCCGCCGTTTTTGACTGGTACGCCGCATCATGGGCATTTGTTGGTGAGTACTGTTAAGGACACGATGGGTCGCTTCCATACCATGAAGGGTCAGCGAGTTGAGCGCCGCTGGGGCTGGGATTGCCATGGGCTGCCAGCTGAGGTGTATGTTGAGAAAACGCTGGGAATTTCTAACAAAAAAGAGATTGGCACGAAGATTAGCGTGTCGGATTATGTGAAGGAATGTCGTGCGGCTATGGTGCGAACTGGCACTGAGTGGGAAGACACAATTGAGCGAATCGGTCGCTGGGTTGAGTTTAAGGGCGCTTATAAAACCATGGATAATAATTACATGGAATCAGTTTGGTGGGCGTTCAAGAAACTCTATGAAGAGGGCAAGATTTACGAAGGCGAGAAGATTCTGATTTATTGTACGAAGGATGCCACGCCAATTTCCAAAAGCGAGGTAGCGATGGAAAACAGCTACCAGATGGACACCGACCCAAGCTTGTTTGTCTATTTCAAATTAGAAGACGAAGATGAATATTTGCTTGCCTGGACGACGACGCCGTGGACTCTGCCGGCGAATATGGCGGTGGCGGTCAACCGGGATGTTGATTATTCATTGGTAGCGTATGGCGATAAGAAATTCTATATTGCAAGCGATGCTGTCGAAAGAGTTATGACCGATGAAAAACATCAGCCGCTTGAATATTCGATTGTCAAAACGATAAAAGGTGCGGAATTGGTGGGCAAGCGATTTGAGCCGCTATTTGAGAACCGCGGTCCAAACGCTCATAAAGTGCTGCATGCTGATTTTGTGACGACCGATGACGGTACAGGACTGGTGCACATTGCGCCGGCTTATGGCGAAGACGATTATGAACTATGCCGCAAGCATGACGTGCCGGTGTTGTCGCTGGTGGATGGTGATGGCAATTATACTGAGGGCAGGTGGCTCGGTCGTAATATCTGGGAGGTCAATAAAGAGATTGCCAAGACACTGTTGGAGGAAGGTCGAGCGCTGAAGATTGACTATATTCGCCACGAATATCCGCATTGTCACCGCTGTGGCACGAAGCTGATGTATCGAGCGCATCCGAGCTGGTTCATGGACATCCAAAGCCAGAAAAAGGAAATGCTGGAGGCGAACGAGCAAACTCATTGGACGCCAGATAATCTGCGGACGGGGCGGTTTCATAATATTATTGAGCAAGCACCGGATTGGAATCTGAGCCGCGACCGTTATTGGGCAACGCCGATTCCAGTGTGGAAAGGCGTCAAGAATGACGGTACGGAAGTTGTCAAAGTGATTGGTAGCTTTGCGGAGTTTGAAGAACTGACGGGGCGTAGGCTGGATGATTATCATTTGCCGCAAGTGATGGATGTGACGTTTGAGTGCGATGGAGTGGAAATGCGGCATATCGGTAAGGTGCTCGACTGCTGGTTTGAGTCTGGTTCAATGCCGTTTGCTCAGTTTCATTATCCGTTTGAGAATAAGGAAAAATTTGAAGCGAGTTTTCCAGCCGATTTCATCATTGAAGCGATTGATCAAACACGCGGTTGGTTCTATAGTTTGACGGCGGTCAATGTGGCGCTATTTGGTAAGTCGCCGTGGAAAAATTTGATTTGTACTGGGTTCATCAACGCGGCGGACGGCAAAAAGATGAGTAAAAAGCTAAAAAACTACACCGATCCGATGGAGCTGATGGATAAAACGTCGGCTGATAGTTTCCGTTTTCTCATGCTATCTAGTCCGCTGACAAATGGCGAGAACTTTGCACTAGCGGATAAGGATGTCATGGATGTGGCGCGTAAACTCAGCATGATTTGGAATATGTATGATTTCTTCACGATGTATGCGGAAGTTGATGGTTGGGAATTTAATGGCGATTTGAAAGATCCACTTGGTACGTTGACTAATCCGTTGGATATTTGGATTGTTAGCCGCTTACATCAATTGGTGGCGGATGTTGAAAAGGGTCTTGATGATTACAATTTGCAAGACGCTACTAAGCCGATTTTGCCATTCCTGGACGACGCGTCCAACTGGTACGTGCGCCGCAGCCGCCGCCGCTTTTGGAAGTCGGAAGACGATGGTGACAAGAACGATGCTTACCGCACGCTACATTACGTGCTGGTGCGTCTGAGCTACATCTTGGCGCCATTTACGCCGTTTTTGGCTGAGGAGCTATACCATAATTTGACGGGTGATGATGAATCAATTCATTTGAAGGATTGGTTGCCAGCGGGTGCGGTGAACGAGCAGGTTCTAGCCGATATGTCCCGTACGCGTGAATTGATCAACAATGGTCTTAGTTTGCGTATGAAGCAAGATGAGCATCAAGCATCAATTAAGGTTCGCCAACCGCTGCAACGTGCGGCATATGCGGGCGTAAAACTGACTGACTACTATGAACAAATCATGGCCGAGGAGCTCAATGTCAAGGAAATTCGCTGGATTGAGAGTCTAGACGAGCATCTGGCGGACTATGATGTGACTGAGGGCATGATCAAGCCAGAGAGCTGGGTAGAAATTAGTAAGCACTTAACGCCCGAACTCAAACGCGAGGGTCTGATGCGCGAGATTATTCGCCACGTTCAGAGTGCGCGTAAGAAAGCTGGGTTGCAGGTGGATGATAGGATCGAGCTTGGCATTACTAGTAGCGACGCAGAGATCGTTCAGGCTGTCGATGTATTTACTGATACCATCAAGGCTGAGACGTTGGCTGTAAAACTAGGTTCTGCAGCGGCGGATGATATGGAAAAATACGACGTTAAAATTGACGGTAAACCGGTAGAAATCTATCTGAGAAAGGCTGAATAGGAATAAAGAAGCTACAATAAAATGGTCTCCCAGGCGTGAGAAGGCTGTTTATTGACTTTACATGATTTTTATGTTAATATAGTCGTTAGTTGTTAATAAATATAAAAATATGCAAAATATATTCAAAAAATTATTCGGTCATAAGGTAGGATTTTTACCAGTTGATCCGCTGGCGGATGGACTTGCTGAAGAGATTGCTAAGGAACGCCGAGAGCCGCAAGCGATTCGCCTAGATGCTGATGAGGTGGAGGATATTCGTCGTTTTTGGAGTAGCGTCAACGATAGTATTGATGAGTAGTGTATAATTAGCTCATGGTATATGAGTTTCTAACGGTCTTTGCGCGCGCTGGTGGTGGTGGATCAAGTTCTGGTGGCGGAGGCGGTGCTGTTGTCCTTATTGCGTTACCAGGTATTGTTGCTGCGTCAGTCTCTGAACCGGTTAAAAAACGAACCCAATCGAAAGCAGCGGGCACGGCTGTCGGTCTTGCTGCCGGTTTGCTGGTAAGCTTACTATATTTATTAGGCGGTGCGATATGGTTTATTATTGCGCTTGTTTCAGCAGTTATCGGCGCGGTAGCTGGGGCGCTTACTGATAAATTAAGGCGTTTTCGTCGGAACAGTCAAGCCGCCCAGCAAGCCGTTCAGAAGGCATCAATGCAGGATAGCGCCTGGAATGAACAGGCGATTATTTCCTATGCCACGACAGTTTTTAATCGATTCCAGTATGATTGGGAGCGATTGGATCTGACGTCGATTCAGCAATATACCACGCCAAATTATGCGCGGCACGTCGGCCTGATGTTGTATTCTTTACAACAAATGGGACGAGTCAACCAGATGAGCAATGTGTCGATAAGCGAAGCGGTGATTACTCAAGCCTACGATGATCAGAATAATCAAAACGATCGAGTGAGCGTCGGATTCGTGGCGTCGGCGGATGACAAATTGATTGAAAATGGTTCGCTGATTTATCGCAGTGCCGAGGAATTCGGTGAACAGTGGAACTTCGTGCGTTCGGGAAATGGCTGGCTGCTGGACGGTATCGATCAGGCGACGGAAGATTCGGTGCAGTTCATCGCTTCAATGCGGCAATTTGCCGCGCAATATAATATGTATTTCAGTCCCGATTGGGGGCATTTGTTATTGCCGACTCGCGGCGAGTTGTTTAAGCGCGGCTTCCAGGTTGCCGATATCAACAATCACATCATCGGTTTTTGGACGGGCAATTTGTTGGTGCAACTGTATACGTATAATAAGCCGATCGGCGAAGATAATATGGAATATTATATTGTTGGGCAGGTTAACTTGCCAAAATCTTACGGCGGTATTTTAGTGGAACGCCCGGATTCACGTTTGTTAAAACGATTTAAGGCGCCGTCGGGCTATAAAAAAGTCCAGATGGAGTGGGGTGATTTTAATAAGCGTTACCAGGTGTATGCCACCGATGAAAACCAAGTAACTAGCTTTGAACTGCTTAATCCTAGCTTCATGGCGTGGCTGTACGACCAGAATATTAAGGTTAATATTGAGGTGGTGGATAACGTTGTTTATCTCTATTCCAGGATTGCCGAGGGCGAGATGCGCTATGCGGAAATGATGGATATTTTACAGAAATCGCATAAAGAACTGAAGATGTAAGGAGGAAATATGATTACCAAAGCTATCATTCCAGTTGCTGGTTGGGGTACGCGGATGCTGCCGATTACCAAATCAATCGAAAAGTGTATGTTGCCGGTGGGAACACGTCCGGTGGTTGATTATATCGTGCAGGATATAATTCGGGCGGGTGTCAAGGATATTTATTTCGTGGTGGGCGAGCAGAGTACTCAAGTACAGAGTTATTATCGGTCAAATATCCAACTGAACGATTATTTGCGGCGTGCTGGTAAGCAGGATAAATTGGCCTTGGTGGCACCGCTACGCGATGTGCGAATACATTTTTTAACCCAGCCAGGCACTGGGGGTTACGGCACGAGCATCCCAGTGGGGTTGGCTAGCGAATTTATTGAGCCAGGAGAGTCGGCGTTTGTGGTGATGGGTGACCAATTTTTCTGGCGCAGTGATGACGGTTCAAATGCGGCTGATCTGGCGGAGCTGGTGGAGGCGCGCGGTTTGTCGGCTGGGCTATTGGGTAACCCTGTTGAGGAGGCACTTATCCCACAAACGGGCATTATCGAAACCGACCAGCAAGGTAATTTTGTGCGCATCATTGAAAAGCCGAAGCTGGAAGACGCGCCAAGCAATCTCAGTAATTCAAGTTTTTACGTTCTCAACAAAGAAATTTTTGAGTTAGCACGGACATTGCCTGCCAATCCGCAGCGCGGCGAATTTGAGCTGACTGATGCCATCAATGCGTATATTGCCAGTGGCGGTATTATCGCGGTGGGCGAGGCCAAGGGCGACTACATGGAATGCGGTTCGCCCAGCGGCTGGCTGCGCGCCAATAACGCCATGGCTGAGCTACAGAAAAACTAGTTGCATGTATCGTCCGTCTCTGTTATAATTGGTCACTGATAGTAAATATATATTAAGGAACGAAATGAAAGCAGTCGTAAAAATCTCTGGCAAGCAATATATTGTCAGCGAAAAAGAGTCCCTCTTGGTGGATCTCCTCCCTGAAGGCACAAAAGAACTCACTCTCGACGCACTTTTAGTGATTGATGGTGATAAAACAAAAGTTGGCACGCCAACCGTAAAAGGCGCGGCGGTAAAAGCGAAAGTCGTTGAGACGGAAGTCAAGGGCGATAAAATCCGCGTTATCCGCTACAAGAGCAAGAAACGTGTCCACAAAGAAACTGGTCATCGCCAGAAATACACTAAGATTCAGATTACGTCAATCAAATAATTGAAAGAGCCGCTTCCATCAAAGAAGCGGTTCTTTGATGTCTGTTATTTCTGTTACGCTCATGCTATAATTAATGTAGGTAAAAGGGGAACGAATGACAAAAATCATTGCGGTGACAAATCAAAAAGGTGGCGTCGGCAAAACAACGACTTCAATTAACGTGGCATATTTTTTAGCAAAGGCTGGCAAGAAGACCTTGTTGGTTGACTTTGATCCGCAAGGGAATGCCACTAGTGGACTTGGTATTGATAAACAGAGCTTAGGTGCGACAATGTCTGAAGTGGTTATGCGGCAAATTGATCTTGCTAACATTGTACTACCGACAGAATATAAAAATCTATCAATTGCGCCAGCGACGCCGTATTTGGCGAATACAGAAGTCGAGCTGGCTCAGGCAGAAGGGCGTTTTATTCGGTTGCGCGAGGCTCTACGGAAAGCTACAGAGTATGACTATATTATTATTGATAGTCCGCCAAGTTTGAGTTTGTTGACGGTTAATGGCATGGTTGCGGCTAATTATGTACTGCTGCCAGTTCAAGCAGAGTTTTACGCTCTAGAAGGTCTGGGTCAGCTACTCGAAAGCATGAAACTGATTAAAAAAGGCCTTAATCCGCCGTTGGAGTTACTGGGGGTTCTAGCGACGATGATGGATTCTAGGACGACCTTATCTGGACAGGTTCACGCTGAAATTAAAAAATATTTTCCAGATAAAATATTTAAGAGTACTATTCCGCGGAATATTCGTTTGGCTGAGGCACCAAGTCACGGTGCTCCAGTAGGGGCGTATGATCGGTTTTCAAAAGGTTCTCGGGCCTATAAAGCATTAGCAAAGGAAATTATAGAGAGGGTCGAGCGGTGAAAAAGGGTTTAGGCAGGGGTTTTGAGTCGTTAATTCCAACTAATTTGATTGATGAGACGTTTGATCCGACAGCGCAGCAGGATGTGAAAGTGTCTCGCTTGAGGGACATCGCAATTGATAAAATTATTCCAGACCCAAATCAGCCGCGGCGGTTTTTTGACGAGACAGCTTTAAGCGAGCTAGCAGAGTCGGTGCGTGAACATGGCGTAGTGCAGCCAATTGTGGTGACGCCAAAGGACGGCAAATACTTGATCGTGGCAGGTGAGCGGCGATGGCGCGCGGCAAAGAAGTCTGGTTTAACAGAGGTGCCGTGTATAGTCAGAAGCATGAGCGATCAGAATCGGTTGGAGATTTCGCTGATTGAGAATTTGCAACGACACGATTTGAATGCACTAGAAACAGCCACAGCTTACCAGAAACTGCGAGATCAATTTAATATGACGCTAGAGGAGATTGGTAAGCGTTTGGGAGGCAAATCTATTAGCGCAGTCAGTAACACATTGAGACTGTTGAAGCTCCCAAAAACCGTACAGCAGGCATTATTTGAGGGGCGACTGAATGAGGGTCAGGCCAGGCCTTTAATTGGCTTACCTGAAGATGCGGCAGAGGATATTATGGAGCGGGCGATTCGCGAGGAGTGGTCGGCGCGGCGAATTGAGCAGGTGGTGACGCTATGGAAACAGGCAGAGGCTAGTCCAATTGAAAATAAACGTCGTCCAGCGGATATGCCGCATGCAGATGTCGTGGAGAGCCTCTCTAAGAGGTTTGGTACTGGTGTGAAGATTCGCACCAATGGTCGCGGAGCTGGTCAAATTAGCATCAAATTCAAGAATAATCTTGAGTTTGAGCGAATTCGTGATTTGCTAGAGAAATAAAATCTGTTAAAACGAGCGAATTTTGTTGAATGGGAATAGGCGTAGGCTGACTGGACCAACAATATCGTACAGGGGGATTGAACCCATGCAATTTCTTGAGTCGCAGGAATAGCTACCCTGGCGGTGATCGCCCATAACAAATATAGTACCAGTATGTACGGTTGTGTCAACATCACCGGAGGTCGGTTGTCCTGGTTCGTTTTTGTTTACAGAACTATCGGGATTAAAGCCGTTTGGATTCTCTTTATTGTAAACTGTTACGGTACCATCCTTTACGATAACGCGTTCGCCAGCAAAGGCGATAACTCGCTTAACTATATATTCATCCTTACCGAGTGAGGCGTTGAAATTGGGATTTTTAAAAACAATAATTTGACCACGGCTTGGGACATAGTTTTTGTTCTGTAATTTCGAGGCGGTAACCGGTAGGCGATTAACAATTAGGCGATCTCCGGTGTACATTGTTGTTTCCATGCTGGCACCTTCGACGTTGAAAGTTTGGAATACAAATGTGTTCAATAAAATTGTACCAACCACTACGCCGACAACGAAAATGACCATTCCCAGGCCATCATGTAACTTCGGATGACGATCCATAAAAGTCGCGTCCATTGCTTCAATTATAAGCGTTTTGTGTGCTATAATCAATAGATATGAAATCACGCAAACAGTCGATGGACGGTTTTGTCGCCAGACGACCGCAGCGAACTTCGTTGGGGGAAATTTCTAGCAAAAAAACGACGACGATCGGGCATCTTCGTAGTATTGAAAATAGGCCAGAAGTTCTGAGTAATACCCGCCAAAATACTCGACCATTGACGTCTGCTAATAATGCGAATAAATTGAAGCAGAATATTAGCGAATCGTTGGCAGCAATTGATAAAAATGCTAAGCCGTCACACCGGCAAGAGCGCAAGCAAAAGCGTAAGAAGAAGTTAATTGTGAGGATTTCACTGGCGGTTGTTGGGATTATTGTGGCTATTGTGGTGGGATGGTTACTTCTGAAGCTGTGGCAAACTATGAATAGTGTGTTCGGCAACGGTAATATTTTAGACCTTTTCTCACAACAGAAATTAAAAGAGGATGCTCATGGGCGAAGCAATGTTTTAATCTTAGGGACAACTGACGATGATCCAGCCCATCCGGGCGCAACACTGACTGACTCGATGATGGTCCTTAGTGTCAATCAGACAAAAAAGGACGCATACATGTTCAGTATTCCTCGTGACCTGTACGTTAAATTTGGTATGGCTTGTAATTCTGGCTACGCTGGTAAGATTAATGAGTATTTTGGTTGTGTTAACAATGGCGATAACCAGGAGGCGGAGTCTGAGCGGATGGAAAAAACGAAGAAGTTCATCGGCGATATCTTTGGCATGGATATTCAATATGTGGCACATATCAACACGGCGGTAATCCGTGATGCAGTGAATGCAGTTGGTGGCGTCACGGTTAATGTCCAGAGCCGTGATCCGCGCGGAATCCTTGATCCAAGTATGGACTGGATGTGCCGGGCTAAGGAGTTAAATGCGAAGCAGCGTCGCGAACGTTGTCCGACTGGCCATTATATGCAGTTGACTAATGGTAATCATGATATGGATGGTGAAAAGGCGATGTGGTTCTCTCGGGCACGCGGTCTGGTGGCGCCAACCTATGGATTGGAACAATCGAACTTTGACCGCGAAAAAAACCAGCAATTGGTACTAATGGCGCTGAAAAGTAAGGCGACTTCCACTGGCACGTTGACAGATTTTGGTAAGGTGACTTCACTGATGGACGCTATGGGTAAGAATTTGCGTACAAATATTGATACGAAAGAAATTCGCACAATTATGAACTTGGCGTCAGAGATTAAAGAGTCTGATATTCATCGATTGAGTTTTGTGGAAGAGGGCAATAAGTTGATGACGACCGGTTCAGCTGGTGGCGCAAGCATAGTTCAGCCGTCGGCGGGACTACATAACTATAGTGAGATTCGCTCATATATTAAGGATGAAATTTACGCAACGCCACTATCGAAGGAAAAAGCAACGATTGCCGTCTTAAATGGCAGCGGTGTAAGTGGTGCTGCTCAGAAAGAGGCGGATAAATTGATGGAGATGGGCTTAAAAGTTGTTCATGTTGGTAATGCTCCAGGTAATGAAAAAGTAACAAAAACTAGCGTTTATCAATTGCCGGCTGGTAAAGAAAAATCTGCCACAAAGGCAAAGTTTGAGGAGTTATATGGTTCGGTTTCATCAGATTCATCAAAGTATAATTTAAATGTTGATGCACAATTTATCGTCGTGGTGGGATCTGGTTCGTAGTTTGGTATAATAGAGGAAGCTATGGAGTTGCTGAAAACAGTTAAACGAAGAACATTTTGGAGTGAGTTGGTTTATTACAGCTTGAATATTGGTCTGGCGGCGGTGTTGTTGGCTATTGCTCAAACGATTCAATCTCCGTATCCAGCATTGGCGTTGGTTGTTTTAAGCAAATGGCGCATTATCGCTGTAAGGCCGCGTTTTTGGTGGGCAAACATTCAAGCGAACTTGGTAGACCTTACTGTTGGCATTGGTGTTGTCGGATTGATGTATTTATCGGTTTCAAGTCTGTATTTCCGGATAGGATTGGCGGTGTTTTATGCTATCTGGCTAACGGTTATTAAGCCAATGTCTAAGCGTTGGCAAGTCGCTTTGCAATCGGCTGTGGCTATTTTTATAGGCGTAACTGCGTTGATGGCAGTGTCGTATGATTGGCCTGTCTTGGCGGTTGTTCCTTTAATGTTCTTGATGGGCTATAGTGTCGCTCGTCATTTCCTGCATAGTTATGATGAAGAACAAACAGTGCTATTTGCCGCAATTTGGGGAATTATTTTTGCCGAAATGGGGTGGTTGGCATATTATTGGACGTTTAGTTATGGTCGATTGTTGTTTGGCGGTATTCCGCAGATTACCATTATTTTACTCTTACTGTCTCTAAGCGCCAGCAAGGCATACCAATCATATAAAAAGCATGATTCTATTCGCTTCTCGGACATATCTGGCCCAGTGGCTCTGACAATTGCAACAACTGTGGTGATGCTTGTATTTCTCAATTCGGTAGTGATTTAATCTTTAGATAGGAGGTTTTATGGGTGTTTCTGGTCAGCAGAAGAGAGTGGGGTGTTGGCTAATTGGCGGATTTATTGGAGTTGTCGCGCTTTTGGGTGTGATTTTATTAACAAGCTGGGTGACGCTTCAATTGTCTGGTCATTCCTCGCAAGTCTCAAGGTCTGATGGTAATTTAATAGCGGCAGGCGAAGGTGATGTTTCGAGGGTTGTCGCTAAAGTTTCGCCTAGTGTCGTCTCTATACTGACTACTAAGGAGGGGACTTATTCTGATAAGATGGGTGCTGGAACAGGGTTAATTGTTAGTTCTGATGGTTACATTTTAACAAACAAGCACGTGGTGAGAGACGCACGAAGAGTCAGGGTTGTTACGAGTAATGGAGACCAATTCACGAATATCACATTTGTTGGCGCTGACCCGCTTAATGACATTGCGTTTCTGAAAATTAATGGGGCTTCGAATCTGCCAGTGGCGGAGCTGGGTAACTCCGGGACGGTGAAGGTTGGGCAGCGGGTTGTTGCTATTGGTAATTCATTGGGCCAATACCAAAACACAGCTTCCAGTGGAATTGTCTCCGGTAAAGGCAGGCCAGTCGCCGCTACATCTGATAGAAGTGGTTTGAAAACCGAAAGTCTAACTGATTTATTGCAAACTGATGCGCCAATTAACCTCGGTAATTCTGGCGGTCCGCTGATTAATATGGCAGGACAAGTTATTGGCATAAATACTGCTATCGCTTCTGATGCGCAGAGTATTGGCTTTGCAATTCCGATCAATGCCGTGAAAGGCATGGCCAGAAGTGTCATGGCAGGTAAGGGCGTCCAAAAGGCCTATCTGGGAGTGCGCTATGTAGCTATTACTCCGGACGTTCAAGCTGAGTATGACTTACCGGTAAAATCTGGTGCTTATGTTGACAGAAAGTCTGACTCTGCCATAGAGAAGGGTGGACCAGCGGATCTGGCTGGTGTGAAAAAGGGCGATATCATCACGAAGGTAAATGACAAGAAAGTTGGCGAAGATGGCGGATTATCGACATTAGTGTCGGAGTTTCTGCCGGGAGAAACGGTCCGCGTATCCGTGTTAAGAGATAATAAAGAGCTGACTCTAGAGTTAACTCTTGGGGCGTATCAGGCGCAAAACTAGGATGTAATTAAGGGATTTTTCTTTTTGGAGACCACTTTTTCGGGCTTCGTTAAGAATCCTGTCGTGCTGTTGGGGGTCGGCCTCAATGAACAATAGTCCTCCTGCAGTAAGACAGCGCGGTGTCTGCGATATTAATTCTAAGATGACCCTCAACCCCTCATTTTCGGCAAAAAGCGCAATTTCTGGCTCATATTGGAGTTCTGGCGATACATTCCAATCTCTGTCAACATAGGGCAGGTTGGCAAAAATATAATCAATAGGCTCCAGCTGGCCATTTAACAAAGATTGTTGTTGAGTGGTGACATCTGCATTTAATATGTCAGCATTTTTTTCAGCAATTTTCAGGGCTGGCCTGCTGATGTCCGATAGAATTACCGATAGGTTATCTTGCTCTAATTTGGCGGTAATTCCCAGGCAGCCAGAGCCAGTCCCAACGTCGATAAGTGTTTTTTTGGTGATTTCACCGGCAGTCATCTCAAGAAATAATGAAATCATGTCTTCTGATTCTGGGCGGGGAATTAGGACAGATGGTGATACAGCGAACCTACGGCCGTAAAACTCCTTATAGCCCAGAATATAGGCAATTGGTACGCGATCTAACCGTAAGTTCAGCCTGGCATTTGCGATATCAAGCCGTCTGGGATCAATCTCCTCGTCCAGATGAGCGTGTAAGTATGTGCGGTTTTTTCGTAAAGTATTGGCTAAGATCAACTCTGCGTCCAGTCGCGGTGAGGGAATGCTGGCAGTTTTTAAGGTTTTGTTGGCATTTTTCAGCCAAGTTGTGATATTCATGTTGTTAATTATACTACACATATCGAGAATAGAGAAGGGTAATATGCTTGCAAAATTTGAGAAAAGTGTTAAAAATATTGACAAATCAAGAGAGATAGTATTATAGGCCTGTACCATTAACGAAAGGGAATAGGCAATAACTAAATGGCATTATCGAAAAATAATCATATGAGTAAAGCGGCGGAACAAATGGGATTTGCCGGGGACTTCGACGCTGGCTTAGCGACCGAAGAAAAACAGAGAGCGGCACGTGAGTTTGACGGCTTGGTCCGGTCAGCTCTGTCGGGATTTGCGGGATCTACTGTTAATTTTGATCACAGTGGAGGAGTTAATGGGGTTGGATCATATTTAACGCTGTCAGTTCCCCAGGAGGATGGTTCTTCCATAGGCATCGTTGTATCCTCGGCTACTTTAGATGATGGCTCTAACGAGCGAAGGATTAATGTACAGGCAGTACGAGATAACGCAACTGGCGATGTCAGCCACAGTTACTATATAGAAAACGGTCAGGTTTTGCGATTGGATAGAGAACCCTCAGAGCTACCAAGCGCTAAAGCGTCTACTAAGAACATTGAGGGCCTGGCAGGCCTCCTTCTCATGCCACCAGCCGTTGGCCTAGGCTCCAACCTAGAACGGCAAACTAGCGTAAACCCACATTCGGTTGGCTTAGATGAAGTAAGCAAGCTTGCAGAGCTGTTGGTATCTGCGCAACCAGTTAAACAGTAGCTTTCTTTGCCTTCAGCTCCCGTTCATACCGCTGCAATTGCTCGATCAAATCGTCAATATCCCCGTTCATCGCCGCGGGGATATTGCTGCGGCTGTAGTGGATGCGGTGGTCGGTGATGCGGTCTTGCGGGAAGTTGTAGGTACGGATTTTTTCAGAGCGGTCGCCGGTGCCGACTAGTGAGCGTCGTTCAGCGCTTAATTTGGCATTTTCCTCGTCAATTTTCATCTGCAGCAGCCGCGAACGCAGCACGCTCATGGCTTTTTCGCGGTTCTTGATCTGCGACTTCTCGTCTTGGTTGGTGACGACGATACCAGTTGGCAGGTGAGTGATGCGTACCGCCGAGTCGGTGGTATTGACGCTCTGGCCGCCATGGCCGCTGGAGCGGTAAATATCAACTCGTAGATCATTGGCGTTGATTTCAATGTCAGCTTCCTCGGCTTCTGGTAGTACTGCCACGGTGACCGTCGAGGTGTGGACGCGGCCCTGGCTTTCGGTGACTGGCACGCGCTGGACGCGGTGGACGCCGCCTTCAAATTTCAATTTGGCGTATGGCGCGTCGCCCTTGACCATGAAAATAACTTCTTTGTAACCGCCTGAGTCGTTGGCGGATTCGCTGATGAGCTCGGTTTTATAGCCATTGGCTTCGCACCAGCGTAAATACATGCGGTACAGCTCCGCCGCAAACAGAGAGGCTTCGTCACCGCCGGCACCGGCACGGATTTCTATGATGATGTTTTTCTCGTCGTTTGGATCTTTGGGTGTTAGTAATATGAATAACTTATCGTCGAGTTCGGCAATTTTAGCTTCGTCCTCGGGAATCTCTGCTTTGGCTAGTTCGGCCAATTCATCGTTGCTCTGGGCTAGATTTTTTGCCTCCGCTAGCTGTTTCTCGATAGTATCGCGTTCGCTAGCGGTAGCGATAATGGTTTCTAGCTCGGCGAAACGTTTGCTGTTGGCAGTAAAATCTGGCGAGCTGTATGCGTCAGGACGCGCCAAAAAATCGCCCAGGTGAGCGTGCTCGGCTTTCAAAGCGTCCAAATCAAGAGAAATCTTTGCCATATCTGTAATAGTATAGCACATATTGACAAATAATAATTTTTAGTGTATCGTATAGAAATATGAGTGAATTACGTTCTCCTTCAGGCAAGCTTCCAGAAATAGGCAGAGAGACTAGCACGATAGAGGGTCTATCGGATATACCGTTAGTACCTATATCTACTCTTGTGATGACTGGCAAGTTTCCTGATGGTTTGTCTCTGGATCCAGGCGAGAGGATTGTAGTGGATGTTCTTGAGGTTTATGGCAAGAATGAATCTGGTAAATTTACAGTAGGGATCCGTCAGCCTGACTCAGAAATTACTACAGAGGACGAAGGTTCACGTCCAGAGATGTGTTATATAAAAGAACTAATGGATGATGCAAAATTCATGGGGCCGCTCGCTTACAACTGTATTGCTCGACAGCGTCACCTAAAAACAATAGACCCTTTCAATGCACAGCCTAGGCATATGGAGGGCATACAGAATATTATGGGTATGTACTTAGGTGTGGGGGGATCTTTTGATAGTATAGATAGTAAATTTGGCAGTGTATTATCAAAAGGCGAAGAGCTGGAAGATATGGATTCCGTCGTTGGACGCATATCAGAGATCGGTTACTATTCTGTAGTAACTGTTTCTGGTGGTTATAAGTTAATAATATTAACTGATGCTGCTGGAAATCGAGTAGGTATGCAATATTCTCCAGAAAAAGAACGTGTATTGAGTGAACTATTTAATTATGAAGAATCCAAAAAGCCACTTTTCAATGTAGAAGAATATATTAAAGAAAATGAGTAAATCAAAACCGCCTCGTTAAAGAGGCGGTTTTGATTTAAGACATAGAATCCTACTGTTTACTAGCTACTTTTTAGCCTTTTTGTCTGATTTCGGAGTATCAGTCTTTGTGGCCTTGTTGGCATTGGCTTTCTTAGCTTTATTTGCCAAGGCTGCTCGGCGAGCTTCAGCTGCTGCCTGGCGCGCCTTAAAGCGGTCAACACGACCTTCGGTGTCGATAATCTTTTCTTCACCAGTAAAGAATGGGTGTGAAGCCGACGAAATGTGGACTTTAACGAGAGGGTAGGTGTTACCGTCTTCCCATTTGATGGTGTCTGTTGTCTGCGCTGTTGACTGAGTCAAGAACGCGAAGCCCGCTTGATCGTCGCTAAATACGACAGGGCGATAGTTCTGTGGGTGAATACTGCTTTTCATAACCGTTCAATTGTACACAATTTACCCCAGAATGTCAAAAGGGGTTGTCTTGAGTAAGTAACAGTGGTATAATTAACGGGTAACTAATTTTAATGACACAATCCGTTTCACACTCCACATCATGAGCGGATGAGGCAAAAGGAGAAAGAGATGTCTGTAAAGGTAGACATTAAGGCTTTGCTGGAGTCAGGTGTTCACTTTGGACACAAAACCAGCCGCTGGCACCCAAAAATGGCGCCATATATTCACAGTAAGCGTCAGGACAGTCATATCATTGACTTGGTCAAGACGGTTGAGGCATTGGATAAGGCGTTGCCAGAACTAACAAAAATTGCAGCATCAGGCCGCAAAGTATTGTTTGTTGGTACGAAAAAGCAGGCTAAGGATGCTGTGCGCCAAGCAGCTGAAAAGATTAATCAACCATATGTGGTTGAACGCTGGATTGGTGGTATGTTGACCAACGGTTCAACAATTGCTCAGCAGATCAAAAAGCTGAAGAACCTGGAAAAGCGCATGGCGTCAGGTGACCTGGAAAAGCGTTACAATAAGTTGGAAGTGCAGCGTTTCCAAGAGGAAATTGACAGTTTGAATTTCAAGTACGGTGGTATCAAAGACTTGATGGGCAAGCCAGGTGCGGTGGTCGTGGTTGATGCTTTGACTGATGCAAATGCAGTGCGTGAGGCTCAAACATTGGGCGTGCCAGTATTTGCTATCGTTGATACCAATGTCAATCCAACTGGCATCGACTACGTCATCCCAGGTAACGATGACGCTATCAAGGGTATCCAATTGTTGTTGGATTATTTCACCGAAGCTGTTGCTGAAGGTGCGGGTAGTGTAAAAATTGAAGAAAAACCAGTGAAAAAAGAGGAGAAATAGGATGGGCGTTTCTGTTGACAACATTAAAAAACTGCGCGAATTGACAGGTGTAGGTTTGACTGATGCTAAAAAAGCGTTGGTTGAGGCTGACGGTGACTTTGATAAGGCACTGGAAGAGATGCGCAAAAAAGGTTTGACTAAAGCTGAGAAAAAGGGTGACCGCGAAGCGCGTGAGGGTTTGATTGAGAGCTATGTTCACTCTGGTCGAATTGGCGTGATTGTCGAGGTTAACTGTGAGACTGACTTTGTGGCACGTTTGGATGATTTTAAGACATTGGCACACGAAATCGCTATGCAAATTGCAGCCATGAGCCCGAAGTATGTTTCCGAGGCGGACATTCCGGCTGAGGAAATTGAGCGAGTGAAGGCAGAGCTGATGGCCAGTGAAGCACTCTCAAGCAAGCCCGAAGAGATGCGCGAGAAGATCGTGACTGGCCAGTTGAACAAGCATTTTGCTGAGCAGGTATTGATGAGCCAAGCGTACATTTTAGACGATTCTAAGACAGTTGAGCAGCATATTAAGGAAGCAATCGCTAAGCTCGGCGAGAACATCGTAGTTCGCCAATTTAAGCGAATTGAGCTTGGTGTAAGCGGATAATCTTTTACGCACACAGAAATAAATCGGTTGTAGTAATGCGGCCGATTTTTTGTTTTGTCAATATTTACTACAAGTATATTGACAATATCGCAAATATGTGCTAGTATGATTACATATCAGACAGTAAAACAACAGACAATTGTAAAAATAAAAAGGAAAAGTATGAGCGAAAAATTAGGATCTACCACACCATCGCCTAATACAGGTGAAGTAGTAAATACTACCGAGGATGCGGCGGCTAAGGCGAACAAAGAACCAATGACACGCGAACAGCGTGTTGATGATGGCAGGGAAAAGCTGAACGCACTAAAGGACAAGGTGAAGGAAGGTCTTCGTAAGACGTGGAAAAAAGTGTCTGAGGGCTTTTATGTTGGCGCGAGCTATGGGTTTGAATGGTCTGGGAAGGCTAAGGAAAAAGTCGGCAACACCTATACTGCGGCAAAAGCCAAGGCTGCGGAATTATTTGCGGGTGGTCGTGAGCTTATTTCTCAAAAAGCGGCAGAAGCTCGTACACGCAAGAGGGTGAGGCAGTGGCAGCGTGAAATGCGTGTAGGAGATCAAGACATATCTCGAAGTGAGCGTAAGGCCGAAAGACAACAAGACCTCCAAGCGAAGGAACAAGATAGGAAGGACAATACAGCCGACAAAGCAGTGATTGGTGATAATAAAAAAGATATAGAAAGCTATAAGCGAGAGCGAGAAGAAGTGGCTACCAAGTTGGAGGCAGCAGAAAGGAAGCGGCGAGAAGCTGAAGAGAAAGCTAGGGTCGCTGCCGCCGAAGCTAAAGCCGCAAGGGAAGCTGCGGATGCCGATCCGTCTGATAAGAAATTACGCCTAAAGGCTGCTGAAAAATATAATCTAAGTATGGCGGCTAATATGGCATTAGAGAGTGCTAAGCTTGATGTAGATAATCTCAAAAATACGATTGATTCTACTGAGGCAAAAATTAATAAAGCTAAAGCTGAAATAGATAACGTTAGAGGTCGTATAGAGGATCGTGCGAATAAGGCCAGAGCTCGTAAAAACGCACGAAGGCAGGCTCGCAGGGAAGCTCTTGGCGATAAATGGGAATCTGCTAAGGAGAAGGTTGCACGAGTTGCCGGCAAGAGCGCTGACTGGATGAAGCAACTTGGTAAGAAGATTTCTTCAGGAATTGGCAAGGTTGCTAGGAAAGTCGCCAATAGGCTTGATCCAGTAGAGTCAGATAGTAACAAATAAGCATAATTGATAATAAAAAATAAAAAGGATATCATAAAATCATGAATAACGACCAACCTCAATTAAGTATTCAAGCAACAATAGTTACCAAGGCGCAGCTGAATTCAATCGGCATTAGTCTGCCAGACGATCAGATGCAGGCGCTGATCCAGCACGTAGAGGAGACAATTAACGAGCGGATTAGCGAGGAAGTTGTTGAGTCACTAAGCGATGATCAGCTAAAAGAGCTGGTGGAATTACAGACTAGTAATGCGCCGGCTGAGGAAATTGATGCGTGGATTCGCGAACATATTCCAGAATATGATGAAATTATCGAGGATAATGTGGCGATTGTTCTGGGTGAATTAGTGGAAAATTCCGACGCTATTCAAAAGTAAGTAATATAAAAATAACAATGATCCGCCTTCTTTCTGGGAGGGCGGATTTTACTGAGTGGAGATAATTAGGCAGCCGTCTTTTTGGTGTCGAGCGTCTGTGGTGGTGACGATGAATTGATGGTTTTGAATGGTCTCTTGGAGGAGCTTTTCGCGAGTGGCGTCTAGCTCAGAGAAGACGTCATCTAGTAGGATTAGCGGTCTTGATTGGTTAATTTTTGTTTGCAATTCCAGTTCTAACAGCTTGAAGGCCAGCATAATGGTACGCATCTCGCCTCGGGAGGCGATTTTAATGGCAGGCTGATCGTGAAGAAAAATGGTAAAATCTTCGCGGTGTGGGCCAGTCGAGGTAAATCCGGCAGTAATTTCGTATTCACGAGATTTTAACAAGCGGTCAAATAGGATTTGATCATAGTTTTCTAGCGCTGCCGCCGCGTTATACTCAATTGACAATTGCGTATTTTTTCCGGCCAAAGATTCGTATAAATTTTTTATACACTGTTCGTTGGTTTGGAGAAATTCGGCTCTTCTTTGAGCAATACTGGCGGCATATTGAGTAAATTTTATGTCCCAAGCAAACAGATTGTCGCGCCAGATTGAACAATTTTCTTGGTGGTTTTTTAAGAGTTCATTGCGCTGTAATAATGTGCGATTGAATGCCCGCAAATTTGTGTCATATTTAGTGTCAAGTCGGGCAATTAGTCCATCAAGGAAATCGCGTCGTCTGGATGGTGACGAGGAAATCAAACGTAGTTCACTTGGCTCAAATAGGACTACAGGAAGACGATTTTTCCTGGTTAGGATTTTCGACTTGTTATTGTTGATGATGAATTCTTTACTAATTTTTCCTGATGCAGTGCCTAGTTTAATTCGTCTTTCACCAAAATCTCCCTCCAGATGAATAATTGTTTGAGGGGTGTTGAATGCCATGCAATCACTAAGACTGCCACGAAAACTATTGCCACGTAGTGCTACATAGACCGCTTCAAGCAAGTTTGTTTTACCAGTACCGTTTGGTCCAATGATGACGGTGCCAGAGCTGCCGAATGCAGTTTCGCGTAGGGGATAAGAGCGGAAATTATATAGCTTAATCTTAGAAATCACTCTGTTATTATAGCATGGGACAGGGGGTGAAAATAAACAGACAAGTTGGCGGAAGTCTGTTATAATAGCGATAGATAATCGGAGGAATATATGTTTGACACAAACCCTTATGAAGAGAAAATGAACGCGGCTTTTAGCTTTTTTCAGGACGAGTTAAAAAAGGTGCGAACAGGCCGAGCGCACTCTGGAATGCTGGACGGTGTTATGGTAGAGGCTTATGGTACCAAAATGCCGCTTAATCAAGTGGCGAACGTTACTGCTCCAGAGGCGCAAATGTTGTTGGTGACACCATTTGATCCAGGAAATATTACCGCAATTACTTCAGCCATTCGTGATAATCAAAGTCTAGGATTTAACCCATCTGATGATGGGCGAGTAGTACGCGTGCCGGTGCCTTCTCTGACTGAGGAGCGTCGCCGTCAGCTGGTAAAGCAGGTTGGCGAGAAAGTTGAAGAAGCTCGAATTGCGATGCGAAATATTCGTCAGGACGCCCTGAAGGATGCTAAACGGATGAAGGATTCTAAAGAGCTGAGCGAGGATGATTTGAAACTGGTAGAGAAGGAGATTGACGGATTGATGAGTAAAATGCAGGTGCAAATTGACGAAGCATTTAAGGTAAAAGAAAAGGATGTGTTGACGGTTTGATGAATCAGACGTTTGCTGAGCGCGTGAAAGAGTTAGGACTGCCGCTGGATCAGATGATTATCATTGGTAGCGGTATTTTGGATCAATTAGGAATCCGCCAGTCTGCTGATATTGACGTAGCGACTAATCGAGAGGCGTTAGAAGAAATCGCTCGTAGCGATGGCTGGGTCGAAAAGCTTGATAAAAATCAACGCCAGTATTTGGTGAAGCATGATGGATCGGTCGAGATCTGGGATGGCTGGGAGATTGATGGGCGAATTGTTGAGTACGACGAGCTGCTGGGCTATGCGGTGGAATATGACGGTGTGAAGTTTGTTGGTTTAGATTTTCTGCGACAATGGAAGAATTGGCGCGGGCGCGAAAAAGATATTCAAGACGTTGAGTTAATTGATGAGTGGAGGACAAATAATGGGTGAAAAAGCAGAATTACCGCGGCATATTGGGTTTATTGTTGATGGTAATCGCCGCTGGGCAAAGCAACATGGATTGCCAGCGTATGAGGGGCATTTGGCTGGGTACAATGCTCTAAAAGATGTAGCTCTAGAGACGCTTCACCAAGGCGTAAAATGTGTGAGTGCTTACGTTTTTAGTACGGAAAACTGGAAGCGATCAGAAGAAGAAGTCGGGCATTTGATGGGATTATTATTAAAGATGTTGAAGGCTGACGTGCCGATTTTTATCGAGAATAATGTACGATTGCGCGTGATTGGCTCCAAAGAACGATTATCTGATGCGCTGGTCGAGGCGATTAATAATGCGGAGGCAAAAACAGCAGATTTAAGGGGCGGTGATTTGGTATTATGTTTAAATTATGGCGGACATTTGGAGATTGCTGATGCGGTTAAAAAAATTGTTCAATCTGGAATTTCTTCTGAAGATGTAACACCGGAGTTGGTAGCGCAGAATATATATGTACCAGATATACTGCCATGTGATTTGATAGTGCGAACTAGCGGCGAGCAGCGTCTGAGTAATTTTATGTTATGGCGGGCAGCGTACAGCGAGCTGATGTTTATTGATAAGCATTGGCCAGATATGACGACTGATGATGTTACGGTGATTTTGGATGAGTATGCACATCGGAACCGGCGGTTCGGGGGGTGATGATGTTGATTCTGGGGATTATTCTAGGACTATTTGTACTGATTTTACTGGTTGTTTTACATGAGCTGGGGCATGCTATGGTCGCTAAACGAAATGGTGTTAAAGTAGAAGAGTTTGGAGTTGGTTTTCCGCCAGTCGCAAAGAAATGGAAAGTAAAGCAAAGTTTTTTGGGTGAAAATGTAACGTTTAGTCTAAATTGGCTACCGTTGGGCGGTTTTGTACGTTTGAAAGGGGAATATGATTCCGCAAAAGGTAAAGGCACTTATGGTGGTTCGACGTTTTGGGTAAAAACTAAGATTTTGTTCGCTGGTGTATTCATGAATTGGCTTACGGCAATCGTTTTATTTACGATTTTATCTGTAATTGGCTTACCAAAAGTATTATCCCACCAAGTTCAATTACCGTTCGATACGGAAGTGCAACGTTCGCCGGTGACAGTGGTACGGATTACACCAGGATCGCCAGCAGATAAGTCAGGACTAGAAGTCGATGATCAGCTTCTAAAGATAAATAATCAGCCGCTGAATAAAGCAGAAAAATTGCCAGACTTAACCAAAAAAAATACTGGTAAAAAAATAGCTATTCAGTATCGGCGCGACGGTAAAGAATCATCAATTGAAGTGCAATTAAATTCTGAACAGGCGGTAAAATCTGGTGGTTATTTGGGTGTGGTGCCGGGTCAGACGGAAAAAACGTATAGTACGTGGTCGGCGCCTATTATGGGAGTGGCAATTACGGGACAGTTATCGTATGAAACGGTTAAGGGTGTTGGCGTGCTGTTGGTAAAGACGGTTGGTGGATTCTTTGGGCAATTTTTTGGTTCGACAGAGTCAAGGGAGGCTGCGCGTGCTGATTTGGCGTCGGTTAGTGAGAATGTAGCGGGTCCAATTGGTATATTAGGTATATTATTCCCGTCGGTCATTCACTCTGGGACAACACAGGTTATTTTTGTAGCAGCAATCATCTCACTTACTTTGGCGGTTATGAATGTTTTGCCGATTCCAGCGCTTGATGGCGGTCGATGGTTCACGATGGCAGGGTTTCGTTTGTTTAAAAAGGATCTAACAAAAGAGCGCGAAGAAAACATTCAAGCTACGGGCATGTTGATTTTATTAGTATTAACAATTTTAGTGACGGTAAGCGATGTTGGGAAGTTTTTCTAAGAAAATAATAGGCTGCAAGTGGTGGCTGCTGTTGGCCCTTCCGGTATGGGTTTACGGTGTATTTTTAGTGGTAGAGCTAGCTCTTTCGCTTTTGGTTGGAGAATTGTCTCGAATTGGTGCGCCATTAGGTTCCGTAAATCCAGTCATTTTTAGTACAATTTTTTCAATTGTTACGTATGTCGTATCTTTGGCTGTGGTAATTTACGTCCCAGTGTATATCAAAAATCGCCAAACGTCTCTTCGTGATTTGGGGGTAAATGATTGGCCGACTTTTTTGGAAATATTTATCTCGCCGCTGGCGTTCGTGGCATATTTTCTGCTAACGATGGTCACGATGAGTATTGCCAGTGGTGTTTTCTCGGTCAATATACAGCAGCAACAATCACTGCCGTTCAGCCAAAGCATGCTGTCGACACATTGGCAATTTTTCCTGGCATTTACCGTAATGGTAGTCTTGGCGCCAATTGCCGAGGAACTTTTATATCGTGGATATCTTTATGGGAAGCTGCGCAATTCCTTTTCAATTTGGCTATCAATTTTAATAACGAGTGTGGCGTTTGGTTTGGCTCATCTGTGGTCTGGTCCAAATTTACCATTGCAATGGGCGGTGGTAGTTGATACATTTACGTTAAGCCTAGTTATGTGCGCAGCGCGGGAATATACCGGTGCTATTTGGGTGCCAGTCCTGATGCATATGATGAAAAACGGGATAGCCTTCTATTTTCTGTTTATTAATACGAATCTAATAAATCAAGTCAACGCTTTATTGCCATTCATGTAAGGAGGAAAAATATGCGAATGACACAACTTTTTACCAGAACTTTAAAACAAGCGCCAGCAGGTGAAGTGGTGCGCAATGCCCAGTTGCTGATTCGTGCTGGCTACGTGCATAAAACGATGGCGGGCGTTTATTCATACTTGCCGCTGGGGCTAAAGGTGGTTGAGAATATCAAGCAAATTGTCCGCGAAGAGATGAATAAAATTGACAGCCAAGAATTGGTGATGAGCACGCTGCAGAGCAAGGAATTATGGCAGGAGACTGGACGCTGGAGCGACGAGTTGGTCGATGTTTGGTTTAAGTCTCATCTGCAGGACGGTACTGAGGTCGGTTTCGGCTGGACGCACGAAGAGCCGATTGTTGATTTGCTGCGTAATTATTTGAAGAGCTATAAGGATTTGCCGATTAGCGTTTACCAGTTCCAGAACAAGCTGCGCAACGAGCTGCGCGCCAAAAGCGGTATTATGCGCGGCCGCGAGTTTGTTATGAAAGATATGTACTCGGTACATGCCAGTAAAGAAGATTTAGATAAATACTATAATGCTGTGATTGAGGCTTACAAGCGCTGCTATGACCGCTTTGGTATCGGCGATGAGACGTATGTGACGTTTGCCTCAGGTGGCGCTTTTACCAAATTTAGCCACGAATTTCAGACGATTTGTGACGCTGGCGAGGACTATATTTACCTACATCGCGGTAAGAATATTGCCGTGAACGAGGAAGTTTTGGATGAGGCTGTCAAGGAGCTGGGTATTGACCGCAGCGAGCTGGAACGGGTCAAAACTGCTGAGGTCGGCAACATTTTTAACTTTGGCACGCAAAAATCCGAGGAAATGCGCCTGGTCTTTACTGATGCTGACGGGGTGGAGCAGTATGCTCATATGGGCAGCTACGGTATTGGCATCACCCGGGTGATGGGCGTGATTGTTGAGAAATTTGCTGATGATAAAGGACTGGTTTGGTCAGAAAATATTGCGCCGTTTAAGGTTCATGTAGTGTCAATTGGCGAAAAGGGTCGGGAATTGGCGGATAAACTGTACGCTGAGCTGGCTGACGAAGGCGTGGAGGTGCTGCTGGATGATAGGGACGAGCGGCCGGGTGTGAAATTTGCTGACGCCGAGCTAATGGGGCTGCCGTGGCGGATTACGATTAGCGATCGGGCAATTGAGGGCGACGGACTGTTTGAGCTAACCGAGCGGGCGACTGGCGAGACGAAGAAATTGGATTACCAACAGTTGGTCGAGTTTTGCTCGGAACGGTAGACCTATTGTATTGACATAAGTGGAGCTGATTGCTATACTCAGATAGACTTACTTGAGACTAGCTAAAACACTATATCTGGTGTATAACATTAAACTAAAACCGCTATATGTAGTAGAGGAGGATGTATTTATGAAGAAAAGTTATCAGATTACTGAGACTGGAAAGGCTGACTTAGAGGCTGAGCTGTCGGAACTAAAGGGTCGGCGCGGGGAAATTGCTGAGAAAATTGCAACAGCTCGGGACTTTGGTGATTTAAGCGAGAATGCAGAGTATGATGCCGCTCGTGAGGAGCAGGGCTTGGTTGAGACACGAATTTTGGAAATTGAAGATATATTGCAGAGCGCTGAGATAATTCAGTCTAGTGATGGCTCGGCGGTGGTTTTGGGAAGCACAGTAGAGTTGCAGTCTGCTGCTAAGACGGTTACTTACACGGTGGTCGGGCCGGTGGAAGCTGATCCTTTGGCGGGTAAGATTTCTAACGAATCGCCAATTGGCAAGGAGTTGATGGGCAAGAAGGTTGGCGACGAGGTGAAGATTAAGACACCGAAGACAGAGATGGTTTATATTGTTAAGTCGATATCGTAACGCGGTTTTCTGCTGTTTTTTAGGCGTCGGCAATTCATGGCTCGAGTGAGTGTGGTATAATTATCTCTGTTATGGCGACATTACAAGATTATCGAAATGAACGTTTGCGAAAACTAGAAACCCTGCGAGAACTAGGCGTTGATCCGTATCCGGCGCGGTCGGAGCGGACGCATGGTTGCGGCGAGGTTTTAGCGCATTACGATGAGCTGGCGGGCCAGGAAGTGGTTGTGGCGGGGCGCATCACTTCAATCCGCAGTTTTGGTAAGCTGGCGTTTATCAAACTGCGCGATCAGTCTGGTGAAGTGCAACTATATTTGCAGCGCGATGATGTAGCGGAGTTGGATGCTAGCCGCGGTGTATTGGGTATGAAACAGCTGAAGCTTCTTGATACGGGCGACTTTGTCGAGGCGCGCGGAGTGATGATGACAACGCAGACTGGCGAGAAGTCGGTTGGCGTGCGTGAGCTAAGGCTACTAACCAAGTCGCTACGGCCGATGCCTGAAAAGCTCGAGAACAAAGAAGAGCGTTTTCGCCGCCGCTATGTCGATATGAATGTCAATCCAGAGGTGCGTCAGCGGTTTGTTCGCCGCAGTAAGTTTTGGCAGGCGACGCGCGATTATCTAAACAGCCACGGCTTTACTGAGGTGAATGTGCCGGTATTGGAGCACACCACTGGCGGTGCTGATGCTAACCCGTTTGTGACGCATATGGACGCTCTGGATGATCAGCAGTTTTACTTGCGCATTTCTCACGAACTGCCGCTGAAGCGGCTGATTGGCGCTGGATTTGAAAAGGTTTACGACCTCGGACCGCGTTTTCGCAATGAGAATTATTCCGATGAGCATTTGCCAGAGCATATCGCTATGGAGTGGTATGCTGCGTATTGGGATTGGCGAGCTGGTATGCGCTTCATGGAGGATATGTATAAATATGTGTTGCGGGAAACGTTTGGTACACTGCAGTTTCAACTGGGCAAATTTAATGTTGATATGAGCGGCGAGTGGGAAGTCTGGGATTATGCTGAGGTGATCAACAAGCACTATGGAATTGATGTTTATAATACAACGATTGACGAGGTGGCCGCCAAGTTGAAAGAACATGGCTTGGAAGTAGAGAAGACCGATTCCATTCCGCGCGGTATTGATAAATTATGGAAGAATATTCGCAAAGATGTAGCGGGGCCGGTGTGGTTGGTGAATACGCCGAAGTTCATCAGTCCGCTATCTAAAACCAACCCTGATAATCCGCAGACGGTGGAGCGCTTTCAGCCGATTATTGCCGGGTCAGAGCTGGGCAATGGTTTTTCCGAGCTGAATGACCCGATTGACCAGCTGAACCGCTTTGTTGAGCAGCAACAGATGCGCGATGCAGGCGATGACGAGGCGATGATGCTGGATATTGACTTCGTGGAAATGTTGGAGTACGGTATGCCGCCAGCTTGCGGCTGGGGTTATTCTGAACGGGTATTTTGGATTTTTGAAGGCGTAACTGCCCGCGAGGGCGTGCCGTTCCCGCAGCTGCGTCATGAGATTGACGAGACGACACGGGCGATTTATCCGCAGGTGAAGTTATAATTGTAGCGTGATTTTAGTTTGCTATAATTAGAGTATGAAGCGATTTATATTGGGGATACTAATCGCTGGATCTTTGTTGGTTGGATCTGGCCAGGCGGCGCTTGCGGCGCAGACGGACAATTTTACGATTACCAAGTTTGATGCGGAATATTCATTGGGCCGCGACGGCGAGAATCGTTCAACTTTGGCGGCGACGTGGCGAATTACTGCTAATTTTCCGCCGAATCAAAATCACGGTATTGCGCCGATATTTGTGAGAAATTACGACGGGCATTCAACGAGTTTTTCTATAAAGTCGGTGACTGATGAGCGGGGTGCGTCGTTGAAGCATTCTTGGAATGGCAATGAACTGCGGATTGGCGATAAGGACACCTACGTCAGGGGTGAAAAAACCTATATCATCAAGTTTACCCAGCGCGACGTAACCAAGCATTATGCTGATACAGGCAAGGATGAGTTTTACTGGGACGTCATTGGTAATGAATGGCGCGTACCAATGGAAAATGTGCGAGTATCGATGAAACTTGACCAGTCGCTTCAAGCAGCGCAGCGCGGCGAGCTATTCTGTTATGTCGGCAGGTACGGCTCAACTAAACGGTGCAATGTCAGTGGTGATAAGGGTGAGACTGTTACGAATGTGAGCCGGCTGAATCGCCGGGAAGGCGTGACGATGGCGGTTGGTTTTAATAGCGGTACGTTTGCTGGATATCAGGAGTCGTTGATTGAGAGGCTGATAAAAATTTGGGCAATGGTGCAGATACCAGCAAGTATTTTGGCGGTTATTTTAATGATTTGGTGCGGTTGGCGCTACCGATGGTTATTTGGTAGAAAAAATGAACTGAAGCCAATTCCGCCAGAGTACCTGCCGCCAAATCAAGCGAGCGTGCTGGCTTCAGCGTATATCCTGAAGAAATATGACGCCTTGATGGTTAAGGGTTCGGCAAAGGTAGCCCAGATGTTGGATTTGGCGGTGCGTCATTATATCAAATTGTACGAAGTGAAAAAGGCGTCGTTTTTGCGGTCAGCGCAGTACGAAATTGAAATTGTTAAAGATTTGAAAGAGCTGAGGCCTGAAGAATCTGAGGTTGTCCGAGATATGTTTGGCTCGTCGATGCCAAGTCCAGGCCAGCGGCTGAATCTAAAAAAGCTACAGAATAGTATGTCATATGCGGCGCGGACACGCGATGATGATAGGAATTTGAAGAATTTGGTATGCGGCAAATATGGTTTGTGCGAACAAAAGCCAGCTAATAAACGAGCCGTACAAAGATGGGCGCTGGAGATTGGTATTATTGGTATATTGCTGCTGTCGCCGCTTTTACTGGCAGTGGCGGCAATATTATTCGTGTTGTCATTTGGCTGGTCGCTGACTGATGAGGGCTTAGCGCTCAGACGGTATTTGGCAGGATTAAAGATGTATATTGGTGCGGCTGAGGTCGAGCGTTTACAAATGCTGCAGAGCCCTGAGGGTGCAGAAAAAGTAAAGGTTGACGCGGCTGATGAGAAACAGCTGGTGAAGTTGTATGAGCGGGTATTACCGTACGCGGTGTTGTTTGGGCAGGAAAAAGAGTGGAGTGCGCAGCTGGGTAAGTACTATGAGCAGGCTGGCGAGCAGCCGGATTGGTACAGCGGCCAGGGTGCGTTTAATGCGGCGGCATTTGCGGCTGGAATGAACAGCTTGTCAAGCGTGGCTAGTAGCGCCAGTGATTATTCGTCAACCTCTGGCGGCTCGACTGGAGGCGGCTTCGTTGGCGGCGGAGGCGGCGGAGGCGGAGGCGGCGGCTGGTAAGCACTATGCCTGATGTTGTATTGCTAGTATTGGCGGCGGCGCTGTTAGTGCTGTCGGGATCGTTTTCAGGTCTTAATATTGGATTAATGATGGCACGGCCGGATGATTTGCGACGCAAGGCTCGGCACGGTGATGTAATTGCTGCGCGGGTGTATCGCTACCGCAAGGACGGCTATTATCTGATCTTTTGCATCTTGCTGGGCAATGTTGGGGTGAATACCGCGATGTCGATTTTACTGGGTAATATGACGAACGGCGTGGTTGGTGGGCTGATTGCTACACTACTGATCACAATGTTTGGTGAGATTTTGCCGCAAGCGATTTTTACGCAGCGCGGTTACCAGATTACGCGTTATTTCTTCTGGCTGCTAGATGTGATTTATGTGCTATTTTGGCCACTGGCCCGGCCGATGTCCAAGCTACTCAATCGCTGGGTAGGTAAGGAAGCGCCACAGCTGTACTCACACCAAGAGCTAGAACAAATCATTCACGAGCATGCTGAGCGGTCGGATAGTCCGGTTGATTATGACGAAAGCCGGATCGCGGCGGGAGCGCTGCAATTTAGTAAAAAGACGGCTGGTGATTTGGTAACGCCGATGGATGAGGTATTTACGGTGGAGTTGGAGGATGAGCTGGACGCGACGCTACTGGCACAGATCAAGCACGCTGGGCATTCGCGGATCCCAGTGCGTGACGATGAACGGTTGGTAGGGGTTTTGTATGTCAAAGATGTGGTGGGGCGTGATCTGCCGCTGCCGATTAGCCAATTGTACCGTGACAAGATTCATGACATTGATGCACGGTCGCGACTGGACACGGTGCTGAGCCGATTTATCCAAACCCGCAATCACTTGTTTGTGGTGATGGATGACGAGAGGGAGCTGGGGATTATCACGCTGGAGGACGTGATTGAGGAGATTTTGGACCAGGAAATTGAGGACGAATATGATGAGGAATGAGACAGGGGTTACATCTTGTGCTGTAAAAGCAAAATAAAAAATTGAAAAAATCTAAGGGGTAGACAGTTATTTAGGTAGTGAATTAGCCAAAAGTGGTTGACTTTTTATAGTACCTTGTATAACATAGTACTATGTATAATGAAAATACGAGGAGTATAGCATGAGAAGAATCGACATTATCAAGCGGGCGGGGCGGAATCTTCGCCAGTCAAAAGGCCGGACGGTTTTAACGTCGTTGGCGATTTCCGTCGGGGCGTTTACGATTGGCTTGGCGCTGATGGCTGGCGAGGGCGGTCGACTGTATACTAATAGTATCGTTGACGCGGCTGGCGATAAAAAAGTTATTATGGTCGGTAAAAAGGTGGAATCGGGAAAGAAAGAGGAATTGCCAGAATATGGTAGTTCGGTAGAAGAGGCTGACAAGAATAAAACATCGGCGGCGCGCAGCAAATATTCGCTCAATGACAAGGACCTGGAGAAGATCCGACGAATACCGCACGTAAAAACGGTAACGCCGGCGTATTCAACTGACGGCGTGGCGTATGCTAAAAGCTCAGCCAGTGATAAAAAATTTGCATTGACGGTGGCTGTTAAGATGGATAGGACTCGGGCGGAATTGGCAGCTGGTAAGTTGGAAGATTTTATGCCAAAGCCAGGTGAGATTATCATTCCGAATGATTATGTGAAGCAATTGGGCTTCAAGGATGCGCAGTCGGCGATTGGTCAGACGATAACCTTGGGCTTGCGCAGTGCAGCGCAGGGTGGAGATATTGCCAAGGAAGTGTCGTTCAAGATTGCGGCAGTGGATAAAAAGTCAGACACGGTTTTGTTCTATGAGCCAATGTTGAGAATTTCAACAGCTGATGCTAAGGCTATCTATGAATTTAGCCATGATAAGAGCCAACCGCATCAGTATTCAACGGCGATTGCTATGGTGGATGATGAGAAAAATGTTGATGCTGCTAAAGATGCGATTGGCAAGGACTATAACGCATATTCGATTCAGGATATCCGGAAGGCGTTGCTAACGATGGTCAATGTGGCGCAGGTGGCGCTGGCAGGATTCGGCGGCTTGGCATTGCTGGCGAGTGTGTTCGGGATTATTAACACTATGTATATTTCGGTGTTGGAGCGTACCAGCCAAATTGGTTTAATGAAGGCGCTGGGGATGCGCGGTCGCGATATTGGTAAATTATTCCGCTATGAAGCAGCATGGGTTGGTTTGCTGGGCGGCTTGATTGGTGTCGGGTTGGCGAGTTTGGTGACGTTGCTGAACCCGGTAATTGCCAGTGCCTTAAAATTAGGCGCCGGGACGAATTTGCTAGTAATTAATCCGCTGCAAATCGGACTGTTGGTAATCGGACTGGTAGTGATGGCAATAATTTCCGGATGGTTGCCAAGCCGCAAAGCGACAAAATTAGACCCAATTGAGGCGTTAAGGACGGAATAGGAGAGAAATCATGATTGAACTGAAAAATGTGACAAAAGTTTACGGTAAAAAGAAAAACCAATTTACGGCGCTGAAAAATGTCAGCTTGACCATCCCGACGGGCGCCAGCGTGGCAATCCTCGGTAAATCTGGTTCAGGAAAATCGACGCTGATGCATGCCATATCGGGGTTGGATAAACCGCAGAAAGGTCAAGTGATTATCGATGGACAAGATATTTTGCAACTAAAGTCAAAGCATGTCGATGAATTCCGTGCTAAAAAAATTGGCTTTATTTTCCAAAGTTTCTTCGTCCAGGGCAATGAGAGTGTGATTGACAATGTCAGTTTGCCGCTGGAAATTGCGCGGCTGCCGCGCAAAAAGCGGGCGCACAAAATCAACGCGGCGCTTAAAGCGGTGGATTTGTACGATAAGCGTAAAAACCGTGCCAAAGATTTGTCGGGCGGGCAAAAGCAGCGCTTGGCGATTGCTCGGGCGATTGTCGGCGATCCGCAAATCATCTTTGCCGACGAGCCGACCGGCAACCTGGACAGCGAAACTGGCGCGAAAGTGGAAGAATTGCTATTTGATTATAATAAGCAAAAGGGTGTCACGCTGATTGTAGTGACACACGACGTCGACCTGGCGAAGAAATGCGATTATCAGATCATAATTAAAGACGGGCGGGTTGAGAAATCGACCGTGCCAGAGGAGAAAAAGCATGGACGTTAGTGCTTACGCCGAAAGCTTAGCGATTCAGCTGCGTAAAGGTTTTTTGGTCTACTGTGTGCTGCTGGTTTGTGCCAAACAACCGCAATATACCGGCGACATTGTGAAGCAATTGAGCGAGTCGGAACTGATGGTGGTTGAGGGGACAATTTACCCGCTGCTCAGCCGCCTGCAAAAATACGGCTATTTGCAGCACGAATGGCAGGAAAGCGAGCAAGGTCCGCCGCGCAAATATTATTCGCTAACTGACAATGGCAAGCAATTGGTGGATGAATTGAAAGATCGGATAAAACTGTTAAATAATTCGCTGAAAAATCTCGAGAAAGGAGCAAAGCGATGAAAGAAATAACCAGAATTCATTTGGCAAAAACGCCGTTTAGCGCGGAGATTGACGCCAAAAAATCGTTGGAGAAATATCTTAATTCAATTCAGAAAAATATGCACGCGGAGCCGGAAGCGATGCGGGAAATTGAGGCGCGAATGGTGGAGCTTTTGGCGGAGCGCGGCGTGGCAAAGGACGGCGTGATTGGCAACGATGATGTTCTGGCAATTCAGAAACAGATGGGCGAGCCGCGCGATTTTTCGGATGATGCCAGCGAGGTGATTGATGAGATAGAAGATAAAGATATTGATGATAAGCCAGCGAAGCAATTGATGCGCGATCCGGATAATGCGATTATCGGCGGCGTATGTGCGGGCGTGGCGGCGTATTTTAATATCAATCCGCTGTGGGTGCGGTTAATTGCCATTATATCGCCGTTTATGACGTTTGGTACGGCGGTACTGATTTATGTTGTGATGTGGCTGTCAATTCCGCCAGCACGAACGGCGTCGGACAAGCTTAGGATGCGCGGCGAGCCGGTGACTTTGGTTTCGCTAAAAAAAGCGGCAGTCGATGAAGATTCGGCGATGACTGATGGCGGCGGGGCAACGGTTATCGCTAAGATTTTCCGCTACTCCAGCGGCGCGCTGATTTTCTTAATGGCGCTGGCTTTGCTGATTGGGCTGATTGTCGGCGGTGCATTTGGTATATCAGCAATTAACTGGCTTGGCGGCTTGGGCGTGCAAATATGGGCCTGGGGCCTATGGATTTCGCTGGTGATTGGCGGCGTCGCGGCGGTGGTACTAGGTATGGTGCTGGCGCGCAGCGTATTTACGTGGACGATGAACCGTATGTCGATGATCGCGATGATTACAGCAACAATTGTTATTTCTATGAGTATGGCGGGCGCTGGAGTTTTCGGCATGCAGGCTGGTTCGGAATTTTCCTATGAAGTGCAGCGTTTGATGAGGAAAATGGACGTTAAAATGCCGGATACAAACGGCGTTAAATCAATTGCAATTGAAGGATCGACAGGCAGTATAGTTCGTGCAGATTCTGACAAGCTGCGAGTCGAGGCAAACTATGTGGATTTGCCAAGCGTCAAACAACCGACTGTCAAAGTTCGCCGCGATGGCGACCGGCTGATATTGTCCGTCGAGGAAGAGTGTCCACGAACGATGTTCTTTGGCAGTTGCCATATGTTTGGCGCGCCAGTTAGGCTTAAGATCTATGCGCCGGCGGACATTAACATAAGTAGTCCGACATATTACGACGAAGACGAGTTAGAACATTCTAAAGCTGAGGTTACTAAGAAAATATTTGAATGATTGTTCTGCTAATGCTACACTTGAAAGATGAAAGGTAATTTTTAAGCGTGGCTTGGTGGCAGGCGATTGTCCTTGGTATTGTTGAAGGAATTACGGAGTTTTTGCCGATTTCTTCGACTGGACATTTGACGATTGTCGAGAAATTGATGGGGATGAAAATCGACGATCCGAGCGTGGTGGCGTTTACGGCGGTGATCCAAATTGGAGCAATCCTGGCGGCGGTAATTTACTTCTGGAGCGATATTTGGCGAATTCTGCAAGCCTGGTGGCGCGGAATGTGGTGGAAACGGGCGCGCCGGAAGTTTGATTATAAGTACGGCTGGGCAATTATCATTGGCTCAATTCCTATCGCTGTCGTCGGTTTATTGTTTAAGCATGAAGTTGAGACGGTGCTGAGGAGCTTGTGGTTTGTGGCGATCGGGTTGATCGGATGGAGCGTGGTGATGTGGCTGGCGGATAATCGGGCGGCAAAAAATAAGCGCGATGAAGCCGGGACAAACTGGAAGGACACGCTGGCGATTGGTATGGGGCAATGTCTGTCGTTAATTCCTGGAGTCAGCCGTTCTGGCGCGACAATTTCTGTTGGTTTGTTCCGCGGTTTTGACCGTGTGTCGGTCACTAAGCTGAGCTTTTTCTTAGGAATTCCGGCTTTGCTGGCGGCAGGGCTATTGGAGGTCGTCACCAAATATAAGCACATTTCTGGCGGCGTGGGTTGGACATCAACTATTATTGCTACTGCGGTTTCGTTTGTCGTGGGTTATATGGCAGTGTCCTGGCTGCTGAAATTTATCCAAAGCAATAATTTTCGTTCGTTCATAATTTATCGATTTGTGCTGGGGTTGGTGATAATAGGGCTGCTTGGCGCAGGTATAATCTCTCACGTTTAAGCAGAAGTTGTTATATAATTAAGACATGCTAGATATCAAATTTATTAGAGAAAATGCTGATTTGGTGCAAAAATCGGCAAATGACAAGGAGTATGCGGTCGATATTGCAACAATGTTGCAATTGGATGACGAGCGCCGCGACCTGCAAAAACAAGTTGAGGCATTGCGCGAACAGCGGAATGCAATTTCAGCGAAGATGAAAGGCGGCCGCCCGGATCAGGAATTGATTGACCAGGGTAAGCAGCTGAAAATTGAACTGGCGGAGCGTGAAGGCTACTTAAAATCCACTGAGGAAAAGGTAGACGCGATTCTGAAAAATGTGCCGAATATCACCTTTGATGATGTGCCGCTTGGCGGTGAGGAAGATTCGGTTGAGGTAAAAGCATACGGCGAGCATAAAACGGGCGCCAAGGATCATTTGGATTATGCTGTTAGCCGCGGCTGGGTGGATTTTGAGCGCGGTGCGAAAGTGGCTGGTGCGAAGTTTTATTACCTTAAAGGCGATTTGGCGCTGTTGGAAAATGCTATCACACAATTTGCGCTGGATTATGTCATGAAACAAGGCTTTACGTTCATGACCGTGCCGCACATGGTGAATATGCGCACGGCTGAGGGCGCTGGCTTTACGCCGAAGGGCGAGGGTAGCAACGAATATGTGGTTGAGGGCGAGGATTTGACGCTGATCGGGACGGCGGAAATGCCACTCACTGGCTACCACGCTGATGAGATTTTGGACGAGAAAGATTTGCCGCTGCTCTACGCTGGGTATAGCCCATGCTACCGCAAGGAAGCGGGAACGTACGGCAAGCACACCCGTGGATTGTTCCGAGTGCACCAATTTAACAAATTGGAGATGTACGCGTTCTGTTTGCCGGAACAGTCTAAGGAGATTCATGAAAAAATCCTCAGTGTCGAGGAAGCGTTGTGGCAGCAAATCGGTATTTCGTACCACGTGGTAAATATCGCGGCGGGTGATTTGGGTGCGCCAGCTGCCAAAAAGTATGACATTGAATATTGGTCACCGGTCGATCAGACGTACCGCGAGCTGACGAGCTGCTCGAATTGTACGGATTATCAAGCGCGCGGTTTGAATATTCGCGTGCGGCGAGCGGACGGCAACATCGAGTCGGTTCACACCCTGAACGGTACGGCGGTTTCGCTGGCGCGGTCATTGGTGGTGATTTTGGAGAATTTCCAGAACGAGGACGGCAGTTTGACGGTGCCAGAGGTGTTAAGACCGTATATGAATGGCCGTGACGTGATATAATAAAGGACATACTAGTTAGTAGGAGGAAAAATGATTAAAAATATTACCATTACTGGCGTTAAGTACGAGTTGAACGATACGACTAAGAAATATGTCGAACGTAAGGTTGGGTCACTGGGCAAATATTTACCACGGCATGCCCGTAAGAGCGCGACCGCTGATGTAAAGATCAAGCAGATTGATAATCCTGGTGGTAATAAATACGAAGTTGAAGTTATTATCAACGTGCCAGATAAGAAAATTACCGCTAAAGATTCAACAATGAACGTTTTGGCGGCGGTGGATATCGTTGAGGCAAAGTTGAACGGTCAGGTGAGAAAGTATAAGGATGACGTGTTGGCGCACGTTGGCAGTAGTCGCGGAATTTTGGCTAAATTGAAGCGAGGCTTGGGTAGAAAATAATTATTGGCCAAAGTTGGCATGAAGTGCTCATATTCTGGGCGCTTTTTCTTTTCAAATTGACCTAAAAACGCTATAATAAAAGAAGTTTTTGAAAATGCCTGAAAGTGAGGGAGTTTTAAGTTTTATGGCAATGACACAACAAAAGGCGCTGAGTAAGATTTTTGGCGATCCGCAGAAGAAGATTTTGAAGCGGCTGCAGAAGCAAGTTGACGTAATTAACGGTCTGTCTGAAAAATATGAAAAACTGTCAGATAAGGAGCTGCAAGCGCAGACAGAAGCGCTGAAAAAGCGTCTGACGAAGAAGAATGTAACACTGGATACGATTTTGCCGGATGCCTTTGCGGTGGTGCGCGAGGCAGCCAAGCGCGTCATCGGTGAGCGCCCGTACGATGTCCAGCTAATCGGCGGCATGGTCCTTCATGAGGGCAATGTGGCCGAGATGAAGACCGGTGAAGGTAAAACCTTGGTGGCGACGCTGCCGACCTATCTCAACGCATTGGAAGGCAAGGGTGTTCACGTGGTGACCGTCAATGATTATCTGGCACAGCGCGACGCCGGTTGGATGGGCCAGGTGTATGACTTTTTGGGATTGACAACTGGCGTGATCATTAACGAAGCGTCGTTTGTGTATGACAAAGAGTATGATAATGAGCATCACGACGATCCGCGCATGCGCAAGCTCCGTCCGGTCACTCGTAAGGAAGCTTACGCGGCGGACATTACCTATGGCACGAACAACGAGTTTGGTTTTGACTATTTGCGTGACAATATGGTTAATGACGTTGATTTGCTCAGGCAGCGCGAGCTGAACTTTGCCATTGTTGACGAGGTGGATTCAATTCTGATCGACGAAGCGCGGACGCCACTGATCATCTCGGCGCCAGCAGCGGAAAACCCGGACAATTACTACACCTTCGCTAAAGTTGCCAGTAAATTAGTGCCAGAGGACTATGTTTTGGATGAAAAGCGCCGCAGCGTAGCCTTGACCGACGGGGGCGTGGAGAAAGTCCAAAAACTTCTGGGAATAAAAAATTTGTACACGCCAGATCACGTGCGCAGCGTTTATCATATGGACCAGGCTCTGCGAGCACAAACATTGTTCAAGCGCGACAAAGATTATGTGGTAACCAATGACGGCGAAGTGATCATCGTCGATGAACACACTGGCCGTTTGATGCAAGGACGCCGTTACAACGAAGGCTTGCACCAGGCAATTGAAGCCAAAGAGGGCGTACCAGTACTAGAAGAAAGCATGACACTAGCGACTATTTCGTTCCAGAATTATTTCCGTCTGTACAATAAACTTTCCGGTATGACTGGTACGGCGTTTACTGAAGCTGAGGAGTTTCAGCAAATTTATTCACTGGACGTTATCCAGATTCCACCGAACAAACCAGTGATTCGCGATGATAAAGAAGACCTGATTTTCAAGACCGAAAAGGGTAAGTTGAAGGCGGTGGCTGAAGCTATCAAGGATTATCACAAGCAAGGCCGGCCGGTGTTGGTTGGTTCTGGCTCAATTGCTAAGAACGAGCAGATTGCCAAATATCTGGAAAAAGAAGGCATCAAGTTTGAGATTTTGAACGCTAAGAATAATGAGCGCGAGGCAACTATCATTGAGAAAGCTGGTGAAAAGGGCGCGATTACCCTAGCGACAAACATCGCTGGACGTGGTACCGATATTAAATTGGGCAAGGGCGTCAAGGAATTGGGTGGCCTGGTGGTGATCGGCTCAGAGCGGCATGAGTCGCGCCGGATTGACAATCAGCTGCGCGGCCGCGGCGGTCGTCAGGGTGATCCAGGCGAGACGCAGTTCTACGTGTCGACCGAAGATGATTTGATGCGAATTTTCCAGGGCGAGCGCATCGCCGCGTTGATGGATCGTCTGGGTGTCGACGAAGAAACGCCGATTCAAAACCGCGCCGTGTCTAAGACATTGGAGGCAGCTCAGAAGCGTGTCGAGGGTTACAACTTTGATACGCGCAAAAATGTTGTTCAATACGACAACGTGATTAATCGTCACCGCCGCGTGGTGTATGTCATGCGCCGCAAGATCCTGGAAGGTGATAACATTAAGCCGGAGATTGAACGCTTACTGCGAGCGAAAGTTCATGAATTGGCAGCGCTGCCAACTAAGAATAATCCGAAGTTTGTCGAAGATTTTATAGCTACTTTCCCAGTTGACGAGGCAAAAATTTCGAAAATTGGCAAGGAAAAGAAAGATAGGCTGCGCTATGAAAAGGCGCTTAAGCTGGCCGAAGAGTCATATGCGGCGAAAGAGTCTGAAATTGGCGCGGATAATTTGCGCGGCGTGGAGCGCGAGGTTTATATGGCAGTGCTGGATACATTATGGATGCAGCATTTGGAGAATATGCAGCACCTGCGCGAGGGTATTCACTGGCGCAGCGTTGGGCAGCGCGATCCGTTGGTGGAATATCGCTCAGAATCTCAGAAACTATTTGAGAGCTTACAAACTAACCTTCGTAATGAAGTCTTGGCGACGATATTTAATATTCATAAAGCTGACGCCGTGGTTCGTCAATCGCAAGATGATGAATACGACACGGAATTAACGCGCTTGGCAGAGAACGCTGTGGAACGCGGTGTTAATGAGCTTGGTGCGGGTGAGGAAAATCGCGACGACGACTTTTCGGTGAGAAAAGGCAAATCAAGCGCCGAGTCAAACCGCGCTAAGAACCAAGCGCGCAAGAAAAAGAAGGCTCAACGCCAAAATCGCAAGAAGAATCGTAAATAATCAGAGAGTTGGATTATGAAGCATACAGTTGAGGAAGTTAGGCTGAAGAATGGTGCGCGTGGTTTGCTGATTGATGTTCCAGATGCCACAGTGATGAGTTTTCAGGTGCAGTTTCGGGCAGGTAATCGCTATGTCCTAGATAAAGACATCTATGAAACGGCGCATATCATGGAGCATATGGCGTTTGGCGCTAATGAAAAATTTCGCTCAGAACATAATTATGAGCAAGAGTTTACTAAAAACGGTGCTTACCATAATGCCTATACATCAGATTATTCGATGGTTTACGAGGCAATATGCGCTGATTTTGAGTGGGACCGGATCTTAGAGCTTCAGAGGCTAGCTATTACAACGCCACGCTTTAATGCTGACGAGCTGGAGGCAGAAAAGGGCAATGTTCGCTCTGAATTAACGGGTTATCTCAATAATCACAACCGCGTGATGTGGCCGCGTATTCAGCAGGCGTTGGGCGAGGACATATTGACTTATAATCAGCGCCTGAAGACAATTGCCAATATTGAACTTAAAGACATAAAAAATCATCACAGGCGAACACATACTTTGAAAAATATGCGATTTGTGGTGGCTGGAAAGCTGACGGGGAGAAAAGCTGCAATTAAGGAGCAGCTTGAAGGTTGGCAGTTGGAGCCTGGTGAGAGATTTGAGATTCCACACGATGAAGCTCATAAGGCTAATCCGGTCTTGATTCGGCGCAAGGAAGCGACGAATCTGACATTTGGTTGGTCAATGATTGCACCACGAGAGTTGACTGATGAAGAATCTGATGCTATGGGCGCGCTCAATCATATTTTGACTGGTACGATGAGTTCGAAGATCTTTGGCGCAGCACGAAAGAGGGGACTAGCTTACAGTATCTTTAGCGATACTTCAGTTGGATTTTATGATTCAGCGTGGGACTTTGGAGGGCAAGTAAACTTGGAAACAGCAGAGAAGTTGTTTGATATTATCGTTAGGGAGCTGAAGCGAGTTTTGTCTGGTACTGTTTCTGCTGAGGATCTGGAAAATGCCAAGTCGTATGCGTTGGGGCGCTACCAAATGGGCGCTCAAACTGTCGGTCAAATTAGTAATTTCTACACAAATCGCTACTTTTCTGATGACTTTGTTAAGGATTATAATGGGGTGCCAGCGGCTATTTTGGCGGTAACACCAGAGCAAATGATTGAAACGGCACGTCAATTTTTCGCAGCAAACACCTGGACACTGGCGGCGGTCAGCTCGGATGATAAAGAGCTGCTTTTGAAGTTATATGATAAGTTGAGTAAATTATTCTAAACCTTTGTTGATTGACAATACTCTTCTCATGATATAATTATGATATGAAAATTGTCATTGCTGGTTATGGGGTTGAGGGGCAGTCTAGTCTGCGCTATTTTCAGAAAGAGTTTCCAGAAGCCAGTTTTCTAGTGGCGGATGAGCGAGACAGAGTTGATGGCTTACCAGACGATGTAGGATATCAGGTGGGATTTGCTGGCCTGAATGATGCAGATTTAATCATTAGGTCTCCTAGCCTTTCGCCAGAAAAGATTAAAACCAGCGGTAAAATTTGGTCGGCGACCAACGAGTTTTTTGACAAGTGTTCGGCGCCGATTATCGGCGTAACAGGGACGAAAGGCAAGGGGACGACGTGCAGTTTGATTGCCTCGATTTTGCAGCAAGCCGGGCAAACGGTACATCTGGTCGGCAATATTGGCGTGCCGGCGCTGGATGTCTTGCCGAAGATTAAAAAAACCGACATTGTCGTTTATGAATTGTCTAGCTTTCAGCTGTGGGATCTAGAAAGGTCACCGCATATTGCGGTGGTGCTGATGATCGAGCCGGATCATCTGAATGTTCATATGGGTTTCGCCGACTATCTCAATGCCAAGAAAAATATTCGCCGCCATCAGCATCTTGGCGATGCCTGTTTATATCACCCGACGAATAAATATTCGCGGGAAGTGGCTGCCGCGCCGCTTGATAGGCTGCCAGATACGTGCGATAATCATGGCGATACGCTGGACTTCGCGCAGCGCTATGCTATTCCCGACGACGATCAAGTTTATGTTCAGGACGGCTACTTTTGCGTGCAAAATCGGCGTATTTGTAATACCAGCCATTTGCACTTGCCGGGCGCACACAACCTAGAGAATGCCTGCGCAGCGATGAGCGCGGTGACGGAACTGCCAATCACCGTGACCGACGAGCAATTTGCCGCTGGACTGGAGAGTTTCACGGGTCTGCCGCACCGTTTGAAATTCGTCGCTGAGAAAAATGGCATTAAATATTACGACGATAGTATTTCGACCACGCCCGGTAGCGCTATTGCCGCGTTAAAATCTTTCACGGAGCCAAAAATTTTGATTTTGGGCGGCTCTGACAAGGGTGCGGACTATACGGAATTAGCACAGGAAATCGCCAGGCAGCAAATGCGGGCAGTGATTGTCAACGGCGCTAACATCAGCGAAATTATCGAAATTTTGCATAAAAATAAGGTTTCTTGCCAGGTTGTCCAGCTGGAAATGGCGCCGATGCCGATAGTCGTCGAAGCGGCAGCCAATCAAGCCCAACCCGGCGATGTAGTGATTCTCAGCCCAGCGGCAGCTAGCTTCGATATGTTTAAGAGCTATAATGATCGCGGCGAGCAGTTCGTGGCGACAGTGGAGAATCTCTAGTTTTGATAAATATAATCTAGCTTCCAGCGGAGAAGTGGCTTCTAAAATGATACAATAGAGTATATGCAACCGCTAAAAAAGAAAATTGAGGAATTACAGAAAGGGATCGCGCAAGCTAAATTAGCATTGAGATTTGCTGATTTGGAGCAAAACTTGGCGGAATTGGACGAGCGGCTTAATCAGCCGGAGATTTGGCATAATCCGGACGAGGCGCAGGCCTTAGCAAAAAAGGCGGCCAGCTTGCGTCAGACAGTTGAGCCGTGGCAGACGCTGGGGGTGCAGCTAGCGGATATCGCTGAGTTGATGGAGCTGGGCGATGATGATCTACTGCCGGAGTTTGAGGCGCAGGTGGCGGCGCTGGAGCAGGATTTTACCCGGCGCAAGACCGATTTGCTGTTTAGCGGCCCATACGACAACCGCGAGGCGGTAGTGCGGATTTCGGCCGGCGTAGGCGGGCTGGACGCTCAGGATTTTGCGACCATGCTGGAGCGGATGTATCTGCGCTGGGCAGAGAAGTCGGGGATGAAAGTTGACACGCTGGAGCGCTCGACCAATGATGATGCGGGGATAAAGACGACGGTACTGGAGATTTCTGGGCCGTTTGCCTATGGGAAACTGCGCTCAGAAAATGGCGTGCACCGGCTGGTGCGCCTCAGTCCGTTTAATGCTGATAATTTGCGCCAGACTAGCTTTGCACTGGTGGAGGTGCTGCCAAAAATTGATACGCCGGATGAAATTGCGATTGACCCGAGTGATCTGAGGATCGATGTGTATCGTTCGGGTGGCAAGGGCGGCCAGGGAGTGAACACTACTGACTCGGCGGTGCGGGTGACTCACGTGCCGACGGGCATTACCGTGGCGATTCAGAACGAGCGCTCGCAGATTCAGAATAAAGAAACGGCGCTGAAGATTTTGCGCTCCAAGTTGCTGGCGATGAAGCTGGAGCAGCACGCCGAAACGCTGTCTGACCTTAGGGCCGGCGAGTCGGCCAACTGGGGCAGCCAGATCAGAAATTACGTCTTGCACCCGTACACACTGGTTAAGGACACCCGCACCAAGCACGAAAATCGCAACGCTCAAGGGGTGCTGGATGGCGATATTGATGAATTTATTACAGCTTATCTAGAGCAGAACACCAATTCTCAAAATATTTAGCTTATGGTATAATACTATTGATGATTCTGTTAGATAGGGTTACAAAGAATTACGGGAAAAGTAATAAGCCAGCATTAAACCGAGCCAGCATTCACGTTGGTGCAGGTGAATTTGTGATTATCGTTGGTACATCTGGCGCCGGTAAATCGACGTTGTTAAAACTCCTGACGCGCGAGGAAAAGCCGAGTTCAGGGAAGATTGTGGTTGGCGGTATTGATTATGACAATTTGAAGGATAAGCACATTCCGTTGTTGCGTCGTAAGATTGGCGTGGTGTTTCAGGATTTTAAGCTGCTACCGAATCGGACGGTGTTTGAGAATATTGCGTTCGCGCTGGAAATTGCCGGGATGACTAATCGGGAAATTAGGGCGACTGTGCCGAAGGTGATTGAGTTGGTCGGTTTAAAGGGTAAAGAAAAGCAATTTCCACATCAGCTTTCTGGTGGTGAGCGTCAGCGGGTGGCAATTGCTAGGGCGGTTGTCCGTCAGCCGAAAATTCTAATTGCTGACGAGCCGACTGGAAACTTGGACCCAAAGCACAGTTGGGATATTGTGCGCTTGCTCGAAAAAATTAATAAATACGGTACGACGGTTATTTTGACGACGCACAACGTGGAAATTGTTAATCGACTGAAGCGGCGTGTTATTACTATTGATCACGGTAAAATTACCTCTGACCAAGCAAGGGGGAGCTACAAACAATGACAAAATCCACCAGCACTAGTAAAAAAACTAATAAAAGCAATAAAGATAGTATTCGCATACGTCAGCGCCGGCGCGGCTGGTTGACGTTTGTTAGGATGTGTCGATATGGCATAAACAACTTCAGCCGTAACGCTTGGTTGACTATCGCGGCTACTGCAGTGATGAGTGTTACGTTAATTATCGTTTTCATTACCTTATCAGCGCGGCAAATTTTGGTTGATACTGTGTCGAATGTTTCCAGGCGGGCTGACATGTCAATTTACCTTAAGGGTGACACGCCAAAGAAAGATGTTGATACGATAAAATCGCGAATTGAAAAACTGGATAATGTTGATAGCGTGAAATATATATCGGCAGCAGAAGCGCGAGATAAACAAGCAGAACAGTACAAAGACGACCCAGAGGCGCTGGAGGCGATTCGTGAGTCTAGCAATGAAATGTCAGCAACGCTTCGAGTTTCTGTAAAGGAGCTGAATAATCAACAGCCATTGAACCAGTTTATTAAGTCAGATAATCTTTATAAAAAATATAAGGATCCACGCAGAGAGCCGTCTTTCTCTGGTGAGCGTCAGCAGGCAATTAAGACTGTTGGTAGTTGGGTGCGGTTGGCGAGTATTGGCGGTTCAATTGCGACAATTGTTTTTGTGGTGATTTCTTCACTGGTAGTCTTCAATACTATCCGTATGGCGATTTTTAATCGGAAGGCCGAAATTGAAATGATGAAATTGATTGGGGCAGAACGCAGCTTTATCAGGGGTCCGTTTATTGTCGAGGCGATCATGTACGGGTTTATTGCGGCAATTATTGCAACAGTAGCTGGATATAGTTTGCTGTTCTTTGCGCACGATCCAATGCTAAAGTATGGAATTCCGGTCGATAATCTTCTAGGGCATTTAACGATGTATGGCGGGCTGGTTTTCCTAGCGATGATTATGGTCGGCGCGACGATTGGTGTCGTTTCATCATGGGTGGCAACTCGTAAATATCTTAAATTATAAAAAATCTTCTTGACAGGCGGATTTCGCTTATGCTAAACTGGTAGTATGAAACTACGGTCCACCACACCAGTTTCGGTATCGTTAGCCAGCAGAGCGTCTCTGGTGGCGATGTCTGTTTTGCTCGCTGGGTCGGGCATTTTTGGCTTGGCATCGCACGTATTGGCGCGCGACTATGATGCTGAAATTAAGACAAAACAACAAGAAGCAGACAATTATAATTCTGAAGCCTCGCGATTGGGCGAGATGGCTGACAGTTTACAATCAGAGTTAGATAAGATTAACGGACAGATTGCGGCCATCCAGGCGCAGATTGCTGATAGCCAAAAGAAGATTAATAATCTTAATACGCAGATAAAGAAGAATGAGGTAGCGATTAAGCAAAACCGTAAGGCTATGGGCCAGATTCTTGCAGATTTGTATGTTGATGACCAAATTTCGCCACTGGAAATGCTTGCTAGCTCAAAGAATATTAGCGATTATATTGATAAGCAAGAGCAACGTAGTTCATTAAAATCTTCTCTCAATGATAAGATTAAGGAAATTAAGTCTTTACAGAAAAAACTGGAAGAAAATAAGAAGGCTGTTGAGAATACATTGCGCGACCAAGAGCTGCAGCGTAATGCTATGGCAGCCAAGCAGTCAGAGAAGTCAAAGCTAATTGCCGATACGAAGAATGACCAGAATAATTACGCTGCATTGGCGCAAAAGCGTAATGCTGAAGTAGCTAAATTACGCGAAGAGCAGGCGGCAGCCAATCGACGCGCCCTTGGTAATGGTGTGTCGATCCCGGGTGGTATTCCAGGTGGCGGCGGTTATCCAGGCGTTTGGGCAAATGCGCCGCTGGATGCTTATGTTGACCCGTGGGGGTTGTATACGCGCGAGTGTGTGAGCTATGTAGCTTGGAAAATACATAGCACTGGTCGGTATGTGCCGCATTTTGGTGGCGCGGGCAACGCTAACCAGTGGCCATCAACGGCGGCACGTTATGGTATTCCTAGCGGTTCTACGCCAAAAGTTGGCTCAGCAGCGGTAATGAATATCGGTTATTACGGTCATGTTATGTATGTCGAATCAGTCAATGGTGACGGAACCATTACAGTGAGTGACTATAACTTTGCTTGGGATGGGCTGTACCGATATTACACACGCTCGGCCTCAGGCTTAACATACGTTTACTTCTAGTTAATATAAAGACCATATAAAAACGCTCGTGCTAACTGAGCGTTTTGTAGTATAATAAAAGAAGTATATGGTTACGGGAGAAAATAAACAGCGCCTGGGTTGGTTCTTGACAATTGTTATTGTTGCAATTGTTAGTTTTGTCGCTGGAACGCGCTCAGAGAAGATATTTGCCACAGTAGCGCCAATATTCGGTGTTCGTATGTCAAGTGGGTCAATTGACCTATCTAGCGTTCAGGAGACGTATCGGAATTTGGTGGCAAATTATGATGGAAAATTGGATACTCAGAAATTAATTTACGGCGCTAACCGAGGGTTGGTTGAGGCGGCTGGCGACTCGCATACGGCATATATGGATCCAGATGAGACGAAGGAATTTGAAAAATCACTGAGTGGTAAAATTGGTGGTGGAATTGGCGCGGAAATTGGCTTAAGAAATGGCAAACCGACGATTATAAAGCCTTTGAATGATAGTCCGGCTCAAAAATCTGGCATTAAGGCTGGCGAGGTAATTGTTAAGGTTAATGATGAGTCGGTTGCCGATTGGGCGGTGGATAAGGTTGTTAGCAAAATCCGTGGGGAAGTTGGCACCTCTGTAAAATTGACTTTGCTGAGTGAAAATCGAACGCATGAAGTTTCGGTTACGCGCCAAAACATTACTGCTCCAGCAGTAGAATCGGAGATTGATGGAGAGATTGGGATTTTAAAAGTTAATCGATTTGGCGATGACACAGTAAGCCTTGCCAAAAAATACGCCACAGAGTTTATCGAAAAAGGCGTAAAGAAGGTTATTGTGGATTTGCGCAATAATCCCGGCGGAACGGTTAGCTCGGCACAAGGACTGCTGGGGCTTTGGCTGGATAGGCAAGTAGCGATGACTGAGCGGCGCGGTTCAGAGATTGTAAAGACGGCTCATACAACTGGTTCGCCAATTTTAGGCAATATGAAAACCGTAGTGTTAATCAACGGCAATAGTGCTAGTGCTAGCGAAATTACTGCTGGTGCACTTCGGGACTATGGAAAAGCGAAGCTGGTGGGCCAAAAGAGTTATGGTAAAGGTAGTGTGCAAGTATTAATCGGACTTTCTGGTGGCTCGCAGATGAAAGTAACAGAGGCGCGTTGGTATACACCGAAGGGAAATAATATTGACAAAACTGGTATTGAGCCTGATGTAAAAGTAGACCTGTCACCAGATGATGTTAATAATGGCCGTGATCCACAAATGGATAAAGCAAAATCGTTATGACGCTTGTGTTTTTATGAGATACAACATAAAATGGAGGTAATATGAATGAGCAAAAAAAGAAGATTTTACTGGTTGAAGACGACATGGCTTTGGCGGCGGTATATCGGTCGCGGTTGGAGATCGAGGGTTTTGACGTTAGAGAAGTCCATAATGGTGAGGACGCACTATCTGCAACAGTGGAGTATCGTCCGGATTTGATTTTATTAGACGTCATGATGCCGAAGATTAGCGGATTTGACGTACTGGATATCCTACGAAATACACCAGAAACTGCTAATGTGAGAATTGTGATGCTAACGGCACTCAGCCAGCCGAAGGATAAAGAACGAGCCGAGAGTTTGGGTGTTGATGATTATCTGGTGAAATCACAGGTGGTAATCGGTGACGTGGTGGCGCGCGTGAAGCATCATCTTAATATGCAATAGAAAGCAGATCAGGAGAGGTAACTGACCTCTGGTAGGGGATTGACTTTTTGATGAGTTTTGTTATAATAATAAGCGTATATGCTAGAACAAGTGCCGACACAAAAACCCGAACGAAAGACCCTGAAAGATTATATAGTTAAGACTTTCCCTTGCAACCCAGAAATTACAGTGGTGCCGTTGACTGTTATGCGCAGTGGCCAAGACGGAAAAGGAGTCAGACTAGATGGAGGTTGGATTCCCGGGGAGATGTTGTATGTATGCGACACGGATTCTGAAGAGGGTGTTGGTGAAGGCGCCTTGATACTACAAGTACACAAACCAGTCAAGATTGAGAGAGAAGGTAGAATTTATTATGACATTTTGACTAAGAATATAAGTTTGGAAAAAATTCAAAAAGAAAAAGCTAACGTACACTTTACTAGCGACTATATTCATGTATTGTTTGGGGCAACTCCTGAGGAAATGATTGCAGAAGGACAAAGTAAGGCTGAAGAGGCTTGGGCGCGTAAGCATCCAGTGAATAAATGGGAGACATTGTCGACTACTGAAATGGGGTTGGATAGAAAGGATGTTTCAGAGCTAGATGGCTTTCCTGAAAGAATACGAGAACTAATGAAGCCTCTAAAGTCTGATATAGACGGTGGGCCGTTTGAGGATAAACACACTCCAGGTAACTATGATTTTCTTTTTGACCCTAGTTATGTACCGCCAGCGGATGTTGAAGTTGCTGCTGTTAGAAATCCTGAAGGCGTCCCCGTATCTGAAAATAGTATTAAGGCTGCAGAAGAGATTATTAACAGCCTAACAGCGAATTTCTCGTTAATGCAAATAATTGACCCTGAGAGGACTTTTGATATTAAAGGTATCATGAATCGTATTAGGGGAGATCATACCATACGTTGTCGATTGTTTGAGTATTTTTCTTCCAGGCTCGACAGATTGGCAGATATTAAACCAGAGGCTTTGGCGGATAGAGTCCGTCGTAACTCGGGTGATAATTTGAAGTCTCCTAACTATACTCAAGACTACTACGAGGGTAATATGCGTAGTCGTGAGTATGTAGTGATATTAGCAGTTGCTATGATGGACGGGTCGTTCAACGTGGATAGGCAGGACAAGGTGGTGGTTACTCATCATAGAGAAGGTAAAGAAAGGAATGGTATGCACAGAGACGCTGCAAGGGTGCTTCTCGAGTATGTAAGAAATAATTATTAGGGCAGAAAGTTTACGATAGAAATAACTCCGCTTACTGCGGAGCTATTTCTATTAAGTAGTGTCAGTTAATCAACATTAACTTGTGTTCTACGTTCTGTCTTGCCGGTGAATTTAGCTTTCTTCACTTGCTTAAAATTGACTACGCCATCTTTGGCTGCGTGAATAGTGAAATTACGACTCATGTATGTACCATTGCCAGCAATCTTTGTAGCGCCAGTTTGGCGAACCAAGACCTGTCCAGCGGTAACTTTTTGGCCACCAAATCGCTTCACGCCAAGACGTTGACCGGGGCTTTTGTTGTGATTTCTGACAGAACCACCAGCTTTAACCTTTGACATTCTTTACTCCTTATAGTTTTCTAAAAACAATCTGTTTTAGTTTATCGAAAATAAAGCCAGTTGTCAAGCGGTTTTCGCTATATCTATGGGTTTTAGGACTAGGATTTCTCTGCCGACGACTTGGTCTGGACGGTAATACAGGAGATTTTTATTGGTAATTTGCCGATATCCAAGATTATTCAGATTTTTTAACAGAGGCAAGCGAGTGAACTGTCCGTGGTGATTTTGCCATGCCGGAACAGCGATACAGAGTGTAGAATCAGGGCGGATTTGTGAGTGAATGTTTTTTAGAAAGCTACTAGTGATATGATTACAATTTCTAATCACTTCCTGGAGCTTCTCTGGGGCTGGTGGGGCAGAAAATGGTTGTCCCAAATATGTTTCGCAGACAATATGGGAAATTTGTTGTTTTTGCTCGGGAGTTAATTTAATGGAAGTGGCGTCAGATTGAAAAGTTTGCCAGAAAGTGTCTGTAGAAAACGTTTTTTCCAGCCAATGCATATTCTCTGACGTGTAGCTGATCATTTTATTGCTTAAATCGCTACCGTAAGTATTGATTTTTGCTAAAGCGGCCTCTTGTAAGACTGTACCTGTGCCGCAAAACGGATCCCAAAGGTAGTCGCCAGATTTAGTTCCAGAGAGATTAATCATAATCTGTGCAAGCTTGGGTGGGAGCATACCGACGAAAGCGTCGCGCTTCGGACGTCCGCGGTCTCGCTGGGTATATGAATTGATATTTTGAGTGCCGCGACTTTCGGCAATTAGCAAATCGCCGTTCGTAGCTTTAACGATGATAATTTCAATTTTAGTTTCAGACCTGCCGAGCTTATTATTATGAGAGGTCGCCGTGGATAAGGCGGCGGTTTTGTTTGGGATTAGGCGCAGACTAACATTGGCTTTTTTTAAGGATTTTTTTAAGATAAGACCAATTTTTTGGATATCGCGCGGATTTGCTTTCCCGTCGTAAAAACTAATCCCAAAAGTTATTTTTTTCTGGCTATGCGCTAGTTTTCGCGTATATTGTTCGGTGATAAATTTCGAGGCTTGGAGGAGAGTGGCGTGGTCGGATTTTTGTGATTTTACCCGTTTGATGATATATCCACATTTGGTAATGCCACCCAAAGTGTCAATTGCAAAAGTATTGCAGTCGACAAGAGCGGTCTGATTGGAGACTCTTTGGATGTTTTTATCGCCGTAAACGGCCTCTAATTCAGCGATGGATATTTCTGGTTGGCGACCAAGGATAGCGATAAACATGTCGTAATTATACCATTTATCGTGGTATAATGAAGGTTATGCTGCCAAAGGTATTGCAATTGTTTAAGTCGCCGCGAACTGTTATGAGTATCCTGACATTGGTGGTTCTGGCAGTGGTTATTTTTCTGTCACGACATGAGTTAGTGAAGGCATGGGGGCTGTTTTTAGGGGCGGATTTATGGTTACTATTCCTGCTGCTGCCATTCCAAATTATCGTGTATTTTGCTGGTGGCGAAATGATTTTCTCTTATTTAAGGGAGAAAAATTTGATTCATCATATTTCTCGACTAGAACAGACGAGGATAGCTCTGGAGCTGAACCTGGTTAATCATATTTTCCCATCAGGCGGCGTTAGCGGAATTTCCTATACGACGTGGCGGATGCATAAGCTGGGTGTGAGTTCAGCGCGTTCAACATTTGCGCAGGTGATTCGCTATGTTACTGGTTTTTTGGCGCTGCTGGTTTTGCTGGTTATTGCGGTTTTGGCACTGGCGATTGACGGTAAGGTAAACCGATATATTGTAGCGGCAAGCTTTTTATTGATTGTGGTGGTTTTAGCCCTGACATTTGGGCTAATTTTTATGTTCTCCTCGAAGCGGCGCATGAGAGTGACAGCGGCGGGTGTGTCGCGGTTTATTAATATGTTGGTGAAATTTGTAACACTAGGGAAGAAGCGGCGAGTTATGAAATCGAAAAGCGTTGAGGGATTCTTTATTGATATGCAAGATGATTTTCAGGATTTGGCGAATCACCCAAAGCTGTTAACGAAGCCAATGATTTGGGGAATCATTTACACGATTTTTGATGTTGCTATGTTTACGGTAGCGTTTATGTCGCTTGGGGTTTTTGTTAATCCAGCAATTCTAATGGTTGGTTATGGTGTAGCGGGTTTGGCGGCAATTTTTGTATTTACACCTGGGGGAACAGGGGTTTATGAGACGATTATGATCATATTTTTAAGCATGGCAGGAACGCCGCCAGATCTGGCGATTGCCGGAATTATTTTAACGAGGGCGATTTTACTGACTGGCACGATTGTCTTTGGTTATATTTTTTACCAGCACGCATTGATTAAGTACGGCAAGCCGAATGACTCCCAGGTTTAGTGTCAGCAATTTCCTGGCGGTGGTTAACCAGACGTTTGAGGTGGCTTTTGCCGGCGCGGTTGAAGTTGAGGGCGAGGTTGCTAGCTTTAAGCCGTATCCGCCAAAATACGCGTTTTTTACTCTGAAGGATGAGGACGGATCGGTCAATTGTTTCGTGGGTTTTAGTAATTTGCGGACGCCGATCGAGGACGGGATGAAAGTGGTGGTTCGGGCGATGCCAAGCCTGAGAAGCGATGGCAGGTTTAATTTACAAGTTCAGGAAATTCATCCGCTGGGCAAGGGGAGTCTAAAGCGGAGTTTTGATATTTTGCGGCAGCGGCTGTCGGCCGAAGGTCTGTTTGATACGGAGCGTAAGCGCTCCTTGCCGCAGTATCCTACTCGTGTGGCGGTCGTTTCCAGCACGCAGGCGGCGGGCTACGCGGATTTTATGAAAATTGCTGGTGAGCGCTGGGGCGGGGTGCAGTTTATCGTCGCTAATGTTAAAGTTCAGGGCGACGGCGCGGCCGATCAGGCGGTGCGGGCGATTGCTCATTGTAATCAGCTGGCGGAGCCGCCGGAGGTGATCGTGCTGATTCGCGGCGGCGGTAGCGCGGAGGACCTCGCGAGCTTTAATGACGAACACTTGGTGCGAGCGGTGGCTGGCAGTCGCGTGCCAGTGCTGACTGGTATCGGGCACGAGGTTGACGAAAGTTTGTGCGATTTGGCGGCTGATGTGCGGGCGGCCACGCCGAGCAATGCCGCTCAGCTGCTATTTCCGGATAAACACGAGGTAAGGCGGCAATTAGCGCTGCGGCTGGGCGGCGTAGCGGATGTAATTCAACAGCAGATTGCGGAGCATCGTTTACGTGCAACAATGTCGCAACAAGTGGCGCTCGAACAGTGGTCGCACCGCGTCGAGATTGCCATGAATGCAACATTGTCGCAACAACGAATGATTGCTGAATACGATCCAGAGATGGCACTGCGGCGCGGTTACGCGATGATCAGCGGCGATCGTCAAATTGGTAGTATTGTGAAGATTACAACAAAAGATATGATTATGAAAGCGAGGATTGAGAGTAGTGAAAAACGATAAGACAAACGAAAAGACGATTGAGCAGATGATGGCGGAGCTGAATGAGCGCATTGCGTGGTTTCAGGGCGAGGACTTTAATCTGGATGAGGCCAGGCAGCGGTTTATTGAAGCGCGGCAGCTGGCGAAGGATATTACAACGGCGCTGGACGGCATGCAGCACGACATTACAGTGATTAGCGAGGATTTTAGTACGTGATATGGACTTTACATCGCTCTAAGCATAAGCTATACTTGAAAATATGAATACGAGATATAGGAGAGAACAGGGGTCGGTGAATGGCTGGATGGTCGGTACGTTCGGCTGTTTGGTGCTGTTTCTGATTGCTGGGTCGCTGGCTATTTGGGCGTACATGCAATATTCCCACGAGAAAAATAATGTTGATAGCAAGGTGGCTATTGAAGTCGCTAAAGGTAAGGGTGAACAGGCGGAAATTGATCAGAAGAAGTTTTCTGAAGAGGCTAAGAATCCGCGGATTGAGTTTGTTGGTCCAAGTGAGTACGGTCGCGTGTCGTTTATGTATCCAAAAACTTGGAGCGTGTATATAGAAAATGATGGTAGCAACAGGGGTGACTATAAAGCTTACCTAAATCCAATATCGGTTCCATCAACAGTTAGTAAGACAAGTCGATTTGCGTTGAGGCTGGAAATTATTAACAAGGATATGGATGCGGTACTGAATGAGTATCAGTCGCGATTGAAGAAGGGTGAATTGACTTCAAGTAGTACTGAGTTTAATGGAATTTCTGCAACGCGGATTGATGGTGCATTTGATAAGAATTTGCGTGGTTCAGCTGTATTGATGAAGGTTCGTGACAAGACTATTCGTTTTTCAACCGACGCCGACACATTTAAGCCAGATTTTCAGACGATATTGGGCACAGTGAAGATTGCTGAATAGAAAAAGTAACTCAAGTTTTGCTATACTAGAAATGTATGGCGGGTAAAGAGTGGAGCGATGATGATTTTGGAGGGCTGCCGAGTGTCTTAGTGGCGGCGCACGAGTTAAAAACGCCGCTGGCTTTAATTCGGCAGATGGCGCTACTGCTGGACGACGATTTGACAAGCGCGGCTGATAAAAAACAGATCCAGCAGCGGATTGTTCAGACGTCCGAGCAGGCGCTGCAATTGACAGTTGATCTGGCGAATTCGGCAAATTTGACGCCGTCATTATTTCCGCTGGAACCAGTTAATCCGTTGGCGCTATGCCAGCAAATAGCCGCGGAAACGAGACTTAACGCAGCGCTGTACGGGCGAAAAATTAGCTGGCCTCGGGGCGGGCGGAATAACCGGTTGATATTGGCAAATCGGACATTGCTGGGGCGGATTTTGGCGAATTTCTTAAACAATGCTTTGAAATATACAGAGGATGATTCAGAGATAAAAGTGTCGGTTACGGCGGCCAAAGAGGCGGCGAGGCTAAGTGTTCGCGATTTTGGGCCGATGATGAGTTTGAAGGAGTATCGGCGGCTGCTTGATGAGATGGATGCGCGAAAAACGGTGCGGACGCGGCCGGAAAGCAGCGGCTTGGGGATTTATGTGGCTAGCCAATTTGCCCGGGCGATGAACGGTCAAATTGGGCTAATCAGACATCGGGACGGATTGACATTTTATGTGGAAATGCCGATTAGCCGGCAGCTGAGCTTGCTATGAAAAAGTTGCTGATCGTTGAGGATGATAAAAATTGGGCGGATATCTTATGCGGATATGCGGCGGCGGTTGGTGCGGAAGCGCAGGCGGTAGTTTCTGGCGGGCAGGCGATGGAAATGATTGACAATTGGCGGCCGGATGCGATTGTCTTAGACATGCTGCTGGCGGGCGAAACGGCGGTGGCGCTGCTGAACGAGCTGAGGTCGCATGCGGATTTGGCGAGATTGCCGATCGTGGTTTGTAGTAATTCTGATATTAATCTGGAGGATTTGCGGCCGTTTGGTATGAGAGCACTGCTGGATAAGGCGTCAATGCACCCGGATGAAGCACGGGCGATTTTTAGCGAGGTTTTGGATGGGGCAAAGTGAGCGGTTAAAAGCGATTGTGCTGAGGCGGACGAATTACGCCGAGGCGGATCGAGTGCTGCAACTACTGACGCCGAAAGGCCGGCGCAGCGTCATCGCCAAGGGTGTGCGGCGCGAGCGGTCGAAATTGGCGGGCGGTATTGAATTATTTGCGATTTGCGACGTGGTGATTCGGTCGGGTCGTGGAGATTTGGGGTTGTTGACCTCGGCGCGGCTGGCGGCGTTTTATCGGCATATTTTGGAAGATTACGAGCGGATGCAATTCGCTTACGCGGCGATGAAGCTGGTATCAACGGCGAGCGAAAACATCGACGAGCCGGAATGGTATTTTGTACTAAGTCAGGTATTAGATCAATTAAATAATCCGGCAGTTAACCAAAAGCTGATTGAAACGTGGTTTTATATGCAATATGCTAGTCTGCTGGGTGATGAGCTCAATCTGCGCACCGATGTGGCGGCTCAGGCGTTGTCGTCCGATAAAAAATATATGTACGATAGCGCGGAAAAGGGTCTGCGGCTGGCGGAGCAGGGCGACTTGTCGGCGGACGCCATCAAACTGCTTCGGCTTATCCAAGCGAAGCCGCTAGCGAATGTGGCGCAAATTGGCGGGATAACTGAGGTAATTAGCGCTTGTTGGTTGGTGGCGCGACAGCACGCGGCGGTGTAATATTACCCATAAAATGGTATACTGTAGGTAATAATTGTGAATCGCCATGTTGCCAACATGGAGAAAGGTTTTTTGATGGGTCAAGCAAAAATGGAAGATATTATCAGCCTATGTAAGCGCCGCGGCTTTATTTATCAGGGGTCGGATGTGTATGGCGGTCTTTCTGGCACCTGGGATTACGGCCCGCTGGGCGTCCAACTGAAGCGTAATATCATGAATTTGTGGTGGCGCCGGTTTGTTGACGAGCGCGACGATATGTACGGCGTGGATGCGGCGATTCTGATGAATCAGAAAGTCTGGAAGGCGAGTGGGCATGTGGATACGTTCGTCGATCCGCTGTGCGAAGATACGGTTAATCACCGCCGTTTTCGCACCGATCATATTCTCAAGGACAACGGCGTTGACGCTGATTGCATGACCATGGAACAGATGGATGCGGCGATTGCCGAGCGCGGCATCAAAAGTCCCGATGGCAATCCGCTGAGTAAATCGCGGACGTTTAATATGATGTTCAAAACGCATGTTGGTGCGACTGAGAGCGAGGACAGTATTTCTTATCTCCGCCCCGAAACCGCCCAAGGTATCTTCACTAATTTCAAAAACGTCGTTGATAGTTTTTATCCTAATCTACCGTTTGGCATCGCTCAGCAGGGCAAGGCCTTTCGTAATGAGATTGCGCCGCGCGATTTTGTCTTCCGTTCTCGGGAATTTGAGCAGATGGAGATTGAATATTTCGTCGATCCTGAGCATTGGCAGGAGGCGTTTGACGAGCTGCTGGCGGCGACGCATGCGTTTTTGGTAGAACTAGGCTTGAGGTCAGAGCACATTCACGAGCTGGACGTGCCGGCAGAGGATCGGGCGCACTACAGTAAAAAGACAATCGACATCGAATATGATTATCCAATTGGCCGCGAGGAGTTGATGGGTATCGCTTATCGCACTGATTTTGACCTAATGAATATCCAGCGCGCCAGCGGAAAGAGCATGGAGTACACTGTCAAGGGAACGAACACAAAATTTGTTCCGCACGTCATCGAGCCGTCGTTTGGTGTGGAGCGGGCGCTGATGGCGGTGCTGTCGGGTGCATACCGTGAGGACGAGCAAAACGGTGAAAAGCGGGTGTATTTGGCATTGCCAGAACACTTGGCGCCAGTTAGATTTGCCGTCTCGCCGCTACTCAAAAACAAGCCAGAATTGGTGGAAAAAGCCCGCGAAGTCTACGCTCAGCTCGCCAAAGCTAACCCGGGCCGAGTGATGTGGGACGATAACGGCAACATCGGCAAGCGCTACCGCCGCCAAGACGAAATCGGCACCCCGCACTGCGTGGTCATCGACTTCCAGACGCTGGAGGACGGCACCGTCACTGTGCGCGAGCGGGATACGACGGAGCAGAGGCGGGTGAAGGTCGGGGAATTGTAGATACTAGACATGAAAAAGTAAATTGGTTTTGAGGAGCTAAAATATTGATAGAAAATAGACCTGAGTTTGATAAAATTACATCGTTTGACGAGTTTAATAAATATTATTGGTATCGTGAAGAAATTTCACAGATATGCAAGTCATTAGGATTAGAATATAAAGGCACAAAACAGGAACTCAACCACATTATTGAGCAGTACTTTAGGGGTAATTTGATTAAAAAGTCATCAATAAAAAATGAAAAGAAACGAGTAGAAACTATTACCTTAGATACTCCATTACTTGAATGCGGGTTTTCCTTTAATACACACTTTAGAGAATATTTCTCAATTTTAACAGATGTCTCACCATTTAAATTTACTGCTGATATGGCCACTGCTTGGAGAAAAGTAAAAAAAGAAAATGATTTGAGTTTTACCATTCAAGATATGCTTAAAGTTTATTATGGGAAATCAGATTATGCCAAGTATGATAATTCGGTTTGTCAATGGAATCAATTTTTAAAGGATTTTAGTGCAGACGAAAATAGTCGCAACTATTCGAACAAATTAAAAGTAGCTTCTATTCTTTGGAAAGAAGTTAGAAATTCAAAAAATGAAAAAATTTATTCAAAGAATCTTTTGACTGAATATGCCAGTAAAATAAAAGAGTATCACAATTAGATAATCCCCAACGTGTTAACGCCCAATGAGTAGTTAATCATGGATATTGGAAAGACAGAATATACTGTAGGTGAAATGGTATCAGCCATCTGGCGTTCAGGTGTAGTATAATGACTCTCATGACAAAAATCACCAAAGGACATATCATCACGCAGGATTTAGACGGCACAGATCATCTGGATTGTCTGTATCGTATCTCACTCAAAGCACTAATTTATAACGACGCTGGGCAGATTTTGGTCGTCAAGGAAATTGATCGGACGTATTGGGACTTGCCGGGTGGTGGTATGGATTTTGGCGAGACGATTGAATCGTCGCTGAAACGTGAGCTGTTTGAAGAAGTTGGTTACAAGGGTGGTCTGCGTTATCAGCTTTTTGATGCGTCGGACGAGATGTACATTGAGCGGATTGATGCTAATCAAATCTGTTTTTATTGCCGCGTCTGGCCAGAGAATTTTGATTTTATGCCGGGCGAAGAGGGTGATGAAATAATGTTTATTAATCCTGAGGAATTATTGCTTCAGAAGAGCGAGGTTGACGCGCCAGCACGTGCCTATAAGGTTCACGCAAAATGGCAGCAACTACGCAGGTAAAATTTTACTGAGTGTTTTAAGAAGTTTGTGGTCATGCCCGAGAGGGTCAATTTACATATAATAATCCCATTGCTATAATAACCATATGCATATTATTCTTGGTGGGACGAGCGGTCTTGGACGCGAAATGGCGCGGCAGCTCAGAGAAAGTGGCAAGCGCGTATTGGTGCTGGGGAAGACGCATAACGCCCAGGAGCACGGCGAAGGTTTCCAATTGGATGTGTATTATCCCGAGCAAGTAGAGGCAGCGCCAGCGCGGATTGAGCAGATTCTGGGCGATGACAATGTTGAGCAATTCGTGTGGGCGGCAGGCTATGGCTGGCGCGGTAATTTTGAGGATCAGCCCGACGCCCGCTCCATGGCAGAGGTGAATTTTGCCGGTGCGCTGCCGCTGGTGCAGTGGGCGTGGCGAAAGATGGCTCGTCAAAATCAGAAGTCAGTTTTAACGATTATCGGCTCGACTAGCAGTGTCAAAGCTCGGGCGGACGAGGCGGTATACGTGGCGACTAAACACGCCCAAGCGGGCTTGGCGCGCAGCTTAGGGATGCAGGCCGACGAGCAGAAATTGCCAGTAAAAGTCGCACTGTTTTTGCCTGGCGCTATGAAGACGCCGTTTTGGAATGGCCGGGAGCTGCCGGCTGATTACGTGTTTTTCAACGATCCTGCTAAAATTGCTATGCATATTATTAACGCCATTGAACATCAGCAGCAACCGTATTTGGAGTGGGCGCTGCCAAAGGGTACGTTGGTTTAAGTTACGGTAAGGTGATATAATTCGGGAATGGTAATGAATGTTTCAAATAGCGATTATTTTGGGGTAAAAATTGTAGTAATCGGCGGCGGAACTGGCAGTTTCACGCTGCTATCGGGTTTGAAAAAGTACACGCATAGCATTACGGCGCTGGTTAATATGGTTGACGACGGCGGCTCGACTGGGCAATTGCGTGATGAGCTGGGCGTGCTGCCAGCGGGCGATGTCCGGCAATGTTTGGTGGCGCTGAGCAGCTCGCCGAAGGTACGCGACTTGTTTAATTATCGGTTTGACGAGGGTAGCATGAAGGGGCACGCCTTTGGCAATTTGTTCATGGCGGCGCTGGAAAAGATGACAGGGAGCTTTGCTGAGGCGGTGGAGCTAGCGAGTGAAGTTCTGGGCGTAAACGGGCGAGTGTTTCCGATTACTTTGGATGATACGACTATGTCGATTAAGCTAAAAGACGGTACGACTGTCAATGGCCAGCACGCGGCAGAATCGCTGCAAATTCCGCGTGGCGAGCGTCCGTGGCTGGAATTGAAACCACCGGCTGGCATTAATCCGCGGGCGCGCCAGGCGATTTTAGATGCGGATTTGGTGGTGATTGCGCCGGGGCTGCTGTATGGTAGTTTGGCGCCAGCGTTGTTGGTGCGCGGCGTAACCAGGGCGCTGGCGGAGACAAAGGCGAAGAAAGTTTATGTTTGCAACTTAGTTAATAAACCGGGACAGACAGACGATTTTACCGTGGCGGATTTTGCGGATGAGATTGAGCGGTTTTCAGGTGTAAGTATGGATTATGTTCTATACAACAACCATCGTCCTCCGGAGGAACTTATCAAGAAATACGCCCATGACGGTGAGTATTTGGTGGAGTGGAATAAAGATTTGTTAAAAAAGAAGCATTATTATGCCTCGGGCAAGCGGTTGATTGCTGATACTGCTTGGGTGAATAAAAATTCTGGCAGCGACCCATTGGCAGCTCAACGTAGCCTAATCCGACACGACGCCGATAGAGTGGCTCGCGAGCTGATGCGGATTTATTTTGCCTAGATAGCCTATAATTAACGATAGAGACTCTGTGCTTGCAAAACTTTATTTTTTGTGATATAATTAGCAAGCTGATTATGACACAGAATGCAGGACAGGACATTGAAGGCCCTAATAGCTCTCCTAGAAGAGGTGAGATATTTTTTCATCCTGAAGAGCTCGCTATGCAACTAACAGAGACGTTCGGTGGTTATCACTTGACGCCAGCGCGTCGCCTGGCAGCAAAGCTTATAATAGAAATGCCAGCGGACATTGAGGAGGGCGATCGTATTGATTATATTGTGTCAGCACTTGATAATGATAAAACCATAGCCGAAGCTCACCGAGATGTGGTGGTCGGCATTCTTGAGGACTATAAAGTCTTACAAGATTTGTTTGAATCGTATATTGAAGGAATTGACGAGACGACACTGCAAGGTAAAGCGTTGCGACTGGAAGATGGCCAGCAAATCCCTGGCGACTTAGGGAAGGACAATGTCCAAAGTCCGTGGTCTGAGAGTCCACCAATTCCGGCGCCACGTATTGATGATTTGATCAAGGCCTTTTCGACAAAAGGTGAGGGCGCTCAGGGTGTTGGACTGGAGACAGCGATGATCGTCGGGGCGGTGACGCTCGCCAAATTAAAAACTACTCCGTATCATGACGCATCGGTTTATAAGCAAGCAGTGTTTGCAAAAAACTTTTTAATTCCTGTGTGTAGTATTATTGGGCTTGATAATCTAGAGTCAGAGCTGAATGATGCAGTTGATGTTATTACAGGGCGAAATATTGGCGATGCTATAGGTGGTGGCGAATTAAGTAATAATATTGATAGGCTGATGAATGGAGTGGATATGATAGTGTCGCTGCATTTTGGCCCTAAGGATTCGGATAATCCTGAGAGATTTGATTTTGCTATTAATAATATCAAAGAAGTTCTTTCTGAGCTGCTCGGCGAGCCGGATTTAAAGCCTGCAGTAGAGGCTGCGTCGCCACACAGCACATTATTTGAAGTGGGTACAGTGAAGACGTCGAACGGCACCGATCTGGAAGTGCGAGCCCGCGGCAAGGGACGAGGATCATATCTTAAGAAGCTCTTACGTCTAATGGGATATTATGAGCCGCACTCTCAGCCGCTGAAGAATGATAGCGAACATCCGATTGATCTATACGGTATGACGATAATTGCCGAAGATGATAAACAAATGGCCGATGCGTATGTCGAGGCGGTCGTCAAGGCTTTAAGTAGCAAGAGTATTACGCCATATCCAGCACCTGGAAGAGATAAGGAATGCTTTGTTATCAAGGGATCCCCAGAATTTCAGGAGAATATTCGTAAGGCGGTTTTTGAGAGGATTCCCGATGCCGATATGGAGCTGTTTAGCTTTAAGGATAGCGGCAGAGACTTTACTGATGCAAAGATTACTGGCTTTTATGAGACAGGCGACGAGAGGGCTTCGCTTGCGCCGTTTGAAGTGCAGTTTTCTACGCCAGATGCGCGATTGGTGGCACGAACTGGCAAGAAGGCGGCACACTTCTTCTTTAAGCTGCGTAAAATATATGGTGATTTGGTGAGTATGAGTGATGAGACGGCTGATGCAATCATCGATATTTGGCAGCGTAAGCAAGATTATTTTACAGAGCCTAATGATAGTGCCGAGGAAGTACATCTGACAAATCAGAGTCGTGAACGAGTGGTATGCTTTAAGGGGGAGGTGCTAGATAGGCGCAAATTATTACGTAGGCGTGCTCGCTGTGTAGCTAGACATGCTCTGGTATTGTATAATTAAAGCTGTATGATAACCTACTACACTGACGGTTCTGCTTCGCCAAATCCCGGTCCAGGTGGGTTTGCGGTGATTCGTGATCTTGAGCCGTGGATCTTGGGCTCAGAGGACGGTGAGACGACCAACATTCGCATGGAAGGCAAGGCGCTAATTGCGGCGCTTCAGGACGCGGACGGTGCGCCGTGCGTGATTTATACTGACAGCGAGTTTTGGATCAATGTGGTGACCAAGTGGGCGCCGGGCTGGAAGCAGCGCGGCTGGACAAAAAAAGGCGGCGAGATCAAGAATCTGGATATTGTCCAAGAACTGTATGAGCTATATTCAAATTCTCAAGCGGAGCTCCGCTGGGTGCGTGGCCATGAAGGTGACGAGGGGAATGAGCTGGCGGATGAGTGGGCCAATCGGGCGCGTGAAGGCGATCGATTAACTAAATAACAGCTGGCGACATCTGATAAAAATTGCTATAATTACCCTCATGGAAGAAGTGAGGGAAACGACTGATATTTTTTTGTGGGCCAATCAAACTGATGCGAAAAAGAATGATCTGCTGATTGAGCTGTTTTTATTTAATAAAAATTACACACCGTATTTTATGCCTTTGAAGGGCGATGTTGAGCAGCAACTCCGGCCGTTATTTTTGTTTGACTATATCAATCAAGTTAATTTGGGTGCGGGCACTGGGCTTGGTGTGCGGGATTATGAGCTGAGCGAAGCGGAAGAAAACGTGCTACTGCGAACAGACCTCGCCAAGGTTGGTCGGGCGGAAACTTTGATTCATTTGATTGAGCATGAGCGCGGCGACATTGTGGAGTTTTCGGAAACCGAGCATGAGTTCAAGCGGATGAAGGGGCTGATAGCGCGGTTTACTGACCCGAATGATTCAGAAAAAGTCTTTTACACGGCTAAGCTAATTCAGCAGGGACAGACGCTCAAAAGCGCGCTGGCGTGGGAGTTTTCTGACGGCAAGTTCGGTGCGTTTAAGGCGGAAGTCGGGTTTAAGGTGCCAGATGATAACCAGGTGCTGATCATCGGTCAGGATATTTTCGCCTTTAATCCTTCAAAGTTCGAGCGGATGTTTGGCTATGAGTATAAGAAGCAGGTGATTGCCGATAAGAAAGTGGCGGAGATTGAAAAGGAATATAAACTGAGTTTCCCGGAGGGCTTGGATTTGAACGCGCTGGTCAAGGAGCGCAAAAAGACCATCAATAAACTACAGAAATTGGAAATCGGTGAGGTCAAGCAAGAGCAGGTGTTGGACTATGCTGACGAGATGCAACTGGAGTTGATGAGTGATGATAACGGCGCGATTATCATTATGGATGGTAATGATCTGGATATGTTCGTGAACTTGATCAACGAGGATTATATTGAGAGTAAAATTACTGGCAAGCGCTACGAAATTAAGTCGAAAAAACTGCTGGGCGAGCCAGAGGGCGAACCGCCGCGAGGTTAAATATGGATCAAGAATTAGCGCTGGCGATTTTGATGAGCGGTCGGTCGGCGCTGCTGACAGGCGCGGCTGGTACGGGCAAAACGCACCTGCTGAATACTTTTATTGCACAGGCGCGTGACCAGGGTAAAAAGGTGTCGGTAACAGCGACGACGGGCTTGGCGGCGACGCATTTGGGTGGCAATACGATTCACAGTTGGAGCGGCATTGGCGTTAGCGATCATCTCGCGAACAACTTTTTTGATCGGCTGTCAAAAACGCGGCGTGAGGTGATTACGAAAACTGATGTGCTGGTGATTGACGAGATCTCCATGCTGCATGATTTTCGGCTGGACATGATTGATCGGGTGCTGCGTGGTGTTAGGGAAAATGACCAGCCATTTGGTGGAGTGCAGCTGGTGATGAGTGGTGATTTTTTTCAATTGCCGCCGATCAATCGTCCGGGCGAGCAGAGTGGTGGTTTCGTGGTGTATTCGGAGGCGTGGCAGGAATTGCAGCCGGCGGTGTTGTATTTGGAGCGGCAATACCGGCAGAATGACGAGCAGCTGCTGGAGATTTTGACAGCGCTGAGAAATGACGATATTAGGCGGCATCATGCCGAGACGCTGCTGGCGCGGACGGAGGTCGAGCTGCCTGATGGTGATATCACCGAGCTACATACCGTCAATGTTGATGTTGACGCCATCAACAGCCAGAAGCTGGCGGAGCTGGCGGGCGAGGAGCGAGCGTATCAGCAGACAACGACGGGTTCAAAGGTGTATGTCGAGAGTCTGCAGCGGTCAGTGCTGGCGCCGAGCGAACTCGTGTTGAAATTGGGTGCGTTGGTGATGGCCGTGAAAAATTCGCCGCAGAAATTGTACGCCAATGGTAGCATCGGCACGGTGGTGGATTTTGAGCCGCTGACGGACTATCCAATTGTGGAGTTTCGTGACGGTCGGCAGGTGACCATGGTACCGGATGTGTGGGAGCTGCGTGACGGTGAGCGTAAGCGGGCCAGTATCTCGCAGGTGCCGCTGCGCCTCGCGTGGGCTATTACCGTGCATAAAAGCCAGGGCATGACGCTGGACGCGGCAAAAGTTGACCTGAGAAAAGCGTTTGTTGAAGGCATGGGTTATGTGGCCTTGAGCCGGGTGCGGGATTTGGGTAATTTATATTTGTATGGAATTAATCGTAAGGCGCTGGCGGTCTCGCCTGATGCACTGGCGATTGACGAGGTGTTGCAGCAGGCAAGTAGTGAAGCGGCCAAGCACTATCGTCCAATGCTGGAGGAAATGAAGCGAAGACAGTCAGTGTCGAAAAAATCCGGTAAGAAACCTCAGTCCGGCAGTTGGCAGCAAAAAATTGCCAAAATGCGCGAAACCTATCCCAAAGCCTACATGCCGTGGGAAAAAGCTGACGATGACCTTCTTAAACAGGAGTTCTTACAAGGCGCAACCATCCAGCAGCTTAGTCAAAAGCTTGGTCGTCACGAAGGCTCAATCAAGATGCGGTTGCAGGAATATTTTGGGGAGGATACCGTAGCGTAGCGCCAGCTTGTCTTACCGCTAGACTTTTCCACAAAAATGTGGAAAAGTTTTTATTTGATAGCAAAATGGGTAAAAAGTTGAAAAAAAGGCTTGCATGTGGGTAGTTGTGGGTAGTATAGTGGAGGTAGTGGAACGAAAGTTGATGGAAATCACCAACCAAAACAAACATCCACTAGAAAAACCAACTAATCTACCACGGAGGAAGGACGACGTGCAGACAGATTACTTTGAGCGGAAGTTGGACGACAAGCGGCGCTTGACGATCCCGGCGGAGCTCAGGGCGGAGTTTGCGTCCGGCGTCGTGTTGACCCGCGGGTTTGGCAAGTATCTTCACTTGTATCCGCAGCAAGTCTGGGATCGGGAAGTGGAGGGCGCGCTGACCGGAAGCATTCTGGATGAGCGCGTAGCCGACCTGAATGTCAAATTCCGCCGCGGTAAAACCGCTTCGGCGCTCGACCAGAAACAGGGTCGGGTGACGATTGAGCAGCATTTACTCGACTATGCTGGCATTGACCGGGAAGTCGTGGCGGTGCGGGCGGGCGCGTATTTTCGGCTGATGGCGGCTGAGAATGCAGATTGATTAGCTGGGGTCAGTACTTTAACAATTTGAAAACCTCTCGAGATCAACTATCTGGGTATTTGAAGATGGCAGGTGGCAATTTGCTCCACGATAAAAACGGCAACGTTCTTTCCTCAAAACACCTCCCAAAAAACTCCACCTCACACATAAGTCTCTTTTGGAAACTATGGTTGTCACTGACAATCATCACATTTCCACTCTTAGACAACAAAAACAAACAAAACACAAATACAAAACAGCCAGAATTAAATATCCAGTTAGGTGATCTCGAGCAGCAAAAGAGGAGGGGCTCACCCCTCCGGTAGCCAGCCGAACTAAATTCGTCTGCGCTACCTCCTCCCCCTAAAGCTCGCTTACGCTCGTGCGGATCGGCTTAAGGGATGGTATACTTTTGCTATGAGTATTAAAGAACATCCACCACAGTCGGAGGCGCTTCGAGTGAGCGAACCGATTCATGTTCCCGTGCTCCTTGAGGTGACCTTGGACAGGTTGCGGCCAGCTAAAGGCGAGAGTTATCTCGACCTGACAGCTGGCTATGGCGGCCATGCCAGGGAATTCTTGATGAGAACGGATAATTACTTGGGCGCAGTGCTGGTTGACCGCGATGATAATGCGATTAACACGCTGGGCGATTTGGCCGAGAAAGGCGCGACGCTAATTCACAAAGATTTTGTGAGCGCAGCGCAGGATTTGGTCAAGCAGGGACGTACATTTGACGTGATTTTGGCTGATTTGGGGGTGTCGTCACCACAGCTTGACAGAGCAGAGAGAGGTTTTTCGTTTCGGTTTGACGGGCCGCTGGATATGCGGATGGATAATCGGACGGAAACTACAGCAGCGGATATCGTCAACTCGTATTCGGTTGATGAACTGACGCGGCTGATAGCTCGTTACGGCGAGGAAAGTCCCGGGCGGGCTAGGCGAATTGCGCAGGCAATTGTTGGCGCCAGGCCGATTCGGGGAACAACCGAGCTGGCTGATCTGATCAAGCACACTGTCGGTCGCGGCGGGATGAAACATCATCCGGCGACTCGCACCTTTCAGGCACTGCGCATTGAGGTCAATCACGAACTTCGGCTGATTGAGGAATTATTGCCGCTGCTGCCACGCCTCCTTAATAGGGGCGGGCGCGTTGGAATAATTAGCTTTCATAGTTTGGAGGATCGATTGGTCAAGCGATATTTCTGGGAGCAAGCAGCTGCTGGTTACGAGGCCGAGCTGATAATCCCGGAGAAGAAACCGGTGTCTGGAACAGAAGATGTTCACAATCCGCGCAGTCGAAGCGCTCAGTTTCGCTACGCCGTGAAAAAATAAAACAAAAAAGGAGGGCGACACCATGCCAATCCACATCAAAGTACAATTTCAGAATACAGACAAGCCAGAGGTTGTCTCAGTACGCCGCGGCTAAAATAAAGCGTATTCCGGAATGCACCTTAGGGAAACCAGCCTGTCATTAACGGGCGGGCTGGTTTGCTATGTAATATAAATATAAAAAGATAGAGACAAATGACAACCACCACATTCACTTCACGCCGTTCAAGCGGTCAAATGCGCCGAAACCAAAACTCCACACGTTTTCAGTCTCAGGTCAAACTTGGTCCTGTTGCTCATACAGTGCTCGTTGCGCTGATGATTACAGTACTGGGCTTGATTTATCTAACGCAGGCAACGCGACTAACAGCATATGGCTACGAGGCTCGAGATTTAGATACAAAAATTACTGAACTCAGCGCAAAGAAGTCAGAGTTAGAAGTTCAAAACGCACGGCTAACAGCATTAGAGAAGGTGAAGAATAGTAATGTGGCTTCAGCAATGACAACGACTGAAACGCATTATGCGCGATAAGTGATATAATAAGATAAGCAGTATGCAGCGGCTTATTCGTTCAAGAACTGGTTGTTTGGCCATCGTTTTACTTGTAGCGATGGCAGCTTTTGTGTTGCGACTATTTCAGCTACAGATCTTGCAATATAGTAAATATACAGAGATGGCGCGGGCGAGCCAGCAGCGGCAGTTCATTATTCCAGCAGAGCGTGGCAAAATATACATGATGGACGGAAAGACGCCAGCGCCAGTGGTGTTAAACCAGGCAGTGTATACGGTGATTGCTGATCCACATGCGGTTAATGATAAGGAGCGAGAGCAGATAATCACGAGCCTGAGAGAGGTTGCCGGTGGCGAAATAACAGATAAGGCAGCTGAACGTTTGAGCAATAAGAATTCACGGTATGAGGTTTTGGCAAAAAATATCACCAGAACTCAGGCGGAAAAATTAAAAGAGAAGAATTTTGCTGGAATATTATATCAACAGGGTTCACTTCGGAGTTATCCAGAGGGTGCGCTGGGGGCGCACGTGCTTGGGTTTGTTAATGCGGCGGGCGAGGGCCAATATGGAATAGAGGGCGCGCTTGATAAGCGGCTTAAGGGGCGAGATGGTCTGTTGCAATCAGTGACTGACGTGAGAAATGTACCGCTAACAGTTGGAAAAAATAATATGCGGATTGAGGCAAAGCCTGGTGATAATCTGGTGCTGACAATTGATAGGAATATTCAGAATCAAGCAGAGGTGGCTCTAAAGAAGGGGATTGAGGCGGCGAACGCAACTGAAGGCAGTGCGATTGTCATGAACCCAAAAAATGGTCAAATCTTAGCGATGGCCAATTATCCAACGTATAATCCAGCAGAGTTTAACAAGCAAAAAAATGCAGCAGTATTTATGAATAGTGCGGCGATGGTGCCGTTTGAGCCTGGTTCAATTGTGAAATCGTTTAGTTTTGCTACGGCAATTGATAAGGGTGCTATTACGCCGTCTAGTACGTACAATAATACGGATTGTATTAAGGTGGCTGATCGTACGATGTGCAACGCCCTAAAAGGCCTAGGCGGCATCATGACTATTCAAGGCGCGTTTAACAATTCTCTCAACGTTGGCACAATTACAGCGATTCGGAGACTAGGCAACGGTTCTCAGATTAATTTGGCAGCGCGTCAGACCTTGTATGAGTATTATCATGATAAATTTGGGTTTGGAAGTAAGACAGGGCTTGAGTTGGGTGAAGCGGCGGGATATATTTATCCGCCAGACAGTGTTGAAGGTAATGAAGTTCGTTATTCGGCAATGACTTATGGACAGAGTATGAATCTGACGATGGTACAGGTGGCGGCTGGATTCTCATCGCTGGTAAATGGTGGGCAGTATTATAAGCCGACAATTCTTAGTGGAACAATTGATAACGAGGGGCATTTCCAGGCTGCAGAAAATAAATCTCTTCGTCAAACAGTGAGCGGCAATACTTCATCCCAGATGCGAACGATGCTGTCGACTGCTCGCCACTCTTCTTTCTTGTCAAAAAGTGATAAGCCTGGCTATGAAATAGGTGGGAAAACTGGTACCTCCGAGGCGGTCGTGAATGGATCATACACTCAGAAAGAGACAATTGCCACCTACATTGGTTATGGCGGTGGCAAAAATGGTGCCGAATATGTCATAATGGTACGTGTAGCGGCGCCAGGCAGAGGAATTAATCTACAGGGAAATATCCATGCTGGGCCGATTTTTACAGATATATCCAATTGGATGATTGATTATATGAAAATAGCACCGAAGGAATAGATATGGGAGTAGCTTTACAAACAATGACGAATGAACTAACACATGTGTTTCTGCTGAGCGTTGGGGCATTTTTATTAGCAATGTTTTTAACGCCAATCTATACGTTCTTTGCTTATCGGTATCGGTTTTGGAAGCGGCAGCGCTCAGAAAGCACTGATGGTCGAAAATTAAAGGTTTTTGCCAAATTCCAGGCAGCAAAGCTGCGGCGGAATATTCCAACGATGGCTGGGGTTATTGGTGTTATTTCGATTTTTATTGTGACGTTTTTCTTTAATTTGGACCGAGCGCAGACGTGGCTGCCTCTGGCAGCACTAGTTGGTGGTGGTGCAGTCGGACTAATTGATGATGTTATTAATTTGCGCGGCTTGGGTGGCGGGGCAGCAGGCTTGCGCAGTCCGGTGAAGTTCGCTTTAATTACGCTTATTGGCGTAGTTCTGGGCTGGTTTTTCTTCACCAAATTAGGCGTGATGAGTTTTCACGTGCCGTTTATGGGGGATGTGAATGTCGGCTGGATGATCATCCCGTTGTTTGCATTTGCGGTGGTGGCAACCGGTAATGCGGTCAATATTTCTGATGGCATGGATGGACTGGCTGGCGGACTTTTGGGGATTAGTTTCGGTGCGTTTGGTGTGATTGCGCTGTTGCAGCAGCAGGTATTGCTGGCGGGGTTTTGCTTTACGGTGGTCGGCGTGCTGCTGAGTTATTTGTGGTTTAATATTTATCCGGCGCGGTTTTTCATGGGCGATGTTGGCAGCTTTGCTTACGGTGCTAGTTTAGGGGTGGTGGCTATGCTGACGGATTCGCTGTTGCTACTGCCAGTGATCGGACTGTTATTTGTAATTGAGGCGGGTTCCAGTTTGATACAGATTTTTAGTAAAAAAATATTCAAGCGCAAGATTTTCTTATCGGCGCCAATTCATCATCATTTGGAGGCTATTGGCTGGCCGGAAACCAAGGTGACGATGCGGTTCTGGGTGATTGGCTGTGTGATGGCGTTTATCGGTGTGATGCTGGCTTTGGCAGGGGGTCATATTGCGTAGTTCAGCCGTCAGAAAGCGTCAGGCTACTCTCCAGCCAATTCGAAGCCACCGACCGATGTATCAAATTGTGCTATATATGGGACTTTTGCTGTTGCTTGGATTGGTGGTGATGTATGCACTGGGGCCACAGCGGGCGAGTGTTTTAAATTACGCTTATGGTACAGATTACAGTAATACATTTTTTTTCAGTAAACAGCTAACCAGTGTTATTATCGCTGTTGTGACGTTCTTGGCGTTTTATTTTATGCCGTATAAGTGGCTTATCGGAGATAGAGCAAAGTATATTCTCTGGGCAGGATTCGCCTCGTGTGTTTTGTTATTTCTTCTTGGGTCGCTTCTTCACTTGTCATTTGCCAGGGAGACTAACGGTGCATATCGCTGGTTTTATCTCGGCGGCCTGGGCAGCTTTCAGCCGTCAGAGTTATTAAAATATGGAGTATTGCTATTTTTAGCAGGATTTTTGGGGCGTCGGGTTGTTCAGGGGAAGTTGAATGACATTCAGGAGACACTAATCCCGATCGGTATTATTTCCGCACTTTCGCTATTGATGATTGTGGTTTTACAGAAGGACTTGGGAACTGGCGTTTCTTTGGTGGCAATTGTCTTATCAATGATCGTGGTGGCGGGTGTTGATTGGAGAATAATCGGTAAGATTTTAGGGGTTGTAGCGTTTTGTGGGCTAGTTATGATTTTTACGTCGCCACATCGAATTGAGCGTGTGATGACGTTTGTTCAGGGAGATAGTCATAAAACCGCGAGTGGTCAGGAAAATGGCAATTATCATATTCAACAGGCTAGGATTGCGATTGGTTCTGGTGGGCTGTGGGGGCTTGGTATTGGCAAGAGTGTGCAAGCAACTGGCTATTTACCTGAAGCGATTAATGACTCGATTTTCGCGGTAATGGGCGAGACGTTTGGCTTTCTCGGCTTGATGGCGATTTTGGCGCTTTTTACGGCGCTACTACTGTCGATTTTGCGTGTGGCGGCACGACTGCCGGATATAACGCTGCGGTTGATTGTGGCAGGGATTTTTGGTTGGATTGCTTCTCATGTTGTACTGAATGTGGCAGCAATGACGGGACTAATGCCGCTGACGGGAATTCCATTACCACTGCTTAGCTACGGTGGGACGAGCATGATGTTTATCGCGGCAGCGCTTGGGCTAGTTTTTCAAATTTCCAAATTTACATCACATAAAGCATTAGAGGAGGGTGAGAGTGGCCAAGATTTTAGCGGTCGGCGGCGGCTCGGGCGGACACGTTACGCCAGTGGTAGCCGTATTTAGAGAGTTAGAAAAATCAGGTAAGCACGAATTGCGATTTTGGTGTGATAAGAAATTTGGCGTTAGTGCGCGTGGAATTTTTGGTAAGTTTGATGAAAATATCCCAGTTGAATTAATTATAGCTGGAAAGCTTCGCCGATATCACGGTAAGAGTATGTCGTTTCATTTACATCCATCAATATTGTTTCCAAATTTACGCGATGGATTTAAGGTGCTAATTGGTTTTTTTCAGAGTCTTTTTAAGTTGTTAGCATGGCGGCCAGACGTTATTTTTATCAAAGGTGGTTATGTTTGTTTACCAGTGGGTTATGCGGCACGATTACTGAAAATTCCGCTAGTGCTGCATGATTCTGACGCCCATCCAGGATTAACCAATCGTTTACTTAGTCCGTTTGCGAGGGCAATTGGCACGGGTGCACCGCTTAAATATTATAATTATCCTCCTGAGAAAGCGACTTATGTTGGTATTCCTGTAGCGCCAGAGTTCCGGCCATATTCTGAGTCGGAGCGGCGAGAGCTGAAGGAAAAGTTGGGCTTTGATGGTGATAAGCCGCTGGTGGTTATTACAGGTGGCGGATTGGGCGCTGCTCGTATTAATGCTGCAATTGTGGCAATTAGAGAGGAATTGCTTGCTGGAGCGTCGGTATTTTTGATATCAGGAAATCTACAATATGAAGACATTCTTCAACAGACTGATGAGCGTGACGGGTGGCGTTTACAAGCGTTTGTTCATGATGGCATGGCGGAGGTTTTGGCGGCAGCGGATATTGTCGTGACTAGGGCAGGGGCGACAACTTTACTGGAGTTGGCTGCGCTACACAAGCCAACCATAATCATCCCTAATGGTCAGCTAACAGGCGGTCATCAATTGAAAAACGCTAAGGTCTATCAAGACGCGTTGGCGGCATTAATTGTCACAGAGGAAGAGTTGGATAAGGATAATCGTATCTTATTGCGAAAAATTATTAGTATCTTAAGATCACAAAAAATCCTAAAAGGACTAGGAAATAATTTTGGTAAATTTGCTAAACCGGATGCCGCTAAAGATATGGCAAAGATCATTCTCACGACAATACGAAGACAGGGTAGACGAAGGTGAAACTGCCTTTTTCTAAGAAAAAATCTGAGTCAAATTTAAGTCGTCGGGAGATTGCTGCTCGCCGCCAAGCTAAGATTTATGAAGATCTTCCAACTCAATCATATCGTCGAAATCGTACGTTAAATAGCCGTCAAACAATATCGCCACTTGAGGCTTCAGAGAGACTGGAGGCGCACGAGTTGGTAAAAAAGCGACGTAGCGTGGCGCGGAGATTATTTATGGCTGCGGTGGGTTTGGCTATTATAGTATTTTTGCTGTTTCAATTGACCATTGATATTTCCATTCAAACTCCCGACATGAAAAGCTCCAATAGCTCTAAGAAATACGTGGCCGCGCTCAATGAATATTACAGCGCCCATCCGGCGGAGCGGTTTCGGTTTTTTCTTAACAATAACGACTTGAAGCAGTTTTTTCTACAGAAAGCTCCTGAAGTAAAAAATATTCGTATAGAAGGCGATTTTCTGGCACGCTCTGCAGTGAAGCTGACTTTTCGCCAACCAGTAGCTCAATGGTCATCTGGCGGTAAGGTGTATTTCGTGGATGATGGCGGTGTAACTTTTGAGCAAAATTATTTTGACGCACCTGCGGTTGTAGTGCGTGATGAGAGTGGCTTGCCTACCAGAGGTGGTCAAGAGGTTATTAATCGTCAGTTCTTAAGTTTTCTTGGCCAAGCGGTATCGGCATTCGCGCAGTATAAGATAAAGGTCTCAGAGGCAACTTTACCGGCGAGTACTGTGCGACAAGTCTGGTTTAAGGTCGAGGGTAGGGCGACGCAGGTGCGAATGACAGTTGATAGGGCTGCACAATCTCAAGTCAAACAGGCGGTCATAACACTGGAATATCTAGGGAAGGCTGGCAATACGCCAGAATATATAGATGTTAGGGTAGATCAGCGGTCTTTTTATAAATAGAAGTCAACTTCTCTGTTAAGTAGAGTAAGTTCGCTTTTTGTTCTAATTTAATGAACCGGCAAAATATATATAACAATATAAAAATATAAAAAAGTCAAATAATAGCGGAGCGATAAACTAGGGGAGCGGGGAAATAAAAATAGCAAAATGTCAAATAACGCAGGCTGTGGATGTGGAAAACTTAATGACTATACGAGCGTGTAGATATCTGCCGGTTGTGATGTAAAAATATCAATACATACAGGTATGGTGAGGTCTTGAGCTTTATGTTGAAGTTTATTTATGTTTTGTGTGTAAAGTTTTTGAAAATGGTTCGCTACCAGAAGCCCTTAGAAGAAAATCCCCTGGCGTGTAAGTAGAACGAGCGATTTTATAGTTTATTTGATTATTGCTGGATGTATGAGCATTCATCTTTGTACGGTATTTATTATTACGTAAAAGGTACATTGTGCGACATTAAAAACTATCTATGAGATATGAATACTCTATCGTCTTTTCTGTCTTAAAATTATGCTGCTTTCATGAATTTATATTTTAACTTTCTGAAAATCTCTCGCCCATTAATTAGTTGTCGCCCTGTTTTTGGTGTAATTATGTTTATGTACAGTTGGCTATGAATTTACTTTAGTGTTTGCTATTATTTGGCGCCTACGATTTATAAAATATAAAGACGCCGGTCTTATACGGCTTCATAGCATATTTGAATAATTAGTTCGTTTTTTGTTCTATTGTTTTTCGAACATTGATCCTTGAAGAGTGTGGGCGATTTCTTGCTTGATGATCTCGCTATTCCACTCACCCGCCTTAAACCGCAGCAGGGGCATATTTGCATCGCTTATAATTGAGTTAACGAAAATGTCGCGCTTTTGGCGGTCAGGACGATCATGGGTGTTGTCGTCAAGTTCAATAGCTATGAGCGGTTTCATATTATTGGTGCAAATAAGAAAATCCACTGATTTGCCGTTGATTCTTGAAAATGCCCTGCTCCAGTTCTGTCCGTAAACCTTATGATCTAAAAACATGCTTAAGTGAGCTTGCGGGATGATTACGCAGCCGCTTATTGCTTCAAGCAGGGTTTTATAGAATATTAGCTCGTGCTGTGTCATTGCGCAGGCTTTTTTAGCGTATACGTATTCTCTCTTTGGTTTTTTGGCGATATTATTATTTGTTTTTGCTCCGATTGCTACTAAGGCAAAAATTATGATTATGACAAATAGTACTTCCATTAATGTAAGTATAGCATGATCTTTTCTATGAGGTTTTTACCGTCGTGCTCTATCTTGGGGTTCGCAGATGTAGTAATGGCAGCTCAGCGGGTGCTTTAATTATTAGGGTGATTACTTGATAAATGAGATTATTTCTTTATAAGCCAATCTATATTGTTGTGTGAAGTGCGTTGTGATATGTTTATAAGCGGATTGGATAGTTAAATTAATTAAAGATATCTAGGAAAATATCAATGGTTATAAAAAAGCTTGGACAAATACAACAGAAAGAGAGTAAGAATAAGACCTCTACCAAGAAGCATAAGCGGGGATGGCTTATCTTTGGCGGAGTTGTCGTTACCCTTGCTGTTATAGGACATATCGGTAACGTTATGGAGCAATCTCGCCTTGAGAAGGATAACGTCCCTATTATTATCTCTAATGTGGATGAAAACATTAAGCTTGATTACCACACCGACAAGCGCGAAATTTCTGCTAAAATATCAGGAGTCAGCTTGCTTGCCGAGGTAAAGGTAGCTAACGGTAAAACTAGCATACACGGGCATAAAAATTCAGCTGGCGACATTAAGTATGAAATCAAAGGTATAAAAGAGGGCGACAGCGATATTTCTATATCCGTCGTTGACGGCAAACGCCACGGCGATAAAATCATCAAGATTCACCGCCAAACGAAAGCTGATTATGACAAACAAGAACTAGAAAAAGTTCTCAAGCGCGCCGAGGAATCGGTTAAAAAAGCCGAGCAGAAATCGAACGATGAGAATATCTCCCGCGCCAAGTCGGATGTCAATAAATTACCAGAGGATAAACGCGGACAATTCTCTGAGCGTATTGCCAAATTAGAAAAAGCCAAGCAGGAAGAAAAAGAGCGTGCCGAGAAAGCCAAGAGAGACGCTGAAGAAAAGAAAAAGCAAGAAGAGGCAGCGGCTGCCGCAGCTAAAGCTCGGCAGCAACAGCAGCAAACGCGACCGCAGTCTGCACCTCGCCAAATTGCCCCTACTCCTGCCGCTCCGCAACCAGCTCCAACAATTCCTCCGCGCCCACGCCCAGCAACACCTACACCCGCTCCCTCGGCAGAATTATATTTTAGTAGCTGCAAAGAAGCGCGTGCTGCCGGCTATAGTCATATGCGCCGCGGCGAACCGGGGTATTCGCCGCATCTTGATAGGGACGGTGACGGCATAGCCTGCGATAGGTATAAATAGCAAATAGCCGTTTACGCAGCGCTCTTCTTCCGTCTTCGCCGCCGCTTTTTAGGCGCGGTAGCAGCGGCCGGGTCGGTTGGATCTGCTGGCTTATCGAGTGTGTTATTGCCGCGGATTTGCAGGATAACTTCGCCGCCGTTCGTGGTGGTTTGCGGTGTAGCTGGTTGGGTGTTGGCGGCAGAGTTGGCTTTTTGAGCTGGTTGACTAGCGGACTTTTTAACGGGCTGGGCTAATGCAGCTGCGGCGACGGCTTGCGGGCGCGGCTGGGCCGGTTGATTTTTTGGGCGGTGGTTCGGCATAATGGCGGCAGTAATTTCTCGTTCGACGTCTTCCCTACTCCGTGAATACATGCGTCGCGAATGCTCGATGATGTGCGGGGTGTTGTCAGCTTGGCTTGGCGGGAGTTCCAGGGTGCGTGCGGAAAAGGCTGGGGTCTTCTCTCCCCCGATAACCATGTTGATGACGAAGTTACGATTGTGCATCTGTAAGAGGTCGACGGCTTCAAAATTCGGCTCAAATTGTTTAGCGAGGATTGGTGCGTCGTCAGCGGAGACGCGGAACGATATCATGGTGCCAACGTTACCAAAGACTGCGTCGCGCACGGTTTCGTTCATCTGTGAGATGTACTGGTTGGCGACGGTCAGGTTGAGGCCGTATTTGCGGGCTTCAGATAGGATGGTGGCAAATGAATCAGTGGCAAAGTTCTGGAATTCGTCGACGTAGAGGTAAAATGGGCGGCGGTCGCGGATGTCTGGAATGTCCGAGCGGCTCATGGCGGCCAGCTGAATCTTGGTGACTAGGAATGAGCCGAGGATAGCGGCATTGTCCTCGCCAATGAGACCTTTGGACAGATTGACAATGAGAATCCTGCCTTCGTCCATGATTTGACGGATGTTGAAGGTAGATTTTGGCTGACCGATGATGTTGCGGATGATGGGATTGGCGGTAAAGGCGCCGACTTTGTTGAGGACTGGCGCGACCGCCTCGGCGACGAACTTATCGTTCCAGCTGGCAAATTCAACATTCCAGAATTGCAAGACCACGGTATCGCGGCAATAGCCCAGCGTTTCTTTGCGGAAGTTTTTATCAGTCAGCATGCGGGTGATGTCGAGCATGGTTGTCTCTGGCCGGTCGAGCAGTGCCAAGATGGTGTAGCGCAAAATGTACTCCAGCCGCGGGCCCCAACTCTCGCCAAACATGCGCTTCAGAACACCGATGACCTCTGATGAGATGTTGGTTTTTTGGTTTGGGTTGGTCACTTCCAGCGGGTTGAAGCCGAGTGGATAAGCGGTGTCGGCTGGGTTGAAATAGACGACGTCGTTCAGCCGTGAGCCGGGGATGAATTTCATGTTGTTGATGGCGAAGTCGCCGTGCGGGTCGATGATGGCGTAGCCTTGATTGTGAAAAATGTCACTGAGCGCGAATAACTCTAGCAACCCTGACTTACCAGCCCCCGTCTGGCCGATGATGTAAACGTGGCGCGAGCGGTCATAGCGCAGCATGCCGAACTGGTGGTTGATGCCGCGGAAATTAGTGACGCCAAAGGCGGAAATTTGGTCGTCATTGGCGTCGCTGCCGGTCAGGACGGGCAGCTTGGACGGCGGTTCGGCGGTTTTGGCGCTGGCCCAGACGATGTTCGGCGTCTCGACATTGGTGTGCGGCAAGTGAAAGACGGAAGCCAGCTCTTCGATATTCAACACGAACCCATCGCCGTAAAATGCGCGCTTGCGGTACTTGTCGATGAATTCTTTGCCGAACGCACCCTTGATGGCGCGAAAACCATTGAGGTTAGTCGAGTTAAATTGCTTAAACGTTCCAACCAGTGCTTGCATGCGGAGCTTAGCATTGGTTTGGCTTTCACCCATGTAAACCAGACGGATTTTTACTTCATAGCCTAATTTTGTCGCTTTTTTCTCTGCCTCAGATATGCGAGTTCTGTCACGATCAGACAATTCGATGGTTTTTGCATCACCAATTCCCTGTTCAGGCGGTTGCCATAATGCGCCAATTATACTGATGAGCCATTGCATGCCGCCACCTAGTCCTGGCAGTGACAATTGCCGACCGTTCTTTATATTATTTATATAGCGATCAGCTGCGTGCTGCCAATCATCAGGAATTGGCCTGGCTAGGACCTGAATCCATAATTCTTCGCCAGTCGTTTCTAACTTCGCTAGTGTACCAGTAATGCCCGCCAGTGGATCAACTTCAAAGCTCTGAAAAGTACGAATTGGCAAAAACTCATCAGTAGTCAGGGCTAATTCAGCAGAGTAAGCAACTTCATGGTTGCGCTGGTGCTCTGTGTAATCTTCGTCGGCCTTATGGATTTGGACGGTTGGATATTGCGAGTAAATTTGTCCCTCAACGAAGCTCTGTAGTGTTCGTGGTACCCAAACGTAAAAACGGATTTGGCCATTTACCGAAGCAATCTCAAAACTGATATGTTCTTGACGTCCACCGGATAAGCGCAGCTCTCGATTATCGCGTAATATACCATGGAGTGAGGCAAATAATTGCTCGGCTGCCAACTCCTTTTTATCGTTGGTTTTTGGGATTTCAAGCACCAATAATACACTTTCAATTGGTGTGAAATCTTCGATTTTTCGATAATTTCGCCATGTTAAAAATACAAGTACCGCCACAATCGGTAGCCAAACATACCATTGTAACAACGTGCCGATGATCCAGGAAATAAGCTGCATGCTATGTAAATTATCTCACCTCTGGAAGAAGTTTGCAACTTAAACGGTTTCGTCAAAAACGTAGGTAGCTTTAGCGACGCGTTTGAATTGCGGCTTTGATTGAAGATTGAGTAAAATTGTGGTTTCTTTGACCTGTCGTTTCTCAAGAACTTGACGGACGATTTCATCGCGGCGTAGTGGCGTATCAGAATTCTTTAAGATGTCAGCAATGATGTCAGAAACAGTGCCGCGGCTATAGCCCCAGCTGGCAAGCGCATAAATACCTCGCCCAATCAGTACGAAGCGTTTGTCTTTGATGAGTTCGTTGTGAATGGCTTGAGTGGTGACGCTTCGGCGATTGAACTCACTAGCCCGAATACCTTTAGCGATGTCAGAAAAGTGCATTGGTTGTCCATTCGTGTCTAGAACGACGTAGATTTTATCGCGAATATTTTTTGGATTGACCGATGGCCATTTGGCAAGGCCCCACTGATCACGCAGTTTAGCTAGTTTTTTACTGACAGTAGCCAGCGCCGTGATGTTTGATGGGTGCTCGTAATCTAGCCCTTTATGGAGTTCTTCCGCGGTGATTGGCTCGCCATGTTTCTTAATTGCTTTAACTATTTCTTCAATTCTTGCTCTAACCTGCTTTTCATTTCCAAGAGTGTCGATGGCTGCAGCTTGGTAATAGTCATCGTTTTCTGCCACGATCGTGATGTTTCCTGCTAGCTCAGCGATAAACGCTACGTGCGCGCGCTCAATTGTCGAAGCTTCCTTATCTAAAAAGTGCGATGCCAAATCCTGCATTCGCGCCACTCTTCCCATCTCGGACAAGCTTGAGGTGATAGATTTTTCCATAGCAACGACTGATGGCAGCTCGCCCTCGGCAATAGCCACTCTCAGGCGTGCTAAAATTGCTTTTTCCAGCTGACGGACGCGTTCACGGGTAATACCAAACATGTCGCCAATCAACTCTAGAGTTTCTTTCCGATCGTATAAACCAAATCGTCGAGAAATAATTTCCTTTTCGCGCTCTTGACTTATCTTGGAAATGATAGTGTCGACGACAGAACTTAAGTCGGAGCTTCGTTCGGTTTTTGATGTTTCGTTCATGCTATTGGAAACGTCCTCTCTGCCTCACCACAGGTTACATTGATTGAAATATATTTTTAATTATACAATTGCAATTCATAAATGTCAAGGGATGATTGCGATAATTGCTTATACAAATTATAGCATGGATTTTACTATTTTTGCAATGGATGATGTGAGAGTTTTTATTATTTAGATTTATTGGATAGTATAAAAAAGGTTAGGCTTTTCGGGCTGATGATTTGGTGTTTTTTCTAGCTGTACGCCGGCGAGCGGCTTTCGCAGGCGCGGCCTTAAGGAGCTCCAGAGCCTGCTCGTGTGTGATGGTTTTTGGGTCGGTGTCCTTGGGGATTTTGGCGTTTTTAGTGCCGTCGGTGATGTATGGGCCGAAGCGGCCGTTAAGGACTTTGACGCCGTCTGGGAATTCAGCGATATTTTTCTCGGCTTCGGCCTGGAGTTTGGCGGCGTAGAGTTCGCGGGCTTTTTCCAGCGTGATGGTGTGCGGATCTTCAGGCTTGATGGAGACGAAAAGCTTGCCGACTTGGATGTACGGACCAAAGCGGCCGATGTTGGCTTTGATGTCTTGTCTGTCTTCGGTTTGGCCGACGACACGCGGTAGTTTAAACATTTCTAGTGCCTGCTCTAGGGTGACCGTTTCAATTTTCGCCCCCTTTGGCAGCGGCGCAAAGCGCGGCTTGTCCTCGTCGTCAGTGGCACCCAGTTGCAACATCGGGCCAAAGCGACCAAAGCGCGCCAGGATTGGTTTGCCGGATTTCGGATCAATGCCGACTTCGCGGTTAGCGCCGACTTTACTGCGGTCGATGCCGCCTGATTGTTCAATCAATTTATGAAATGGCGTGTAAAATCCGTGCAGCATGGCGCTTTTCGCTAGGTCAGCGGCGGCGATTTTATCAAATTCAGTTTCGACATTGGCGGTAAAATCATAGTCAACGATTTGCGTGAAATGGTCGGTCAAAAAGTCGGCGATCAGTTCCCCGCTTGGCGTTGGGATGAGCTTGCCGCGGGTAGAGCCGGTTTTTTCTTGGACGACGTCGCGGCTGACTTCTTCGCCGTTGTAACTGAGGACGATGACGTCACGCGGCTGGCCTTCGCTGTCACCTTTTTCGACGTAGCCGCGGGTCTGCACGGTGTCGATGATGGTGGCGTAGGTGCTTGGCCGGCCAATGCCGAGGTCTTCGAGTTTTTTAACCAGTGAACCTTCGGTGTAACGGGCTGGTGGTCGGGCGAAGATTTGGCGGGCGGTGATGCCGTGGGTTTCAAGTGTGTCGCCGGTGTGGAGTTTTGGTAAGAGTTCATCCTTGCCGCCGCCGTAGACGCGTAGGAAGCCGTCAAAGGTGATGACTTCGCCTTTGGCCTCGAAGTAAAGATCTGTCACGGTTGCCTCTCGGACATCGTCAGCAAATAATCCGGGACTCGAGACAACCCCAGATTTTTTCTGAGATGTCGCTTGAGGTTTCAGCTGATCGATCGAGTCGGTACCGCTCGTTTCAGCCGAACACTCACGAGCCATCTCCGGTGGAGATGCTAGTGAAGAGTGTACTCTGGAGGAGGATGGTGAAACGAGCGCTTTCTCGATAGAAATTACCACCGTGGTTTTCTCCAATTTCGCTGCCGACATTTGTGATGCCAGGGTGCGGCGGCGGATGAGGTCGTAGAGTTTTTGGTCATACTCGTTGGAGGTGACGGTTTCGCGGGTGATATCGGTCGGGCGGATGGCTTCGTGGGCTTCTTGGGCTGAGGCGGATTTGGTTTTGAATTTGCGCACAGTTGAATAATCCGGGCCGTACAACCGCTTGATAAAGTCGGTGGCACTGGCGATGGCCTGCCCGCTCAAATTGACCGAGTCAGTACGCATGTAGGTGATTTTACCGTCTTGGTAGAGCCGCTGGGCCGACGCCATGGTGGCTTTGGAGCTAAAACCAAGTTTAGAGTTGGCTTCCTGCTGCAAGGTCGAGGTCGTGAACGGTGCGGCTGGGTTGCGAGTGCCAGGCGTTTTCGAGATGTCGCTGACGGTGAACGTGGCTGGCTTGAGACTGTTCAAGAATTCGTGGGCGGCTGCTTCGGAATCAAATTTTTGGTTGAGCTCGGCTTTGAATTCTTGATTGTCGTGGATAAATATGGCGGTCACCTTGAACTGTGAGCTACCCTCGAACTTCATAATTTCTCGTTCGCGTTCGACCAGCAGCCGCACTGCCGGGCTCTGGACACGACCGGCTGACTTGCCGCCCGGTACTTTTTGCCAGACCACGGGGCTGAGCTCAAAACCAACCAGCCGGTCGAGGATTTGCCGGGCTTGCTGCGCCTGTACTAGGTTCATGTCAACGGTGCGCGGGTTCTTGATAGCGTTAGTGATAGCGTCCTTGGTGATCTCGTGAAAGACGATGCGCTTGGTCGTCTCGATCGGCAGGTCCAACACTTTACAGAGGTGCCAGGCGATAGCCTCCCCCTCGCGGTCTTCATCGGTTGCCAGCCAGACGTTCTCTTTGCCGACGGCTTTGACGTTTTTCTTTAGCTCGGTGATGACTTTCTTTTTTTCGGGGTCGACTTCATAGACGGCAAAAAAATCATTCGCCACATCAATTGGCGGCGTGCCGTCCTTGGTTTTTTTGACGATTGAGCGGATGTGTCCCACGCTTGACAGAACGTGAAAATCCTTGCCCAAGTATTTCTCAATGGTTTTAGCCTTGGCTGGTGACTCGACGATGACGAGATTTTTCATACGTCTATTATACTACAATGATCATTGAAGTTTGCCAAACCTCCACTTGTTCAGTTTCGCTCTTTTAATATATTTTGCGCCTGAATAAACTATGAAAGGCGCTGTTAGTATCATTCCAACGTGTCCTATAGCCCGCGTTACTTTGCCAACTTTTTCTAGGCCATTATTTTTTGCGAAGTGACTAGCAGCATAGAATATCAATGATGCAAATTCACCCGCCATTGCTAGCTTACCGCTTTTTTCCGGTGTTTGAGGCTCGTCTGGACTATCAAAGTAGGCCTTCACAGAACAGAAAGCATTAACGCAATTAGCTAAAGCAATTCCTCCTAGCGCTATTTTGGGTGCAGCCTTTTTTTCGTGCATTACCCAGAGAGTACAAGCTGCTTTAATTTTATCTCCAACGTGATCAACTAATTTGCCAAGCTCAGTCTCGCCATTAGTAGCTCGAGCTAGTTTGCCATCAAACGCATCGACTACGCTACCGAGAGCAAAAACAACAAACCCTCGGAAGGTGTCAATATCTTTAATCCCGATACATGCCGCAGCAGTGCCGAGAATACTTAATAACGTGGGTGGTATGCCTTCTAAGCTGAAGAACGGTGCGCTTTCTGCGCCTTCAGGTGAGGAAATTTTTTCGGCTTGGGGTTCTCTGCGACGTCTGAGGAAGCTCATGAAATAGCATTATATAATTAGACTATCGCAATGTCCAATTATTCGCCCCGAGCGGCTTAATCCTGCCGTTGATTTCCAGCATGGTCAGTGCTGTGGCAAAATCAGCGGCAGATAGTCCGGACTTCTGATGGAGTTCGTCGCCGTCACGGATGCCATCAGAGATGAGCTTGATAATAATTGCTTCCTCTGGTGTTGAACTGAGGGACATCTCAGTGTTATCGGCTTTTTGTAATTTTTCTGGAGCAATTACAGCCAAAACATCTTCTGCGTCTGTGATGAGATACGCGCCCTGCTTTAATAATGCGTTGCAGCCTGCCGAGAGCGGGCTGGTGATATTGCCAGGAACGACAAATAAATCCCTACCCTGATTCAAAGCATGGGAAGCGGTATTTAATGTACCGCTACGTTCTGCAGCTTCGGTGATAATAATGCCATCCGCCAGTCCGCTCACCAGTCGATTGCGCTCCAAAAAACTCCAACGATTTACAATTTTATTATCGCCTGTCATCCACTCGGAAATTACTGCCCCGCCTTTCTTGATAATATCCATTGCCAGCCGATAATTAGTCCGCGGTGAAATGTCAGGCAATTCATTAGGGACGACTGCCACTACTGTACCGCCAGCCTCTAAAGCCGCTTTTTGGGCAATACCGTCCACCCCTAAGGCTAGCCCGCTGACAATAACACACCCCGCCTTTGCTAAGGCTGACGCTAGTCGCTCGGTTACTTCTTTTCCGTAGGCTGAAGGCTTGCGTGAACCAACTATCGATACGACGGGCGCGCTGTCTTCTGGCAATTTTCCCATATAACATAAGTTTTTTGGAGGATTGGCAATATTAGTCAATCTCTGGGAGAAAATATGTTCATCTGGCAAAATTCTCTTGATTTCCATAAAAAATGTTGTGAAAAGTATTGACACTTTGTCAAATGTTTGCTATAATCAGGAGCGATTGGTTAGTTGAAGCGCTAATCAAAAGCACCTTATACCCCCTATTCTAACTATATGTTAGGTTGCGCGCAATGGCATTAAGTATTCTTACCCTCCACTTTTTGCGTCAAACGTTACGCGCATACTAACCCCTTTAACTACCCTTTTTCAAAGGCGACCTCTGTTAAGGTGAGCACTGGATGGTGTTGATAATAATCAGGCGCGGACTTTTGGAGTTTTAGTCACGACGCTTCACCGAGACGGTAGCTCGGGTGGGTTGAAGGGTAACAAAGCACCAGGTGATGCCCACCCTTACCTGGTGCTTTTTTAGTTGAAATTTTTTTATTTTGTTTGGTTTTTCTGACAATTACCGCAGATTCCCTCCAGCTCAAAGTGGTGTTTGGTGACGGTAAAATTATGCTTGCGACTAAGATAGCCGACAAGCTGTTCAAGTTCTGGAGTCTGGATGGGCTCGGCGTTTTTGCAGCGGATGCAGTATAGGTGGTGATGATGTGGAATGAAGGGCTCGGCGAGTTCGTAGTAGCTTTTCCAGCCAATAGCGACAACACTGACGATATGTAGCTGATCAAAAGTGACGAGCGTACGGTATACGCTGGCCCGGTCGATGTTTTTGCACTTTTTTGCAATATCGCTGATAGTCAGCGGAACATCTGATTTTTGCAGTGCGTCGAAAACTTGCTGGCGCGGTTTGGTTAGGCGCAGGTTGTGCTGTTTGAATAGATCGTCGAGAGTCATGATATTGCAAGTATACAACTTATTGCAACAAATTTGCAATAATTCGGCGGATTTGGCATTATGAAAAGCTATGGATATGGCAATTAAAACAGTGATGAATTTGCACGATTTCGCACCATCGCCAGACGTCAATGCGGCTTTTTCTGGCTTGGTGGCGGCAGCTGTGCAGGCGACAACGTTACCAAATTGGTGTAATGATGAGGTGTGCCGCGAAGTGCAGCGCCGTTGTTCCCTATCGGAATCAGAGATGGAAATGTATTGGTCGCGGCGAATTGCCAGCTCAGTCCGTCCGCAGCAAGAGCTGGAAAAGTTTTGGTATATTGACAATTACCGCGAGCTGGTGCGGCGTGAAGTTGGCCTGCTGGGCGGGTCGGGTTTGTCCTTGACTGGCAGTAGCCGTGCGGCGATGATTGGCAGCGGTCCCCTGCCTTTGACCGCTTGGTGTTTGTGGCATCAGACAGGCGCGGCGGTTGATTTGGTAGACGTGGCGCCGGCTGCTTTGGCGCAGTCGCGCGAATTGGCGCGGGCGATTGCTTGGCCGGTTGGCGAGTGTTTGTTGGCGGACGGAGCGGCGGTGGCTTTGCCAGATAATGCCTACGACGTGATTTATGTGGCTGGGCTGGCGGGCGATTCGGTTGAAGTCAAACAGCAAATTATTGATAATATTTTGCCAGCGCTCCGGCCTGGCGGGCGGATCATCGTACGTGGCGCGCATGGCGTGAAAACATTGTTATACCCAGCGTTTGACCCGAATAGTTTGCAGCGCGTACAGCTGCTGGTCGAGTATAATCCTGACGACGATATCATTAACTCAGTATATGTGTACAAGAAAGGTTAATATGAATGATAAGATTGCATTATATCTGGTGAACGGTGCGCTGGGTGCTGGCAAAACCACGCTGGTTGACTTTTTGGTGCAGCAGCCACAGTTCGCTGGCGCGCGAGTGATTGAGAATGAGTTTGCATCGGAAAGCATTGACAGTTGCACTCTGGCGCAACGGGTTGACGAAGTGGCAACAATTGCTGGCGAGTGTATCTGCTGCAGTAGCGGCGAGGAGTTGATTGATATTTTGCACAATTTTGCAATAAGCGGACGAGCGCCAGTGATTATTGAATCGACTGGCGTCGCTAACACTTTGCGGGTGGTCGAAAAATTGCTGGCTGGCGATATCTTTGAGCAGTATGATTTAAAACAGTCGTTGTATGTCGTGGATGGAGCTGAAGCCAAGGCTGACGGCTTGGCGGAGGCGTTGCTAACGGAAGCTCAGGCGGCGGACATGGTATTGATTAGCAAGCTTGATTTGCTGGCTGAAAACGATCGCCAGCAGCTAATTGAAACATTGTTGCAACAAGGATTAACGAAGGTTGTGAGGATGGATCGCGGTAAATTTGACTTGGCACAGCTTGGCAGCCAGTCGCATATTTTGGACTATTTGTTGCTGCACGAGCCTGCGGAAAACGCGGCTGAGAATGTCTTAAATTACAGCGTGGTTGATGTGGCTGGTTTGGCTATTAGCGCTGAGAAAATTGAAAATATTTGGACGAATTTACGAAGTAAATATGCTTTGCGGCGCATGAAAGGCGCGGTCGCTGACGGTAACGAAATATACCACATCGAGGCAACGCCGCAGCAAATGCGGGTCACGCGCGGTGCCATTGACGAGTCATTAAAATTAGTTGTCATTGGCGAGCGGGCACGTGAAGTCACGCGCGCAGTAATTATGAAGGAGTTGGGATGATGGAAGGTGCGAGAGCGGCGGTTGATAGACTGCTTGATATGTATGATGACTATAAGACTTTGGCAGCAAAGATTGCTGCCACGGAGCGCCGTTTGGCATTGGCAAAATTGAAGAATAGCGGCGTCAAACAGATACGGATAGAACTGGATGACTTACGGCATAGCCAGCAGCAATTGTCTGATGACATGACATTTGATACGCCACTAGTTTGGGTGATGTATAAATTTGAGGCTTATCAGGATGAGACGCAGCCGATTCAAACCATGCACGATTTTCGTTTGCACTGTTCGAAACCAGGCTATATTTGCACCAAGCGCTTTATATTTCTTAATGCACATTTGTGCAGTAACGGGCAACGTCCCCTGACGGACAGCGAACAATACCCCGACGAAATGCTGCTCAGTGAGATTTTTCCGCTACTAAGTAAAATTGAACAAGATGAAGCTTTCTTATCCAGTTGGCGCTCGCATGAATATTACCAGGAAGATGGCGCGATTAAAAAGTGGCAAAATTACACGCCAAGCAGTTCATAAGGATATTTTGGCTGGTCGATTTTAGTGGCGCGCGCATCAGTGATGACATATTCAGCTTGGCCGTTGACGACTTTTTGCGATAACTTCCCTTTGACGGTCAACCAAGTTCCATCTGGATAATCAATAAAAAAGTTTTTTTCAACAAGAATTTTCATCGGGACGCTGTCGACGGCGCAGCAGCTGATGACGTAGCGCGCGATATAGAAATAATTGTAGCCGTAGTTTTTTAGCAAGCCGTTTGAGACGAAGCCAGTTATAGAGATGCCGGTGTTGTTAAAATATGAAGTTTGCTTGCAGGAATTTATGGCGGTTTTCCAGCGATTGATTGAAATGGCGGAGCTGCCTTCCCTGGGTTTAGGAGTTTCGCAGCGGCTTTCCGGCTCAATAATGGCTGGGCTTTCTCTCTGAGCGAGGCTGCTGGGCGATAGTGGTTTTGGCGGTAGTAAGTAGCCAGCCAGTAAGATAATTATTGCCAAATAAGACGCTGGCTTGACACTTTTTAAGCTGAATTTAGCAGGTTTAACAGAGGCTTTAAGTTTTAATTGCAACATTGTGTCAATAAGCAAAAGTATGATTCCGACGATGCTGATAATGCTGGCAAAGATGTGATATCGCGGGTGAATGTAAAAACCGAGCTGATCGCGGCAAGCTAATAGCAATATATAGCCGCACACGATAATTCCTCCGATTGATTTTAATAAATTAACGCGCATATAAGTTTACTCCTATCCCCGCCGCGAACGATAACGCAAAAATTATCAGCACAATTACCACGATGAAACGCCAGCGAAAAGTTGTTTTCATGAGCATAATCAGCTTGATATCAACCATCGGACCGGCTAATAAGAAAGATAAAATTGAGCCGGTCGTGAAGCTGCGCGCGTACGCCAGCGCGAAGAAGGCGTCGATACTGGAACAGATTGAAACGATAAAACTGAGGCCAATCATGGCGGCAACCGATAAGACAATGTCGCTGCCGACGGCGTTTATAATAAAGCGCGGAACGAAAACTTGAGTGGCGGCGGCGATGCTGGCGCCGATGACTAGCATGGTGAATAATTGCCAAAATTCATTGCGTGAGGAGCTGAATAATTCTGGTAGATTTGAATTGTGTTTGTGCGAGCGGCAGTAACTTTTAAACTCTGGATTTATGATAGAATCTTCCTTGAAAAAGCTGACGATGAAAGCGGTTATCTGAACGATGACAAGCGCGAAAATAACCCGCCACCAAACCATACGCGGCTCGAAACTGAAGGCGGTGATAGTGGCGATGATGGTGATTGGATTGAGGATTGGCGCGGCGAACAGAAAACTGACGACATCGGCGGGTTTGAGACCGCGGGCTAGCAAGCTGCGGGCGACCGGCACGTTGCCGCACTCGCAAACTGGCAGCGCTAACCCCGCTATCGATAAGACAAGCCGGCGGAATAATGCGTTTTTTGGTAAAATTTTGACCAGCTTTTCCGGCGGTAAAAAGCGGCGGATCAGAGCGGAAATGATAGTCCCTAAGATGAGAAATGGGACCGCTTCAACGATGACGCTCAGCGTGAGCGTGAGGAAATCTTGCAGCGACAATACTGCTTGGGATAGCCATTTGCCAGCCTCGCCGCTAGCTAACCATACGCCAAAATGGAGGCTAAAATTGTGAAAAATGACAACTAGCGAACCAGCCGCAATCCAGCCGAGAAGCTCCCCGTTGTTGGATATGAAGCTAACAAGTCGATTATTAGGCTTTTTAATTTTTGCCATATATAAATTATACCGCACGCGCTTTGTGCTATACTAAATCATTATGAAACATCTCTGGCATTCGCATCACCCATTTCGGATTTTTTGGTTTTCGGCGCTGTTGACATTGGCGTTGGGCGGGTTGATTTTCGGACATTTCGGCGCGAGCGGCTTGTGGTTGTTTGCGATTTTGGTAGTGCTGGAAGTGACTTTTAGCTTTGACAACGCGGTGATTAACAGCAAGGTGTTAGCCGGCATGAGCCAGGTTTGGCAAAAGGTGTTCTTGACGGTTGGGATTTTCGTGGCGGTGTTTGTGGTGCGGTTCGTGCTGCCGATTATCATCGTGATGGTGGCGAGCGGTCATGGATTTATGGAAGTGGTTGATTTGGCGCTGAATAGACCGGCGGAATACGGCCATATTTTGCATGAAGCCTCGCCGATGATCGATGCCTTTGGCGGTGCGTTTCTGATTATGATTGGCCTCAGTTATTTCATTGACTATAACAAGCGCGTGCACTGGATGCGGCATGTCGAGCCGTGGATGGCTAAGGCTGGGCGGTTTGAGAATTTCAAGGTGTGTTTGATGCTTAGCGTGGCGGCGGTGCTGCATTTCACGGTTGAGCCGCCGCATCGGGCGCTGGTACTGATCTCGGCGGTACTGGGGATTATACTGCACATCGGGCTGGAATTGTTCGGCTCATTCTTTCATGAGGATGATGCTAAATCGGTCAAGGTCAAGACCGGCTGGGCGGCGTTTGTCAGCCTGCTCTATCTGGAGGTGTTGGATGCTAGTTTCAGCTTCGACGGCGTCATCGGCGCGTTTGCTATCACCAGCAGTGTGCTACTGATCGTGGCGGGTCTGGGCGCCGGCGCGATTTGGGTGCGGTCGCTGACGGTGTATTTGCTGCGGACGGGCGTGCTTGGTAAATATAAATATCTGGAAAATGGCGCGCACTGGGCCATCATGGCGCTGGGTATGATGATGATTGCTAAGTTGTTTCATCTGGAGCTGCCAGAATGGGCGACGGGCGGTTTAGGGCTGTTATTTGTGAGCTTGGCGGTAGGTAGCAGTATGCTGGAGGCGCGAGCGATTAATCTGCAGGAAGCAGCCGCGGCAAAACTGCACAGTGCTGAGCAGCGGCTGAAACACGGCGCGGCGAAAATTGTGCCGCGGAGGCGACGGTAATTAGTATTTGGATTTTTATTTTCGGGCGGGAGCGTTTGCTATTGCGACATTATTGCAATAAGAATTTATTTGGTTTAATGTCGCAAGAGTTAGTAGTGTAGTGATATGCCGGGGGGTTAGAGTTTGACGCTGAGCGGTTCGATCGTATCATCAAGAAATGTGCTGATCAGCTTGATTGCCTCGGGAATCGTCCAATCGCGGAGGATTTTTTGCTCGTCGGCGTTGAACTTACTAAGGACGAAATCAACGTCGCCGATTTGCCGCCGCAGTAAATTGTCGGTGCCGATACGAATATGCCAGAAATCAGCGCCGATATGAGCATGAAGCGATTTTAAGCCGTTACTGCCAGCGTCGCGGCCGCCTTTTCGGACGCGGATTTTGCCAAAATCAAGCGCTGTATCGTCATGAATGATCAGTAGGTCATCAAGCGTTAACTTATAAAAATCTAAAATCGCCCGAGCGGTAATGCCGACCTCATTGTAATAGGTGGTCGGCTTGACGAGGAGAATTTTTTCTCCAGACATATTCAATTCGGCAATATTCGCAGAAAATTTCGGCTTATTGCTAAAATGTGCACTTTGCCCTGCTGCCAAGTGATCGATAACCAAAAAGCCAGCATTATGCCGCGTGTGAACGTACTTTTCGCCAGGATTGCCAAGGGCCAGAATGACTTTCATAGCCTTAGTATAGCACCTTGGCACTCATGACGTATAATAGATGTATGGCGAAACGCGATGATGATTTGGAATTTAGTGTTAATGCGGCGTTTGATGAGGCGCGGGCGGTTGTTGATAAAGTGCCGCTGTATCTAGTGAACGGCTCTCTGGGTGCTGGCAAGACCAGCGTGCTGGAATTCTTGTTGCAACAAAGTGACTATAAGGGCGCGCGAGTGATTGAGAATGAATACGCCAATGAAAATATCGACGGCTATCGGCTGGAGGGATTGGCGGAGATGGTGACGACGCTGGCTGGCGATTGTGTCTGCTGTTCGTCGAAGCATGCGCTGACGCGGATGCTGCTGGACTTTTGCCGGAATTCTCCGGCGCCAGTGTTTATCGAGGCGACGGGCGTGGCGCGAACGATGAACTTGGTCGAGAAATTGATTAATGCACAAATATTCAATAAGTATGAACTAATGCAGAGTTTTTACGTGATCGATGCGCACGAGATTTTGCGCGGGATTGAGCCAGCGCACGAAGTTGAACTGCAAGCCGCAGACGTGATTTTGGTTACTAAGGAAGACTTGCTAAATGATAGCGAGCGAGATGGATACGACATGAAACGCCGCGCCCTGCCCTACGTCAAGGTACTCAGCGCGCCGCATGGTCGGTTTGATCTCAGTAAATTAACCACGCCGTCGGGACTGCTGGCGTTTTTTGATACGTACGATGGCGAATTAGCGGTGCCGGATAATCCGACGTACGCAGTGCTGGATGTGTCGGGCATGAAAATTACGGCGACGACGTTGGAGAAAATATGGCCGGAATTATTTGCGGCGTATGGTCTACGGCGGATGAAGGGGTGTTTTATTAGTGACAACGGCGCGCGCCAGCATGTGGAGGCGACCGAGCAGCAAATTCAGATAGCTCATGCCAGGCCTGAGGAGGCGGCAAAAATTGTGCTGATTGGCGAGCGAGCGGATGAAATTACGCGCGAAGTTTTGGCGGCGCAACTGGTGATATTTGAATAAATTGTTCACTTTCGTCGTTTCTGACTCATCAGCATAGACACGCATCTATGGAGCGAACATGACAAGTGAGAGAGCTGGGAGTCTCTATAGACTCGCCATGTTTGCGCGAGAGATAGAATTCTAATCTACCTCTAGTCTGCCTTCGTCGAAGTATACGAACACCGAGGGGCCTCGAGAAGAGCCGGTATCGTAGCCGTAGTGTTTTAGTTTCACGGCTATGATTCTGTCGTCTACTTCTTTTTGGAGGAAATGGAGTAAGACCTCTAGGCATTTTTTACTATCGGCAACCGCTTGAGTTACCTTGGTTTCTCTGATTACACATACGGAGGGGTATCTTCCACTGATATAGAAGTATTCCCAGACACTCCTAGAGATACCCGAACCTATGCGCCATAGGTTAGACGTCTCCAGAAATCGACGAATCTCTTCGTCGCGCTTCTCTAGCCTTGCTATGATATGATGTGCTGTTATAATCGAAGGCATTGCATTGCTTTCTCCTCATCCGAGCGGACGCTCGTGTTGAAAAACACTGATCGACGCCCGGATGGCGAACGACCGAAGATGAGGTTTCGGGATACTTCTTAAAATATCGCAAAATCTCACCTTCGGCTCATAAACTCTCTCAACTTGTCAAAATACACTTTCGGACAAGGATGTATTCAACTCGTCAACAAAAGCTGATATATATATCACTAATAGAACAAAATGTCAATGGATTTTGTCAAAAATGTGGTATTATATACGTTTTTCGGCGTTTTTGGCTTGTTTGTAAGCTTTGGTGACGGGTGCCAGGCCGCGGGCGATGCGTTCGCGGTTGGCTTTCAGCTGTTTTTCGTCGCGGAAACTGAGTTTAATTGGTGTTCCCGCAAAATTGAAAGCTTCGCGTAAAGTCCGCTCCAGGTAGCGTTTGTAGCTCCAGTGGACGAATTTGAGATTGCTGCCGTAGATGACGAACCATGGCGGGGCTGTGTCGGTCTGGACGATGTAGCGGAGTTTCGGATGCGAGTTCTTTAGGCCGGCTGGTGGATGAGCGGCGACGGCTTTTTGCAAGAGGTCGTTGAGGATGCGGGTTTTGCACTCTTGGTGGCGGCGCTTATAAATATCGAGGGCTAGGTCGAACAATTTGGCGACGTTTTGGCCAGTGACTGATGAGGTGAAGATCAGCGGTGCGTAGGGGGTGAATTTGAAATGATAGCTAATTTGCGGCGCTAATTCGTCGCGGGTGTAGGCATCTTTGCCTTCGACGGAGTCCCATTTGCTGACGACCAGTACCAGACCCTTGCCTGCTTCGTCGATGATGCCGGCCAAGCGTTGGTCTAGCCCGACGTTCAATTCGTTAACATCCATCAAGAGAAAACAGATGTCGGCTTCGTTGATGGCCTGCATGGTGCGCAGAACCGAGAATTTTTCGATACCGGTTTCTTGCTTGCCCTGGCGGCGAATGCCGGCGGTGTCGAGTAGCTCGATGGTTTGGCCGTGGTAGCGGACTTGGACGCGGTTGACGTCGCGGGTGGTGCCGGCAACGTTGGCGACGATGGCTTGCTGCTTGCCCGCCAAGGTATTGAACAAGTTGCTTTTGCCGACGTTTGGTCGGCCGATCAAGGCGACACGGATGATGTCGTCTGGCGTGGTTTGAGTGGCTGGCGGGATGAGGTCGGCGATATTATCAAGAAGTTCGGAGATGCCGATGTTATGCTCGGTGGAAGTTTTGATGATGGTTTTGATGCCGAGGCGTTTGAATTCGTCGATGGAAAGCGAGCCTTTGAGGTCGGCTTTATTGGCGATGAGGAGGACGGGCTTGCCGCTCTTTAAGGCTTTTTTGGCTAGTTGGCGGTCAGTGTCTGATGGATAGACGGTGGAGTCGACCATGACAAGAATGACATCGGCCGCGGCGGAGGCGTCGGCGATTTGGTCTTGGATGGTGGCTTCGAATTCGTCTTCGGCGGGTTTGAGGCCGGCGGTGTCGATGAGCCAGAATTCGGCGGTCGTATCTGCTGAAGCGTGTCCGCCAGCCGTCTCCTCCACGTCGAATGCATCCGGCAATGCCGTCCGCAGAGATATCGACTTGTCGGAGAGGCTAGCGGTTGCGCCAGCCTCCAGCGCAGGAGGTGCCGCGCCTGCCGCAGTCTTCTCAGGAGATGAAGCGCGGCGCTTATACGAAACTTTGCCAACAACGTTGTCGCGGGTGGTGCCGGCTTCGCGGGCAACGATGGCGGTGCGGGCGCGCGTCAGGCGGTTGAATAGCGAACTTTTGCCAACGTTAGCTTGGCCGATGATGGCGACGGTAGGTAATTTATTAGGCATAATTGTGATAATTATAACAGGTATTGCCCATTTTGGCGAGACTGCTAGCGCTGGACTTCGGCTATAAACCCGTGATGATGTTCGTTTATTCTTGCAAGACACAATCTTGCAATTTCCATCTACTCTTTCATGTAATCTGAATTTTCTACAGTGAATGGCTTATAGCTATTGCCGTCAACTTCTATATAGTTGTCATTCGAAGAGTCTTCCGCAGGATTGGGGGTGTAGATTTGCGCCGAATCTTGGGAAATGATTAATGAGCGGCCTTCTCTATCGGATATACAGTAATATTTGTCGCCATTATTATCTTCTACAATTGGTAGTTTGTCGTATCTGAGTCGACCAGCGAGTTCCTCTAATTCTAAGATAAGTTTGCCGTATCTGGGAACTTGTTTTTCTATCAGATCAGGGAGAGATTTTACATCTTTATTAGAGTACAGCTCTAAGATTTTCAAATCCTCTTCTTTTATAGGAGCTATAATATCTTTGTAGATTTCTTCTAGTGCTCTTCTTGTGACTTCTCTGGCTTTCGGCGCTGTTATTGACGTCTCTAATTTCATGACCAATTATATCTTATATCTTCCTGATAAGTTTAATACGATGGATATCTTACAATAAAAATTATGAGATGTAAAGGAAAATATGAGGGTTTAGTTGTAGACTAGGTTATTTTTTCTTCTATCCACTGGCCTTTTTTAAGGCTGCCAAGCGAATAACTACCAAAATCTGTCCGGTGAAGTTTGGTGACGGTGTAGCCGAGGGCGGCGAAGGTGCGGCGGATTTGGCGGTTGCGGCCTTCGCTCATCTGGACAATCCAGCGGTGCTCATCACCCTCATGCTGGCGTTCGAGCGTCAAGCGGCTCGGTCCGTCAGGCAGCTGCACGCCAAAGTCGTTAATCATTTGCCGGTGGAGTGGCTGGAGCGGTTGGTCGAGCGTCACCAAATAGCGCTTAATTTTATAAAACGACGGGTGTGTCATCTGATGGGCAAAGTCGCCGTCGTTAGTGAGGAGAATGAGTCCGGAGCTATCTTTGTCCAGGCGGCCGACGGGCTTCAGATGATGAAGGCTTTTTGGTAATAATTCGTAAATAGTTGGTATGCCGCCCTGAGAGGCGCGCGAGCAAAGATAGCAGACGGGTTTATTTAAGGCGATGAGTTTTTTATATTGAATCTTCAGAAAGTTACCGTTATAAGAGACGCGGTTGACTTCAGAGATTTGCTGCCCTAGCCTGGCGGGCTGGCCATCAACAATAATCTTCCCTTTTTCAATCAGTTCATCGGCTTTTCTGCGAGAAACACCCAAACTCAGCGCCACAAATTTATTGAGGCGCTGAGTGTTTCGAGCGGTGTTAAGATTTGTCATTGCTGTGGGTTTAGTGGTGGAGATTGTGGCTGTGGAGCTTCTGGTGGTTGAGGCGGAAGACCTTGTGTCTGTGCGATAGGTATATTAATTTCCTTGGCAGAAGGCTGGGCAGGCTGTGACACGACTGGAATTGTCGTTGTCTGTGTCTGTGGAGTATTTAGTATTGGTGTTGTCGGTGTTGGCGTGCTTAACTCCTGAGCCATTAATTGAGAAACATCGACTGAGTTCTGTGAGTTATCGGCCGGTAATGGCTGAATAATACGATCTCCAAGCCCTGCTGGGCGTTGCACAGACGATGAGAATGGTGCAGTTGGCTGCGGTAAGGTTGCCGGTTGCGGCTGTGGCTGCGGCTGTTGCGCAGCGTTTGGTATTGGTTGCGGTATCATTGGCTGCTGTGGTTGTGCCTGCGGAAGCGGATCTACGGGCGGTGTTGTCGGCATGTCGACTGAAGGGGCAGCTGGCTGTGGAGATAATGACGATATATCAGGCCTGGTTACTGGTTGTGGTTCTGGATCTGATGGTGGTAATTGCGGTTCTGACTGGGGTGTTGGCTGGGATACTAGAACCGGGTCCGTACCGACGCCAGGTAAATCGCCCAACGTCTCGTGGACTGCCCTAACAACGTCTTCGATGCCTACTTGCGACTTTACTAAATAACGATCAGCACCTAATTGCTCTCCGCGTTTTCGCTGGTCTTCTGATGATAATGCTGTCATGATGATTACTTTGACGTCTTTTGTCTCGGTTGTAGAGCGCAAGATATCTAACATATCGAAGCCAGAGATTTTTGGCATCATTACATCGCTTAAGATTAGCCGCGGACGTTCTTTAATTGCCATGGCCAGAGCTTCTTCGCCGTCGCCCGCCGAAACGATATCGTAGCCCTCCGCCAAAAGTCGTACGCCGTAAATTTCGCGTAAACTTTTGTCATCCTCGACCAATAAAATTTTTGTCATATATTTATACTATACTGAAGTTTCGGTAAAAAAGCCATAGTCCTTATGTTTGTTTGCGCTTGGAGGTTGATTCTCGCTGACGTTTCTTTTTGAGGTTTTCTTCAATCTCTGCTAGTGTTGGTTCAGCAGTGCTTTTTTGTGATTTTGGCTCTTGTGGTTGGGCTATTGGTTTGGAAGAATCTACTACTTGCACGGGGATTGAAATTGTAGTTGAGGTTGGTGCTGGCGCTGGAGGGGCTTTACTTTCAGGTGTAGTTTCTGCCTTTTCTTTAGGGTTAGACTTAAGTTCTTCAGACGTTATTGGGGTGGTCTTTGGCTGAGGTGCTGGTTGATCATCTGTAGAATTTAGGCGATGCTTGGCTTCTGTGTTGTTTACGCGCGGAATCTCTAGATAAAACGTACTGCCGTGCTTATATTCGCTTTCGACGCGTATATTGCCAGACATTGCCTCGGCCAAGCGACGACTCAAATACAACCCCAGTCCTGTGCCGCCGATTTCGCGTGTGTCAGAATTATCAACACGATAGAACTTTTGGAATAAGTGCGGCAGATCTTCGGCAGGAATACCGATTCCGCTGTCCTTGACGCTGACAGAGACCTGTTTGTCGTTACCAGAAACATTGACTAAAACTTCACCAGACGAGGTGTATTTGATAGCGTTTTCAATCAAGTTGCCAACGACTTCTCGGAAATGATCAGGGTCGATATTGGCGTAAAAAATCGGCTGCAATGATTTCTCTCCGCTCTCATTAACTACATCTGGCATAAAAACGTAATTAAGTTGCTTTTCGTTAGCTTTCATTGTTAAGCCGTCGAAAATTTCCTTGACGAACTCGTTGACATTGACAATCTCTGGCTCGTTTTTCAGTCGGCCGTCCTCTGCCTTGCTGATATCCAACAAATCTTGGAATAATCTCCCCAGATGGCGTGCAGATTCATGAGCTTTGGTGATAAAATCGCGAGCTTTTTCGTCAATGTGGGCAGTGGCGGGATTTAAGGCAAGTCCCAAGTAACCTTCAATTGACGCAACTGGCGTACGCATTTCATGGCTAGCGGTGGAAATAAACTCAGCCTGCTCACGTTCTTCAGCCTTTTCTTTGGTGATGTCGCGAACTACCACAATAATCCCCTCTCCGTCCGTACCAACAGGCGAGCTGACAATTGAGACTAAAATTCGTTTTCCAGAACTGGTTAGCAAGAACAATTTATCGCTGTGGGTTGGCTGGTTTTTTGCTAAAGCTTGGGAGATTGGGTTTTCAAGTTCATTCACTTCCTTGCCATCTGACGCTACCAGTTTTAAGATACTTTTCCAGCTTAGCCCGAGTGCATCTCCTTGATTCCAGCCAATCATCTGTTGGGCAGAAGGATTGATTAGTTCAATGTTGCCCTCTCTAGAAATCGCCAAAACACCATCATCAATAGTATTAATCACTACATCAGACTTACCTTCAACGGCGGAGAGTTTGGTTTCCAGGCTAGACAAATTGTCGTCAACTTGCTGGCGGCGACTCCACAGTATAAGACTAAACACGAGCGGCAAAAACCCAAAAAACAGATAGCCAATAATAATTTGCGTGTTCATTCCCTGTTGGATAATAGCGAAAATAACTTGAACGATAATCAGCAGACTCATTGTTCCCAAAATTACCATGCCGAAAAATCCCGCAAAAATCGCGACGATAATCCACATGACTAAGAATGGAGAGAGAACTCCGCCGCTGGTAATGATGGTTGTGGAAGAGACGGTAACGGCTAGTAAATAGACGAATATTCCAATGGCGGTCTCGTGTTTCCTGGGCAGCCAAAGACATAAGATTAGGATGATTAAACTACTGCTTGCGGCCAGACTCGCCGCCAAGTCAGAAACAGATAGGCCTATGGGTAGTTGATAGCCAGTAGGAATGAAGCGCGCCCATGCGTACAAAAGGACAATGGTCCAACAGCTTAGTAAAGCTACTTCGCATAATCGTCGTAGCCAAAATCTAGAAATCGCCTGAGGCTTACAACAAATGCCGCCCTTTTTCATGAGTTTATTATGGCGAATTTTTTGTAAAATCTCAAGAGCTACTTTTATGGGGTATTGTGCAGGGTTCTATATTTCTTGGGTAGCGGTGCTATATCGCCTTAAGAAATCCTGAGCTAGTAAAAAGTAGACAGTTGGCCCCTTTTCATGATATAATCCATGGAGTTGTGGCCCTATCGTCTAGCGGTTAGGACGCCAGGTTCTCATCCTGGTAACCCGGGTTCGATTCCCGGTGGGGTCACCAGATCGGTTATTCATAATTTGGCGGAGTTTCCGTCATTTTTATTTATTAGAAAATATTATGCACTTTTGCGCGGTAAGAAATAGTGAAGACAGGGCTACTTCTCTGGCTTATCTGTATCATTATCCATCTGCTTGACAACCTCGATAAGGTTACGCGGCGTGATGTCGGCCTTGATTAAATATCCATCAACACGACTCATCACAGAGTTGCGCGAAGCTTCGTCCTGCTCAAAATTGGTCATAATCAGCACTTTGCTGTTGGGGATCAAATCGACGTCATTATTACGCAGCGCGTCAAGAATCTGGTCACCGCGCTGTTCTGGTAGCATCAAATCCAGGACAATCAGGTCGAAATGCTGATTGCGCGCCGCCACTAAGCCGTCATTGCCGTCAACCACCCACGTCACATCATAGCCGGCTTTTTGCAAACTGCGTACATACATCTCACCGATAAACCGATCGTCTTCTACGCATAAAATTGTCTTTATCATATTCCCTCCTAATCTCTGTACATGGCGTGATTTTTAATCCAACCGCCACCCTTTCTGATCAATTGATTATTTAATTGGCCGTCTTCTAATAATTTATCTTTGACGGTGGCGTAAATTGGCAAGGTGAACGAGAAAACCGAGCCTTCGTTTTCGCGGGAACGAGCGGTAATGGAGCCGCCGTGCGATTCGACGAAGGCTTTACAGATATATAGTCCGATGCCGGTACCAGCGACCGCTTCGCGCGATCGGTGCGAGCGGTAAAATTTGTGGAATAAATTATTAACGACGTTGGTGGGCATGCCAATGCCATTGTCGGCGACAGAAACTTCTATAAAGTCACCCTTTTTCTCGGCGGAAACCGTTACCGAACCGCCTTCAAAGCTGTATTTTATGGCGTTATCAATGAGGTTGCCGATTACTTCACTAATACTGCCTCGGTCGGCTGCCACGGTAGGTAAGTCATCTGGGATATTAATATTCAGCAAACGTTGCTGGGTTGAGGCGCGCAGCTGCATATCGTCGGCAATTGAAGCATAAATGTGAGCGACGGTATCTTCTAATAGGTGAACTTTCAGATGGTGCCGGTCAAATCTTGCCACATTGAGAATATTATCGACGTAGCTAGACAATCGATTTGCAGAAACTATTAACCGATCGAGCAGCTGCTTCTCGTCGCCTTGCAGTCGTCCAGAAAACTCTTCAGCGATAATGTCCAAATAGCCGCGGATCACCGTAATTGGACCACGAAGCTCATGCGCGGCAAATGATATAAAATTGAGATCCTCTTCCTCTGGGAGATAACTGTCGGACTTGTCGATAAGAAAAATAATGGTTTCCGCAGCAGCGCCCTTTTCGTACGAAGCCACCACGTCAAATATTCGTGATTTTTGAATAATCCCCGGATTAGTACCGATGCGTCGCCAACGGCGTTCATCCTTAATTTTATCGTTGGATATTTCATGCAGCCAGTCGGTAATAGTTGGCTCGTTAATAAAATCTAGCGCTAAAAAGTTTTCTCCATTTGGCTTCTGGGAAATCGGTGCGGCAGAATTGGCGAAAATTATTTTTTGTTTACTATTAAGCACCACAACACCGGTACTGGTCTGGTTTAATGCTTGGGTGAGCGGAGTGTTTTTAGCTTTATCTGTAGGCTTTTCTGCTGGCTGGCAATCATCATAAATTGCTTGAAGAGCAGTTTTAAAGCCAGTTTTTTCATAATGTTTATCGTTGGGCTTGGGTGGTTTTTCGGTAGTCGGTTCACCAATTTTATGCGATAGCGCTGCCAGAATTTTACTAAGCGGCGCAGTAATAATTTTGACGATGACAATTGAAGATACAATTCCTAAAATAAAGGCCACTAAAATAGTAATCCAGAAATTGAACTGAAAAACGGAGTTGATATCAGTTAGGTAAAGAGTAATTGCCAACCCGATAATCACGCAGGTGTTGGCCGCAAGTAAGATTAGTGTAACGTGCCGGTAGTAATATTGTTTATATTGTCGTAGGGTTTTGGCTTTTGGGTCTATTGCCATGAAACGCCTCCCCTGCCTGGAGTGAAGGCTGCGATCCAAGTCTGACCGCGATTCAAGGCAATATTCTTCCCGGATTCGTCAGTCAATTTCAGGGGTGAATTGATGTCTGCCTTTGACCAAGTTGCAGTAGTGGCCATGCCGTTTTGGAAAATATAGGCTTTGCCGCTACCAGTGGTTTTGGCGTCCTCGTAGCCGTCGGAATTTTGAGCGCGAGCTTCGACACCGACTTCTATGGCGACTACGACCTTTGGGGCAATTTGTCCATCTTCGCGGTCAGCGTGTGGTGTGCCAGCCAAGTTTCTTACATAGGAATTTGATGATTTATCGTAGGCGTAGGATGTATTGTATAGCGTGCCGCTAAGGTTAATCGTAATGGAAGTTGCGTTTGGCGCTTCGGCTGGTTTTCCATCCGTGCGGTTGAAACTGGTGAACTCGGATTTGGTGTAGCCTTTGGAGTTGTTTAATTGGTCAATTCTTTCTCCGGAAGTGTAGACATTGTGCGGCGCGTAGCGATCGCGGACTCGCCAGTATGAGCCGGCGTTAAAGAATTGGTCAATATCGCGGTAGCTGCCGTTTCTGACTTGTGCTAAAGCGTTGGGGCTGCCGCCAACGTGGGCGACTGATGCTTGGTATGGCGCTGCCCAGCTAAGGTAATATAGTCTGAGGCTGCGCACTGGGCCAATTGTCGCTGGCTTTTCTCCTTGGTATAAGGCTAAGAATCTGGTGATTCCTCCTTCGGCAACTGCTTCGTAAACAACGCCGGCTTTTTTTAGGCCAGACTGTGGTCGAGCGGCTGGGCTGTTTTCAATCATCACGCCAGTGACGGGTTGCTTCGTGGCGTTTTCGTCGGCAACTTCTACGCCGGTTAGCGGTAAGTAAAACTTCTTTGGTGTAGCTTTTTTCTTTGGTATTTGTAAATCTGTACTGGCAGTTTGGTCATACTTTATAGAATAAATAGCAATCAAGAAGACTCCAGCAATAACTACCGCGCTGGAAATTAGCGCAATCGCTAAAATATGTTTTTTCACCCACTCTTTAAATCGTTTCCAGCGGGGTTCTTTTTTTCTTCGAGATTTATCGATTTTTTCTATATTCATGCTTATGCTTAGTATAGCATTTTCGGCGCGTGAATAAACTATTTTTGTAGATAATTATCAATTCTTTGCAGAGTTTTTTCCTGGCCAATTAGCGCCAGCGTGTCGTTTAATTGCGGACTAAACTGAGCCCAAGTAGTCACAATTCGGACCAAACTAAAGAGGATGCCAGGTTTTTGACCTGTCGTTTCTAATAACCCATTCAGGCAATTTTGGATTGATTCTGGCGTCCAATCGGCAATTTTGGCGATTTCTTGGCGCGCTACGCTTAAAATATCCCGTCGTTCTTCTTTGGTTAATTTTCGGAGTTGCTTATTGCTGGTAATTAATTCCTCGTTAATTTCAGGCTCAGTGAAGAAATAATTGGTTAATTTTGGCAAATCTTGCAATGTTTTCAAGCGGTCCTGTGCCAGGCTTAACACTTGTTTTTTATACGACTCTTCGGCATTTTTTGATTCTTCACCCCAGAAAGGCCTACACCGCACATAAAGGTCATCTAAGTTGAGTGAGCGAATCCATTGACCATTTAGCCAAATGAGCCGCTGCTCGTCAAAGCGCGCGCCTGATTTCTGGACGCGATCAAGTGAGAATTTTTCAATAAGTTCGTCCTTACTAAAAATTTCCTGCTCAGTACCATCATTCCAGCCAAGTTGCGCTAAGAAATTCAGCATAGCTTCTGGTAGTATTCCCTCTTTTTGGTACTCAGTGACACTTTTTGCACCATCGCGCTTGCCTAGCTTTTTATTGCCAGTTGGTGCCATGATATGCGGCACGTGTGCCAGAATTGGCGGCTCGATTTTCAGTGCTTCATACAAAGATAAATATTTGGGCGTACTGGCAATATATTCCGAGCCACGAATAACATGGGTGATCTTCATCTCAAAATCATCAATGATATGAGCGAAGTTATATGTTGGCAGCCCGTCTGCCTTTATTAGAATAAAATCGTCAAGTGCTTCTGGTCCGGCTGATAATTCACCCATGACCGCGTCCTGCCAAGAATACCTCTTAATTTCCGGAACCTTAAATCTCAGCGGCATGCCCAGCTGCCATTCTGGTGGATTCTCGGGACGATGGTCGCGGTATAGAAAGGCTCGTTTTTCGGACTTGGCTTGGTCGCGGAAGGCTTGAACTTGCTCTGGTGTGTATGGATCGGCGTAAGCTAGCCCCTCGTCAATCATCTTCTTAGCCCACCTGAGATAAATTTCTCGACGATTTGTTTGGTGGTATGGTCCGAAATTGCCAATCTCTTTATCATTATTGAGATTTGGCCCTTCATCCCAATCTAGTCCTAACCAATTTAGAGTTTTCAAAATCAACTCTTCCGCTCCTTCAACAAATCTGGCTTGGTCGGTATCTTCAATGCGTAAAATAAAATTACCTTGGTGTTTTCGGGCGATAAGATAAGTATATAATGCAGTGCGAACGTTACCGACGTGAATATAGCCAGTCGGACTTGGCGCGAAACGAGTTCTAATAGTCATGGGTAAATTATAGCACGTTATATATGTGGCTACAGGCTGGCGGCGATTTTCTGAATTTGGTCGCTAGAGAGATTGGCGTCACCGCTAATTTGGTATAAAATACCACCATTTACCCAAGCAGCTTCCTTGCCGCGGCTGTAAATTGTTAGTCCATCAATCATCGTGGTGTTCGGCGATTTATGTTTTTCAGAGAAAAACTCCTTGACGGCTGATGAATTCCAATTGCTTTTCTGCTGAGTTATGGTGTAAGCTGAGCTGCCGTCGGCATAGGCATAGCGCATAGTAACTTCGCCGGATTTGAATTTAATTGGGCCGTTTAATGCGTAGCCGTCGGGCTTATAGCCTGGATATTTGGCGTCAATTCCCGATTGGACTGCTGCCATTTTTATAGAGATGTTTGGCATACTTAAATATGTTAAATAGCCACCAAGCAACATCACTGCAAACCCGACAGAAAAGGTGTTTAGTAGGCGCAGTGCGCCGCCTTTTTTCTGGCGTCGACGGGTTTTTTTGTTGCTGGCAATCTCATTCGATAAGGCTTTTTCAATGGCTTCGTTTTTCAGTTCTTTAGCGGTTTTTACGGCCGGTTTTTCGATTTTTTGCGGGATGATGGCTGGAGTTTTGACGATAGGCATTGGGCGACGATCTTTTCGTAATTGGTTATTAACACTTAGCGGTCGCTGCTGTGCGCGCCTAACGACTGGGTGTGCTTCGGCTGGCCTGCTACTGACGGCAGCCCTGACGGTTTGCTGAGGGGCTGGCTTGGGTGTTGCTGGGGCAAATTTTTTTACGGCAACGTGTTGTTGCGTGGTAACGTGGGGTTTCACAACTCTGGCAGCAAGAGGCACTCCTTGCGGTTTTTTAACGTGCCGACGATTTAAGGTGCTTGATTTCTGGATGTGAGCGGCATGAATGCGCGATACTGCTGTGCCGCGGTTATTACTTAATTGGTCTCGTTTTATTTCAATTTTTTTTACATCAACATCATTCATTACCATGCCGGTTATGGTGTTATAGGCGCGTCCGTTGATGACTACATAATTTTTACTTGCCATTAATCCCCCTAATGTTTATTCCTGTATATATAGTACAAATCGCCTACGGTTTTTTCAAGTATGCAAATATGTTATAATTTCCGTAATTATGTATCGACAAAGAAATCGTACTAAGGAACTCGCAAGGCGAGCTTTTGTGTACACGTTAATGACATTATCGCTTATTACTCTTCTGGTATTTTTAACTTTTAGAATGCTTGGCTATACATTTAATCCTAATACAAAAGAATTACAGCAAACAGGACTAGTCCAATACGAATCTCACCCAAGCGGAGCGCTGGTCTATGTTGATGATATGGAGTTGCGCAGGACTTCAACAAAGAGTACTGTGCTTCCAGGAAAGCATACATTTGCAATGAAGTTAAACGAATACGAGCCATGGCAGAAGACCCTAGATATTAAATCTGATACCGTAACCAATCTGAATTATGCCAGGCTCATTCCGATAAAACGCGACACTACTGAGGTAAAAACTTTTGATTCGGTGCAGGCCATCTCCTTATCGCCGAACGGTGGTTTTTTGATGGGCTTTGGCACAAAGGATAAAACTCCGTTCATGACTGTCGGTGATATCCGCGATACCAATAAAGGCAAAGAGAAATTTACGGAATATAATCTCAGCACAAGTATCTTAGCTGGCTATTCCCTGTCTGCTGATGGTCACGTATTTTCGGTGGCGGAATGGGACCGCGACTCGCGATACGTTTTAGTCAAGCACTCATATCCAGCAGAAAATAATGCCACGGGCGTGCAGTGGCTGGTTTTTGACAGAGAGAATCCGGAGAAGATTATCGACGTAACGACTATGACGGGCTTAAGCGTAAAACAAATTAGTTTCGCAGGAACTGGCGCTCACTCGGTATATATGTTGCAGGAGAGCGGTGAGCTTCGTCGAGTTGATCTGGATAGTTCGACGATTTCTAGTCCAATTTTAACTGGCGTAGAGTCATTTAAGCTATATGGCGACGACCGGCTATCTTACGTGTCGATTATTGATAGCAAAAAAGTCGCGGGAATTTGGAAGCAGGATTGGAAAGAGCCGTTCATTATCGGTAAATTCACCACAGATAAGACGCCAATTATTCAGACCTCTCGCTATTTTAATAAAGACACTGTAGTTTTGGCGGTTGGTCAGGATATGACAATTTATAGAGGAAATATATCAGACTCTAAGGACCGACAGAAAGAATTTTTACAGACTGCAAAAAACATTAAGACTGAAAACGCAACGACAAGTATGACCCTGGATAATGCCGGGCGGTTTATAGTGGCACAAAACGGTGCAGTGTTACAATCATATGATTTAGAGCGTAAAGAGTTGTCTCGGGTGTTTAATATTGGTGTTGCGCAAGAGGTGAAATGGCTTGATAATTTCTATGTTCGCAGCGTCTCGGCCTCAGGAAAAATGGAAATTCGTGAATTTGACGGCACAAATGCACATACGCTACTGGACGCGCATAAGGATTTGGGCGCGGTTCTGTCGTCAAATCAGCGCTATGTCTATGGGCTAACGGTGAACGCGGCGGGAAAAATTGTTCTGAGCAAGATGAATATGGACATCGGATCAACAGGTTTCTTTAATTAAATCGCTATTTATATTTTATCCACCGAAGAGCCGCTCTAAGATGGTCGGCTCGGGTTTTCCGGGAATATTGGAGTTATTTCCTTGCTGCTGAGACGAGCCTGATTCGCTTGTTGAGGTAGCCTTGTTGGGGTCGGGGTTGATTTGTTCAGCAAAAACCAGGAGACGTTTTTCTGCCGTTCCTAGAGGTACGCAGCTCACCAATGTTAACATTGGTTTATTGGTGTTGAGTTGGACCTTTGAGACTTCGTTTGGCATAACAACCTCTGTGGAAGTAATTTTATACGTATAGCGCTTGCTATTATAGTTCATGTAAATTATATCGCCCTTAACCAATTTTTCATTCTGCGCAAACACAAACTTATAATCACCAGCAGCAAAAGCATCATTACTGGAGTGGGCAGCAAAGACCGCATTGCCGACCTGCCCCGGCACGGCGCTGGCGCCCGGAATTGAGAAGTGAGCAATTCCCCGCTTCATGGCTTCTGATTGTGATTTTGTGTCACTGGCAGCACCATAAACAACAGGTGCGTCGACATTTATTTTAGGGATAATCATGCGAGGCTCAGAGCTGACAGAAGCGTCAGTGGAAGCATCGACAATGATATTCTGTGGGTTAATCGCGCCAGGAGTAGTATAAGCGGCGACTGCGCCAAAGATAATACGATTGTATTGTAAAAACATGAAGATTAAGAGAACTAATATTCCGGCAATGGCTGGGACAAAATGACGAGATTTTTTAACTTTTTGGGCAGATTCACGGACTTTTTGTTGGATTTGACTACGGAGTTCCTTAATGGCAATTGCTTGTGGGTCTGTCGGTTCATCGGTGTTGGTGTTTGGTACGTTTTTTTGTGTTTCTTTGGTTAAGCGAGAGATTTCGCGGTTTTTAGCGGCAATATTGCCAGCGTAATAACGCTCGTAATACATTTGGTAGTATTTTTGCCAAGCGCTGTGATATTGTTTCCATTGGTCGGCTGAGACTTGCGTGTGGACGGGCGATTGTGATTGGGCGGCTTGCGGTTTGGGCTCTGATTGTTTTGGCTCTTCGGTAATTGGTGCAGTTCGCATAGCGTGATGGGTGCTCTGCGCAAGCTTTGGTTGTGGTTCAGTCTGCGGTTTGGGCTGAGGCGTCTTAATCTGGGTTGGAGCTGGGATTGGCTGTGGTTGGGTGGCTTGCGGTGAGTTAGTACGCTCCTCTGATTTGGCGTAAATAGCATTAAGCTGTCCACGAATAATATCCGCGGCGGCGTTTTTTGAGGCTGCTGGGTCGCGAGGTGGTGGCGTGAGAGGTCGGCGCTGATCTGATGGCGGCATGCCCACTCGACCGTTTGATTGATCATCCGTCGGATACATAGCTCCTTTCATTATACGGGAAATTGGCGGTAAATAAAAGTCATGCTTGTGGCTGAGAGGCGGTTATGGTACAATCTAACGGTAGTTTGAAGCGTTCTCTTGTGCCGCGGTGGCGGAATTGGTAGACGCGCTAGACTCAAAATCTGGTGAGCAATAGCTCGTGCCGGTTCAAGTCCGGCCCGCGGTACCAGAGATTGCTTCAGGCTTGATCGTCCAGTTTGGGCGATTTTATTTATGAAGAAATAGCAGTACTAATCGCGGCCAACGGTGATTCTGGGGACCAGACCAGGTAGCTCGCCGCGCGCGCCCCAACGGTTCCTCGCCAGATTGCCATCGGCACATTCCAGTTTTGAGTGACGACTTCGCCGCCATGAGCAATTATCAGATTGTCAGCATGAAAGACACAGATGGTAACGGGATAGGTGATGGTGAATTTGTGGAGAATGTCGACAAGTTGTGCCAATTGAATACTGAAGGTGATGATTTTTGGATAATAGACAGCGCGAAAAATTTTCTGGGTTTGTGCTAGGCTCGCTATGAAAACTACGTGAGGATTTTCGAGGATTTCGGCGAAGCTATTCTGAACTAGGTCAATGGCATCTCGTGTTAAGACGACGGGAATGTTGGCTTTTTTTATCAATTCTTCGTAGACGATTGAGGTTTGACTATTGCGCCCAGCATCGCCGCATAACAACAGCACGTCAGCCCAATTTTCTAATGCCAGCGCCTCACTAAGGGCTTCGTTGGCCAGGCTACCGGATTGGTTTGTTGGTGCGAATAGTACGTCGGTCATGGCCGATGGAACATTTTTTTTCAAAGCGTCCGGTAGCAATACACGAACCTCACCGACCCCAGTTTTAAGGGCTTCTTGGTAACTTTCCGCGACCGCTAAAAATCCTAATTTATTGCCGCCGATAATCCCCAGCCTCCCTGCTTGGTCTCGCCGTTCTGGCTTGTTCCATTCAACGTCGGGAAAAAGTGGTTTGCCCAGTTCTTGTTTTTTCCAAAATTTCATGTCCATATGTTTATTGTAGCGTATCTATTTGTCGATTTGCGCATTTCGAGCTATACTCTGCTTATGTATAAGCAAATGCTGACTCACAAACAAGCCGTCAAAATTCGCTTAAAAAAAGCTAAAAATAAAGAAGATTTGCGTGATTTGGCGCGGTTTCATCATGCTCGAATTACCGAGTTTCAACATGAGCGGCTGGTGCATTTGTTGGTGACATTTTTCTTTGCTCTGTTGTGTCTTTGTGCTCTGGGGTTGTTCTTCTGGTTCTCGTCGCTGGCTCTTGACGGATTACTGACGGTTTTGTCTGGAATTATGGTGCTAGCACTGTTTACTTTGGAATTGTTTTATATTCGCTATTATTACCAATTGGAAAACGGTGTCCAAAAATTATACGAATTAACGATTCTTATCGAAGAGGAATTTATTACCAAGTAGCGCACGGCTGAATATTCTGGATGTTTTACGGTTTTGGTTTTTCTGATTTTTGATTGTAATTTTTATCGTTTCCGGAAATCTTTTTATATATTTCATCAAAGGTTAAGCCTGAGTCGCGGACTAATTTCGCCATGTCTTTACCGACGTAACGGAAATGCCAGCTTTCGGCTTCTATGCCGGTGAGGTCTTCTTTACCTTCCGGGTAGCGTAAGATGAAGCCGTATTTATAGGAATTATTGGCCAGCCAGGCGGCGGTTTCCTTTTTCAGGCTGCAGCGGGCAAAATTGGCTTTGCAGTCTTTATCAAGGCTTGATAAGTCCACCGCTAGGCCAAGCTGATGCTCGCTGTGCCCTGCTTGATTAACGTATTTTTCGGTGTAAGCGGCGCCGCTTTTGGCTTTTGATTCGGCAACAAGTTTTTTCTGGTCGGCAGCCGAGCGGTAGGCGCTGGTCACGATCAAGTCGTTTTTAGCGGCTTTGGCGGCAGTAAACATGTCTTTTAGCTCCGGCTGGATTTCGGCGCTGGCCCGCTTGTCTTCCAGCCAGTCGCCGTGCTCGACTGTTAGGTTAGCTAATTTCGGTTGGTAATCTTCACTAATTCCATGGGTTTTTGATACGTAAGCCCAGATACCGCTGGTTTTTAACAATTTTTGTGATGGAATTTTTAACTTCAATTGCGTATTATTAGTGCCAGCAAAAGTAACAGTTTTCACTGGCGAAACGGTTGGTTGGGCTGCTATCTGCGCTTGAATTCGGTCGTATGTATGGTTGGTTTCGTAGGTGCCACTAATCACCAAAAATGTAAAAGTTACCCACGCCGATAAAACCATTGCTAATAAATAAGTAAATATATTTTTCCCGCCCTTATGCATGATATGTATTATACGCTATTAGGTGGTTTTTGCTAGATTAATTTGATACGTTTGGTGGATGAGCGTCGGAATTATGACGATGATAAAATCATTTTTGTTTGATTTCGCTTGCTGCCTTTTCAATATACGGCCACGCCTCCTCCATCGTCAAGCCCGACTGCTGTAAGGCGCCCGCGAGTTCCCGCCCGACGTAGCGAAAATGCCACGGCTCGTACTGATAGCCTGTGATTTTTTCCTTACCCTTCGGATAGCGCAGAATAAAGCCGTATTCATGAGCGTGGGCGGCCAGCCATTTACCGGCGGCGGTTCGTTCGAAACAATCATCCACCCAGCAGGTTTGATCGGCGCCAGCAAAGTCGACGGCTAGGCCTGATTGGTGTTCGCTGTGGCCAGGGCGGGAGCTAAAGCGGCTGGCTGCGGCCTCGCCGTGTTGGTGGACGTAGCTAGCGAAGAGCGAGGCTTGGGTGGCATAGCTGCGGTAGCCCGAGCCGACGCGGATGGTGACGCCAGCAGCGCGGGCAGCGGCGACTAACTTCTCGAGGTCAGGTATGAGGACGGCGCGGAGTGAGCGCTCATCTTGGCCGCGGCCGGGTAGTGTCGGCACGCTGACGAGGCGGAGGTCGCTGGGTTGGTAGCGAGGATTGGCGAAGGCCCGGGATTTGTTAGCAATTTTCCAGAGATCAGCGTCATCGGCACTGTTGACAATGCGCGCCGGGATCGGCGTAGCGTTTGGCAGAGCGATGGTCGGAGCGGCTGGTATTCTCTGGCTGTCGGGAGCTTTTTCTTTGGGCGTTGGAGTGGGCTGCTCTTGGCTGATAGGCTGCTGAGCGGTGGTGTGTGGCGGGTTGAAATGACGGAGGGTGAAATAAGTCACTAAAGCGCTACCGGCGATGACTAGCACGGCACTGAGGCTGATGAGTAGCTTGCGTTCACTCGAGTGTTTGGTGATTTTCATACCTCAACCTCAATGCTTACCGGGCAGTGGTCGCTGCCCATTTGTTCGGTGTGGATTTGCGGATTTTTGACACGCTTAGCGATTTCGCGCGACGCCAGCCAATAGTCGATCCGCCAACCGACATTGCGCGCCCGGGCGTTGGCCCAGTGCGTCCACCAGGTATACACCCCGGTCTTGTCAGGGAAAGCCGCCCGGAAGGTATCGACAAACCCGGCGTCCAGATAATTCTGAAAGCCTTCTCGCTCCTCGTCAGTGAAGCCGTGCTTGCCGACATTAGGCTTTGGATTTGCCAGGTCAATTTCTTGATGCGCCACGTTCATATCGCCGCAGTATAGCACCGGCTTGACGAGCTCCAATTCCTCCAGATAGGCCAGCACTGCCGGATCCCACTGTTCATGGCGTAATTTCAGCCGGCTCAAATCCCCTTTCGAATTTGGCGTGTAGCAGGTCACCACCCAAAAATCGTCGAACTCGGCAGTGATAATACGCCCTTCGTCCGCCGGATTGCCATACTTATCGCCGGTCAGGTTGAACCGCTCGATGATAGCCGGCGGCAGCCCGTCGCGCCAATGCAGCGGCCGGATTTTCGACAAAATCGCCGTGCCGGAATAGCCTTTTTTGGCGGCTGAATAGAAATGCTCGTGGTACTCTGGCAGATCAATTTCTACCTGGTCGCGGGCAGCCTTGGTCTCTTGCAGGCATAAGATATCCGGATCGTAGGTTTGCAGGAAGCTGGCAAACTCACCCTTATTGATGACGGCGCGGATGCCATTGACGTTCCAGGAGAAGAGTCTCATAGAGTCATTATACCGTGGTGCTATAATTTAATGAAGATGCTATTGATGTACGATGAGTTTTTAAGTAAAATTTCAAGCGATTTTATAAATGTAGGAGGTGTGAGAACCGCCTATTATTTCTATAATGGTAATTCAAATAAGACTATCTTGTTAATTCATGGCATAGGTGGTGATTTTCACGGGATGATTCCGCTGGCCTACCGTTTAAGAGATGATGCAAATTTATTGTTTGTTGATTTGCCATCACATGGCAAAAGCCAATTGATTGCGAATATGGAAGTTAGTGATATTGAATATTGGGCAAGAAATTTGTCGCCAGCTTTTAAGCAAAGAGGTCTACGGATTAATGAGATAGTAGCTCATTCCCTGGGCTGCTTGGCGGCTAGTAAGACAGGATGTCCAAAGATTTGGTATATCAACCCTCCGTTTGAAACGCCAATTGTAACAAAGATTTCTTCTTCGTTCTTATATCATGTTCGTTGGATAAATCAACACATCTATTTAAACTATTATTTTTCAGTATTTCGCGGAATGTGCTTGATAAGAAATAGACAAAAAAGCACAATAAGCTTAATAAAGTGGCTGGCAAGAAAAACGCGTGTGACATCTCGGCAATATTTGGAACAGGCGAAAATTGCACGAGATGTTTCCAGGATGGAGAAAATGGTTATTCCTGAGAGTAAATTTACGGGATTGATCGTGGGAAAATTTGATAAAATTACTCGTCCTATTGGTGCTACTGGGGTGAAAATTAATAAATTTGTGGAGCTTAATACAGGACATTTGTCGGTGCTGGATAGTCCGGAATTGATCTCTAAGCTGATATTGTCAGAAGAATAGTTTGATATACTGTAGCTATGAGTAATAACAATAGCAAGAAGTTGACTGTTAATATGATTTCCGAAAGCGAGTTTACTGTTCAGGGCCATGGTGTACATACAGCATATAAGGAGATTACGGACGCGCTGCGAAAAAGAAAAGATGTTGATATTGAGGTGAATACCGATCGTCCTGCTGATATAATTCATATCCAAACCATGGGGCTGTATTCTTTTCGACGATTGATAAAGAAAGGCGGCAAGAAAGTAGTCTCAGCTCATCTTGTGCCGGATAGTTTTATTGGCTCGATTAAGGGAGCAAGATATTGGAAACCTTTAGGTAAAATGTGGTTAAAGTTCTTTTACAGGAAAGCGGATTTGGTTTTGGCCTGTTCTGGTATGGTTGCCGAAGAGCTTATAAATGATATGAATGTTCCTAAAACTAAGGTGTTTTACAATACAATTGACATGTCGAGGTATAAACATACTGCTGCGGAAAAGAAAATGGTACGAAAAAAGCTGGGCTTGAAAGATGGCGATTTCGTGGTAATGGGTAATGGTCAAGTACAGCCGCGCAAGCGACTTGATATCCTAATAAAAGCCGCCAAGCAAATGCCGGATGTAAAATTCTTTTGGGTGGGAGGAATTCCGTTTAAAAATTTGGGAGCCGATCATAGTGCTATGCAGCATATGATAAAAAGTGCCCCCGATAACCTTACGGTGACTGGCGTTATTCCCCTGGAGGATGTTAGGGATTATTATGTGGCTACTGACTTGTTTGTTCTTCCTGCTATGCAAGAAAACCATCCTATGTGCGTCTTAGAAGCTGCTGGTGCTGAATTGCCAATTGTTCTACGCGACATTCCTCAATATGATGATACATTTAAGGGCGATGCTATTATGGCAAAAACGGATGATGAATTCTTGGATTTGATTGATATGCTGCACCGAGATAAACAGGCGTATAGTGAGGCGCAGCGCGGAGCTAAACGGATTGCGAAGAAGTTTGACAGTAGTGCTGGTGCTGAGCGGTTGGTCGAGTTTTATCGATCTTTGCTATAAATGGTATAATGAGGTTATGAGGATAGGACTTTTTACGGATAGCTATAGACCGTCTATCAATGGTATCGTTTATGTAGTCGAGTCGCTAAAGCGCGAGCTAGAGGCTTTAGGGCATGAGGTCTATGTCTTTTGTCCGGCGAAATCTATTAGCCCATCTAAGCAGGCTGAACTGCTTCATGAAGACGATAACAGCCGGATTATTCGCTTTCGTTCAATTAAGGGCGCGTTTTTTGATGATTATGATACGTCGGTGTTCTTCCCTCCGGTGGTGCAGCGTCAAATTGCTAATATGAATCTGGATGTTGTTCATATTTTTACCCCGTCGCAAATTGGACTATTGGGCGTAAAGGCGGCGAATAAAAATAATATTCCGCTTGTCGTTCAACATTGTACCGACTTGTATGAATTTGTTGATCATTATCCAGCGGTTTTACCGGGAGTCTTAGCTTTGGCGGGGATAGTTTTTCCGCTATCTGTTAAGTTGAACGGGCAGGATTTATTGGAAGTGGCTAAGCTATATCGTCCGCGCAACGGCGTAACAAAATGGAATAAAGATATCATTGAGCGCGTTATTACTATTCTATACAGCAAGGCGGATGCCGTTATCGCGCTGTCGCGTAAAAGCCGCGACCAATTGCAATCTTGGCAAACAGAAGATTACAGCTATAAGATTACTTTAATGCCAAACGGCGTTAACGCTTTGCCGAAACCGAAGACGGATCGGATAAAAGAGTTTCGGAAACAATGGGGTTTGCGTGAAAAGGATGAAGTATTTGGTTTTGTGGGGCGCTTAGGCGAGGAGAAGAATTTGCCGATTCTCATTGAGGCGTTTGACAAGTTTATCGCGTCAGCCAGGCCGAAGTCTAAGCTGCTGCTTGTCGGCGACTTTGAATATCGTCAGACTTTGGAAAAAATGGCTGCGGAAACGAATTTCGCGGATAGGATTATATTCACCGGAGCTATGCCGCGCGAAGATTTAGGCGTGGCATATGAAGTGATGAAAGTGTTTACTTTTCCATCGTTAAAAGATACTCAGGGCTGGGTTCTGCATGAAGCTGCGCACGCCGGCAAGCCAATTGTGATTATTGATACGGAAGTTTCCGAGGTCGTGAAGGACGGAATTAATGGCTATTTTGCAGAAAATACTCCAGAAAGCGTGGCTGAAAAAGTAATCTCAATTCTAAAGAGCCCGAAAAAACAGGCGGAATTTAGCGCTGAAAGCAAAAAACTTGCCCGTAAATTTACCGAACGCAGCCAGGTGAAGAAGCTTGAAAAACTCTATCAAAGCCTGATTGAGACGCGGAAAAATTTGGAATAAGTCGAGGATAGCGCCTTCAGAAAATTCCGGGATTCTCTGATAAATTTATCGGTTGGCGATGAGCCGCCTGGTTTCTCTGTCTTGGTCGCGGCGTTTGATAGTCTCGCGCTTGTCGTAAGTTTTTTTGCCCTTGCCAAGGGCGATGATAATTTTGATAAATTTGCCGCCAGTCAATAATTTCGTCGGCACGATGGTCATGCCCTGCTTTTTTGCCTCGGTAAAGTTTGCTAATTGCCGCTTGCTGACTAATAATTTCCGCGCCGAGGTGTCGACGCTGCGGGTATTTGCTTGCCCGCGCTCGTTCAGCCGCAGCGAAAAACTGGCATTGTTCAGCCATAATTCGCCATTTTTCAAACTGACGAAAGCACCTTTTAACTGGACGTGGCCTTCCCTGGCGGCGCGTACTTCCATTCCTGTCAAAACCAGCCCGGCAATTATTTCCTCGCCCAGCTCATAGTCAAACCTGGCCCGGCGATTAACGACGGACTGTGCAACTGGCTTTTTGGTTTTTGACTTTGGCATGGTTTTATTATAGCAGGTGCGCTGCGTGTTGTTCTATAGAAATGTGTGACCTCTTCTGGGGTAGGATTTGTGCTACAATAGCCCAATGATAGCCGACATTCACATCACCGAGAAGAGTTTTGGCGACAAGACGTTGATGCGCGACGTCAAGTTTAGCGTGGACGACGGCGAGAAGGTCGGCGTGGTTGGCCGCAATGGCGTCGGCAAGTCGACGTTGTTTGGCATCTTGGCGGGCACGGACACCGACTACACCGGTGAGGTGATTTTTCGCCGCGGCATCACCGTGGCCAGTACGGCGCAGGAGCATCATGGCTTGGGTGATCAGACGGTGCTGAGCTACATTCTGGCGGGGCTACCGGAATATGCGAGCTTAAAGAAAATTATCGATGAATATCCCGAGACCATGGGCGATAATATGCACAAGATCGAGGAGTACACCCAGGCGCTGGAGCGATTTGACCAGAAAGGGTTTTACCAGATTGAGGAGAAGATCGAGCGGGAGCTTGATAACTTTCAGCTGAGCGGGTACAGCGAGCGGCCGCTTGGTTCTCTGTCGGGCGGTCAGAAGCGGCTGGTGGAGATTGTGAAGATTATACATGCGGAGGCGCATTTGGCGCTGATTGACGAGCCGACCAACCACATGGATTATGTGGCCAAGTAGCAATTCATCGACTGGATGAGTTCGCAGCCGCGCCAGGCCATGCTGATCATCACCCACGACCGCGATGTGCTGGGCCGGGTGGATCGAATTGTCGAACTTAAAGACGGCCAAGCGGTCAGTTACCGCGGTAATTATGACGCCTACCTCAAGCAAAATGCTCAGGCGACGGCGGCGGGCATGAATAATTTTGAGCAGGTCGAGAAGCGGATAACTAACCTCAAACAAAAGGTGCTGGATTATCAGCGGCTAAAGGAAAAGTCGCGAAACCCCGGCACCATCCAAAAGTTCAAGCGGCTGGAACATGAAGCGCGGGCCGAGCTGGCGGAATTATCAGAGATGGACAAGCCGACGTTTTGGATTGATAAGGAATCGGCCGGGCAGCTTGATTATAAGTCGGCTGAGCGCTACGGCAGGTTCAAGGCGCGCAATATTCGGCTATCGATGAAGGACGCGGTCAGTCGCAGCCAGCACGTGCTGGTGCGGGTTGAGGACGTGGCGGTTGGCGTTGGCGAACGGATATTATTTGAGGGGGTGAATATTGATTTGCGTGAGGGTGAAGCGGTGGAGCTGCGCGGCCGTAATGGCGCTGGCAAGACGACGCTGATTCGGATGTTGTTGGCAAGCGGTGATGTGGCTCGCCCGTCTCGCAAACATCTTTCTCTTCAGGCCGGCGCGCCGCCAACTGATCTAGCTGGCGCTCTTGGCGCGCCTTTGCCGGAAAGGCAAAGCCTTCAGAAAAAGAGTTTGACGAGCCAGCTTGAATATACTCAGAATAAATCTGAGTTGTCATACGCACCAGATAAATCTATCCACTCGCCTATCCTCTACTCCGGCAACCTCTTCCTCGATCCGCAGGTGCGGGTCGGCGTGTACGAGCAAGAGATTGATGAGCAGTATTTGGCGGATCCGCTGGAGGTGGCGATTGAGAAATTGTATCTGAGCCGTGACCTGCCGATTTCTGAGACAAAAATTCGCCAACTACTGGCTGATTATCTGTTCACTGAAGCGGATCGGATGACGCCACTGGTGCGCCTGTCGGGTGGCCAGAAAGCGCGCTTTCAGATCATTGCTATGCTGGCGAATGACCCTCAGCTGCTGATTTTGGATGAGCCAACCAACCACCTTGATTTGCCGAGCATCGAGGAACTAGAGACGGCACTGGCGAAATATTCTGGCGCCATTCTGTATGTCAGCCACGACAATTATTTCCGTCAAGCAATTGGCGGCGAGGTCGTACAAATCGGCGCAGAATAAAAATCCCGCCACTGTCAGGCGGGATAATTCGTATTCAAACACGTATTCTTTAATCAGCCAACAAGCCGTTCTTGCGCAGCAAGTCTTGCAGCTTTGGTCGATCAAAACCAAGTACCAACTCGCCGTTAATGTCAGTCACTGGCACGCCTTGGAAATTGCCGCCGTTTTTACTGAGCAATTCTTCCTTGGCGCTTGGATCGGCCTCGATGTCCTTGGCGACAAAATCAATGCCGAGCTTTTTCAGCCATTCCATCTCTGTATGACAGAAAGCGCACCAACTGGTGCTATAGACGGTAACTTTGGCAGCTTGATGGTTGTTGGTTGTGTCTTCGCTCATATTCTCTCCCCTTATTTATCAATAGTCATAATTATAGCATACTGATTATGTTTAATGGGAATTTTTTGAGGTCAAATGCCACCCCCTACACCACTCGCAATGGTAAATCGTAATTGATAAATTTGGGTTTGTCAGTTCTTGGATTTCTGATGCTTGATACGCCTTCGCCTCTGTTGAGAAGCGGCGTTTTTTCTGACAATTGGTGTGCTGGGAGATTGACATCAGAGATAATCTTTGGGCTTTTTGAGTATTTTTTGGATAATTTCGCCGTGGCATCTTGCAAAATAGTATAACAGATTGATATAGTGAAAAGTAATGGTGCAAAAAACTGATATTTCTGTGAGTAAGACGGACAATTCTGCGACGCTCCTGATGAAGACGATGGTGGGGACGACTTGGAGGGTGTTTTTGCCGACGATTGGCTTGACGTTATTGGGGCTGTGGTTGGATAATGTAATCAATATGAAACCGTGGTTGACGTTTGGAGGAATTGCTATTGGCGTAATCGTTGCAGCAGTTCTCGTCTGGCTGCAAGTTGCCAAGATTAAACAACAGGAGTCAAAGAATGATTAATTATATGGCAAATGCCGGACCGCACATTTCGGTGAAGGTTGATGAAGTTTTTAATGTGGCTGGCGTATCAATTACCAATTCGCATTTGGTAGGAATTCTGGGCTTGATCGTGCTGGTATGGCTGATGTTTAGGACGCGAGCAGCGGTTTTAGGGAAAAAGAAACATAACCTCGCGACGAGGCTGGTTCAGTGGACGTTTGACGGTTTATATGACACAGTTGGTCAAGTTATTCCCGATGAAAAATGGGCGCGAAAAGTGGCGCCGCTGTGCATTACGCTGTTCTTCTTTATCATCGCGCAGTATTGGCTGGGGCTTTTGCCGATTGTTGGTCCGATCACCATTGGCGAACATCACACTCCCCTGTTTCGCGGCGGCGTGGCGGATCTTAATATGACGTTTGGGCTGGCGATTGTGACAATTGTGGCAGCGCAAGTTTACGCCTTTAAATATTTGGGTTTTAAGGGAAATATGGGACGCTATTTCGTTAATCCGCTGCGCGATCCGATTATGGCGTTTGTCGGTATTCTGGAGCTAGTTGCGGAATTCTCACGAATGCTGGGTCTGAGTTTTCGCTTGTTTGGCAATGTGCTGGCCGGCGAAATTCTTCTGGCGGTTATTGCTTACATGACAAAATTTATGTCGCCAGTGGCACTGCAGCCGTTTTATTTCTTTGAATTGTTTATCGGCGGAATTCAGGCGTATATTTTCTTTATGCTATCGACAGTGTTTATTTCCCTGGGGCTGGCTCACCATGATTCGCACGAGCCGATTGATGAAGTTCACTCCTCTACTGAAACTAAGAAATTAGCGGCGGCAGAAAGTGATTAAATTAGGTAACAATTAATTAAAGGAGAATATTAACAATGGAAGCATTAGCATTCACACTTACCTACGCAATCCCAGCGGCATTTGCAGCAACTGGTGCGGCAATCGTCGGTGCAGCTGCTATGAACGCTGCTGGCCGCAACCCAGAAAAAATCAACGACTTGCGCACCATGATGGTCCTCGGTATTTCCTTCATTGACGCTATCGCGATTATCGGTTTCGTGGCGGCAATCGTCGGCAAAGTTATGTAGTTTTCGGGAGTAAATTGTGGAGAAAATATTAACACAATTTGCCAATTCTGGCGCTTCAGAGAAAGCCGATTTGCTTGGTTCGCTAGGAATTGATTGGACATTGCTGGCTCTTCAGACGGTAGCATTTCTGATCTTGCTGTTTGTGTTGCGCAAGTTTGTTTATCCGCCGATGATGGAGATGCTTATCAAGCGCGAGAAAGATTTGCGGGCGGCTGATTTGGCGGCGAAATCTGCTAAAGAAAATGCCGATAAAGCCGAAGAAATGACTGCTGAGATGATGCGAAAAGCTCGAGCGGAGGCTAATAAGATTGTGACGTCAGCTCGCGAAGAAGCGGCCGAAGCTATTGAGGATGCTACTAAAAAAGCGGCCGTTAAGTCCGAGGCTTTAATTAAAGAAGCGCACGATAAAATCGCTCAGGAAGTTGCGAACGCCAAGAAAGAATTGCATAACTCGACGCTGGAATTGGTGGCGGAGGCGACTGGCAAAGTTTTGGGCGAGAAGATTGATTCTAAAAAGGATGCGAAGCTGATTTCAACAGCGCTGAAGGAGGCCGAATAAATGCGGCTGGTGTCCAGGCGAAAGCTGGCTAAGTATGCTGCCGAGCAGATTCTGGCGGGAAATGATGCGGTGCTGGAAGAGATTGCCGGGTTTTTGATTTATGAAAAGCATGAGAGAGAAGTCGAATTGTTGGCATGGGATATTGAGGTGGAATTAGCTGAGCGCGGAACTATCGTGGCGACGGTGGAAAGCGCAACGCCGCTGGGTGAGGCGGCACGGCAGGAAGTTGAGGAACTGCTGAGCAGCGCGGCTCGTCATCGGGACGCGGGCTTCGCGCCGGGTTTCCGTAGCGGAAACTCGGGCTGCAGAGCGCCCTCAGACGACCACGCCACTCAGCACGTCGAACTTCTTGATACGGAAGTCCCGAGCGACCGCATCGCTCAGGTGCGCCTGCGCGAAATCATCCGTTCCGAGTTGATCGGCGGGGTGAAGATTACCACGCCGACTCAAGTGATGGACGCGACAATTGCCAAGAAATTAAACGACTTGCGGGCGAAGAAAATCTAGGAGGAAAAATGAGCAAGATTGATGTGACAGAACTAGCCAAAAGCCTGCGGAAAAAAATCGCGCAGCTGGAGGCGACGGAAGGGCTAGAGGACGCTGGTGTGGTCATCCGCGTCGGCGACGGCGTGGCGTGGGTGCACGGCCTCAGTAAGGCTGGCTACAGCGAAGTGTTAGAAATTGAAACTGATGGCGGCGTGGTGGAAGCCTTTGCGCTGAACTTGATGGAAGATGAAATCGGTGCGGTGATCCTCGGCGGCGAAGAAAAAGTCAAGGCTGGCGCCAGCGTTCGCCGTAAGGGTGCGGTGCTGGATGTGCCGGTTGGCGAGGAACTGCTCGGCCGGGTGGTTGACCCGCTGGGTCGGCCGCTCGATGGCGGACCAGCTATCAAGACGAAACAACGCGGGCTGATTGAACGGCCAGCCATTGGCGTGATGGGCCGTAAGTCGGTGCATGAGCCATTGATGACCGGTATTATGTCGATTGACGCCATGTTCCCAATCGGCCGTGGGCAGCGCGAGCTGATCATCGGTGACCGCCAGACCGGTAAGACGGCCATTGCCATCGACACCATGATCAACCAGGCGCGGCAAAAGACCGGCGTGGTGAACGTCTACGTGGCGATTGGTCAGAAATTATCAAAAATTGCGCGGCTAGTTGACCGCCTGAAAGAAGAAGGCGTGATGGAGCAAACCATCGTGGTGGCGACCAGCCCGTCGGACGCGGCTTCCCTCTTGTACTTGGCGCCATATGCTGGTACGGCCATGGGTGAGTATTTCCGCGACAACGGCGGCCACGCGCTGATGATTTATGATGATTTGACCAAGCACGCCGTGGCTTACCGCCAGATGTCGCTCTTGCTCCGTCGTCCACCGGGACGTGAGGCATATCCTGGTGATGTGTTCTACCTGCACTCTCGCCTGCTGGAGCGTTCAGCCAAGTTGTCGGACGAATTGGGCGCTGGTTCACTGACTGCCCTGCCGATCATCGAGACGCAGGCTGGCGACATCTCGGCGTACATCCCGACCAACGTGATTTCCATCACCGACGGTCAGATTTTCCTAGAGACTGACTTGTTCTACCAAGGTATTCGCCCGGCTATCTCTGCTGGTCTATCGGTCTCCCGCGTCGGTGGCGCTGCTCAGACGAAGGCGGTTAAATCGGTTGGTGGTAACCTGAAGCTCGGTCTTTCACAGTTCCGCGAATTGGCGTCATTTGCCCAGTTTGGCTCGGACCTGGATGATGCGACCAAGGCGCAGATTGACCGCGGTCAGCGCTTGACTGAACTGCTCAAACAGCCACAGTATCAGCCGATGAGCGTCTGGGAACAATTTGTCAGCATCCATGCGGTGACCAGCGGTGCCTTTGACAATGTGCCAGTTGCTAAGATCAAGGAAGCACAAGCTGCCCTACTGACACAACTTTGGAAAAATAACAAAGACGCAATGCGTGAACTTAATAAGGGCGATAAGCCAACCGACGAGCAACTACGCATCATTGACGAGGCAACACAGGTAGCGGCGAAAGGATTTGAGGAGTAATTCATGCCGAGTACTCGTGCGCTGAAAAATCGCATTCGCTCGGTGGATTCGACCAAGCAGATCACCAAGGCGATGCAGTTGGTGGCCGCCAGCAAGATGCGTCGTTCGCAAGAGGCGGACAAGGCCTCAGCTCCTTATACCATGGCGGCCGAGGAGCTGCTGAGCTACCTGGCCAGCCAAGGTGCGACTGACAATCACCCGCTGTTTAAGCGCCGCAAAATTACCAAACGCTTGATCATCGTCATCGCTAGCGACAAGGGTCTGGCTGGCGCGTATAACACCAATGTCCTGAAGAAATATCTGGAGCTGCTGAAGCGCGACGACGAGCGCGGCATTGAGAACTTGACTTTGACCATCGGCCGGCGGGCGTCGCAGTTTGCCTCGCGACTGAAGGATACGAAGATTATCGGTACGTACGAGGACTTGCCGGATCAGCCGTCTGGACTCACCTTTCACACGATTTTGAATACTGCCATTAGCATGTTTGAGGATGGCGAAGTTGACGCGGTGACGTTGGTGTACACGCGGTTTGTCAATAGCATGGTGCAGACGGCGGAGCTGTCGCGGCTGCTGCCAGCGGGCACGAAAACGCTGATTGACCCCAGCGAAGTGTCAAACACGATTTCCGACGCCAAATACGAACCGAGCATCCCAGAGGTGCTGGACGCCGTGGCGAACCGTTTGACGGGCGCGCGGCTGCTCCAGGCGCTGCTGGATGCCCGTGCTAGTGAGCACTCTATGCGGATGATGGCTATGAAGAATGCGACGGACAATGCGTCTGATCTGGTGGACGATCTGACGCTGGCGATGAACAAAGCCCGCCAAGGCGCGATTACCCAAGAGCTGGCAGAAATTTCCGGCGGTGTGGAGGCGATGGAACAATGATAAAGGAGAACAAGATGGCAAAAGATTTAGGAAAAATTATTCAAATCGTTGGCGTGGTGGTCGATGTGGAGTTTCCGCGCGACGTTAAATTGCCGGCAATTTATGACGCGTTGCATGTCAAGAATGGCAAAGAGACGCTAGTTTTGGAAGTAGCTCAGCACCTGGACGAGCACACCGTGCGGACGATTGCTCTGTCGTCGACCGACGGTTTGGCTCGCGGTGCGGAAGTAGTGGCGACTGGTGCGCCAATTTCTGTGCCAGTGGGCGCCGAGACTCAGGGGCGCATGTTCAACGTGGTCGGTGAAGCGATTGACGAAAAGCCGCAGCCAAAGGGCAAAACCGCGCCGATTCACAGCCCTGCTCCAGATCTGAGCGAGCAATCGAACAAGACGGAGATTTTGGAAACTGGTATCAAAGTTGTTGACCTGATTGCGCCGCTAGCCAAAGGTGGTAAGGCGGGTCTATTCGCCGGTGCTGGTGTCGGTAAAACCGTCCTGATCACCGAGCTAATCAACAATATCGCTAAGTTCCACTCTGGTAACTCGGTCTTTGCCGGCGTTGGTGAGCGTACTCGCGAAGGAAATGACTTGTACTACGAAATGGAAGAAGCCGGCGTGCTGGACAAGACCTCGCTGGTGTTTGGTCAGATGAACGAGCCACCTGGAGCACGTCTGCGCGTGGCGCTCTCGGGTCTAGCGATGGCTGAAGCCTTTCGTGATGAAGGTAAGGACGTGCTGCTGTTTATCGACAATATTTACCGCTACACCCAGGCTGGTGCTGAGGTGTCGGCACTGCTCGGTCGTTTGCCAAGCGCTGTGGGTTATCAGCCGAACTTGCAGCAAGAAATGGGTGCTCTCCAGGAGCGCATTACTTCGACGAAAAAGGGTTCGATTACCTCTGTTCAGGCGGTGTATGTGCCAGCCGACGACTTGACCGACCCGGCGCCAGCGACGACCTTCGCTCACCTGGATGCGACCATCGTGATGAACCGTGCTTTGACGGAAATTGGTATTTACCCAGCCGTTGACGTGTTGGACTCCAGCTCTAACTCACTCGATCCAGAAATCGTCGGTGAGGAGCATTACCGCGTGGCGCGCGAAGTGCAGCGAGTGCTGCAGCAGTATAAAGAGTTGCAGGATATCATCGCCATCCTCGGTATGGAGGAATTGTCAGACGACCAGAAGCAGATCGTCGCTCGGGCTCGCCGCATCCAGCGCTTCCTGGCGCAGCCATTCCACGTGGCTGAGAAGTTTACTGGTAACCCAGGCGTGTACGTCAAATTAGAGGACACCATCCGCGACGCCGCTGACATCTTGGCTGGTAAATACGATGACAAGCCAGAAAGCTGGTTCTACATGGTGCAAGGCACATTAGCCGACCAAGTAGCTCGTGATACTGAAGCGGAGCAAGCTAGTGATAAAGCCAAGACTAAAGCTGACGAAAAGCCAGCTGCCGACAAAAAATCTGCCGCCAAATCGGCTAAGAAGAAAGCCAAATAGCCATGAAATTGTCATTAGTTACACTTGTTGGCACGAAGGTTGACGAAGAGGTTTATTCGCTGTCAATTCCGACCATTGACGGCGAAATATCCGTTTTCCCGAGTCATGAGCCGCTAGTGACGATTGCGCGGGACGGCGTCATTACTGTGCGCCGCCATAAAGAAGATTTGGATAGCCAATTAGAGTATTTCGCGATCTCCGGCGGCGTGGTGAAGATTGATTATTCATCGGTGCAAATCCTAGTGGACGAGGCCGATCACGGCGACGATATCATCGAGGCGGAAACACAGGCAGCACTGGAGCGCGCCATCAAAGCCCGCGACGAAGCCGGCGACCAAGTTGAGCGCGAGAAAGCCAAGCAGCTCATCGACCGGCACATGGTGCGGTTGAAAGTGGCGGATTTACATCGACGCAAGCGACGGCGATAGAATTGAAAGTACGATAATAAGACCTCCCGCTATCAGGAGGTCTTATTTTGTCATTATGATCGCAATCCGGTGATATGGCGACTACTACCTAGTAATCGGAAAGGAATGGTTTTATAGAACCAATTTTCTTGTGCAGTGGGGAGTCTTTTTTCTCTGAGACAATTTCACAAAGAGGCTGTACGAATAATTTTCTAAATTGGCGACCCGTAATCCCTTGTCTTACGAGGTCTCTATAATAAATCTCCATAGTTCTGTAAACCACGTCACCTTCATCCAGACTTCGGACTGATCTTTGGTCATCTATTACTGGTGTGTCTTTGTGGATAAGTATGTGTTCAGTGTCAAATGTCGCACACATCAATCCGTAAGCGCCCAAAATTTCGGTTATTTCTAGCAGCCCGCTGAGATATTCTTCTGCTTTTTCGTCTTCTGCTTTTCTGTCACTTGTGATGCCGAATTTATCATAATAACTTGCAATGTCAGGTGCGGAACTCCAAACAACAATATTAGACCCCAACACTCCTAATGCTTCAATGACGCGCACTCGAGATTGTTCTGAATTAAGTTTTGTTACCTCTTGCGATCTCTCTCTTATCTTGTCTATCCCATAAGGGTTAAGGTAAGGATCGTAAGAGAAGTCGACCGCTAACTGGTCATTGTTTGGCAATATTAGGGTTCCAGGTGTCTTTGACTCGTCGTCTTTTATAGTTTGTGTATTATTGTGGATTACTATTCTTGATTCTGGAGTTAATTCTTCAGGTGTTTTATGAAACAAAGTTATAGTATTGCCTGTAGGAAGGTCTTCATAGCCATTACTCTCTGGCAGGTATATCGCTTCAGTAGGTAAATCTAACATGTATCATTTTATACCATAGTAACTATATATCTTCAAGTATCTGGCGAACCTCGTCTGTATTTGTGGTGTGCATCAACTGTTCGCGCAGTTCCTTGGCGCCGTCGAAGTCGCGGATGTAGATTTTGAAGAAGCGTTTGAGGGTTTCATAGGGGCGGCCGAGGGTTGGTTGGTAGTGGTCAAAGAGGTCGAGGTGGTAATGTAATAAGGCGATTAGTTCAGATTTGTGATGGGCAGCTAACCTATCCTCCGCCTCGGAGTACTCTTTACGGGTGGCTTCACCAGCCCGTGGCGTTCGGCTGACGGGGCTTGACGCGCCCGTCACAGCCTCCTCGACCGAGGATAGGTTAGCTGCCCTCCTAAAGCAAAATGGATCGCTAAAAATTCCCCGCCCGATCATGACGCCGTTGATACCAGGATGTTGACGGACTAGCTCTAGACCGTAGGTTCGGTCGCGGATGTCGCCGTTGATAGTCAAGAGAGTTTGTGGGGCGATTTCATCGCGTAGTTTGACAATGTCATCGATAAGTTCGTAGTGCGCTGGAACTTTACTCATTTCTTTTTTGGTGCGGAGGTGGATGGTTAGGTTAACAATATCTTGCTGTAAAATAGTCGTTAGCCACTCTCGCCATTCATCGACATGGGTATAGCCCAGCCTGGTTTTGACGCTGACTGGTAATCCAGCGGTTTTGGCGGCAGCAATGGCGGCGACCGCTACGTCGGGCTGGCGGATCAGTGCTGCGCCACCAGATTTGATGGCGGATTTGGCGGGACAGCCCATATTGATGTCGATGCCGTCAAAGCCTAATTGAGCGCAGTGGGCAGCGAATTGCTCCATGTCGCCTGGTTCGCCGCCCCAGATTTGGGCGACCAGTGGATGCTCGTCGTCGGTTTTGATGAGCCGCCCAGCGATGGCCTTGTCGCCGGCGTGCACCCAGCCAGTGGCATTGGCAAATTCGGTGAAAAATACGTCGGGCGCGGCAGCCTGCTTTACGACATGACGAAACACCACGTCAGTGACGGCTTCCATGGGCGCCAAGATGAAAAACGGCTGCGGTAGGTTGTCCCAAAATGATGTCATCTCTGTTATTTTATCACAAAAAGGAAAATCCCCTCACTGGCGTCATTGACAGTGAGGGGGTGGCGGGCTCGAGCGGTTCTGCTCGGAGTTAATCTCGTCTTTGAGAAAAACTGCCACGAGTGAACTCGCGAGCCCAGGAGTGAGAGATGACACATCGTTGTGTCATCTCAGTGGACGCGGCGGGAATCGAACCCGTCCATCCTCGATCAACCACTTCGTCGTGGAAGTTCGAGGGGCAAGCCTGCGCGTCCCGTGATTCTTTTCCGGGCTACCGGCTGGGGAATCATGCCAGGGGCGGACGGACGCCCTTTTGCTGACGCGGGGTCAGCGAGTTTCGGACGCACACCCGAACCGTCTTAAAGCTACTCAGCGCCTACCAAAGCGCTTTTCGTTTTCGGCGAGGGCCCGCTTGGCCGCCTCGCCAATACCACCCGCTTGGAGGGTGGCTTCCTGCAGCTTTTGGACCTCATGAGCCGAAAGCTTTTGACCCTTCCCAGGCTTGGAAAGGGCCTCCCGACGTTGGTCGGGGTTCCACGTAGGCATAAGGGATCTTCACCCCCTTCCCGCCGCGAGTTGCGGCAGTAGAAAAGAGCTAACTCCCCTGTCAAACCATGCTTTTGTGCGAAGCATGGTCAGGACTTGACACCATTTGCGGCGTCAAATCGAGAAATTAGCTCCGTCGAACAAAAGCAAGTATATATATATATCAATAATAGCAAGCTATGTCAATAGCTTTTGTCAAGATTGCCTACACTAACTCTGTTAATAAATCTTCCTCAAATTGCAGCATGCCTTTATAATCCGCCGAATAGCCAGAGATATCTGGCAGTTCCAACGCGGTTATTTTCTGCCAGACGACGCCGATTAACTGGGCGAATTCAGCCAATTCTTCCCTAGAGAATGTGTCCTCCAGGCTGAGGATGTCGCCGGTTTTCATGTCTGGCTCGACAAACTGTAGGCGGGCGCCGGTGAAGGTGAAATTGCTATAATCACGCGACGACGTGACCAGGAGTTGATAAAACATCAGCTGCTGGCGGTATTTGTGAAGCTTGATTTTTTCATAGTCAGATATGCCCTTCCAGGAGTGCGATGGCTTGCCGGTCTTGTAATCGGTCACGAAGATGGTCTTATTATGCTTATCAATATCAGCGACGTCCAGCTTGCCGGTCAGGCGCGCGCCGCCAACGACGACGCCTTGATGAGCGAAATCAAGTTCCGCGAGTTCCGTGTCATGAAAATCGGACGATTTGGCATCCAGAAACGCCGTCAGCGCTGCTATGCCCTTGTCTAGATACAACTCGAAATCGTCGGGCGGCAGGTGCTGGGCCTCGAGCGATGTGCGGAAATAGTGGAGGATGCGCTCGGTAGGCGGTAGGCGGTGGTCGGCGCGTAGTAGGTTGTGCAGCTGCTGGAGACTGGTGTGAATAGCGGTGCCGTAGCTGGCGGCAGGGCTTTTGGCGGACGGAAAGCGCAGCAGATTATTCAACAAAAAGTTCTGCGGGCCGCCGCGCGAGACGTCGAGGAAATTATTGAGATGAGTAATGGAAAATTTGTAAGTCTCTAAGGTCGGCGCCAGCACATCCTTGAGCTCCGCGGTAATCGGCGTGCTCAGCCGCGTGTTCCAGTCGGTTTGCGCCACGGTAAGCTGCGTCGCGGGCGTATCGGCGGCGGGGATAATCGTCGGCGCGTGGTCGGTCAGAAAACTGGCGATCATGGTGTCGCTGCCGGCGTCGTTGGTCTGGGAATAGGTCATGGTCAGGGTGGTTTTGGCGCGGGTCATCGCCACGAAGAATAGCCGTAGTCGCTCGTCGTAGCTGGCGCCGGCGGGCTGGAGCTGGAGGTTGGCGGGATAGCGAATCAGCCGCGAGCGCGAGCGGACTTTCTCGCCCCACGCGCTGTCGATTGCCCCGATGACGAAGACGTGCGGGAATTCTAGGCCCTTGGATTTGTGGGCGGTCATCAGGTTAATGGCGCCGCCGAGGGCGCTGGCCTGGGGACGGATGTGCGTCAGGCGGGTTTTGGTCGAGCGATGTAGGTCGATGAATTCCAGGAAGTTCGCCAGCGTCGGGGTTTCGTCGGTAGTGCGGTCGCGTAATTTTTGGCGCAGCGTGCGCAGGCTCTCGAGCGTGGTCAGGTAGGCGTCGGGATTTTGGGCGAGGGCTTCGGGCGAGAAGTAGTGGGCGGCGAGAGAATTAAGCGAAGGCTCTTCGTCGGCTGACTGCAAGAGTTCCCTGCCAGAGTGAGCGCTGGAACTATCTCTATCGACTCCTCTTTTCGCGCCGGGCGTCTGAGGACGCTCAGGCGATGTTCGCTGCACGGAGTCGATTGGAGTAATTCCAGCGTCTATCTCCAGCCCCAACAACTTATCCAGCTGCTCCTCCAGCGGCAGATTTGGCACGTCCTTAGCCCGCTCTAGCAGCCACTCACCAAATGGCTGAAAGGTACTATTCGCTAGCATGCTCTCTAGCCACAGCTGCCGATTTTTATACGCGTGGAGGCTGAGCCGCCAAATATCCAGCGCTGAAAAGCCGAATGCCGGATGAGCGATGACCTCTGGCAGCAGGCTGTTGGCGGCGTCGAGGTTGTTTTGATGAATCGCCATGACGACTCGCGCTAGCTTGTCTAGCGCCTGAATGATGTCTTGCTCCAGGATATCGTCGTGGCGCTCATAATTGACCATCAGGTTCTGGCGGTACAGGTATGGCAGCAGCTCGATCAGCTCCTTGTGATGGCGGGCGATGACGGTGATGTGTTCTGGCTTTTCGCCGCGTTTGATCAGCTCGGCAATTTGCCGGGCTACCCCTGCCCGCTCCTCGCTCACTGAGGTAAATTCCTGGATTTCAACCTGCGCGCCGCTACCAGACTCGTGTGCGGTCAATTGTTTTGACAAGCCGTCAATGGTGTTCTCTAGGCGATCCGCCCCTTGGGTAATCACTCCGCGCGCCGCCGTCAGGATGTCAGCCGCCGAGCGGTAATTGTCCGTCAGCACGATGATTTTCGGGTCGTGATAGTGCTGGCGGAAGCGCTGAATATTGCCAACGTCCGCGCCCTGAAAACTGAAAATCGCCTGATCGTCGTCGCCAACCGCCATGATGTTAGGATCGTCCTCATCACCAGTCAGGTCGAACAGTAGCCGCAGCTGCGCCAGGTTGGTGTCCTGAAACTCGTCGACCATGATGAACTGAAATTGCTCCTGGAGGTTGGCGCGCAGTTCTGGGTGGGCTTCGCAGGCTTGAATAACGGACAAAATCATGTCGTCGTAGTCAAACAGCGAGCGCTCGGCCAGCACGTTGCCATATACTTCGTAGACGTCAATGGCGGCAGATAATTTCTCGCTAGCGGCAAAATCTTTCAGGACGAACTCGCCGCCGGCGTTCTTTTCGCACCATTTGTTTTTCCAGGCGGTCAGCGGTTTGGTGGAGTTGGCGTCGATGGCCTCTTGGGCCGTATGGGCGATGCTGAGTGCCAGAACATGAGCGTACGGGGTGATTGAGGACGGCAGATTGGCGGTTGTAGTAGAATTTCCCTCGCCGACTCTCTCGGCAATCTTCTCTGCCAGCGGTGCAAACAATTCGATGGTTTTTTTAGAAATTTTGGCAGCAAATACCTGCTGGATATCAGGGGCAATGTCGGCGATGGCGCGCTGATTATCGGCCATCACTAATCGCAATTCCGCTGGTGTGAGACCGCTCTGCTTGAACTCAGAAATGACTCGGATCAGCTCGTTGGTGTAGACGAATTCACCGTTGTTTTTAGCGCTCAGCGGATTACGCCAATCAAGCCCCTCGAGAATCCCCGTCACAATTTGGTGCTGCGTCAGTTCATCCGCCGGCTGGGCATCGGCGCCGCGGAAGAAATACTGGCGGTGCTGATTGATAATCTCCGTGCCAAAGCTGTGAAAAGTGTGAATGGCGATTTTATAAGCATCCTCGCCGATGATCTGGCGCAGGCGCTGGCGCATGTTGGCAGCACCGCTCTCGGTAAACGTTAGACACAAAATGCTGTCCGGCAGCGTGTCGGTCTGGCGCAAAATCTGGGCGGTGCGCATGCTGAGCAGCTCGGTCTTGCCCGTGCCCGGCCCGGCGATCACCAGGAGCGAGCCGTGAATATAATCGACCGCCTGGCGCTGATTAGTGTTCAGCTTGGCGTAGCGAGTTTGAAAATCCATAGATTTATTTTATCATGTCAATTTATTTATGCTTCCTTATCTCGCGCACCTCATAAAAAAATGCTAAAATATAGTTATGAATCAGGCGACGTACGATGAGCTGGCACTGGAACGAATTGCGAAGGAAAAATTTGGTTTGTCGATTGATATCCAGTCGATAATTTTATTTCACGCTGATGTTAGTCGAACTGCCAAAGCGTCGGTTTTTTTAACAAATAAAAAACAATTGATGTTGTACTTAGAAGCCACTTCTCCGCTGATTTTATCAGATGTAAAAAAGATAATTTCAAAAATGGGTTTGCGTGCCGAGCTGTTTTTACCACCTAAAGGACAACCACACTACTTTGAGGAAATTGCACAATATAAGTTTCGTGAAGTTTTTCCTGGTCGTAAGCATATAACTGATGAAGATTTGTTGTTTTATAAAACTCTGGCGCCGTATAACCCTGCCCTAGCTGTTATTTCTGAGGTGAAAAATGGCGAAATCTATCAATTCGACCCGGACGCGCGCGATGGCTGGCGGGTGGGTGCACGATTTTATTATAGGAGGATACCGACAAGCTAATGGGTGACTATTTGGACATTATTAAGCGAAACTTACTCTCGCCAATAGTTGTGGTGATTTTTCTGTTAGCTGGAGCGTTAATTTGTGTGCGAGAATATCGTGATGCATGGTTTATATCAGTGGTGATTGTCGTGAACTCAGCGATTGGTATTATTCAGGAACTCCGCGCCAAGCGGGTTTTGCGCCAGCTGGAGCTGATGAGTGCACCGAAAGCTCGGTTGTTAAAAAATGGTGAGGTTACAGAGGTAGACTATGATGAGTTACAAATTGATGACGAGATTGTTATTCAAGCTGGCGATGAGCTGCCGGCTGATGCTAAAGTAACGGAATCGAAGGGTTTGGAATTAAACGAGAGCATGCTAACTGGCGAGTCGGCGTCGGTTGAGAAGAAGGTCGGCGACACAGTATTGGCGGCGACCACAGTATTGGCTGGTGAAGGTATGGCGCGAGTAATTGCTATTGGCGATGACACGAAAGCTGGCGCGATTAGTCAGGCCCTGAAGCGCTATAAACCAGAATTGACACCACTACAGATGGCAATTTGGCGGGCGATTTACTTCTTGACATATGGCGCGATTATTTTATCGATATTAATTACTGCGGTCTATTATTTTTCTGGTGATAATGTGGTAATCATTCTAAAAACCATTACGTCAGCGGCGGTAACAATTGTGCCAGAAGGGCTGCTACTGGCGAGCTCGTTGCTGCTGGCATTTGGCTCCTTGCGATTAGCTCAAGCGAAAGTTTTACCGCAGAAATTATCAGCGATTGAAGCAATGGCGCTACTCAATTTGTTGGCGGTGGATAAGACTGGCACGCTGACCAGTGACGAAGTGGCATTAGAGCAAGTGGCGGTTTTTGGTGATAATCCAGATATTTCTGAGTCGGTTGTAACTGAGTTTGCAGCGCTTATCGCACATGAGACTAGTGGTGGCAATATCACTGGAAAAGCCATCTTAGCAGAAGCCTCACCACCAAAAAACACGGAGATCATCGAGGTGATGGCGTTTTCTTCGGCGCGTAAAATGGCGGGCGTTCGGGTAAAAATCGATGGCAAGGTACGGACATTGCTTATGGGTGCGCCGGAGTTTGTGGCCAAATTAGCGCCAGTTAATAAAGCGACCCAGAAAGTATTAGACGAATGGGCCGACAAAGGTTTACGGGTGTTGATGTTGGCGGAGTTTACGGATGAGAAAACCAAACTGAATGATTTACCTAATAATTCTGGACGACCGATTGGCGCGGTAATTTTACGTAATTCTCTGCGTCATGGTGTGGTTGAGACAGTGGATTTTTTACAGCGCCAAGGTGTAACAATTCGGGTAATTTCTGGCGACAATCCGCGTACTGTTCAGCATATTGCACGTGAAGCTGGCATTAAACATCCAGAAAAAGTGGTTTTAGGAGCTGATTTAGCGAAGCTAAGCGAAGATGAATTTAATGAAGCCGCCGATACTTATATAATTTTTGCGCGTGTGCTGCCTGATCAAAAGGAGCGTTTAATTGCCAGGTTCCAGAAATCGGGCAAATTTACTGGCATGGTCGGCGATGGGGTCAATGACGCGTTGGCTCTAAAAAAAGCGGACCTGGGTGTGGCGATGTATGCGGGAGCTCCAGCCTCGCGACGGGTTTCTGATATCATTTTGCTTAACAATTCCTTTACGTCTCTACCTATGGGCATGAAGCTGGGCAATCAAATTATGCAGGCGATTGAAGTAATTGCTATCCTATTTTTCCATAAAATTATTTATGGCGTAACACTTTTAATGGCAACTATTTTAATTGACATGAACTATCCATATTCACCGCGACATATTACGTTTATGAATATATTTTTGGTGACTATGCCGACGCTTATGTGGACGCTTTTCCCGCCCGTGCCGAAGCATCGCATAAATCCTAAGCGTTTTTGGAATGATACTTTGCTGGCGGTATTGCCAATCGCGCTGCTGACCGGATTAACAGTAGCATTTACCTATTGGATTATGTCTGTAGTTTTCCCTGGTCGCGCTGCTGAAGTTGCAACAATGACGGTTTTGACGGCAACGTTCTTTGGCGTCTATTTAGTATTTTTGGTGGGAATTATGCTGGATGTCACTATTGATAAAGCTGCCAAACGCGCCCGATTATTATACTTGTTGTTAGTGGTTGTTGTGGCAGCTGGTAGTTTTGGATTTGGCTTTCTGAGAGATTTCTTCGACTTTACTGTGCCGAAATTATTCATCATGTGGCCAGCAATTGGCGTGATTATTCTCGCGGCGTTGGCGCAATTATTCCTCGCTCGAGGTGTCAGAAGAAGAATCTCCACTTCTGTCAGGTAGAGAGTTTAATATGTCATTTAGTGCAGCTTCTCCTAATTTGCCTTGTCTGTTTGGGATAATGCTAAATTCATCATCTCTAGATGAAGTATCTGGGATCTATCAAATTCTCTATCCTTCCCAGTAGAGGGTTCATGGTAGTACATGCCTTATATTATATCAAATAATTTACATATTGTCAATGATATTTCTAAAATCCTACTTCTTCTCCAGGACTACCAAATGCTCAATATGTGGCGTTCTCGGGAAAAAGTTGTAGCCCTGATGGTGCATGACTTCATATTTTTCCTGAAGTAGACTGACGTCTCGTGCTTGTGTGACAGGGTTACAGCTTAGATAAATAATTCGTGGCGGCGTAGTTTCCAGTAGTCTCCGAACAACATCTGCGTGTAGTCCAGCGCGCGGCGGGTCCACAATTACAATTTGTTCGCCTGTTATATATTCCAGAGATTTTTCACTTGGCGCTAAAATAGCCTTGGCTTTTGCTCGGTTTAATTTGGCGATATTTCTTTGCATTTCCGCGACGGCACGTTCGTTGATTTCGACCAGTGTAATATCATCGCCGCCAATTGTCAGTCCAATTGTGCCAACTCCAGAATAAAGGTCGAGGGTTGGTAGATTATTCTTGTGGTCTATCCAAGCGCGCATATCACTTAGAGCTTTCTCATAAACTGGAATATTGACCTGGAAAAATCCTTCACAGGCATAATTAAAGGTGACGCCTAAGATTGTGTCGGTTAGCGTTGTGTCACCAAATTTATCCAGGCGCTCAGTGACTCGGCTGGCTGGGCTTTTTGGGTCGGAATAGATTATTTCACCACCTTTGGCTGATAGTTGGGCGGCTTCTTTTGTAGAAACGAGGTCTGTGAGTCGGTCTTTTACATATAATTGCCAAACGGTGTTTCCTTGTTGGTCTGTGCGGATCAAGAGGGTTTTTAATTGGCGGGCGGTAACTGGTTTGGTTCGCAGGAGGTTGCGGATTTCAATTGCCAATTTATTGATGTTTGGGTGAGCCAGGCTGGTGCCTTCAACAATAACCTTCCCCTTGCCGCCTCGCTTGAAAAATGCCAAATCTAAAGTTTCTCTCGTGCCGTCATTTGTCTTATCGCCAAACCAACTAAACTCGACTTTATTACGATAATTAAATTCTACACCGTCGGTAAAGACGTCAATTTTCCCTGGCAACGTAACATTATGAAGTCGGAAAGCTTCTTCTATTAAATTCGCTTTATGCATCTGTTCGCTGGAGAGTGGCATGATTTGCCAGGGGCTAGTACTGAGATAGCCATTCTCGTCTCGCGGCACAATTCTCTCTGGACTTTTTTCAAGAATTTCTGTCACCACGCCTTCGACGAAGTGCGATTTTTTCTTAGTTATACGAACATTCACCAATTCGCCAGGTAGCCCGCCCCAAACGAACGCCTTGCGCCCATCACTCAATCCACCAAGCGCTTGTCCGCCGCCAACGATTTTTTCTAGTCGTAGTGTCTCGGAAATTTGTTGTTTCATCAGAGTATATTATATCAGGGTTTTGGATTGCTTGGCTTCTCATGGATTTTTTCTGGTTGGCGTGTTATAATTGTCATGGTCCTGGCTATATTGGGACGTCGCCAAGTGGTAAGGCACTGGGTTTTGGTCCCAGCATTCGCAGGTTCGAATCCTGCCGTCCCAGCCAAGAATTTTTCGCACCCTGGAGGTGTTTTTTATTTGTTACGTATCAATTCGCGTCGTTTTTGTCAGTGCCTTATCGTAATAAACTATGTCGTCACCTTCTTCCGGTGTTCGTGCTGCAAATCCCATCTTTTCCCAGAACCTTTTAGCTCCTTCGTTGCGGTTAAATACAAACAACCCAACTTTAGTAATTCCTTCTTCGCTTAAGGCTTTTAGGGCTGATTCAGCCAACTTCCGGCCAATCCCTTGTCTCTTATATTGCTTAGCGACCGCGGTGTGATAAATATAGCCACGGCGACCATCGTGTCCGGCTATAATTACTCCGACGACCTTATTTCCTTCTGTCGCCACAAAACATGTTGTCGGGTTACGCTTCAGGAATTTATCAATTCCCTCTTTTGAATCATCCAGATCATTTAGACCCATCCCTGCACTTGATATCCAAAGCTCATAGACATCGGGATAGTCTGTGATTGTCATTGATCTGATTTCCATAATTATGTCTCCTCCGGGAAAATATTATAACACTCTACCGGCTAATTTTCCGTCTGGTCCACCATTTATGGATTTCGCTGGTGGCAATTGGAATGGTTAGCGCCAACAGGCTAACAACAACGATATGAGCAATGTCAACCTTATGAATGTGTAAGATTTCACCAAGTGGTCCGAATAACACCAGAGTCTGCAGTGTCAACGATATCATCATTCCAACATAAAAGCTTCGGTTTATTACTTTCAGGCGTACAAATACCGAATCTTGGTCGCTGCGGGCGTTGAACGCATTGGCCCATTGGCTGACCACCAGCGAAACGAAAGCCAGCGTCTGCGCATAGTCGTGGCCGCGGCTTTTTTCAAATATGACATAAGCGCCGAGAGTCAGCGACGACATCGTCAAGGCGACAATACACATCCGCCAGATCATTTTTTGCTCCAGAATTGGCGCGTCGGGTTGCTTTGGCGGCTGTTTCATGGTGTTCTTTTCTGCAGGTTCCAGTCCTAGCGGAATAACCATCGACGTGTCGGTTACCAAATTGACCCATAAAATCTGCACCGGCTCCAGTGGTGTTTTAATGCCAATTAGCAGCGCGCCGATCATGGTGATTAGCTCGCCAGTGTTGGTTGATAATAAGTAAAACAGCATTCGCCGGACGTTGGCGATAATCGTGCGACCCTCTTTCATGGTGTCGATAATCGTCTTAAAATTGTCGTCCAGCAGGATTATCGCGCCGGCATCTTTGGCAATGTGCGAGCCTGAACCCATGGCAATTCCGACGTCCGCGCCGGATAGCGCCGGCACGTCATTAACGCCGTCGCCAGTCATGGCGGTGATGTTATGGCGCTTTAAGATGGTCAAAATCCGGTATTTCTGCTCCGGGATAACGCGCGAGAAAACCTTTGTCCGCTCAATGATTTTGTCTAGTTCGTCGTCGGTCATCTTCGACATTTCTCGGCAATCGAAAACCTCTTCCCTGTCTTCTACCATGCCAAGTTTCTTGCCAATCTGGTATGCCGTCTCGAAGTGGTCGCCGGTGATCATGCGTACGGAAACGCCCGCTGCCAGCGCTGATTTGATAGCCCGCGCTGCCTCTGGACGCAGGACATCTGCCACTGCCGCCAGCCCGGCGAACCGCAATTTTTGGCGCGAAATTTGCTGGAAATCTGTCGGGATTTCCGGGGTGTCGCTGGTCGCTAGGCCCACAACGCGGTAGCCTTGCGATGTCAAATCGCCAATCGCCCGCTTGGCGCGCCTGGCTTCTGCTGCCGGCAATTTGCAGCGCTTGATGATTTCTTCCGGCGCCCCTTTGTAATACACTTTATAATCCGCGCCATGATGCCAAACCGTCGCCGACATCGAGAATTCCTGGTTGAACGGCAGCTCCGCCGCTGGCAGACCGCGAACGCCGGCATTGTTTTTTCGGACAAAATTATCCAGCGCGATATCCAGCGGATCGTGGCTTTTACTGTCGCCGCGATTGACGAAATACGCCATCAGCTTTGCCAAATTGTTATGCTTTTCCAGCGTCCAAGTATCCTGCACCGTCAGCAGATTTTTCGTCAGTGTGCCAGTTTTATCGGTGGCAATGGTGGTAATGACGCCAATTGTCTCAATTGCCCGCATTTGATGAACCAGCGCTTTTTTAGTAGCCATCCGCCGCATTCCTAAGACCAATACTACGGAAATAGCAATCGGCAAACTTTCCGGCACGGCGCTGACTGCCAGCGCCATGACAAATCTCAGGCTATCCAAAAAATCCATGCCGCGCAGTAAACTCAGCCCGAACGCCACCAGCGAGATACCTCCCACCGCCGCGATAATTTTGGTGATTAGCTTGTCGATTTTTTGCTGGACCGGGCTTTTAGCGGCTTCTTTTTTGGACAGCATTGCCAGATTGCCAAACTCAGTATCATTGCCGGTGGCGATTACTGCGCCAGCGCCCGTGCCGGATACCACGAACGAACCTTGGAATAGCATGTTGGTCTGCTCGTAAATTTCTTTTTTCCCGTCCAGCGCCTCGATATTTTTAGAAATTGGCACAGATTCGCCAGTCAGCTGCGCCTCGTCAACCCGCAAATTGGCGGTCTTGATCAGGCGGATATCGGCGGGGACTTTCTCGCCTTCGGACAAATTGACGATATCGCCCGGTACCAGCTGCGAACTATCCACGGCAGTAACTTTTCCGGCGCGCAGCACGTCGATTTTTTGGGCGTCGCGGCGCGACAGGCTGCGCAGCACCCGATCGGTTGAAAAACGCTGAACGTAAAAAATAGCGGCAGAGATTGCCAAAATTATAGTAATGATAACAGCGTCGATAACTTCATTATGGATAAGGCTAACTGCCGCCGCCACAATTAAAACCAACGAGAATATATCCATGAACGGCTCAATGATTTTTCGCCAAAGCGGTTCGCTCTGGAGTTTTATAGTGTTTTCTCCAAATTTTTTCTGGCGTTTTTTTATCTCATTCGCTGTCAATCCTTCGCGTCGTGAGCCTAATTTTTTCAACGCTTCGTCGATTGTTAAGTTATAAAAAAGCATAAGCTTATTATATGAGAAAAAGTCCCCACTTTCCAGTGAGGACCAAACTGTCATGGTGGACAATCTACATTAGCTAATTTTTACCACCTGTAATTGCCTGGTGACTGGTCCATTTTTCCAGGAGACAGTCTCGGATTTTTTATGGTTCAACAAGCTTTTTCCTAGTGGGCTATCCACAGAAATTCGTCCATCCAATGGGTTCGCTTCGAGGCTATGGACCAGCGTGTAGCGGAATAATTTTCCCTGTTGGTCCACTAGGTCTACAACTGAGCCAATGGCAATCTTCAGCCGGTCGCGTTTGCGTGGCAGCGGTTTGGCAGTTTTGACGGTCTCCCTTTTTAGGCTCAGCCGGGACTGGACGTTCTCCAGGCTGATGATGACGTCGCTGCGATGGAGCTTGTCGTCGCGGGATTTGGCGCGCCCGATTTCTTTCAGCTCGGCGATCAGCGATTTCTCTTCCATCTCCAAGCGTGAGATCTCCTTATGCAATTCCTTAAATCCTTTTTTGCTTAAAAATGTTGTGCTCATACTTCCCCTTTCAGACTGGCAATCCAACCAATCAATAATCCCATTACAACATCCGATTCTGAAAATTAGCTGAAAATCTAAACAATTGGCAAAGAAATGGTAAAAACTGTCGAGCCTTTTATGGTGGTAACAGAGATTTGTCCGCCTAAAGCCCTGGTCAATTGTTCCGCCAGCGGTAGGCCCAATCCATAGCCTTTCGTCCGCTGGTTGCCGCGGAAAAACTGCTCGAACACATGCGGCAGATTCTGTTGGGAAATCGCGCCGTCGTTACGGAAGTGTACGATGATATTCTGTTTCGATGGCAGCACTTGGATTTTTACCGGCGAATTCTTCGGGCTGTGTTTTAATGCATTGTCAAGTAAAATCGCGCACAGCTCCCGCGTTGCGGCTTGGTGAAGAGAGATGTTTGTGTGTTCCGGGCAATTCATTTCCGTGCGAGTTTCGGCTTTTCGTTCGCGGATGAGATTGGATATCAATTCCGCCAAGTCGAAGCTTTTATCTTCCAGCGCCAGCCTGTTCTCTGTTCGCGACAGCTCCAAAAGCATGGCAGTCAGCTCGGTCAATTTGTTGATTTCCTCCAAATTGCTTTCCAGCGTTTCCGTTAGCTCTGCCCGCGGCGCCTTCGGGTTTTTCAGCGCCAGTTCGGTTTCTGCTTTCATAATTGCCAGCGGCGTGCACAGCTGATGACTGGCGTTGGAAACGAACCGCGACTGGGCTTTATGCGCCGCCTCAATCGGCCGCAGCGTAATTCTAGCCAATAAATACGAGCAAGCGCCGCCCGCCAGCAGCACGATGAGATTGATATAGCCCAAGCTAATCAGCAGATTGCGCGTCGAAACATCCATCCGTTCCGACAAGTCAACGCTAGGAAAATCGTTGCCACGCTGAATGATAATTTTATGGATTTGCGCGTCAACTTCCGAGCGCGCCACTTGAAAAATAATGCTGCTAAACAGCAGGCTGACAACCATTAAAATCAGTAAATACCAGCCCGCCAATTTAATAGTTGCCGAGGTAAAAATTTTCATGCTTCAATCCGGTAACCGAAGCCGCGGACGGTTTTTATCAATTGTTTTTTGAACGGCTTATCAATTTTTTGGCGCAAGTTTTTTATGTACGCCTCGACATTGTTCGGTAAAATATCGGCATCAAAATCCCAAACATGGTCGATTAGCGTTTCTTTGCTAAGAATTTGGTTCGGGTGCTGCATTAAATATTCCAGCAGCGCGTATTCTTTACTGGTCAAGTCGATAGTCTTTCCGGCGCGCACTACGGCTTGCTGCTGCTTATCAATCGTTAAATCGGCAATTTTTAGAACATCTGGCTGCTGAATTGGCGGCCGGCGCAGTAAGGCTCGGACTCGCGCTAGCAGCTCGTCGATAGCGAACGGCTTAACCAAGTAATCATCCGCGCCCGCGTCCAGCCCGAAGGTTTTATCCTCGGTGGTGCCCAGGGCTGTGAGGAATAAAATCGGCATGTTTTTACCATTTTTACGCAATTTTTTAACAATCTCTGCGCCCTCCATGCCCGGCAACATTCGATCAACGATTAGTAAATCGTACGGCTGGCTGTCTGCCAAATTAAAGCCCTCTTCCCCGTCGTGCACGGCGTCAACGGCGTACGTCTCGCGCTTGAGCGCCTCGGCGATGACTCGGGCGATTTTTCGTTCGTCTTCGATAATTAGCAGCCGCATATATTAACTATTATACGCCATTTGGCAGCTCGGGCGGGATAGTGCTATAATTTTCTTCAAAGAAAAGGAGAGTACATGCCGGATAGGAAAAAAATTGTTGAAATTCGTCATTTTAAGATGAAATTTGGCAATAAAACAGTTATTAAAGATTTGAGTTTTGACGTTTTTCAGGGCGAAGTGTTTGGCTTTCTGGGTAGCAATGGTTCGGGAAAAACCACGACGCTCAGGGCGCTGCTGGGGTTATACGAGCCGACGGCGGGCGAGCTGCTGATTGACGGTAAGCCGTATGCGGTGGATAGTCAGATTAACCTCGGTTATTTGCCGGAAGAGCGCGGTTTATATAAAAAAGAAAAAGTGCTGGATGTGATGATTTATTTCGGCCAGCTGAAAGGTCTAAGCCGCGACGAAGCAAAGGAATTTTCTCTGAATTTTCTGAAGCGCGTTAATTTGACTGATAAGGCTGGTATGCGGCTGGATAAGCTTTCCGGCGGCCAGCAGCAAAAAATTCAGCTGGGTGTGACCATTATGGGCGATCCGGAACTGCTAATTATGGACGAGCCGACCAAGGGATTTGACCCGGTTAATCGGCGGCTGCTGATGAATATCATTGAGGAGCGGCGCAAGGCTGGCGCGACGATTATTTACGTGACGCACCAGATGGAAGAAGTCGAACAGCTGTGCGACCGATTGATTTTATTAAAGGACGGTCAAGCGGCGGCGTACGGCACGCTGGCGGAGGTGAAAAAACAGTTCGGCGGCGCATCGATGGACGATATTTTTGTTAAAGTGTACGGCGGCGAAGCAAAGGAGTTAGGCGATGAGTAAAATGCATAATTTGGGGACAGTTTTCAAGTTTGAGACTATCCGGGTACTGAAAAAGCCGACGTTTTGGCTGATGGCGCTGGGTTTTCCATTGATGTTTGCGGCGCTGTACGGCATTATGTTTTGGTCGCAAAGTACGACGATGCAAGCGGCGAAGGAATTGGAGAAACAAGAATTTTCATTGGCGGTTACTGACGATTCAAAACTCGTCAGGCCGGAGCTACTCATGGCGGCTAAGACGAAGACTGTCGAGTCGAAAGAGGCTGGAATCAACGACGTAAAAAACGGCAAGATTGACGCTTATATTTACTTCCCGAAAGATATTGGCAAGCAAAAAGTTGAAGTTTACGGCAAGGATGTCGGGCTGTTTCAGAATGGCAAATACGGCGCAGTGGCGCAAAGTTTATTAAGCCAATCAGTAGCTAGCAGTGTCAGCCAAGCGCAAGTCGCTATTCTGCAAAACAAAGTCCAATTATCGTCAACTACTTATCTGGACGGCAAGGAGCATGGTGGTATTAACGAGATGATTGCGCCGGGGCTGTTTTTAGTGATTTTCTTTATGCTGGTTACTTTCTTTGGCAACCAAATGCTAACCAGCTCCACTGAGGAAAAGGAAAACCGCACGGTGGAGATGCTGCTGACGATGGTAAAAACCGATACGCTGATAACTGGCAAAATTCTATCGCTGATGGTGCTGGCGTTGATTCAGATGTTGGTGATTGTTCTGCCGGTGGCGGCGGGTTACTTGGCGTTCGGCTCGAAGCTGCAGCTGCCGAATATGGATTTAAGCTTATTGGTATTTGATCCGGTGCGGATTGGCTTGGCGCTGGTGATTTTTCTGGCGAGCTTTATGATGTTTACCGGCATGCTGGTGACTTTGGGTGCGATGATGCCGACTGCCAAGGAAGCTAGCCAGTGGTTTGGGCTGGTGATTATGCTGATATTTGGGCCGTTTTACGGCATTACGGCGTTCGTTTCCTTCCCTGATTCGCCGTTTGTTAAGTTCTTATCGCTGTTTCCGTTCACGGCGCCGATTCCGCTGCTGCTCAGGAATGCGGTTGGCAATTTGCCGGCTTGGGAAGGTTTGCTGGGGGTGGCGCTTTTGATCGTGGCGGCAGTGTTTGTCTTATGGTTGGCAGTGCGGGTTTTCCGCTACGGCGCGATGTCGTATGACAGCAAGTTATCTCTGTCAGCGTTGCGGATGAAGCGAAAAGCTGATAAAGTTTAAGTATGAAAGTACGCATTGAAATAGACACTAAAACATTTGTGCGGTTTTGGCTGGTGGTTATCGGATTTGGGCTGGCGGGACTGGCGATTTATTCGGCGAAGGATGCGCTGGTTCTGCTGGGCATTTCCCTGTTCTTGGCGCTGGCGCTGAACCGTCCGGTGGCGGCAATTGCTAGAAAATTGCCTGGTAAAAGCCGGCTCGGCGGCACGGCGCTGGCGTACGTCACGCTGATTTTGCTGCTGGGCTGCGTGGTGTGGTTCGTGGTGCCGCCAATTGTCCAGCAATCCGCTAAATTTGTCGAAAGTATGCCGAGCTTGATTGACCAAGCTGGTTCGCAGTGGCATGGCGTTAATAGTTTTATCGATAAGAATAATCTGCGTCCGCAGGTTGACGCCATGCTGGAGAACCTCAAGCAGCAATCTTCGTCATGGGCGGCCAGCGTTGGTGCAAATATTTTAAGCAGCGTCGGCTCGCTGGCTTCGTTTGTCGGTTCGCTATTTTTGGTGATAGTTTTGTCATTCTTGATGTTACTAGAAGGCCCGACATGGATGAGGCGTTTGTGGGGATTATACAATGACCAAAGCAAGATGGAAAATCATAAAAAGCTAGCTGGGCAGATGTATAATGTTGTCACTAGTTACGTTTCTGGGCAATTGACCGTATCAGGGATTGATGCAGTATTGTCGGGGTTTGTGGTGTTTGTATTGAGCATGGCTTTTTCTGCCGTCGATTCAAATTTGGCGATGTTAACGGTCATGGCGACATTTATTTTAACGCTCATTCCGATGTTTGGCGCTACGCTGGCTGGCATTCTGATCTCGCTGTTGTTGTTCTTCAATAATGTCACTGCTGGCGTAATCTATGCCATATATTTCATCGTCTATCAGCAGATTGAAAATAATTTCATTGCACCGTCAATTCAGTCAAAAAAATTGGAACTCTCGGCGTTGATGGTTTTGTCATCAGTGACCATTGGTCTCTATGTCGGTGGACTTTTAGGAAGCTTAATCGCTATCCCGGTGGCTGGCGTGGCAAGGATTTTGCTGGAGAATTATTTAGAGCAGGCTAAGAAAAACCGCCTTGAAAGCGAAAAGCCTATCAATAAATTAGTGAAGAAATTGAAAAACGAAAGTTAATTGGTGTGCTTCGTGAAAATTAGCCCGCTCGGTCATTCCCGGCGGGCTATTTCCATGTCCAGACGCTGCCGCTTGGCGTGTCGCGAATGGTGACGCCTGCCGCCAGTAGTTCATCGCGAATACGGTCGGATTCTTGCCAATCTTTTTCGGCGCGGGCGCTGCGGCGCTGGATAATTAGTCTCTTCAAATCGTCATTGATATCAGGGGTCGATTCCGCCAAATCCAAGCCCAAAACCTCGTCAATAATTTCAATCAATTGCAATAAACCGCCGCGGTGAATTTTCTCTAACGGCGCATGATCCAGCCGTGAAAACGCCTCGTCAATCAGCGCCAACGCTCCTGGCGTATCTAAATCATCATTCAGTTTTTCAACCAGCGCCTGCCGCGCTGCTAATAGCGACACCGTGCCTTCTTGCTCGTCTTTGTCATCGTCATCATCCAGCGTGTCGTGCGTCTGATGTCGCAGCGCTGCATAGCCGCGCCAATGATCCAACCGCGCCTGCGCTGCCTCCAAAATCTCCCACGTGAAATTCCCCTCAGTTTGGTAATGCTTGCTAAGAATCGCTAGCTTAAAAGCCATCGGGCTAAAACCGCGCGCCGTGATGTCACTGAGAGTGATGATATTGCCGAGCGACTTACTCATTTTGCGGCCGTCGACCTTGATGTGATTATTGTGCAGCCAAATTTGAGAAAACTGTTGCCCAGTCAAACTCTCGCTCTGAGCAATCTCGTTGGTGTGATGCACTGGAATGTGGTCAATGCCACCGGTGTGAATATCAATACTATCGCCCAGCGTTTCCCGAGCAATCGTCGAACATTCCAAATGCCAGCCCGGAAAACCGACGCCCCATGGACTGTCCCATTCCATATCGCGCTTGGCGTTGGTCGGTGAAAATTTCCAGACGGCGAAGTCGGTGATGTTGCGCTTGTCCTCGACGCTGACCCGGGCGCCCGCTTCCAGTCCGGCTACGTCCAGCCGCGCTAATTTGCCATAATCTTTCAATAGTGACGTGTCAAAATACATACCGTCGCCGTCAATCTTATACAAAAATCCCTTTTCGTCTAGCCCCCGCGCAAAGTCGATTTGCTGCTGGATATAGTCCGTTGCCCGCACTAAATGGTCGGGTCGCACCAATTTCAGCACCTCGTAGGCTTCGTGGTCGGCGATGGCGATATATTGCTCGGCCACATCCCAAGCGGTTTTCCCCTCGCGGCGCGCCCCCTTCTCCATCTTATCCTCGCCATTATCGTCGTCGCTAGTCAAATGCCCAACGTCGGTGATATTTTGCGTGCGAATCACTGGAATATCTTGCCAGCGCAGCAACCGTACCAACACATCCCAATAGATATAGCCAACCCAGTTGCCAATGTGCGGCTGCGAATACACCGTCAGCCCGCAGGTATACATGCGAACCGTCTGCCTGCCAAGCGGCGTCAGTTTGTCTTTACGGCGAGTGAGGGTGTTATAGAGCTGTATCATCAACTCTTATTGTACGGCAGACGGGCTGCTTTTTCAAAATTGCTATAAAAATAGCCCCAGGTGGGGACTTAATAATTTCAGGGAAAAGTGACAAACAGCTACTAAAATACCGCTAAAGCGCAGTTTGCCACTTTTCCTTCAGAAGGGGTTTGCTATGGAGTCATCTGCGAGCAAGCCTCTTTGAGCTTTGCTAGCTTTTCCCGCTGGTCATACGGAACAAAGACTCCGACGCTCCCAATGATTGAGACGTCAGTCTTGAGGAATAGACGGTTCAGCCAGTTGAATTCTTCATCCTCGATTTCTTCATCCTCGATTTCCCTGAGTGTTGTCGTCATTGCATCCAGGATGAACCTGAAAGCGTACGCCAAGACCCTATTGATGCCCTTCCTGAGCATCCTCTCTGCTTTCCAGCCGAGATCGCATGTGTTGATCAGGTCTGGGATTGCCAGATCAAGGAATTCAATACATTGAGAGAGTTCACTTGCCCACGGGTAATATCCCGCGGCATTGTTATGCGGCAACTTATCTGCCACCGCAAGGGCAGTGAAAACTGCGTGATCAATGTTACGCAACTTCTCTTGTGCATCAGTACTGTTGCTTTTCGGCATCTTGGCGACTCTCTGGATGAGGCTCGACACATCTTTAGCGATGGCGAGACCCTCTTTGTCAAGGCGGATAGTGAATACTCCAACCTGCCCCATGGTGAAGGGGGCAAAGAAGGTCCCCTCCACAAACTCAGGGCTGTTGACATTGAAGTTCATGGTGTTTCCCATGATATCTATTTCCTATCTTCTCGCCCCCATGGTGGGTTAAGTGGCAATTTACCACAAGACGAGATCTTACTCTTTTTAAATCTTGTAAAAAGAGTAAAAACTCGTCTTGTGTGTAGCTGCTTGTCAAAATACACTTTTGGACAAGGATGTACTCAACTCGTCAACAAAAGCTGATATATATATCACTAATAGAATAAAATGTCAAGATATTTCGTCAAAAATGTGGTGTAATATTTTTATCACCTCTGTTGCGATTGTGACGCGTTATATAGTAATTGTAAAAGTTTTAACTCTGCTCTGCTTCTTTCAAAGCCTTATCCGTCGCCGTCACCAATTCCCGCATAACCTCATCATATTCCTCATACACGCGGAATCCGGCTGCGTACGGGTGGCCGCCGCCGCCGAAGTAGCCAGCCACGGTGTCGGCGATCGGTAAGTTGCCGCGCAGGCGGGCGGTCAGTTTGCCGTCGGGATAAGTTTTAATGACGCAGCTGAGCACCACGCCCTCGACCAACCGCAGTTCGTCGCCGATTAGCGCGCCGGGGTTGTAGGCGTCGCTGTAGGCTTGAATTTCCTCAAATGGCACGTGTACGAGCGCCAATTGCCCGTCCAGTAAATATTCGATTCGCTCAATCAACTTGCCTTTGTATGCCAAAATCTCTGGCGATTTTTTCATAAATTCGCGCCGCCGTTCTTCAATTTCGGCATTGGAAGCGCCCAGCTCGGTCAATTCACCAGCCACGTGGAAGGTTGACGCGGTGGTATTTGGCGTGGTCATGCCCAGGCTGTCGGACATGATGGCGATAAGCAGATTCTCCGCCGCTTGCTGGTTGATAGTCCAGCCAGCGTGGGTGAACAATTGGTAGAGCAATTCCCCAGTAGCTACTACGGTGTCAGAGAGCATGGTGTGCTCAAAACTCAGGGTTGACTCGGCGGTGTGGTGGTCGATAACCAAGACTGGGTGCGTTTCCAAAAAATGCCGCACGCCTGGCGTTTCTAAGACCTTGCTGAGCAACACATCAGCGCTGGTATCAACGATGATGGCCAGATCTGCGCGGGTCGGAAAATCGCCAACGACCCTATCCCAGCCACGGATGTAGCGCAGATATTTGGGGGTATCGACCGGACAATACAGCGTCACGGTTTTACCCAAATCACTCAGCACTTCCTCTAGCGCCAAGCTAGAACCCAGGCTATCGCCATCAGGGTTTTCGGCCTGGATGATGACGATGTTGTTGGCAGATTGGATGAGTTGCTCGGCGGTATCAAACATATTGTTATTATAACAGATGAGGGCTTGGCTTATCGAAGGATTTTCGCTTGCGTTTGCCTGGGGAGCGGTTTAATGTTGCTATCTGCGTATGTTTGAACCTCTAATTACGCTACCTTATATGTATGATTTGCGTAATGGAAAGATTGGTTGCGAGCCAGTACATATTTATCCGCCCATGTCTGCTGCAGATATAGGTAAAAGGGATGTAAAACCTTCATCAACCACGGAGACTTCTTATTTGTGCCGGGCGTCGTCGGTCCGCTGCAATATATGTGGCTAGGCAGGCTGCTTCAGTCGCTCGCCATACTCGGCCTGAGGTTTTGTTCTGGCACGCAGTTAGCAAAGGACTCTATTTGCCCAACCAGTTACCTTCGAAGCAATTGGGAAACAGGACGCTACAGGAAGTCATTACTGATTTCCTCGAGCACTTTTAGGGAGTGCGATATTTAATGCTCTATCTGCAGTAAAATCAGACGTTGAGAGACTAGGCTCTCTAAGAGAGAGTTGTAGATGTCCGGGTTTTCGTATGCGGATATAAAACACGGGAGTAGCGACGCCGCTACCGTTGATCAGATAAAAAGAAAACTTTATGGAGTCGCCAAACGCATGATAGAGGATATATATTCTGAATCTGAGATATTTCTTAATTGACAAAATATAAAATTTGCGACAATATTTATGTATGCTTAGTGTTCCCTATAATTGTCTTTTGCCGGAAGATAGCAATAGACGGGATCCTCAATATGTGCCTCCGATTCGTGGGCCTTGGGTAACGTTACCGGTTGATCTTGCGCCGGTAGTTCCTATCTGTGGCGAAGAGCAAAAGTTTTTTGGCCGCCGCTTGAATACAATGGGAAAAGTAGCGATAAGAGGTCTTACGGCGGATTGGGTGATTGGGCCTCTAGTTGCGGCGCAAGATTTAATTGTGTGGCGTATGGGGAACGGCTTTATGTGCTGGGATATTGAATCGTTATTTGAACGTGCAAGAGGTGAAGGTCTTAAATTACCAACATATACCTCTTCGGGTGCACTTGACTACAGAACCTGGAACGAGACATGCGATCCTTATCGGAGGCGGTCGCCAGAAAAGCCGAATATTCCTAGGTTCAGAGGAGAGGCAACAAGACGCTTAGGCGAAAAAGTACTTGATTATATGTATGCTGAGTATCCGCAGCTGCGTCCATCTATAGTAGGAGGAGACTTTTTCTTAAGATCTGCCTATCGCACTGCTTTATTTGAAACAGCCAGGTATATTGAAGAGGCGTCTAAAGAGAAAGATAATTTATTATTAATAAAATATAATCTATCGCCTGAAACACCAGAAGAAGACGTTCGTAAGGCTGAGAAAAAAATTGAAAGTCTTCGTGAAGAGGTTCAGGATAATATTCTCTTTCCGCTGGTTATTGGTATGGTTGAGAATATGCGCAAAAATCCTAAAGAGATTGATAGGAGCTACGAAGCTCGGCGGCGAAGACTTCATCCTTGGCAGGGTAGCTAACAACCATAAACATTTTTATAAATTATTATTGACAAAATATAAAGATTGTGCTAGTATGATGACATAAAGCCTGAAATATAGGGCTGGAAAGAGGAGTTTTATGGATAAATTTAAGAAAATCGGCATTGCTATCTCTCTGGGGATTGCTTTGATCGGTGGAATTTGGCTAGCATCGCCTTCACAGGCTGCTGGCTGTAACAGGTTTAATGTCGTTTACTGCGGTACAAATTCCCTGTCGGAATTGCAGTCGGCATATAGTCGTGCAGAAATTAGGTCTCTGTACAACCAATGGTACATCAATGACACCATGGTTCAGGGTGGTTCAAATATGCGCGAAGGTGTGGTTGACTCAAGCGGTAATATTACGGTTGATGGCCGAGTAGTTGCTACAAATGCAGTGACTGTGCAGGCTAAGGCTGGTACTCGTCAGCCATCTCCACAGCGTACATACAGCGCAGCTGGTTATACGTATTACCAATATACGACTGGTCAGAGCTTCGTTGATGGCGTTACTAGCTATCGGGTGTATGCTTGGTTTGACGATGATGGTAAGTTCATCACTGGTGTCATTAAAGATTGTGGTAACCCAGTTTGGGGTCCACCAACGACACCTCCAGCAAAACCAGCATTGACATGTGATGTCTTGCAAACAACTGAGGTTTCTCGCGACACCTTTAAGTTCAGCACTAAAGCAACTGTTAAGGGTGGTGCGACAATCACCAGCTACACTTATGACTTCGGTGATGGCATGACTCAGACAACTACCTCATCTGAAATCCAACATACTTACGCAAAACCTGGTAACTATAAAGTCAAGGTTACGGTAAATGGTAAAGAAAATGGTGATGTCAAGAGGGAGAGTCCAAGTTGCGAAAAGACTGTCATAGTCAAACCTGAGCCAGAAATCCAAGTTTGTGATTTGAAAACTAATAAGTATCCGGTAACTATCAAAGAGTCAGAATTCGATGAGAAAAAATACTCAAAGAATCCAAACGACTGTAAGGAAGTTCCTACTAAGATTAAAGTTTGTGTGATTGAGAAGAAGGAAATTCGCGAAATTAAAAAAGAGGAATACAACGAATCAATACACACGACTGATATGAGCAAATGTCAGCAAACTCCTCCACCAGCGACTCCTGAATTGCCAAGGACTGGTGCCGGTGACGTGATTATGTCAGCACTGGGCCTGGGCGGATTGACTACAGCAGCTATCGCTTACGTCGTAAGCCGCCGCCAACTGTAACAGGTTGAGCCGAGCATAAGAAAATACCCGTCATGATAAGGCGGGTATTTTTAATGGCTTCAGGGGTTGAAAGCTATAATTGTTTTCGTCCTTCTAAGGCATGCGTTAGCGTAATCTGATCAGCGTATTCGAGGTCAACACCAACTGGTATACCTCGAGCCAAGCGGGAAATAGTAATGTTCAGCCCAGCCTCCTGAATGTATCGCTGCAGGAACAAAGCGGTCGACTCACCCTCAACCGAGGCATTAGTGGCGATGATAATTTCTTGGACGTCGTCATTTTTTATGCGTTCAATTAATTCTGGGATGTGTAGCTGTTCCGGTCCAATGTTGTCAATCGGTGAGATGACACCACCCAGCACGTGATAAGTGCCGGTAAACTGCCCTGTTCTTTCCAGGGCCACGATATCCAGCGGTTCTTCAACTACGCAAACAATTTGCCGATTCCGATTCTGATCAGCATATAGCGGCGAAATGTCATCATCGGCATCGATTAACGCAAATGTCTTTGGGCAAGTTTTTACTCGGTCGTGCAGACGATCAAGCGAGTGCGCCAGTTGCTTGGCGGATTTGGGGTTGCGTCGCAACACCGCATAAGCATATCGCTCAGCCGTCCGCGGGCCGACTCCTGGTAAATTACCAAAATCATCAATTAAAGCCGTTAAGGCCTTTGGTAAAATGTCGATTGACATGGTATTAGAACGGCAAGTTTCCCAAACCGCCCATCAATGGTTTCATAGTTTCTGCGGCTACTTCTTGAGCTTTTGTCATGCCGTCACGAACCGCAATTTCGATCCAGTGCTCTAATTCTTCGATATTTTCTAAATCGACCATCTCTGGGTCAATCTTCACTGACTTGATCTTTAACTCGCCAGTGATTTGTACAACCACTGCGCCATCGCCAGCTTCAACTTCAATAATTTCCTTACCTAATTGTTTCTGTGCTTTACGTAATTTTTGCAGCATTTTTACCTGATCAAACGCCATATTCCTCCTTATTTACTCTCATGATTATACCTTATTTTTGGTCTGATGTGTAGATGTAAAAACGGTCGGCGTCTTTATTGTGGTCATTGACAATTATGGATGATAAGTGCTTTGAGTATGATTTTGGTATGGTGCTTTTTGCTGCGTGACTGACGTAAAGTGTCTGGCCAACGTGCTTTGGGGCGACGTGAATTAGAGATATTTGATGATAATTGTGTTTTTGGAGTGCTTCGTAAATTGGCGACTCTTCCCTGCTGATTAGCAGCGAGAAGGAGTCGGTTGGTGTGGTGTTTTTCCGTAGCGCAGTCAAATCCTTATGGAAGCGTGTGGCGGCCTCTGGAAAATAGCGATAGCCGTCAATGTAACGAAAACCACCGCCCATTGTCATGACAATGATGAGGATTGATATAAAAATCAGTCCTGTACCGCGAGCATATGGATTGCGTGGAAAAAGTCCATACCACATGCCCATCAATGATTCGAGGCCGACTGCCAGTAGAATGAATAGTGGAATAATGACAATTGGTGTGAGTTGTGGCTGGAAAATAAGTAATGCAAGAGCCAGAATTAGCCACGACCAAATCATGAACGAACGGGCGCTGGCGATTTTTTGGAAACTGCGAATTAACCCTAGTCCAATAAGAATCATGGCGCTAACATCCATAATTGGGGTGATTTGGTTGCCAACAACGGATGGGAAAATACGAACATAGGTGTAATAGAGAGTTTTAAGATTGGTAAACATATCAAAACTCAGGCTTTTAATGCCGGCAAGGCTGTGGAATAATGTGTGAGATTTATAACAGAGAAAACCGAGACCGCAGCTTACTACGCACAAAATAATAAACGGTAAAACCCAGGATTTGCGATGTTTTCTGGAGATAAGAAAATAGCGTGGATGTGGATGAAGAAAGGCCATGATAAGCAGCCCTAAATTTATATACCAAAAATACGGCGTGAATAGACTGAAGGCTGTCGTGATCGCCAGTCCGATTCGCCAAAGGGACGCTCTGGGGGCTTTTTGGAGGATGAGTGTCGCAAATAATAGCGTCAGTACGGTGTAGAAAATATATAAAATTCCAGCAGTCGCACTCTGTCCTATAAATAAGAATTGCCCAGTGGTGATCATGATGAGCAGCGACAGGATGGTTGTGGATGGCTTAAACCAGCGTTTGAGGAGGAAGAATATAGCGATGGAACTGATAATTGAAAGCAGAATGGCTGGCGCTTTAATGGTAAGTAAACTGACACCAAAAATCTTGAAGATTAATAGTTGAAGAACATGAAATGGTAGATTTGTAACAGCGAGACCGTCGATGCTTAAGTTCAAGTGATTGGTAGTGTTAACCATATCAATTTCCGCCTGAGATAGGCCGCCAGGCGCATACAGGGCAGAAACAATAACCGCTCCAATATACGACAACGCCAGTAGCGTGTAGCCAAAAATATAACGCCATCGGTAAAGAAAAATATCAGTAACTTTTTGCTTTTTCATTGGTATGATTATAGCACAATTCTATTCATGCTTGCGATCGAGGCTCATGAAACGCAGGCGCTCCGGATGGAAGTAGAGCTGAATCTTGCCAACCGGACCGTTACGATGCTTAGCGATGATTAAGTCGGTAATATTCTGGACTTCTGGGTTGTCTGGTTCGTAGTAGCCTGGGCGGTAAATAAAGCTGACGATGTCGGCGTCCTGCTCGATGGAACCAGATTCGCGCAGGTCGGCTAGCTGCGGAATTGGCGGCGTGCGTGACTCAACTGAACGGCTCAGCTGACTCAGGGCGATCAGCGGCACGTCGAGCTCACGGGCAATTAGCTTCAGGCCGCGGGAAATTTCCGACACTTCCTGAACGCGGTTGCCGTTGTGATTGCCATTGGCCTGCATCAGCTGTAAATAGTCAACGATAATCAGACCCAATTGATTTTCATGTGCCAGGCGACGAGCTTTTGTGCGCATTTCTAATACTGATAGTCCTGGCGTATCATCGATATAAATTGGCGCTTCTGCCATCTCGCCCATGGCTTCTGACAGTTTAGCAAAATCATTATCACTCAAGTTTCCGGTACGAATATTCCAGCTGTCAACACCTGATGCATCCGCCAGCATACGATCAACCAATTGCTCTTTGCTCATCTCCAGACTGAAAAACAGTACCGGCTTTTTTTCGATCGTTGCTACGTTGTACGCCAAGTTAGTCACCAGCGTGGTCTTACCCATGGCTGGACGAGCTGCCAGGATAATCAAGTCGGACTTCTGTAGGCCAGCTGTCATATTGTCAAGGTCGCGGTAGCCAGTACGAATTCCCCGTAAAGAACCTTTGTTTTTACTAAGTTCTTCAATTCGGTCAAAACTATCCGTCAGAATACTCTCTAGACTGACCAAATCTTGTTTGGTCGACTGGTCGGAGACGCTGAATAATTCGGCCTCGGCTTTTTCCAGCAGCTCCTGTGTCGTTGTCGATTCATCGTAGCCAAGCTCAGAAATGTCGCTACTAGCTTTAATTAAGCGTCGTCGCACAGCCGCTTGTGCTACCATTTCTGCATATGCCGCTGCATGCGCTGCTGTTGGTACATAGTTGGTGAGTTCTGTCAGGTACGCCGAGCCGCCGATGAGTTCTAGCTCATCTTTGCGCTTCAACTCATCGGTCAAGGTCAACAGGTCAACTGGCTTGTGCTTCTCAAATAATCGCATCATACCGCCAAAGATTAGACCGTGGTTTTTATCATAAAAATCGCTAGCGTGGGTAATCTCGGCAGCGTCTGCCAAAACTTCCTCATCAATCAAAATGGCTCCAAGTAAGCTCTTCTCGGCATCCAGATTTTGCGGTGGAATTTTTCCGCTTGGATTTCCCTTGTCTGTCATGAAATTTCCTCCAATTTAACCTCTTCACCGCCACCCATCAGTTTAGCAATTTCCGCCAATTTCTTGTCCTCGGGCGGCTTCTTCTCTCCAATTATATCAATTTCTAGCTCCATTCCCGTCTCTGCGGCGATGATTTCTGCTAGTAACGGTCGATTTTTTGCATCATCCAGCTTTTTCTTGTAAAACGCACTGCCGGCAAAAATAGTCAGTTTATCTCCGTCAAACGCCCACTGGCTTTTTTGGAGCAGTGATGACAGGCCAACTGATTTTTCCTTGGCTTGTTCAATCACCTTTTGCCAGTCCAGCTCTAGCGGTGCATCAGATTTACGTGATTTTGTGGACGATTTTTTGGCTGGTTTGGTGTCTTGGTTTTCGGACGTTTTTTTCACCGGCTCAGTTGATTTGATACTTTGGCTTTTTGGTGGCTTTTCTGCTGACGACGCTGGCTTGGCTGGTGTCGAAATGACGGTTGGTGTTACTGTGACGGCTTGGGCAACTGTCTTCTTCGGCCTAACTGGCTGGGCGTGATGCTGCATGAAAATAGTCAACAATTTCAGGTCTGGGTGCGGGTGGCGATCAACCTCGATCAGCTGCTGAATGAGCTCAACAAGGCCTGGGTTTGTGCGCAGTTTGGCACGAGCAATTGACAATAATTGATGTGATACCACAGTTGGACTGACGCCACTTTGTTCCAACTCTTGCAGGATTCTAAGGATATCAGCGCTGTCCTCTGATTGATATAAATCAAGCAATTTCTCCAGTGTGGATACGTCGCTTAAGCCTAAGTATTCAGTAACCATGGCGACGGTCAGTGGCTGGTCGGGTGTGGCTAAAATTGACAATTGATCCAGCATGCTAATCCCGTCGCGAAACCCGCCGCGCGAACGCTCAGCAATCAGCCGAGCAGCGTCCGCCTCAATGGCAAAGCCCTCTTTTTCGGCGATGGCCATCAGCTGGCGCGCCATGACGTCAACTGAGATGGGATGAAAGAAAAATTGTTGGACGCGGCTGAGGATGGTGGCGGGCAGCTTGTCGGCATCGGTGGTCGCCAAGATAAATACCACGTGCGCTGGCGGCTCTTCCAGTGTCTTTAACAGCGCATTGAACGCAGGCTTGGACAGCATGTGGACTTCGTCGATGATGTAGATTTTTTTCGGCGCGGAAACCGGCGCGACTTGCGCTTTTTCGCGCAGGGCACGGATGTCGTCGACGCCGTTGTTGCTGGCGGCATCAATCTCAATGATATCCAGGTGCGAGGCTTCCTCGTCGTACGGCAACTGATTGATCTCATGCGCCAAAATTCGCGCCACCGATGTTTTGCCCACGCCGCGCGGACCCGTCAGCAAATACGCATGGGCGATTTTCCCCTGCTCCAGCGCTCGGCGCAAAATGTTGGTCACGTGATCCTGCCCCAACACCTCGTCCAAGCTGCGACTGCGATATTTGCGGTACAGTGCCTGACTCATTACTTATTATATTATAGCGCAAAGTGCGGGATTAGTAAGCCGTTTAGCGGCCAGGAATGGGAACTTCTTCACCGCTTTCTAAAATCATGGTCTTTCTCGGCCACAGTTCTATTGACTTGTCAATATATGGCAAGTCAGTCGCTTCTGCAATAGCTCGCATAGCCATGTCTATTGGTGCACGTAAAGCCCGGCGGCGAGACTCACGATCTGTTGAGGTGGCATATTTCTGGTAGGCGTTCGTATAGTCAATGGGATCACATAAGGTAATATCAATCTGCTCGTCCTGAGGCATATATGCGTCCAGGTCGGTAGGCCATGGTTCGTAATGAATTCCTACTGGCAATAAGTTGGGTTTCACCCCCTCTATGCTTGCTTCAAATAGAATCCGCGATGCGCCCGTTCGGCCTTTAGTAACTTGAGCATCACCGGTATATGCGCCCTCTGGAAAGATGAGTAGTGAGCGTCCGTCAAGCAACGCTTGTCTGGCCATTTTGAGTCCGACTTCTAAATATTCTTTGCCACCGTGCACCTCGAGCGGTATGGTGTGCAGTGTATTTTCTATCACTAGTCGCCGCACTGCCGTGCCCACAGGGTTATTTTTATACGCCAATCGCGAGCTGATGACAACATCGCAGTCTTCCGGTAGGCTTGCTGGTATGGCAAAGATATCACGCATACAGGCATGATTTGCTACGAATACATTTGGGCCTTCTGGCATATCGTCAAAGCCGTGAGTAGTAATAGCCATTTCCCGACCTATGGTCTGTAAGAGCGGTTTCTTTCCCCTGCTCATGCCTGCCTTGCTTTCAAGGTATTTTTAACAATTCGCGCCAGTAATCGGTGACCTTTTGCTGAAAAATGAATACCATCAGACAGCGGCATAGGCGGCAGCTCAATATACTCACCAAGCGAATCTTTATCTCTCAAGATTTCTTGTCGTATTTCTTCTGATTGTTCCGTAAACTCTGGGCCAGAGTCTTCACCAGTTGAAAATGCTGGCGGCAAGAGATATATGACGTTAGTACCGTGAGCCAGTTTTTGATAATCTATCAAATCTTGGATGATAGCTTGCGCCGTCCTGTTGTATTGCTGTTGTAAGTCGTTAGTACCAAGAGAGATGATAATAATGTCCACATTGCCTGCTCGCTGTAGGGCTTTCGTAAAAGCTTGCTTGCCATTCTTGTATGGCTTTGCTTCACAAAAATCTCCCGCTATACGGCCCGGTAGTCCATTTGCGATGATGTGTGCTTTGCCTCGTAATTCTCGCTTTAGGCGGTTGACCCATCGGTCGCTATACCGCACTCGCGGTCCCACAAAATTATCTCCCCAGGCATTAGAATCGCCGTAAATAAAAATTCGCTTAATGCTGCTAGTTGTTTGATTTTGTTTTCTGATCATATTAAACTCCGTGTTTCTGCAAATAGTGTAATACAATATGCCGGGTTGGTCAAAACAGCGCCAGCTGCGTGCTGGGTATTTCTATGTCAATGGCGCCGTCAATTTTTCGCGCCTGGTAGCCGATGAATTTTTTCACGTTATATGCCAGTAGCTGACCGTCGTAGTCGGTGATGAGGATCGGGCCGATGATACTGCGGACACGTCCAGCCAATTGGTTCTGATCTTTCATCAGTACTACTCTTGTTAAATCAACACCAGTAGTATGAAAATAATCTTCGCAAAGAATTAGCTCAGACCTCGGAAATGATACGCCAATCTTTTGCTCAATTTCAAGTAATTTTTGCTGCAGCTTCTCCTCGCCAGTCGCGCGTTCAAAAGGCTGCTTTATAAGCTCAAGTTTCTTATGAATCGGCATAGTCTCGACAATTCCGTCTAGCCTGGCAATTTTCGCTTCATATTGCCGGGCGATCAGCGCCGAAGAAAACGTCTCCAGCTTCAGTGCTAATCGCGCCCCCTGCTCCAGTAGCCGACGAATGCCGCGCTCTTCCTGCGAGATACCGACTTTAATGACTCCCGGCGCGAAATATGCCAGATAGACGAAGTGCGGGTTTTGGTTAATCTTTTCCTGCTGCGCTGACACCGAATCGGCGTTATAAAACGCTGGATTAAAGCCGGTCCGATCACGGCATTTCAGGCAGTTTTCGTATTTGCCGTCAACCGTGGCAGAATCTGGACAAATTTGACTGCAATGATTTTCAAAATCTACCCAGCCGGTGCAATATTTGGTCGAGAAGTCAAATTCAAGCGATAAATCTTGGCCAAACAATTCCCGCCGCTTAATCTCATCGCCGATTTGACAGTCGATAAACGGCTGGTTATCGGCATTAAAACTGGCATAAGCGAGTAAAAAATCGTCTGGCATAACACAATTATATCAAAAACCGCCCGCAGGCACGGACGGCTTAAAAAACGAGAAACTACTTTACAGCGCCGCTTCGACAGCTGCCCAGGTGGCGTCAGGATTGTCTTCCGGGATGATGATGGTGACTTGGTCGCCGACGTTAATACGGAAATAAGTGACGCTGGCGAGCAAAATGCGATATTCGCGACCGGAAGCCTCTACGTAGTAAACACCGTCGTGCTGGACGAGCGTGCCGATGACTTGTTTGCGCGGTACTGGACCGATTTGCTTATAAATAAAGCTGCCGTCTTCAGCGATGGTTAATTTCATCAAATCGCCCTCAACCAGCTTAGATTTCGAGGCATAATTGGCAGGAATCGGATAATTCTTTCCGTCAGGACTGAGCATCATTTGCCCGTCAAACACGCCCTCAATAACCTTACCGGCGACTTCGTCGGATGGATTTTTCGGGGTAACGACTTGCCCGTCGTCGCCAACGATGCTGATTAGCAGCTCCTTGGCTGCCGCTAAATTGGTTTCTGCTTCCTGGATGAGCGTCCGGAGGCGCTTGACTTGTTTCTCTGGTAATTCAGACATGGTTCTCGCAATTCCTTTGTCTATTTTTATAATACTTACATTTATATATAACACAGCTTCCTGTTTATGGCAAGCCGCGATATATATTTTTCCCTAATTTTCCACAGTGCTATAAGATGTGAATAAAAAACTGTTGCAAATTTTACCCTTGCAATTGGTATACGGTTCATGATATCAGCAATCAGTCGTATAAAAATCACCGCCCAAAGAGGACGGTGATTAAACGAAACAAATTGGCGTTATATAACAAATTATGAAAGCTCAACGCTAGCGCCGGCGCCTTCCAAGGTCTTCTTTGCAGCTTCAGCGTCGTCTTTAGAAACTTTCTCTACAACTGGTGCTGGAGCGCCGTCAACGATAGCCTTTGCTTCGCCGAGGCCCAAGCCAGTGATTTCCTTAACAGCCTTGATGACTGCAACTTTCTGAGCACCTGCATCCTTCAATGTGACGGTGAACTCAGTTTTTTCGTCAGCCGCAGCAGCGTCGCCACCAGCAGCTGGACCAGCAACAGCGACAGCTGCAGCAGCTGGCTCGATGCCGTATTCTTCTTTCAAGTGATTTTTCAATTCGTTAACTTCCAGAACTGTCAACTTGGTTAGTTCTTCAGCCAATTTCTTAATATCAGCCATGGTATATCTCCTTAGATTATTGATTAATTTCTGAGTTTGTAAAATCTTCATAAGTCTCCGTACAGCGATTGCAGCCCGAGCGCGTGAGCGCCCGGCGCGAAAAGAGGAGGCGTTGAAGATTTTATGAACTCAGGTAGATGATTGATTGCTAAACTTAAGCCGCAGCTTTGGCTTCAATGCCGTCCAGTAAGCCGTGCAAGTTGCCGCCCAGCGCGCCCACGGTGTCGTGGACTGGTGAGAGCAGCTGTGCCACCACTTCGGCGATAAGCTGGTCTTTGCTTGGCAAGCCTGCCAGCGCTTTGATGTCAGCTTCGTTGATGCCGAGACCTTCACCTGAGAAACCACCGGCCAACTGCAGTGCTGGATGTGTCTTTGCAAACGTGTCCAAAACTTTTGCCGGCATGACCTCGTCGTCGGCGCTCATGGCGTAGACCAACTGGCCAACCAGTAGGTCAGTGTCAGTTTCTTTGTAGGTGTCGACGCCTTGCAATGCTACGCGCACCAAGCGGTTTTTAACCACCTTGATGACGACGTTCGCCTCGCGGGCAGCCTTGCGTAGTTCTTGCAATTCAGCCACGCTCAACCCCTGGTACCGCGCAAATGCCGTACCTTTAGCGTCTTTCAGAAGCTCGGTTAGTTCAGCAACCAAAGTTTGTTTTTTATCGCGTGAAATTGCCATAAAAATCCTTTCTTTGATTGAGTTAATTTGTTATGTGCCAATTTGTTAACGTGCGGTAATGGAGAATCAAAAAACGTCTTTGATTCTCGCACTACCAAAGACGTCAAATAAAACTGTTAGTTTCATCCCTCGGTGGCATTTTTACATCTGTTTTTATACAAATCGCCACTGTCTTTGGTAATGTTCTCTAAAATTGTAGCAGAAATGACAACGGGATGCAAGAGCTAAGAGGAAATTTCTTCGAGTGCATACTGTATAAGCGCTGCCTCTCCTTGCCTTTTATAAAGACGTCGCAACCTTTTGAGTTCTGAAGGTGTGAGCCCTCCCCACATGCCGTATTCAGTAAGATCTGGATTTTGAATAGCGAACTTCAGGCATTCTCTGCACACTGGGCAGTCATTGCATATATCTCGAGCTTCCTCTGTGGCCGCTGCTTTTTCTTTTCCTCTGAGCTCGTCTGTAAAAAATAGATAGTCGGCTATACCGTTTTAAGACTTGCGCATTTAGCGTTGTTTATCCAGGAAGTGTCGGCTGTCATGATTTATTATTCTATAATAATATTGCTATAAAATCAAACTGTGCATAAAAATACCCCGATCTCTCAGGGTATTTCTTCCTTCGATAGGGAGAGATTTACGGCGAAGTCTCAACCTTGACGCCAGGACCCATAGTCGTGGCGACGGCGATGGATTTGACGTAGATGCCTTTGAGGCTGGATGGCTTTTGGGCGTTCAGGCTGGCGAGGAAAGCGCGGGTGTTTTCTGCCAGTTTGTCGGCACCGAACGACACTTTACCGATCGCCAAGTGGACGATGGCCTGCTTATCGACGCGGTACTCGACCTTGCCGGCCTTGGCTTCAGACACGGCTTTGGCGACGTCGGTGGCGACGGTGCCAGACTTGGGATTTGGCATCAAACCGCGCGGGCCGAGTAGCCGGGCGTACTTGCCAAGCTTTGGCATATATTGCGGCGTGGCGACTAAGATATCAAAGTTCAATTCTTCCTTGTCCAGCTGCTTCAGGAATTCCTCGTCGCCGATGATGTCAGCGCCGGCTTTCTTGGCAGCGGCATGCTCTGACTCCGGTGCGAAAACCGCCACGCGAACGTCTTTGCCGGTGCCGTGCGGTAGTGCTACGGTCGAGCGGACATTCTGGTCGGCTTGGCGCGGATCAACACCCAGGCGAACGTGAATTTCAACGCTGGCGTCGAACTTGACCGGGCTGGTCTCGGCCGCCAATTTCAGCGCTTCGTCAAGGCTGTACAATTTATTTTTCTCAATCTTCTTTGCAGCTTCCTGGTATTTCTTGCCGCGGCGCTCCAGGCGCGGACGCGTAATCGGCTTCGGGCCTTTTTTGACATGCGCTTCGGCGTCGTCGGACTGCGGCGTGGTGTCGCAGGCTTCTTTACGGGCCTCCTTTTCGGCTTTTTCGGCAGCCTCGTCGAGGGCTTTTTGGCTGCGCTTGCCAGCCTTGGCAACGACAGCTTCGCGCTCGGCGATGACGTCTTTGTCTTTGGTGTCGTGCAACTTGCTGCTCTCAGGCGCGCCTGCTTCAGCTTCGGCAATTGCCGCCTCAATCTCAGCGATAGTGTTCTTGTCGCTGACTGCTAATTGTAATTCTGCTGCTTTTTCTAGCAACTCGGCTTTCTTGGCCATACTAATCCTTTCTGTGGTACAAGCGGCGACTCGCCACCTCTCGGGCGAATCTGCCTCCCAGCATTGATTTGATGATGGGTCAATTATAGCATATTTGCGGTAATAGAGACAATGTATTTGCTATTTGAAGATAGATATTATATAACTTAAGAATGAGTGAATTCGACGATGTTGTAGCTAATATTTAGCTTCCCTGGCCCATCTTAACGATGTACCTATTCTTTGCTAAACTAGTAATTATGGATATAACAATTACAGACATACAGGCAAGGCAAATTTTAGACTCACGCGGTAATCCGACAGTTGAGGCAGATGTGACTCTGAGTGACGGTTCCTTTGGTCGGGCGGCGGTGCCGTCAGGTGCGAGCACAGGGTCGTTTGAGGCGGTTGAGCTAAGAGACGGCGAATTGGCTTTTGGAGGCAAGGGCGTGCTTCGGGCGGTTGATAATGTCAATTCTGAAATTGCCCGGGTCTTAAAAGGAATGAGTCCGTTTGATCAGACGGCAATTGATGAAAAAATGAAAGAACTGGACGGTACACCGAATAAGGCGCGCTTGGGGGCTAATGCGATTTTAGCGGTGTCGTTGGCGGTGGCGAAGGCCGTGGCAAAATCACGCGACGTGGAATTATACCAATATGTCAATCATCTGGCAGGCCGTCCGACTATGTCTTTACCGATGCCGATGATTAACGTGATGAACGGTGGACAGCACGCGTTGGGTGCGACTGATTTTCAGGAATATATGATCATTCCGACTAGTGCGGCGACGTTTGCTGACGCGGTTCGGATGAGCGCAGAAGTGTTCCATGTTTTGGCGAAAATACTGAAAGACGAGGGCTATCCAACGACAGTTGGTGATGAAGGTGGTTATGCACCGCATGTCAGAAATGGTAACATGGAGCCGATTTTGCTATTAACGCGAGCGATTGAGCAGGCTGGCTATAAATTGGGCGTGGACTTTGGATTTGCGCTGGATGTGGCGGCAAGCGAGCTCTATAAAGATGGCAAATATAATCTGTTGACTGAGCATCGAGTGTTGTCGGCGGACGAGATGATTCGCACGTATAAGGCATTACTTGGGCGCGTACCGGTACTTTCAATTGAGGACGGCTTGAATGAAGAAGCCTGGGAAGATTGGGAGAAAATGACAGCCGATTTGGGCCATTTTGCACAGCTGGTCGGAGATGATCTCCTGGTGACGAATGTCGAGAGACTTAAGCGCGGAATTGAGGAGAAAGCTGGTAACGCTATCTTAATTAAACCAAATCAAATCGGCACACTGACCGAGACTATTCAGGCTGTTTTAATGGCAAAGGATGCTGGATGGAATACCGTAATGAGCCATCGGTCGGGCGAAACTGAGGACGTGACGATTTCTCATTTGGCAGTTGGACTGGGTACGGGTCAGATTAAGACTGGTTCGATGTCGCGCTCAGAGCGAATTGCCAAATATAATGAGCTGTTGAGAATTGCGGAAAAGCGTCCAGATTTGGAAATCGCCCATCCGTTTGTGAAGTAATTTTTAAAAAGACTTCCCTGATGTGTTTTGACGGGAAGTTTTTTATTGATAATTATTTTCTTATAAATTCAATTTTGCCACACTCACGGATGCGGATAATTTGCGACGGTTTTACTCCTGTTATGTCTCTAGAATCAACGTAGACGGCGACGGATTCATGGAAGTAATTGACCGCTTCGTTAATATTTTTTGCAGGTTTTTGACCGGAAAGATTGGCGCTGGGAGCAACCAAATAGCCGACCGCCTGAATCAGCTCTGACAGCGGCGATTCTGGGACGACACGAAATGCCAAAGTCCCGTTAATATGTGGTATGTGCGGTAAAAAATCAGGGCTCACGTTCACGATAATTGTTGTTGGGCGTTCTGTAGCTAGTTTTTGGTATTTTTCTTGCATATGTGGTGTCAGCCCGGGAATATCGGTGATATCAGAGGCGAGGACGATGACAGATTTGTCTAAGGGTCTTTGCTTGACTTTATATAATCTTTCAATTGCTTTCTTTGACTCAGCCCGAGCCAGCACGCCATAAATAGTATCTGTCTTAGCGATGATTAGCCGGTCAGATTGGAGAGCTGAGATAACTGCATTGTCTAAAATATTTTCTACAATCATTTTTCAAATTTTACCATAAAAATAACCCCGACAGATTCGGGGCTATTCTCCTTTTTCAAATTAGTCGACGATTTCTACGCCCATTGAGCGAGCTGATCCAGCGACAACTTTCATTGCGCCTTCAATGTCGATCGCGTTCAATTGGTCTTTTTTCGCCTCAGCAATTTCTTGTAATTGCGCGCGAGTAAGCTTGCCGACCTTATCAACGTGCGGCTTACCGCTTCCCTTTTGGATGCCAGCCTTTTCACGAATCATATCGTCAACTGGCTGTCCAAGCGAATTCCAGGTGAAAGTTCGATCTTCGTAAACTTGGATATGAACAATCACATCCTTACCCATCATGTCTTTAGTGGCGTCGTTGAATGGATTGATAAAGTCCATCATATTTAGCCCCCACTGACCGAGCGTTGAACCAACTGGAGGTCCGGCAGTGGCCCGACCTGCTGGAATGCGCAATTTCAAATTGCCAATAATTTTCTTTGCCATAATTCTTCCTTATAGTTTGTAGTGCGTAACTCGATTATTATAGCGAAAAAATCGCTAAAACGCAAGTTAAACTTTCTTTACCTGGAGTGCGTCCAGCTCGACTGGCGTGTCGCGGCCGAACATGCTGACCATAACTTTCAGCGTACCCTTAGAGGCGTCAATTTCGCTAACTGCGCCGTCAAAGCCCTTGAACGGCCCGTCAATAATTGAAACAACTTCGCCTTCTGAAAAGTCAATTTGATGCTTTGGCTCTTCGACGCCCATGCGCTTTTTAATCTTAGCAATTTCCTTTTCGGAGACTGGCGTCGGTGTAGTGTCAGCGCCGACAAATCCGGTCACGCCCGGCGTGTTGCGGATGATATACCATGTTTCATCGGTCAATTTCATCTCTACCAGTACGTAGCCTTGGAAAATCTTCGCCTCGATGATTTTGCGTTTGCCGTTCTTGATCTGGATTTGTTTTTCCTTCGGCACCATGACATCAAAAATCTTGTCGGCCATATCGACGCCATTGATGCGCTGGCGGATTGATTCGGCAACTTTTTCTTCATAGCCAGAGTAGGTGTGGATTGCATACCACTGTCGGCTGTCGTCATATCGTTTTGCGCTCATGTAAAACTCCTTTTTACTTCAAAATTTGATTAAAGCCCCAGTTAAAAGCGGCGTCAAGTAATAAGATCAGAACAATAAACACTGCAGTAAAAACAATCACAGCTGCGGTCATCGCCCAAGTGGCTGAGCGGGTTGGCCAGCGTACTAGTTTCAGTTCTTTCCAAGCACCCTTAAAATAACCAGTCAATGTTCCCCGATCGCTGGTTTTCTTGGCCATTTTAGTGGCTGGTGATGTGACTTTTGATTTTGTTTTGGTGGCTTTTTTTACAGTAGTTTTTTCTTTTTTTGGCGCGTCGTCAGTAGCTTTAATCCGACGAACCGTGGTTTTGCTGCTTGCCTTGCCTTTCTGTGCCATATTTTCTCCCAATTTAAAAAGTCTGTTTTTCACAGACTGTCAATAGTTATTGTAATCTATCCAAGCGAAAATAGCAAGCTGACTCAGGTCTGCCCGCCATCATTTCTTAAACTCCTTTAGCTTAAACCCGAAAGTCGAGCCATGGTTCAGCCGACTTTCCACTTCAATTTTACATCCTAGCTTTTTCGCTAATTTTGCCGAAACATACAACCCCAGTCCCGTGCCCTTGGTCTCGCGGGTGCGGTAATCTTCAGCGCGGTAAAACTTGTCAAATATTTTTCCTATATCAGCTTTACTAATGCCAATTCCCGTATCAATTACCTTAAAAACTATTTCGCCAGTTTTATTCTTTTTTATAGATAGCGTTATAGAACCTTTTGGTGTGTAGCGAATAGAATTGGTGATGAAGTTTTGGATTAGCTCTTCCAGATAAAGCCGCGAGGCCTTGACCGACCCGAGACGTCCGCCAATATCGAGATTAAATGCCAAGCCTTTCTCTTCTGCTTGTGGCGAATATTCGGAGTTTATTTGAGCAGCAAGTTCTGTGATATTAATGATTTCTGTTTCATCAGCGATTCCCCGCTCGGCCCGTGACAGTGTACTAAGGTCATTAACCATCCGCGCTAAGAATAAGATTTGCTTATGAGATTCATCAATAGCTTCGGGAATTTTCTTCATCATATTATGCTCAATGAGCAGTTTGGCATTACTGAGCGACCCTTCGGCGATGGTGATTGGTGTGCGTAACTCGTGGCTTACCACGCTGATAAATTCATCGCGCTCTTCTTCCAGGCTTTTCATTTTTGTGATGTCGCGCAGAATCAGCACGTAGCCATCGGGCGTCATTTTATCACCGCCCTGAACTGGAGCAAACGTCACTTCCAAGCGTACGTAATCTTTATCGTCAATTGGCATAATAATATCATCACGTTGGCGAATCGTTGAAGATTTGGTCAGCTCCTTAAAAACGTCAATTGGCTTTTTATTGGTTGTCTCTAAGTTCAGCACCTGGCTGATGTGCTCGCCGTCGATGTCGTTGTTTGTATCAATTAGATTAAGAGTCGCTGAATTATAGGTGTTGATAATACCGTGCTCGTCGGTACTGAGAATCGCATCAGTAATATTATTTATAAGTGTAAGCATTCTTTGGTGCTCACTAATGCTTCTGCGTTTGCCTTCATCGGCAGCCTTGCTATCAATTCGTGCCAGCAATTGATGTAAAATAACCGTTATACTACCTAAGATAATACTAAGAATAACCAACAAAATAATGAACACCCACATGGCTTAAGTATAGCATAAGCAAATCTATTTCTATACGTGCGGTGAGTGTTTTTTTAGCTCATTGCGGTGGATTTTATAATGCGGGTCAAACTTTGCGACTTCTGCCCAAAACCTTGTCGAGTGGTCCATATGTCTGGTGTGGCACAATTCGTGAATGATAACATAATCAATAAGCTCAAACGGCAAATTCATCATACCAATGTTCAAGCTAATCGTTCCTGACGAAGAACAGCTCCCCCAGCGGCTTGAGGCGTGGGTTATTTTACAACGAGAAAACGAAAAGTCGTGTTGTTGAGCTAAGAAAGATAAGCGCCTGGGTAGGTATCCTTTCGCTTCTTTTCGGAGAGCAACGAGAATTTTGGCGCGGATGAGTTGTTGGTTAGCGACGGATTCGATTTGTTCGGACCGGTTAATTTCTGCGATGATTTGTGTGCCAAGGATTTTTACGCTGGAGGGTTTGGGAGTTGGCTGGATTAGGAGATGGTGGCTTTTGCCAATCTGTTGATTTTTTATGTAGGAAAAATTCACTTGGTGCTGGGATACTAGCTCGCGAATTTGCTTGCGTGAGGTTTTAACAAGCGTCTTTGCAGCGAGAATTGGCGCATAAAGCGGCATGGTAACTCGCAGACGACCATCTGGGGCAATCTTCAGGCTGATATTTTTTGCCAGACTTTGTCTTTTGACAACAATTTCTCCGAATTCTGGATCGGTGATTACTGGCATGACTATCCTATGCTAATACGATTGGCGACAGCGCGGCGTGGTGTCTCAGGACGACTGGCGCTGAGCTGCTTGAGGACGGTACGCGCTTGGGTACTAAAAGTGTGGCGACCGCTAATGACAATATACGATTCGCTGCTGTGTGGCGCGGAAAATTGCTTTAATCGGCGGTCGAAGGAATCATCGTTTCCGTTATATACTTTTATCCAGCGTCGTTTGGCGGTTACAGAGTCGGTTTGCACCCATACGAAAAGGGCTTTATATCCGTGCTCTCTTGCTAGGCGACTGATGCGCATGCGGTTGTTGCGCTGATCGGTCGCGCCGTCTAAGATTATTGTTTGTTTGGTTTTTAAAAATTCTTCTAAGATTGCTAATGTTGCATCTGAGGTGGTTTTTGTGTCATCAGTGAAAACCTCAAACTGGCGAGAACTTACGACAGGAGCATTAAAAATCTTTGCAAATTCTACCGCAAATTGTGTCTTGCCTGAACCTGGCGCACCAACCATGGCAATGATATGAGGGAGCGAAGGTGATAGAGGTTTCATATGGAGAAATTATAGCAGATTTTTGACTAATAAAAAAGATTCTCTTTTTTGTGAGAACCTTGGCAGGAGTGGAGGGACTCGAACCCCCGACACCTGGTTTTGGAGACCAGTGCTCTAGCCACCTGAGCTACACTCCTATGACGTACATTTTAACACGAATTTGCCTTGTCGCAAACGCTAAAATTGTGAAAAATAAAAATTTCGTGAAAAAAATACCAAAATCCCTTGAAAAAACATAAGCGTCGTCCTACAATGAAAACAGAGATGAAGATTTTAATGCTTGGGTGGGAACTTCCTCCGCACAATAGCGGCGGACTCGGTGTGGCTTGCTATCAGATGTCGAAAGCTCTCGCTGCCCAAGGTGCTGATATTGATTTTATTGTTCCCTATCGAGCGCAGCATCCAGGAATTGATTATATGAATGTCTATTCGGCAACTCCATTGCCACCAGATTATTATGATTTGGGTGCTTATAATAACGGTTCGCCAGAAGATCGGGAAAACGCTCAGGATGAACATGGACTTTCTCCAATGCGTGCTGTCCAGCGTCGTTATGGTAAATTTGTTCGGAAATTTGTCCAGAAACATCGTCCCGATGCGATTCATGCGCATGACTGGCTGACAATGGAGGCTGGGATGATTGCAAAGGAAGTGACTGACGCGCCGCTGATTGTGCATGTGCATGCGACAGAATTTGACCGCTCGGGTGAGCAGTTGGGTAACCCTATGGTGCATGAAATTGAACAGCAGGGCTTATTGATGGCGGATCGGATTATTGCCGTGAGTCAACTTACGAAGGAGATAATTGTTAAAAATTATCATATTCCGCCAGAAAAAATTGAAGTGGTTTATAATGCGATTGATTTGGCTGACTTGCCACCGCACAAATATGACACTAGCACCTATAGGTATTTGGAAGAGTTAAAGCATGATGGTTATACGGTCGTAGGCGCATTGACCAGATTAACGGTTCAGAAAGGTTTGACATATTTTGTGCGGGCCGCAGCTAAGGCGCTCAGTAAGTATGAGAAAATTGTCTTTGTGTTGTCTGGTAGTGGTGAGCAGCGCGATGAATTAATTGAGCTAGCGGCTGATTTGGGGATTAGCGATAAAGTGATTTTTACTGGTTTTGTTCGCGGAAAACAATGGCGTGATATTTATTGTTTAATTGACGTTTTTGTGATGAGTTCGGTGTCGGAACCTTTTGGTCTGACAGCTCTAGAGGCGGCACACCACGACACAGCGCTGTTGATTAGTCGCCAATCTGGTGTCGGTGAGGTGCTGAATAATATTATGCGATTTGATTATTGGGACGTGAATAAATTGGCAGATGAAATTGTTAATATTGCTGAATCCCCCGCCCTCCAGCGGTCTTTGAAGCAAAACGTCAAACATGAATATGCGAAAATCTCTTGGCAAGATGCAGCAAGGCGGTGCTTGAAGTTATATAAAGGAGCAATGACATGAATAAATCTCGAGGCATAACTTTATACTTACACGTACATCAACCGTGGCGAGTGCGCGAGTATAGTGTTTTTGACACAGCTTGGCGACATGACTATTTTTCTGGTGGCCAAAATCCAGCTCAAGATAATCAAAAAATATTCCAGAAGGTTGCGGAAAAATCATATTTGCCGATGAATGCTCTGCTTGAGAGACTACTGAAAAAATACCCTGATTTTAAGTTGTCATTAAGCTTTAGCGGTACGTTTTTAGAGCAGGCCGAGCAGTTTAATCCTGAAGTGTTAGAAAGTTTCAGGCGTTTGGTGAAAACCGGTCAAGTGGAGATTTTATCAAGCCCTTATCATCACAGCCTGGCGTTTTTCTACTCACGCAAGGAATTTGAAAGGCAGATTGAGCTTCATCGCTGGAAAATTCGTGAGGTTTTTGGCGCGGAGACGCGTGTATTAGCAAACACAGAATTGGCGTATAGTGACGATTTGGCCAAATGGGCGGAGCGATACGGCTTTAATGGCGTGTTGGCTGAAGGCTGGGACCCGATTCTAAATTGGCGTAGTCCTAATTATGTCTATCGGCCGATTGGTACGGAGAAAATTGGACTGCTACTTAAGAATTACCGATTGAGCGATGATTTGGCGTTCCGATTCAGCAACCGAAAATGGGTTGACTGGCCGTTGACTGCAGATAAATTTAATACTTGGGTAACTGATTCTGTTCGTTATGCACCGCTGCTTAATTTGTTCATGGATTATGAAACATTTGGTGAACATCAATGGGCAGAGTCTGGTATTTTTGACTTTTTCGAAGATTTTGTCGGCAAGTGGCTAAGCGTGGCTGGAAATACTTTCTATACGGTCAGTGAAGCTCTGGCGGCTAATGCGCCGGCGGGCGAGATTAGTATGCCATCACCGGTAACCTGGGCAGACTCTGAGCGAGATTTAACGGCCTGGAATGGCAATAGTCTACAGAAAGAGGCCTTGCGATATGTTTATGAACTGCAGGATGAAGTTCTGAAAGGTGACGATGAGGCGCTGATTGATGATTGGCGAAAATTACAAACTTCTGACCACTTTTACTACATGGGGACTAAGTGGTTTACTGATGGCGACGTACACGCTTACTTTAGTCCGTATAATTCACCGTATGACGCGTTTTTGTACTACATGAATGCTATTCGTGATATGCGCTCGCGGCTGCGAAGATAGGAATATCTTCTTGGGCAATAAAAAACTCCCTTTGGATTTGAGGGAGTTCTTTGGTGATTTCAGTAAGATTAGCTTTTACGAGCCTTAACTTCGTTACGACCGAGATTCTTCTTTGTCTCGGTATAGGTTGCGTGCTTTCTCGCAATTGGGTCGTACTTTTTCAATGTCAATTTTCCCTGACCTTTTGTAGTACGATTTTGGGTATTAACAGTGGTGTAGTAAGTTCGGTGGTTGCTCAAGTTACTCACCAAACCAATCAGCTTTCGTTTCGTATTCTTCTTTGTCATCTCTTTACTCGTTAGATTTTATAAAACGTCTTGGCTAATTATAGCATGTGTGGAGTAAAAATGCTAGTGTGGACGTACAGTTTTGTTATAATTTACAGTTTATTATAGAGAATTGTCAATTTTACGCAGGATTCTAAGAAATTTTGGGCCTATACTTGCTTATTTTTTAATATGACATTCTGCTCTTCGGGTGTGAATCGTCTTGATTCGCGCATTTTTTGGTAAGCCTTGTTGCGCGTCCAAGCGTCGATATGTCCGCTTTCTAGTTCATCCAGCGTCAGCTCAAAAAAGTGTACTGCCGCCGTAGCGTACAGCCAGGCCAGCGCCATTTTGACATAATAGCCGTCGTGTTTAATTCTCCGCAGCGCTGCGAAAACTTGATCGATGTGTGCTTCATCCAGGAAATTAGTCATCAGCGAAATCACGCCGTAGCGCACCGTGAACTCAGCTTCACTCTGCAAGCATTCCAGCGCAAAATCCCGCCACACTTCACCGGCAAAGCGCCGCTTTTTCTCGACAAATATATCAATGTGCGCCCACGAATCAACGTGCGGCAAGTATTGCTTGGTTAGGTTAATCGCCGTTTGATCATCAAGCCGAGCGTGCGTGATCAGCAGCCCGCATAGCAGCATGTAGTCAAATGATTCGTTCTTGGCAGTTAGTAATTTGCTAATGTCCGCTGCGCTCATATTAGGCGCTAATTCCCTCGCCAACCGCCGCAAATCCGGCACGCGTACGCCGATGACCGGCATCTTGGTGTTGACGATGCGCTGGTTAAAGGCGGCGTAGGTTTCGTTGCCTTGGGATAGGTCTGTTAATCTATTCAAAATGTCGTCAGTCATGTAGTTAGTATAGCGTAATCTATAAAAATAAGCCCTACCGGTAGGGCTTATTGCATCATACAATGGAGCCACGATCGGGGCTTGAACCCGAGACCTCATCCTTACCATGGATGCGCTCTACCAACTGAGCTATCGCGGCATAACAGGCTTCATTTTATCATATTAAGACGTGTTTAATCAACCGGTTACCTTTTGCGGGAAGGTTTTTTAGTCGAGGCACTAGATTCTTTTGGCAACTTTGGTGTAATAAAAGCTTCTATAATTCCCCAAGTCACGCCGTTAACTAAGAATGTAATAAAAAGAATCCCTGAAATTGATGCCGCCAAGTGCGCTGAAGAGATATTGAAGAGAGTCAATAACCCAGCCGCCGCCAACCCAAGAATAGCCAAGATGATATAGGCGTACTGTAGTTTCAGCCGCTGATTTTTTTCACTATTCCAGATTGCCAGGATGGATTTTATAAATTCAAGCATGCCTATATAATAGCATATATTCTTATAAAAGTCAATGTCGTTACCTTGCTCTGTCAAAAATCGCCCATAAGGGCGACAAGACGATAATTCAAGCTTGGTGCTGGAAGTAGGACTCGAACCTACGAAGCCTTACGGCGGGAGATTTACAGTCTCCTGTGATTGCCACTACACGATTCCAGCGCGGTTTGGAGCCGTTTCTCGGACTCGAACCGAGGACCTACGGTTTACAAAACCGTTGCTCTAGCCAGCTGAGCTAAAACGGCACTGGATTTATTTTAGCAATTTTTACATTGCCTGACAAGAGTTACATAACGATTTTTTTAGGTTGGTGAATTTTACGCTGTTGGCGAGGGCGTGGTATGCCGACGGTTTTTTGGGTTGGAGTTGGTGGTGTAAGCATTTTTGTGGCTTTTTTACGCAGCTCTTCAGCAAGTTTAGCTTGACCAGAATTGTCGTAGGCTTCTGATAGAATCATCAATGTTTGCGGAATTGGCTCTAATTCAACCGCCTTTTCCAGAGCATTAATCATCTTCTTGGTATTGCCTATTTTCTCTTGTACCTTAGCATAGGCGATGTAGCGTGCTGCCAAGTCGCCCTCCATCTCTAGGGCTTGCTCGAATGCCAGCGATGCCTTCTCGTAATTTTCTGTTTCGTAATAAATTAGACCAACGTTGTGTAGACTTGAGGCACTTGGTTCCAGGCTTTGGGCAATCTCAAAACATTCGATGGCGTCCTTATAGGCTCGCTGCTTGGCGTACAGAATCCCCAGGCGATTGTAGGCTGTGGCGTTTTTCTCATCGACGCGCAGGATGGTCAGCAGTGCTTTTTCGGCACGTAGATATTTGTTTTCACGGATTGATTCTTGGGCAATGCTCCATAACTGATCGAGTTTCTCGGTGATCTTTGTTGGCAAATCACCAGTTTCTTTGATTGATGGATGGTAAAAAACCGCCCAGATCATTAAAATAAGAATTAGGAATAATCCAAACATATCTATACCATTATAGCACAAGTTGCATCAGGGCTAGTCGGATGTTGGCGTTAGACTTTAAGGCGTCGGCAGTGGCGATGGTGTGGTTCAGTTGCTTTTCTAGCTGTGGGTTCATCCCGTGAGATAAAGCTTGGAAGCGGATCATGTTGATAATGATATCGGTGAGTAAAATTGCTGTTTGACGATCGGTAAAATATTTCACGAGACTTTTTAGGGCTGAATATTGCCGAGGAGAAACTAAAATATGCTTGGCGTCAGTGGCCAGTTGTCGATATTCTGCAAACTTCTTTGGGTTTCTTGCTAATTGCTGGATAAGCAGCGGGCGACCAGTAGCCAGAAAGAGAATTTGTTGGTTGGTAGATGGGTCAAGATTGTACTTTTCGAGTAATTTTCTATCTTCGACTAATGATGTTTTATGTAGTGTGAGCGTTTGACAGCGAGATTTTATAGTGTCTATTAGCGATTTTTGATTTGCTACAATCAGGATAAAATTGGTATTTTTATTTGGTTCTTCTAATATTTTCAAGAGGGCGTTCTGCGATGATTCTGTCATTAAGTCAGCACTATCAATGATTATTGTTCGGCGATTTATGGCGTAAGTTCGCAACTTTATAATAAGTTCGCGGATTTGCTCAACGGAGATGGTCTGCTTATCTGGAAGCGGCTTGAGGTGAAAAATGTCGCTATTTTTAGCTATTTTTTGAGCCACGTTTTTGCCGTCTAGCCCGTAGTCCGCGACAATTAAAAGTGCTTGAGGTGGTTTGTTTGCAATTTGGTCAATGCGTTGGAGGTCTTGTTTAGAGACGATGATTTCGGACACTAAAATTCTCCCGGAAATATGTCTTTGAATTCCTTTGGAACAGCCGCCTCAAATGTCTTTCGCTCGCCAGATGGCAGCGTGATTTCTAGTTTGTGGGCGTGGAGCATTAAGCGGCTGGCGTTCGGTTTGCCGTAAACGCGGTCGCCGAGAATTGGTGTGTTTAGGTGCGCCATATGGACACGCAGCTGGTGAGTGCGGCCGGTGGTGGGGTTAAGCTCAATCAGTGCCTGGGCGTCGGTCGACGCCAGCACGTGGTAGGTCGTCTGGGCGGGTTTGCCGTTGGGATCAACGCGGAAGGTGCTGGGCGCGGCTGGATTGCGGCCAATTGGCAGGTCAATCTTCGCGGCGGCTAGTTTCGGCACGCCGTCGGTTACCGCTAGGTAGGTTTTTTTGGCGGTGCGCTGAGCGAATTGCCGTTGTAAATGGGTGGCGGCGTCAGCGGTTTTAGCGATGATGAGTACGCCCGAGGTGTCGCGGTCAAGCCGATGGACGATGCCCGGACGGTCGGTGTCCGAGGCAAACGAAGTCTGGGGACGAATAATCTCCGCTACCGTCGGCTCGGTCGACAGTCCACCTTTGGCGTGTGTCAGGAGACCACTGGGTTTGTTCACCACCATCACGTCATCATCTTCGTACAACACTGGCAGCTCTGCACTGGTCTGCTCCTGCTCTGGCAGCTTGACGGCAATTTCATCAGTCTCGTCAACCTCAAACTTCGGCGCCGTCACCACTCGCTGATTGACCGAAACACGCCCGGCTTTGATGTATTTTTGCCAGAGGCTGCGCGAAATTGACGGGTCAAATACCGTGGACAAGTGGATGTCCAGGCGCTGCTTGGTCGGCATGATGTGGAGCATGATGACAAATTTGCCCTGAAACGGCGTTTCGGTAAAATTCGGGTCAAGCGGATTTGGCAACATCTCAGCATTGGCTGGCTTACCAGGCCATAATTCGTCAATTGATTCTTCGTCAACAATCGAGCCGTACAGCACGGCGAAGTGCTGTTTGTTCAGGATGAATTCTGCTAGCACGTGCGATTCGTCCGTCTGAACCTTCAGATGGCGCAGGGCTTTGACGGGCGTGTTGTCATCTGCCAGCTGGTATAGCCTGGCAATCTTGAGGACGGTGCGCGGCGAGATTTTCACGCGGCGTGTCCTCTGCGGTTTGGGCGGCTAGACATCTGCGGCGCTTGATGTGGCGGCGCTTCCCGCTTGGTGAGACAACTTGCCAGCACTATGCTATCTCCGTAGCCCCACAGCCGTTTGAACGCGGTGCAAGGTTGCGTTAGCGACGAGGTTCATATCGTGTTCGCTGGACTCTAGCTTACTTTCAATTGCCCGCTCATCAACTGCCGCCAAACGCGCTTGGAAATTCGCCAAGAATTCGGCTACTTCATCAGCCACGATTCGTTTAAAGTCGCCGTAGCGTTCCATGCCGGCATACTGGCTGATGGTCTGCTCTAAACTGACGTCTCGTCCAGCGTCCTGGCGCACTAGTGTCAAAATCTCCAGCAGATTGGAAATGCCTGGCTGGTTGTCACGGTCGTACTGTACTTTCCCCAGTGAGTCGGTGGTGGCGCTCATGATTTTTTTGTGCGCTATCTGCGGATCGTCGCCGAGGAAGATGACACCCTTGCCGCTGTCGTCGGATTTACTCATCTTTTTGGTTGGGTTCATCAGATCTTTGATTCTCAGGCCTTGGTCGTTACCGAAGAATTGATGCTGCTGGGCGACTGGTTTTGGTACAACAAACAAGTCACCAAATTTGCGGTTCATCCGCTCGGCGATGTCGCGGGTAAACTCCAGGTGCTGTGTCTGGTCGTCGCCGACTGGCACGTAAGTGGCGCCGTAAAGCAAGATGTCGGCGGCCATCAGGACTGGGTAGTTGAAGAGACCGACGGAAATCTGGTCGCCGTGAAGCTTGTCAGACTTATCCTTAAACTGCGTCATTCGGCTCATCTCGCCAAACCCAGTGAAGCAGTCCAAAATCCACGCCAGCTCGCTGTGGGCTGGGACGCGGCTTTGGCGGTACAAATGAATAGCCTCGTTGTCCAGCGGCAGTCCGGCGGCTGTATAAATCCGGGCGTTATTAAGAATGCTGTCATACAACTTGCTGTGGTCAATTGGCGTGGTAAAGCTGTGAAGATCGGGGATGAACAGATTGATATCATAATCGGCCGAGCGGCGCTTCGCCATATCGACAATCGGCAAAATCGCGCCGAAATAATTGCCAATGTGAATATCATTGTTGGCGCGCACGCCGGTGAGGATGACGGGTTTGGACGGTTTCATTGTATTCATTATAACACTCCTTTGGTTGTTAAGTAACGTAATAAAATGTTCATTGGGTCAATGGTGTTTGGTTTTTCGGCGAAGGCGCAGGATAATTCGGTGCAGCCTAATAGTACTGGCGGATGGTTTGTCGCGTTCGCCTGCTCGGATTGGATTGTTATTGGTATTTTATCCAGCGCTGACTGCGGTATTGTCTGCCCAGAAATTACTGCGCGAATTATTACTTCCAGTGCTTGTTCTTCGTCCTTATCCGGCGTTAATACGGTTACTCCGGCGGCTTTCAACGGCTTGTCATATAGTCCAGTGCGGATGGTCGTCGGCGACGCTAGCAATCGAATTGTTTTATAATGGCGGCTAACGTAATCAATTGCAGCATCCACCATGGAAGTTATGCGAATGTTCAGCCGCTGTTCAATATCGGGCTGCAACAAATGCGCAGTATTGCAGGCAATTATGATAACATCGTCCATCGACGCGTCAATGTTTTTCAGTTCGTTTATGATAATTTCCAAGGCTTCGCCGCGCCGCGATTCGTTGGCAATAAAATCAGGAACTGATAGAGACAAATGAACTATATGCGGAAAATCCGTGCCATCCTTCGCGCCGTTTGCTAGCGCCTGCTGAATCATCCGCCGGTGTAGTTCCAGGCTTGCCTGCGGTCCCATGCCGCCGATGATAATTATTCTTTGCTTCATAATTCCTCCTTTGGTTATATAAAAAAGGCCGCGCGCGGCCTCTAGTCATGGTTGGTATTTTCAGAAGAAATTTACGAACAATTCAACAAGCCGCGACGAAAACGCGTGCTTTGCCAGGCGGTGCTGATGAATTGCCGTTTTATAGTCATGGGGTGATTATAACGCCAACGGCTAAAATTCGCAAATATTCTATAAAACAGCTCGCTTGGATATGCGCCAAACCCATAAAATGATGTAAATAGATAAACCGATTGAAAATAAGAGCGAGAGGATAGCCATCGGATTTACTTTCCATAATATTGTCCATGTTGGCGGCGAAACGATAAATTCTACCATTGCTAAGAATCCGATTTTAGTATAAATATGCAGCGATTCAGCCAAACAAACGGCGAAACCGATTACCGTGCCGAGTATAGAGGCTGAGATTAATAAAATGACGTCAAGGAGCGGCGGTTTTTCTTCCTGGGTTATAAAACTATATATTAGGTAGACGATACCCGCGCCGATGGGCCCAGTTAAATACGACACGTAGTTCCACCGCCACAGCAGCAGCCATAGACCAATTATCATGGGGATACCTAGTAAAAATGCTAATAAAATACCAATCCAGCGCGGGCGATGCCTACGCTTTAGATTGTAATATGGAGGTTCTTGGTTCATGCTATTTAGTATAGCATTTGACAGGAAGTATGCGGTTTGGATTTGGAGGATTATTTATCTGGCGGCTGTGCTTGGTCTAAGATCTTTGACAGTTCGCTAATAAGTTCGCGCAGTTGAGGGTTGCGCAAGATTGCCCGGCGGGTGGCTGGCGTCCAAATGAGCGTGCGGGAACGTAAAGTTTCTGCCAGCGTTTCGCCCGACGGCGTCAGCAAGCCTTCTTTATCCAATTGGAACAATTCAGGCAGCAGCGCGTCGCAAAGCAGTGCCAGCGGCGCTTGCGACCGGGCAATGATTCGGTCGTGTTCATCGACCGGCATAGAAATCGGATTAAATCCTAATTGCTGCAAATGGCTGGCTGCCGCTTCGGCGTTTGGCTGATCGCTGGCGACAACCGCGCGCTGAGTGCTATTCATTAGCAAATGGACAACGGCAGCTTTCTGGTCAAGCTGATCGTTAAATCGGCGGCTGGTGTCCATAACGCTATCGTGCAAAATCATCAGCCCTCTCACGGGCGGTAAGGTAAAATTTTCCAGGGGCGCGCACACATGGATAATTTCACAATCGGATAATTCTTCTACGCTAGTGTGGCGGTCGGCTATGTCAAATTCGCGGACTAGAAAGCCGTACTTCTTAGCGCGCCGCACCAGTTGCGAACCCAAATCGCCCAGCGAACCGATAACGCCGATAGTTTGTTTTACTGCTGTCATGCGGTCTCCTTTAATTTTATGGGGATGGTTATATTGTTAGTATACGCTAATTGGCGCCGTTATGTAGATTTCTGGTACGGTAGTTTAAGCTTGGATTCGATTTCAATCACGGGCTATTCTCAGTTCTATAGATGTATTGTAACATTTTAGTCCTTCGCCTCACCATACGCCCCTAAAATCGTCCTCAAACTCACGCTATGACGGAAGTTTATGTCGTCAATTTTGTCAAGATCAACCCACTCCGGCGTGCCGTTGGTATAAGTTTTTTCGCTGTCGGTTATGTTGTCGTTATTGATTTGCCCGTGCAGCTGGCTGTGGGTAAAGTACAGTTGGATTGACTGGTTAGCTTGTGTCTTAGCGTTGCGTTTGAAGAAAGTAGTTGCTTGGTGAATGATTTTATCCGGAATGATGGTCAGTCCAGTTTCTTCCTTAACTTCGCGGACGATTGATTCCTCAACCGTTTCGCCTTTCTCGACGCCACCACCGATCAAGCTGTAGCCGTTCCACTGCCGCGTTAATAAAATCTTACCATTCTCAATAATAACTGCATACACGCCTACACGAATATTTAGTTCGTCAATGGGAACGGTGTATTGATTACCGAAGACGTCTTTACAGACGGCAGTTTTAGCCACTAGCCTCTCCTTTCAAATAATCCCTCAACATCACAAATCCATCAACCGCCTCAATTGCCGCCAAATATTCTTTCCACTCTTCATCATTCAGCTCTGCCAAGCTGCGGCCAGGAAAGCTAGGATGCCCATAAATATATAGCAATTCCGTCCAGCCATGGAGATTATCGCCACGTGGCTCATCAATGATAAAACCCTCTTCATCGGCTACGAAAATGTAGTCTTTTTTGCTGTCAAAATAGCCAACTGCAAAAGAAAATATAGCCCTACGATCAGTTTCACCTTGCATTAACTTGATAATGCCAGGATAGCTAAAACTATCCAGTAACAATTTAACAAACGGTCCCGGAAAACCTTTCAGTGCTGGGATGAAAAAGCCGCGATCATCAACGATCAGGCGCTTGTTTGGAAAAGCTTTTTTAGCTTGAGATAGTTTACTTTTGGCAATTGTTTGAATATCCAGTCCTCGCCCTTCGTCAAAATCATAGTCAAGTTGCTGTAGATCAACACCGAGCGGTTGGAGGAGTTTTTGGAGGCTAGTGAACTTACGCTGGTTGGAAGTTACAAAATAAATTGGACTATTCCTGTGCTTCATATTGATAAGTATACGTTAACTAACGCCCTTTCTCAGATTTCTAATGCTCGTATCATAAGGGATCTTCCATAGTTCGCCATCAATGTTCAGATTTTTCAGGAAACTATACATTTGCTGCTGAATATTGTCAGCATCTGCTTCGTCCTCAGCCAAAACCTCCAGCTCAATAAATAGTCCTAGTCCAGCAACTTCATCGACACAAATCGTATAGTCCTCAGTTTTCGATTCAAGGCGGACTTTATCAACCGTGACAACTTCTTGCCAGCCCAGCGCTGTGAGCATTTGGTGTGCCATGTCGCCACTATCAACTGCAAACTCATATTCATCGGACACTAATTTCGCCTGCCTTTCGATTTTTAGCGTCATCAAGCTCCGCTGCAACTCACCAGTTTCTGGGTCAAGCACGTCACGTACTCGCATAATCTTGGAGCCTGGAATAATTGGTGCGTCAACCTGTTCAGACAACAGAAAAACCGTATCGATTTGATGTTTGATTGAGATGGGCGCAACAAACTGACTTTCTAGGATAGCGATGAGCTTGTCACGAGTCATATTGTTAGATAATTTGAATTTGGCTTCAATTTCAATCATGGGCTATTTTCTTAATCTATTTATGCGACGTACGGATTTTAATGGAAGTTCTCCCGTCAGGTGCTGTTTTATAATCCCAGACAAACGCTTGGCGTATTTATCCGTTATTTCGTGCCCTTGCATGGTCATCGAGCGATGGGTGATATTCTTATGCTCTTTGGCTAGTTGCTTCAAATTCCGTTCGACGATTAAAGGATCTAGTTTTCCCGACAGAATAGTGATTGGTAGTTTCAATTGTGATATATCGGCCATCGTGGTTTGATTGATAATTGCGGCGTTTAGAGCGGTCAGGAAAGATTTGGCGGTAATTTTATCGGCCTTGAATCCCGCATCAGGCCATATATTATGTCGGTCGGCGAATTGCAGCAGGCGCTTTGAACTCCTTGGGTGCTTGTTGATGAGACCATATAGGGCGCGTAATATTTTTTCTGGATGATGGATTTTCTCGTCAGCTTTAGGTTGATATATTGGCGGGCTGCATAGGATTAGCGACTGAGCTAATTTTGGATATTTTTTAGTGAGTTCTACAGCTGCCAACGAACCCATAGAATGGCCAATGACGATGTCCAGGCGAGTGATTGATTCGCGGCGCAGGGTGGCGGCGATGCTGGTGGCCTGGTCGTGGGCGTTGTATGATTTCCAGTCGGGCTTTGGTGAATTACCAAATCCTAGCATGTCGATGGCGATAACTTGCGTGTATTTAGGCAGATATGGCTCCAGCGGCTTCCAGGTGCGCCAAGAGGTGCCCAGACCATGGATAAGTAGAATAGTAGATTTTGGGTTATCTGGGCGACAAAAATAATGCACATTCAGGGTGTACGGGACGCGCAGCCAGCGGTGGATTAATCGATCAAACATTATATTAGTATACTATGAAAATACTCCGCCTGCACATGAGACGGAGTATTTTCGAGAATCATTTTCTCCTCTGTTTTAACGCTTGGAGAATTGTTCGCGCTTGCGGGCAGAACGCAGACCGTATTTCTTGCGCTCTTTCTCGCGTGGGTCACGCTTGAGCAGCTCAGCCTTCTTCAAAACTGGGCGTAGGTCAGCGTGAGCAGCCGTCAATGCTTTGGCGATGCCAAGCTTGATGGCGTCAACTTGACCAGCGAGGCCACCACCTTTGACCAAGATGGTAACGTCGTATTCCTTTTGCTTGCTGACGACAGCTAGTGGGTCGGTCACTTCTGCTAGCAAGGTTTTGTTGCCATCCAAGTACTCAGCGGCTGCTTTGCCGTTGATGGTGATGGTACCCTTGCCAGGAAGCAAGCGAACACTTGCTGAAGCACTTTTGCGTCGTCCCAAGCCGTAGAAATAGGTATCAGTAGCCATATTACTTTACCTCAACTTTCTCTGGGGTTTGTGCTGTGTGAGTATGTTCACTGCCAGCAAATACGCGCAGACGCTTGAGGCGTTCTGCTTGCAATTTGTTCTTTGGCAGCATGCCCTTGACAGCTTCTTCAATAATTCGTTCTGGGTGGCGTTCACGCATTTCTTTGAACTGCGTTTCTTTGATGCCGCCTGGGAAACCACTGTGACGGTAGTAGTACTTGTCAGTTTCCTTGTAGCCAGTAACGACGGTATTTGCAGCGTTGATAACCACGACGTAGTCGCCGCCGTCAACGTGTGGCGTGTAGGTTGGCTTGTATTTACCAGTCAGGTGTTTAGCAATCTCAGTTGCTAGACGTCCGAGTGGTAGCTCGCTCGCGTCAAACAATACCCAGCGGCGAGAAACTTCAGATGGTTTTTGTGAATAAGTCTTCATCTTATTTCTCCTCTTTCTTTGGCATTGGTTTGATGTCGTCGACAAACTCGATGATTGCCATTTGTGCGCCGTCGCCAACACGCAGACGTGTTCGTTCAACGCGAACGTGTCCGCTGGTGCGGCCGCTCAGTTGCGGGGCAATTTCATCAACCAGTTTGTAAGCAGCAGCGCGGGTGCTGAGTGCTGCGATCACCTGGCGGCGGCTGGCTAGATCGCCCTTCTTCGCCTTGGTGATGATTTTTTCAATGTGACGCTTCAGCTCTTTGGCTTTCGGCAAGGTGGTCTCGATTTTGCCGTGCTCGACCAGGCTGGTTGCCAGGCCCCTCAGCAAGGCTCGCCGTTGATCACGCTCACGGCCGAACTTGCGCCCTTGATATCCGTGTCTATGCATAGTTAAAACTCCAACTCCGCCATCTTGTCGCGTACTTCATCCAACGCCTTTGAACCAAAGCCTTTCAATTCTCGCAAATCTTGCTCGGTCAAAGTCACCAGGTCGCGAATGGTGCGGATTTCATTGTTAATCAGCGCGTTCGTGGTGCGGGCGCTTAGGTTTAATTCTTCGATCGGCATAGCCAGTTCTGACTCTTCGTCATCCTTGGTTGTGCCAAGTGCTGGCGCGCCAGTTACCATGGTGTTGCCCGCCAAAGCCGTGTATTGGTTAACCAGGATTGCCGCTGCTTCCTCAAATGCTTCGCGCGGAGTAATTGCGCCGTTGGTCTCAACAGTAATAGCTAATTTGTCCAAGTTTGTTTCCTGGCCAACGCGGGTTGAGTCAACTTTGTAGCGGACGCGCAGCACTGGCGAGTACATTGCGTCGATAGCAATCATGTCGCTGTGCAAACGGTTCTCGCTTGACTCTTCAATTGTCTGATAGCCGCAACCTGCTTCTGCCACCAAATCCATTACCAAATGCTTGTTTGGATCATCAATCGTAGCAATTACTTGCTCTGGGTTAACGATCTCAACGTCAGCATTTGTCTGGATATCAGCGGCAGTTACTTCACCAGCGCCAGACTTCTCAAGGCGCAATTCAACTGGCTCGTCAGTAAACACCCGCAAGTGAACGTTTTTCAGGTTAAGCATGATGTCAACGACATCTTCTTTGACACCCTCGACGGTAGTGAATTCATGAGTCGCGCCTTCGACCCTGAAAGCCACGATTGCGCCGCCCCGAACACTTGACAGTAAGACGCGCCTTAGCGAATTACCAAGCGTATTGCCGTAGCCCGGATGAAGCGGTTCGATTAGAAAAGTAGCACTGGTCGCGGAAATATCATCAACGCTCGCGAGTGCTGGATTGTAAATTGCTTTTGCCATAATTCTTCCCTAACCCTTCTTTTATCGTGAGTAATACTCAACAATTAATTGCTCGTTGATGTCAGCTTCTGCTTCCTCGCGCTTTGGCAGTCCAGTCACTTCAATCTTCAGCTTCTTGCTATCACTCTTTAGCCAACTCAGCGGGCCTTGGATTGAATTATTGATCACATCATCAATCCGCGTGAAGTATTCAGATTTGGTGCTCTTTGGACGAACGGTGATGACGTCACCGGCCTTAACGCGAATCGATGGAATATCGACGCGGCGGCCGTTTAATTCAAAGTGCCCGTGGCTGACCAGCTGGCGGGCAGCGCGGCGCGATACAGCGAATCCAGAACGGTAAACTACGTTATCTAGCCGGCGCTCCAATAGTTTCAATAGGTTCTCGCCTGCCAAACCTTCTTGGGCGCGGGTTGCTTCATTCATTAGCCGAGCAAATTGCTTTTCAACCAAACCGTAAAGCCGGCGAACTTTTTGCTTTTCGCGCAGCTGCGTAGCATACAGGCTTGGCTTACTTTGGCGGCCGTGCGCGTGCTGGCCTGGAATGCCAGATTTTCGTGCCAAAACTTTATGTGCTTTTGGATGAAGCGCATAACCTTCGCGGCGGCTTTGCTTGACAATCGGTGAATTATCTCGTGCCATAATTATGCCCTCCGTGCCTTTCGTGGACGAACACCGCCGTGAGGCACGCCAGTTACGTCCTTAATGCTTTCTACTGAGATGTCGAAAGCGCCAACCGCACGAATAGCGGCATCACGGCCCAAACCGACACCTTTGACGAAAACGTCAACTGATTTCAAACCATACTGAGTTTTCGCAGCTTCAGCAGCTTTTTCAGCAGCAACCTGTGAAGCATAGGCGGTGCCTTTTTTGCTACCACGGAAACCGCATGCACCAGCTGATGAAGCGGTCAACACGTTACCCTTCTTGTCGGAAAAAGTAACAATGGTGTTGTTAAATGTTGCTTGAATATGCAGCTGACCAGCTGGGACTGATCGGCGCTGCTTCTTCTTGGTAGATTTTGCGTCTGCCATTTCTTAGTCCTTTCTTTAGGTCTTACTTGCTGCTTTTGGTTGTGTACCGCCCACGGCGATGGCGCGACCCTTGCGAGTTCGTGCATTCGTACGAGTCCGCTGTCCGCGTGTCGGCAGTCCTGCTTTGTGGCGAAGACCGCGATAGGCGTTGATATCCTTCAAGCGCTTAATATTATTCGTCACCAAGCGCTGGAGATCACCTTCGACGGTGTATTCGCTGTCGATAATTTCGCGAATCTTGTTTTCTTCAGCCTCGGTGAGATCTTTCACCCGAGTGGTCGGCTCAATCTTAGCCGCCGCAAGGATGCTCGAAGCATGCTTTGGCCCAATCCCATAAATATAGGTGAGCGCAATTTGCACTTGCTTCTCTGTTGGGATAACTACCCCAGCAATTCGAGCCATGCTTAACCCTGCCTTTGCTTGTTCTTAGGTTTTTTCTTGTTGATGACGCGTAGTCTGGCGATACGCTTGCCTTTTTTACGGCCAACGCGGCGCACGAGCACATCATCGGGACTGATTTTTCTAACACTTGCACGAACTTTCATAAAGTGCTTAAATCTCCCTTCCCGAGTAAACCCGAGATTAACGTTAATATTTGACTACCGGCTCTGTTGAGGTCGGTCGTCGCGTAGGCGGAAGCTGATTCGTCCCTTTGTCAGATCGTAAGGGGTCATCTCAACTTCGACCTTATCACCAGGCACCAAGCGAATATAGTGCTTGCGCATTCGCCCTGAAATGTGCGCGATGATACTATGGCCATTCTCCAGTTCCACCCTAAATTGAGTATTAGGCAGTGCTTCCACTACCTTACCGATCATTTTGATGACTTCCTTTTGACTCGCCATAAGTTACAGTTGTCAATTATACAGCACGCAGCGTGGTTTGACAAGAGGTATTTTCATAAATTTGTGTGCTATACTTGAGCTATCAAATTTAACATAAGGATTTTTATGGCAAGTACGAAAAATCGGACAAAAACTCAGGCGAAAAAATCTCAGATTGAGATGTTGGTGCCAATTTTGATTGGTGCGGTAGTGGTGCTAATAGCGACAGTCGGATATTTGGCATGGCGATTGGATAATCAATCACCACATAAAGTATACACGGCGACGGAAAAAGTTGGTAACGGATTCATAAGCTTGGGTTCACTTGGCTTTCGATTTGAGGAGAATAAGGCGACTGCTCGTAACGATGCGTCAGCGCAGGAAATTCGCGATTTTCTGAAAAAAGAAGTCGCTCAATCAGGCTGCAAGGATGACAATGGTGCGGCCAACGTAATTGTAAATACTCAAGACGAGAAGCAGTTGCTGCTTGGATATGGTTGTGGTAGTACGGCTGCGCGAATGTTTGCAGTTAAGAAGGGTGATGGCTGGAAAGCAATTTCACCAACTAACCAGTTTAATACGTTCGATATTCCAAGTTGTAAAATGACCGATGAAAATAATATCAGCAAGGAAATTGCACCGGTCTGCCAGAATGAGAAGAAAGACGGCGAAAAGCTGATTTACGATTATAGGCTGCGCTAAGTTGGCTATAAAAAGAATTCCCCGCTTACTTGGCGGGGATTTTTTATGATGCAATTATTTTTTCTTAAATAGGCGGCGTTTTTTAGACTTTTTACCATTGTCGAGCAGCTCATCTGGATCAAAGTCATCATAGGTAACCATCAATGCTCGTGAATTAATTTGCCTCAATGTTTCCAGTCCAACTGACACGATGATTAGAATTCCGGTACCGCCGATTGATAGGCGTAGGCCGCGCAGACCCGTCAAATGATATGTGAGATATTCGGCGACAAATGGCAGAATTGCTACAATTCCCAGAACAATTGACCCGAACAAAATTAAGCGATTGACGGTTTTTGTAAGGTACTTTTCAGTCTGAGCGCCCGGTCGAACGCCCTCGATGAAACCTCCCTGCTTCTGCAAGTTTTCAGCAATTTCATTGGCATTAAAGACGATACCAGTGTAGAAATATGTAAAGGCAATAACTAGTAGGAAATACAGCGTTGGGTAGATGAACGCCTCGGCGGTGCTACCAGTAAATGAGCCAGCGTTTGGCGCTTGGAACCAAGTGATGAGTTTGTTGGCGGTTGGTAGAAGATCCGTGTTGCCGGAGGCTTTCATGACCTGACCAACGAACTGTGGCAAGCTGAGGAATGCAACCGCAAAGATAACTGGGATAACGCCCGCCGCAATCAGCTTAACTGGCAGGATGCTTTTTACGTCACCATAGTTGCTGTTGCCGTGGACACGCTTGGCGTAATTGATGGTAATGACACGCTGCGCTTCGTTGATTTTCACCAGGAAATACAGAACGATGAGACCAGCGATTGCCATAATAAGCACTGTCCAGAACATGGTTGGGTTAAGAGGTAGTGTGAACCAATTAAATACATTAAGGCTACCAGACGAGGTGTCCATAAGTGAAGAAACAAGTGACGCGAGCATTTGTGGTAATTGGCTGATGATGCCAGCAAAAATCACGATGGAAATACCATTACCAATTCCCTGTTCAGTAATCAATTCGCCAAGCCACATAAGCAACACTGAGCCGGCAGTCATGGCAGTCACCGACACAATCCACTCCATCATCGTTGGGTCGGCTAAGGTCGTGGTACCTCCCTGAAGGACAGTCTGGCGCAAAATAAAGATGAAAGCAATTGATTGAACGATGGCTAGAGGTACAGTAATCATACGTGTCCATTGCTGAATTTTACGACGGCCTGTCTCACCATCCTTGTGAAGTTCTTCCAGTTTTGGGATGGCTTTAGTTAGCAGCTGTATGATAATGCTGGCGGTAATAAATGGACTAAGTCCGACCAGCACTAAAGAAAAACTTGACAAAGCGCCGCCAGAAAGCAAGTTCAGGATTCCACCCAAATCAGTCTGGCCGAGTACTGATGAAATTGCGTTACGTAGTTGGGTTGGCTCGGCTAGTGGCACCGGAATATGTGCTAGTAATCGATAAACAACAATTATTCCGACAACAATTAATAATCGTTTTTGCATGTCTTTATTTTTTAGCGAGCGGAAAATTATTCTCCAATTCATGTTTTAGCCCCTCATAGTCACTAACAATTCTTAACTCTGTCAATTATACATGACCGCGGCCAATATTTCCATACTAAAAACATAAAAGCACATGCGCTATAATTGAAATAATAACATAATGCAAGATTGAGGTGTCATATGCAACAGCAGTCCGAAACTCCACCAACTCCATCGCCAATGCCGCAGCCAAACCCAGAATTACCGCCAAATTATCCACCAAAGAAAAGTAAGCTATGGCTGTGGATTACGCTGGCGATTGTCGGCGTGTTGGTGATAGTCGGTATTATCACAACAATTATTATTGTGTCGAATAACTCCACTTCTTCAGCTGATACAACAACTTCACGTCAGCGGGCGATCAAGCCTGATAAGAATAATGACAATGAGGAGGATGAAGACAATCAGCAAGGCTCAGCTACGAAGGCCACAAAATGCCTAACGTCTGCAGATTTTCGAAGATCTGGTTATACACACGTAAAGGATGGCTATTTTGTGTTAGAGAACGGCAAATTTAACTTTCGTAGCATTCTCTTCAAGCCAGATTCAATGCAATACCAACGTGGAACTTCCAACGTTGAAATGGCTAAGCTAGGAATGCTTTACAAATTTAATACTGACAAGCAATTTTCGATTGAACTGGTCCCTAATGAGACGGGTGAGGGCTCAAAGCTGGCTTTGGAGCGTGCCGATAAGATTAAGCACGATTTGGTATCTAATGGAATTCCAGAGCGTAAGATTACTGTTTCTGAGCCAATAGTCGCCACCCATGATACTAGCGATGATACGGCCAACAGGCGTGTAGCGATTTATTTCGTTGCACCGCAGAAATGTAGCGAAAAGTAATCCGACTCACCAAGATAAAAGAAAATCCCCTTCTTTTACGAAGGGGATTTTATAGTCACCAAAGGAAGGTTATTTTTCTTCGGCTTCTTTCATGCTTTTACGCAAGGGCGTTGCGACTTTCTCAAACGAACCGCCAGCTTTTTCAATCGCTTTGACGACTGAAGCGGAAGCAGCTTGCACTTTCAAGTCAACCTTAGCTTTCAATTCACCGCGAGCGATCACCTTGACCGTGTGGAACGGTGTGGCGATGTAGCCTTCGGTAAATAGCAATGCGTTGTCGACGGTTTTGCCGTCAAAGGCGTTCAAGTGGTCGAGGTAGACTACCTGAGCTGGCGTGCGCAAGCTCTTGAAACCGCGAGCCTTTGGTACGGCCTGAGCCAATGGACGCTGACCACCCTGGAACATAGCGCGAAGCTTCTTACCAGTGCGGGCGTTTTGGCCCTTGGTACCACGACCAGCGGTTTTACCTTGGCCAGCAGCGATACCGCGGCCAACACGCTTTTTATTCTTGTTTGCTGAAACTTGGAGATCGTTGTATTTCATTACTTAGCCTCCTTTTTAGCAGCTTTTTTGACTGGCTGAGCGTTGAGCCACTCCTCGCGCGGAACCAGTGATTTCAATGCTTCAATGGTTGCGTAGGCGATGTTCACCTTGTTGGTTGAACCAAGTGACTTGGTGAGCAGGTTACGAACACCAGTTACACCGATGATTTGTCGGACAACACCACCAGCGATAATACCGGTACCAGGAGCAGCTGGCTTGATTAACACGCGGGCGCCTGAGAACTTAACTTCGCTGTCGTGTGGAATGGTTTCGCCGTTGAGTGGCAAAGTGATCAAGTGCTTCTTGGCAACTGAGGTTGCCTTGGCGACAGCAGCTTGCACGTCGGCACCTTTGGCTACACCGACACCAACCTTGTTTTTGCGGTTGCCGACAACCACCAACGCCTTAAAGCGGAAGCGGCGGCCACCCTTTACCACGCGGGACACGCGGTCAATGTTGATTACCAATTCTTCAAACTCTTTTGGTGCGTCATCGCGCACATTTCGCCGGTCATCGCGGCGACCACCACGCGGACTGCGAGGCCGGCGGCCTTCTGCGCGTGGGGTAGTATTTGCAGCTTGTTCTGCCATACTAGAACTCCAATCCTTCTTGGCGCGCAGCATCAGCTAATGCTTTCAAGCGACCAGCGTACTGGCGGCCATTGCGGTCAAAGACTACTGCGCTAATTTTAATCTTCTTTGCTTTCTTGGCAATTTCGGTACCGATGGCAGCACATTTTTCGCTCATCGTACCTTTTGCTTTGGTGCCAACGGTGGTTGCGGCAGCCAATGTCTTGCCAGCGACGTCATCGATCAGCTGAACACTAATGTGCATATTGCTGATAGTGACCGTCAGGCGTGGGCGCTCTGCAGTGCCTGAAACTTTCGCGCGAACGCGGTTTTTGCGAAGAGCTTGGTTGAGTAATTTCTTGTTCTCAGTCATGATTACTTACCTGTCTTTCCTGCTTTGCGCAAAATTTGCTCGTCAGCGTACTTGATGCCCTTACCCTTGTATGGCTCAGGCTTCTTCAGCGCGCGGATTTCCGCAGCGACTTGGCCGACTTGCTGTTTATTGATACCGCTAACGATGATGGTCATCTTTTCGTTGGTAACGGTGATACCCTCTGGGGCTTTGTATTTGACTGGGTGTGAGAACCCGAGCGCCATTTCCAGCTCATTGTTGCTGGAGCTAACGCGGAAACCGACACCGTTGACCTCGAGACGCTTCTCGTAGCCCTTGGTAACGCCGATTACCATGTTGTTGATCAGCGCGCGCATCAGACCGTGCTGGGCGCGAGCAGTTTTGGACTCATCCTTCGGATGAACCGTGACTTGTCCGTCTTCGACTTTCACTTCAACTGCTGGCGTGATGAATTGTGTCAATTCACCTTTCGGGCCCTTTACGACCACGTCACCAGAGTCAACCGTGATTGTCACACCGGCCGGAATAACCACCGGCAGTTTTCCGATTCGACTCAGACTCATTACTCACCTTTCGTGTGATTTGATATTAACCCTGGTATTTTAGCATGGATTAGGGGTGAAATGCAAGGTCTGGCGAGTATAGGCGTTAGTCTAGTATATCTCTAAGAGTTTACCAATTAGTGTAGAGTCTAGTTTTTCCTGTTTTATCTCATGAATATCAAAATAGCTAAAATTTGAAACTTCATCTGTTAAGCAAGGCTTTGTCAGTAGAGTAACCTCGTAGATGATGATTAAAACTGGATCATCGAACTTCGTATTCCATGTCGGGATTATACGTGGGCGGTCGCTGCCTATTGTAATGTCGACGTCTAATTCTTCCCGAAATTCACGAGTGAGTGCTTCGACTATATTTTCTCCGTGTTCTAGCCCACCACCAGGAAGGTCCCATGAGTCACTTCTCTCTTGAACGAACAGCAGCTTACCTGATTGATCGCGTACTAATCCCTTTACTGCTACTCGATATGCCGATTTTATATTCTTCAATCTTTCAGTCATTTTATGATAAAATTTTATCATAAAAATAAGGTAATAATATGGCTAAGATAGTTGCAAAGACGCTGGTGCGGAATTCTGAAGGGTTATATTTGGTACTGTATAGAAGCAACACGCATCCGCTGTTTCCCGAGCATATTGATTTTCCCGGCGGAGAGGTTGAGCCGGAAGAAATACCGGAAGCAGCGGTAGCGCGCGAAATACAGGAAGAGACAGGACTATCCGTTAATCCAAATAAATTGAAGAAGCTATTTGCCAAACAATACCGACAAACGACGCATATATTATTTGAGGCAAAGCTCGCCGAACCGGACGCGAAAGCCGCTTTAAGCTGGGAGCATAAAGGCTACCGCTGGATAGTACCGGAGGAATTAAAGTCCCTGCCCAAATCCCCAGGCGCCGACCCGTATTATATGGATGTGGTAGATTTTATAACAAGTATCAATACGGCAACAACATAATCGCTGCTAGTATCGCTAATATGATATACATTGCCAATGCCGGACGCGTCAAATACGGTGTTTTAAAATGATATATTCGTCGTAGTTCATAATAATCCCGCAGCCGCCAAGCGCAGATGACCAATAGTACGACGAAGCCTAATGACAATATACCGCCAAGATCAAGTAGTAAAGCACGATTCATAGGGTTCACTACAAATATAAATGTTGATGTAACCAGGCATGACCACCATCGTTCATCTCGTTTTAAACCCATTACTAACACGCAAAATCCCAGCGGAGTAATGAGTCGTACTGTTGGGTAGGCGAAAATTGATTGAATATAATAATGCGCCGGAAATCTGTTATTATCCAAGTCGGCGATTAGCGCACCAATGCCATAAAACAACAACAGCAATACGCCAGTCGACAAAAATAATCGCAACAAATCTTTGCGAAGCACGTCTTTTACTGTGATGAATTCGGTCTCAGTGTTAGCGGGTAGATGAAGAAGTGGAACCATGACAATTATTTACTTATTGATACATCTAGTATAGCAAGTCGACGTAAATTGATGTATACTTTTGGTATTACGTAAGTAAGTTGGAAGTTCCGCGTGCTAGAACAGTATGAAATAGAGCGTAAGCGTCAATTTGTGGGTGATTTAGAGGCGTTTATTGCGCAACTGGACTCTCAGGGATTTTTCCTGGCTGGCGAAACTACCGAAATTGATAGCTATTATTCTCGACCGGATGTTGATTTTATGCAGACGGTTGAATGTTTGCGGGTTCGACAGCGTGATGATTTTGCCGAGATAACTTACAAGCCACCGACCGGTCAGCATACACACACCGAGGATGGAATTATCATCAAGCCAGAAACCAATCTACCGGTTGGTCCAGAGAATATAACTGTCGCGAAGCAGTTACTGGCAAATCTTGGGATGGTAAAATTAGTTGAAGTCAACAAGTTTCGACGGATATTTAAGCGTGATAATGAGCCGGGATTGACGATTGCTATTGATGAGATTAGTAGTGTGGGCGTTTTCGTAGAAACGGAAATCATCAGTGAAGATAAAGAGTCGGCACTGCGGCGGATTGGGGACATTGAAGCGCGGATAGGAGTTCAAGAATTTGAGGTTGTTACTCGGCCATATCGGGATATTTGCATGGAGTGTCCATTAACTACTTAGGTGTCGAATCTACATCGACTGATGTCCAGCCATTTTTTGTATATGTCACTAGGTCTCCAGGGCTAAAGGCTCCTACAAATTTTGTGTCAAATATTGTATACCTAGGATCTCTATTGGTACCGTTATCTGGATAACAATCTTTAGTTACAATTCCAACTCTATATTTTTTCGATCCGGGAATGGCTATGGTCCCACTCCTAGACATTGTGCTATCAGGGCCCTCTAAGACGGTAGCGACCGTTCCCTGGCAGCCCTCGATCGGTCCTCTGTTGTTCCTGGAGTCACCGTCAAGGTTGCTGTTAAGAGTGATCGCGGCCATAGCGACAGAGGCCATAGCTAATACCATTAGAATTTGCGCAGAAGAGGATTCTGGGTTTAATTCTTGCTTTGATGGGTTAATATTCTCTTTCATTATCGGGATATAATATCGCTAAGATCATTTAGTGTCAATAGCGATAAAAAATAAACGCCCTACAACGAGGACGTTTATTTTGTTTATTGCAATGTTTAGTACACCTTCAACAGCAACTCGCCACCAAGTTTAGCCTTGGCTGCTTCAGTGCCAGTCATGACACCTTTTGAGGTTGAGATGAGTACCAAACCGCGGCCGCTTTTCACCTTTGGAATCTCGCTAGCGCCGACGTAGACACGACGACCTGGCTTTGAGACGCGGGTGATCTCGTTGATGGTGCTGTTGGTACCTTCTTCGTTGATGGTCACGACCAACACGCCGCGAGGCTTAGCGTCCTCTAGTTTAACATCTGCGAGGTAGCCGTTTTTGACTAATTGCTCAGCGATGACTTTTTTCATCTTGCTGGACGGAACACGAACTTCCGTCTTGCCAACCAGTTTCGCATTGCGAATGCGCGTCAGAAGGTCGGCGATTGGGTCTGTAGTTTGCATAGACATTGTCGAATCTCCTTTCCTTCTTACCAACTACTCTTTGTTATGCCTGGAATTTCGCCCTTGGCTGCTTTTTCGCGGAAATTGATGCGGCTCAAGCCGAACTGGCGCATATAGCCGCGTGGACGGCCGGAAATGCTGTCGCGGTTCTTGTGTCGGGTTGGGCTTGAGTTGCGAGGCAGTTTCTGCAAACCGTCGAGGTCGCCAAGCTCTTTCAATTTAGCGCGTTTGGCTGCGAACTTAGCGATCAGCTTCAGACGCTTTTTGTCGCGAGCGACCATTGATTTCTTAGCCATTACCTGACGCCTCCTTTCTTCTCAAACGGCATGCCAAATTTCTCTAGCAAGGCTTTTGATGCTTCCTTACTGCCGTTCTTGATGACAAATGTTACCTGCAACCCGTGCAAAATCTGTGTTTCCTCAAACGTCAGTTCTGGGAAAATTGACTGCTCGATGATACCCAGGTTGTAGTTACCACCTTTGTCAAATTTCAGGCCAACACCGTGGAAGTCACGCACACGTGGCAAGGCTACATTGATCAAGCGATCCATGAACTCGTACATCCTGCTGCCGCGCAGCGTGACACTGACGCCAATTGGCGCACCCATGCCCTTACGGATGCTAAAGCTAGCGATTGACTTCTTTGCTTGGCGGGCAACTGGTGCCTGACCGGTGATTTTTTCAACGGTGTTTTTGACAATTTCAAAGTGACGCTTGTCATCTTTCTTTTTGCCGGTGCCAACGCTCACGATGATCTTTTCCAAAGCTGGCACTTGGTGCACGTTCTTTAGATCTAGTTCGGCTTGCAGTTCCTTCAGGTATTTCTCCTGGTACAAGGCTTTCAAGCGAGGAGCTGGCACGACGGTTTTCTTCTCTGCCATTATTTAATCTCCTTATTTTTTGCTTGGCGAGCGACGCGAGTTTTGCCGCCGTCAGCGTTCTTTACTAAACCAACCCGGCTGGTTTTGCCTGACTTTTCGTCAACAACCAGCGCGACTTTGCTGATGTCCATCGGTACGTGGATATCTTTCTTGCCGCCTTTTGGATTGTACTGGCTTGGCTTGACGTGGCGGTGCCCGACGCTAACACCTTCGACCAAAACGGTCTGATCTTTGGTGTTAACTTTCAGGACTTTACCGGTCGTACCTTTGTTCTTACCAGTAATGATTTTTACGGTGTCATCTTTGTGAATACGAGCCATTAGAGTACCTCCGGAGCCAAGCTGATAATCTTCATGTAGCCCATGTCGCGTAGTTCGCGTGGTACTGGGCCGAAGACACGGGTGGCCTTTGGCTGCTTGTCATCGTTGATAATCACCACGGCGTTGTCATCAAAGCAAATGGTTGAGCCGTCCTTGCGGTGGATTTGGTCGCGGGTGCGAACCACCACAGCTTTAACGACAGATTTCTTTTTGACGTTGCCGGTTGGGCTAGCGTCTTTGACTGAACAGACGATCACGTCACCAACGCGAGCGTAGCGGCGGCGGGTACCACCGAGAACGCGGATGCACAATACTTCTTTGGCACCCGAGTTGTCAGCTACCTTGAGGCGAGATTCTTGTTGGATCATTTGTCATCCTCCTTGGTCTCTTCCTCAGTTTCGCCAGAAACTTCAGCCTTTAGTTTGATAGAACCGCGAGACTTCTCGATCACCTTGACCAGTGTAAAGCTCTTGGTCTTGGAAATTGGGCGAGTCTCTTCGATTTGCACCTTGTCGCCTTCGCCTGCTTGATTGGTCTCATCATGAGCAGTGTACTTGCGAGTCACGGTGTACTGTTTGCCGTAGAGCGGATGCGTTTCGCGGCTGGTGACCGTCACGGTGATGGTCTTGTCGCGCTTGGCACTCGTTACGACGCCAATCAGTGTTCGTCGGGCCATTACTTGCTCTCCTTTTCATTAATTTGTGTCAGCAGGCGTGCGATGTCCTTGCGGAGTGAACGCAGCGCTTTTGGATTAACTAATTCGCCAGCAGCGTGAGAACGTTTTGCTTGAAGCAGGTCATTTCGCTTTTCGGCGAGTTCCTTCTTCAAATCATCAACCGTCTTTACGACTGCTGCTTTTGTAGGTTTCTTTGCTTCAGCCATTATGCGTCCTCCCGCTTGATGAACTTACATTTGACTGGTAGTTTGTGGCTAGCCAGGCGCATTGCCTCACGAGCGACTTCCTCGGAAACGCCCTGCATTTCAAACATCACCGTGCCGGCCTTCACCTTGGCAACAAAGAACTCTGGATTACCCTTGCCACCACCCATCTTCAAACCAAGTGGTTTGCGAGTAACTGGGGTATGCGGGAAAATCCTGATCCAAATCTTACCGCCACGCTTGATGTATCGGGTCATTGCCTGACGAGCAGCCTCGATTTGGCGGGAGTTGATGCGCTCGTTTGATTGTGATTGCAGTGCAAAGTCGCCGAACGCGATGTAATTACCACGGGTTGCTCGACCACGGTTTTTACCGATACGCACTTTGCGATATTTAGTCTTTTTCGGTAACAGCATTTAGCGACTCCTTTCTCCCTTATAAATCCACACTTTCACGCCGATGATACCAGCTGGTGTCTGGGCACGAGCACAGTGGAAGTCAATATCAGCACGAAGGGTGTGCAGTGGCACTGAGCCCTCGATCACCTTTTCGCGGCGTGCCATTTCAGCACCGTTCAAACGACCAGCCACCTCGATGCGGATACCTTTGGCACCGGCACTCATGGTGTTTTGCGCGGTCATTTTGGTTGCGCGGCGGAAGTTGATGCGGCGCTCCAATTGGCGAGCGATGTTCTCTGCCACCAATTTGGCTGCTAGTTCCGGCCGGCGCACTTCTTCGATGTTGATGCGAACTGCCTGACCGACGATCTTCTCAACTTGCTTTTTCAATTCATTCACGCCAGCACCGCCACGGCCGATTACCACACCAGCTTTCGCCGTGTGAATGGTTACCGTGATCAAGTTGGCACTCCGCTCAATCTCAATGCGATTGATGGTTGGGCGTGAGGCAAATTTCTTCTCAATCAATTCGCGGATTTCGTGATCCTGGCGAATTGCCTCCGCAAACTCTTTCTTATTGGCCGTAAACCAACGAGAGCTCCAGTTCTTGTGAACTTGTAGGCGGAAGTTGATTGGATTCACTTTTTGACCCATTTACTTCTCCTCCTTTTTTGCCGTGGTTTCGGCGGCTTTTTTCACTGCAGGCTTGGCAGGTTTGGTCTCTGCCTTTGCCTTGGTCTCTAGTTTTTTCGCAGGCGCTTTCTTTGGTTTCTCGGTACCAGTTACTTCAACCAAAATGTTTGAGGTCTTTTTCTGGAATGGCAACGCACGACCCTTTGACGCTGGCTTAAAGCGGCGTAGACGCGTACCAGTGGTAACGCTCAACGTGGTAATCACCAAGCTTTTAGCGTCCAAACCGTGGTTGTTGATAGCGTTTGCCTTGGCACTGTCGATAGCCTTTTTGACTGGTAGGGCGGCGCGTTTTGGCACGTGTTCCAAGATAACCAATGCGTCAGCGACGGTGCGGCCGCGTACCAGCGCAGCCACCAAGCTAACCTTGCGTGGTGTTTGATCAACACCCTTGGCGTAAGCGCGAACAGTATAAGTTGTATCAGCCATGATTACTTCTTATCCTTTCCGCCGTGCTTACGGAACTTACGAGTTGGACTAAACTCACCTAGTTTGTGGCCAACCATGTTTTCGGTAATCAGCACAGGCACGTGCATCTTACCGTTGTAGACAGCAATCGTTCGACCGACCATTTCTGGGGTGATAGTCGAAGCGCGCGCCCACGTTTTGATAACGGTTCGATCGTCAAGGCTGAGAGCAGCGACTTTTTTCGCAAGCTTCACATCGACGAATGGACCTTTCTTTAATGAACGACTCATCGTGATTTACCTCTTCCTCTTCGCGTCGTGACGCGTGCGTACGATTAATTTATTTGAGCCTTTGCGGCGGCGAGTTCGATAACCCAGCGTCAATTGACCCCATGGCGTACGTGGTGCTTTACCAGTACCGTGGCGACCACCGTCACCACCACCATGTGGGTGATCTGCGGCGTTCATGACCACACCGCGCACCGTTGGGCGAATACCCTTGCGGCGGCGGCGACCAGCTGAACCGATCTTCACGTTCTGGTGCTGGACGTTACCGACTGTACCGATGGCAGCGGTTGCTTCCAGGCGAACTTTGCGAACTTCGCCAGATGGCAATTTGATAGTTGCGTAATTGCCTTCTTTGGCCATCAACTGAGCTTTGGCACCAGCAGCGCGCACCATTTGCGCACCTTTGCCGGCAGTCAGTTCGATAGCATAAATCATCGTACCAACAGGGATAGCAGACAGTGGCAGGCGGTTTGAGGCCTCAATTGGCGCTTCCTCACCAGTCTGAATCGTCTTGCCCTTAACCATCGAGGTGTCGGCCAATACGTAGTGGTACAAATTGTACTGATCCTTCACTCGAGCGATGCGCGCTGAGCGGTTTGGATCGTACTCAATTTCTTCAACCGTCAGAGTCAAGCCGGCTGGCAAATTGTGGTTCACCAAACGGTAGTGACGGCGAACGCCACCGCCGCGATGACGCACGGTGATGCGGCCTTGGTTGTTGCGGCCAGCATTTTGCTTTTTGGCTTTGATCAGACTTTTGAGCGGTTTTCTTGTCGTGATATCCGACAAATCCTGGCTCGTCATGCCGCGACGAGCAGGAGTGGTTGGATTGTAAGCTTTCACTGGCATTACTTGGTCTCCTCCATCTGCTGCTCTACTGCGTCAAACACATCGAGCTTATCGCCATCTTTCAGCGTCACGTAAGCCTTCTTCCAATCCTTGCGCGTGGTCGTGCCAGGATAGCGGTTCTTGCCTCGTGAGAAACGCACAGCTTTGCCGTCTTGCACCAAGGTTTTTACCTTCAGAACGGTGACGTCAAATTGCGCTTCAACTGCTGCTTTGATCTCGTTTTTATTCAGGTTCAGCGGAACGCGGAACACGTACACGCCGTTGGCGCTCTGTGCGTAGGCTTTCTCGCTAATGCGTGGGATAATTGTCATCTGTTTCATATTACGCTTCCTCCTTACTCAGCCACTCAGTGATTACTGGCAGAGCTTTCGGGGTCATGACAATGGTATCCGAATTCAGAATGTGGTAGACGCTGAGGTAGCTCGCACGAATTACCAATACGTTCTGAATGTTGTTTGTCGCACGCATCAATTCTGGCGTCTTTTCGTCGACGACGATCAGTACGCGGCGCTCAAACTTGTTGTCAGCCAAGAAGGTTGCGACCTCTTTGGTCTTGCCAGTCGTCTTGATGTCTTTGACGACGATCTTCTTCGCTTCATTGGCTACCGTCAAAGCTTGGCGAATTGCCACTTTCTTGGCGGTTTTAGACAATTTTTTGGTGTAGTTTTCGTTGCCGCGTGGGCCAAAGACCACACCACCACCGCGCCAGATTGGGTTACGGGTTGAACCGAAACGTGCTCGACCAGTTCCCTTTTGCTTCCATGGCTTTTTACCACCACCGGAAACTTCACCGCGCTGCTTGGTGGTTGCACTTGCTAGGCGGGCATTTGCCAGATAGCTGTCATATGCCAATTTCAACAGTTCGTGGTTTGGCACTTCAACAGCAAAAATGTCTTTAGGAAGTTTGGTTGATTCAGCCATTACTTGTTACCTCCTAAAATGATCAGCCCTTTTCGTGGCCCAGGGACAGCGCCCTTCACCCCGATCAGATTGGTCTCTGGATCAACATATGCCACTTCCAGGTTCTTGACCGTAACACGCTCGTGACCCATGTGGCCAGCCATCGTCTTACCCTTGAACACTTTTTGTGGATACATCGAGCCAATTGAACCTGGCTTACGAGTATTACCTTTACCACCGTGCGTCTTGCGGTGACGCTTAAAGTTGTGGCGTTTAATGGTTCCAGCGAAACCTTTACCTTTGCTGGTTCCGGTCGCATCGACAGAATCGCCGACTTCGAACGCGGAAACGTTGATTTCATCGCCAACTTTGAGCCCCTCAGGGATCTCGTCGACGCGGAATTCCCGAATATGCTTCGGGGTCACTTGGGCTGGCTTCACGTGTCCAGCCACGGCCTTGCTCAGGTTCTTACCCTCTCCATAAGCGACCTGTACCGCATTGTAACCGTCGGTTTCGACAGTCTTCACCTGAGTCACGGTGACAGGGCCGGCCTGGATCAGCGTCACCGGAATGGCTTTGCCGTCTTCAGCCAAGAGCTGGGTCATACCAAGTTTGGTACCGAGAAGTGTTTTCACTTTTCCTCACTCCCACTTAAATACTCCTGATGACGTGCGGTTTCTGGGTTCTGAGTGAGGCGTTCAAAACAAGCACTTCAATCATAGCCAGACCTGCTCATTCATCAAGGAGAACAGTTGATATTACGCGTAATAGAAATTACTTTTTGATTCTAGCACAAAATGATGGTAAAAGTCAACTTCTTATGCGACTACGTTAGGAGATTCTACCTCAGTGTTGGCGTCGCCCTCTTTACCACCAGCTAAGTTGCCGTCGATCGCTGCGATTATATCAAGCATAGCGTTTAATTTCATGGATTCTTCTGTAATTTCTCCCGCAATTTTAAACGCCTCTTTCAATAACCCCGAATCATCTCCACGAGCCAGCCCTAGTATTATAGGCAACTTATCCTCAGCTGGAATATTTCCTCCTATTGCTAGAGATTTTACGCTACCAACAACTTGCTCTCTTAATGCTAATAATTCTTCTCTGTTCATAAATTTGCCCTCCTTTATTATTCCAATCAATGAACTTTAACTAATAAAACTAATTTAAGCTGATATCAGAGCGCCACTACCATGCCTGTATCCGTGACCATCCTCATATAGCCCGCCGTATAATTGTTTATGCTTTCTCGTTCCAAAAGGTAAATCATAAGGCAGCCCATTTCTTTTGTCTCCTCTTAAATATCTCTTGATGTATTGACGCCCGGCTTCTGTCAATTCAAATTTAACCTTGCCATTGTCGGTAGCTTCTAATTTATATGCGCCAGGAACATTTTTAAATACCAGTGACAGAGCTCTTGCGCGATGCTCTGGACTTGCATATGACAGGGCAGTGCTCATATTTAGCTCGAAGATTTTCAGTGATTTATTTGATAGTTTTTCGTTTCCCTTTTGACGGCTTGATTGACCCGCTGTACGTGGAATATAGGCACCTGAACCATCAGAAAAACTACCAGGCTGGCCATCTATATTCCAGACGCTTTGCCATTGTCTTCCATTCATGTATGCAGTGATAAGCCGCTGAGCATCAGTGTCGACAGTTGAGCCAGCAACGAGTCGTCCAACCACCCGACCGTCAGACTGTCCTCGGACTCTATACATACGCTCTCCTATGCCAGTATCATCTGAGCCAGCTCCCGAATAGCTGCTTACATCACCAACTCCGTTGATAGCAGCCAATGAAGAAGCTCTTACTCCAAAATTTGCGCCACCCGTACCTATATAGCCGTCTCGGGCGCCCAGCATATCTATAGTAGTTACCACTTCCGCCGTAATGCCAAAGCCTGGATATTTTTCATATTGACCAGTACCGAACCTCGTTACCCCCTTAAATATATCCGTCTCTGGATATTTAGAGGAAGCACGTCTGATGTCTCGCCACGCATGCTTAGACATTCCTCTGGTATCAGCATCATATCGCTGTATGACAGCGTCTTGAGAAGGGGATCTTTTTCCATTCTCAATTTGTTGCTGCAGCCACAGTAACGCCGCACTCTGTAGATCCTGGGCTACGTAACCAATTACTCCGCCGGTTCTTTCTACGGATTCTCGGTTGTACTCACGCTCAATAGTAGCAATCCTCAAATGAGGAAAGTCTTTACGTGCTCGATCAATTTCAGCCATAGTCCTGAGTATATTCGCAGCCTTTTCTGGATCAGATCTTGCCTCGTCTAGCCAGTTTACATTTAATAAAATCAGCGACTTCTCAATGTCAGCATTATCTTGCTGAGCGAAGAGACTTAGGGTATTGTAGATATTCTCCGATTCGCTGACAGCAGCCACAGGTATTGTCGCAACAAAATCAATATCCCCTGGGGCCTGTTGCAACTTCGTAGAATTGTTAATTCCCTGCTCAATTTGACTAACATAGTCAGGCCCTCTAGTATCCGTCAGCCACTGTTTGTATCGTGCCGTCTCTTCGCCTAGCTCTAAGTTAGCATTACTATCCCTTCTTAACCTTGGAGAAATATCCTCAAGCTGAGATTCGCGCTGTTCTTCGTATCCGTTGCGGTATCGGTATCGATTATAATAACCAGGTCGCCTTCTTGCTATATTTTCCAGTGGTCGCCTCAATACCACCGCCGGCCCGCCAAAGCCTTCTACAGCCGGAGCGGCGTTAACTGCTGCTTCTATCGGCGGAGGTGTTATTTGGAGCTTGGGGACATTCTTATCTGTCAAGACCTCGACCGTAGTTGAAATGGTTGAAATAGAGTTATTGCCCTCCATGGTCGCCAGTGGAGCTACATGAGTTATTCCGTCCGCGTCCACATCTTGAATTGCAACAACCTCTCCGTATGCACCGTTAAACTCTACTTGACCATATTCATCAACGGAAAAAAGATTTGCCGCTGGACTATCGGGCGGTATGTCTATGCTTCCATCTGGCGCGATATCAACCATAAATACTCTGTCCTGGCTATCTATTGAGGCGGATACAGCAAACTTCAGTGTTCCACTCTGAGCTTCATCAGACCATGAAGTGTCATCAAGCCCATGATAAGATCCATAATCCGTCATATCAGAAATCGATAACCGAATAGAGCCATCATCACCTTGACTTCCCCAGTGGAGTCCCAGCTCATTATCGTCAGACACGCTGGTGGTGTCATTGTCATACCAAAAATCTCGCGTAATATTCGTCAGTTCAGATTGATGGTGGCCTAAATATTCATCAACACTCAAATCTTGCACAATAGACTCTTGACTACTTACTACCGCAGAAAGATCTTCCACGATAGCACCCTTTTCTTGTAGCAGTTCCTGCGAGGCTTGAGATAAAGACCCGTCAGTCTCAAACGAAATATTGTCAGCAAAAATACTACCGTTTGGATCAATGATATTTGCTGTTCCATCAGGGTTATATGCTAATTGATAATTATCTGGTAAATTGATACTTCCTTGGCTGCCGCCTACGTCGTATGAAGTATAATCTCCAGCACTCACGATAGTCTCAGAGCTATAGCCATAGCCCTTGCCATGAAATATACCTGCTAGCAAAGTTTGTCTATCGCCCCCGCCTTCGCCCGTAAGGGCATTTTCAAGCAGGCCGTCGTAACCAGAATTAAAGAATGCCAAAGCCTCTTGTGAAGCCAGTCCAATCGTAAAGCCAGTCACAGCCCCCGTTGCCGCTGCCACTGCTACGCGTCGCCTCTTTAACTTCTTAAAGGCCTCATCTTTTTTACTTCCATCATCCATTAGAGAATAAAGTACATCTGTAGATTTATATATCGCATCATCCACCGTACCGTCTTTATCAATACCCAGGTCTACAATAAGCGCCTCTGGCAAATCTCCCAGCCTACCTTTCAGCTTCACTTTAGCTCTAGCTATTGCCACATCTAAATTAAATCGCTCTGATTCAACTTCCGTCACGCTTGAATATGAAATAAAGTCGGCCTGTAATTTATCTGAAGCATGAATTCTAGCCATAGCACTAACAATTGACTCATAGCCCTGCTGCAGCTCCTCTGGAGACAAGTTTTCTTTATCAATAAACTCTTCTAACGAGCCAATCAGCTCTTTTGCGGCAACTGTTTCATAGCGAGTTTTTTCGATTTCTGCACGTCGACCTTTGTCTTCAGACTCCCGACCCTGAGCGACTTCCCGCGCATGTATGGCACGCTCTTCTTTAAGCCGTTTATTTTCACGCATACCAGCAAACACGCCACCGAGTAGCCCAGGTATACCAGTCACGCCAGCAGCCCGCATTAGCGACCCCCGCCCGACTCGGAATATACCAGTAGCAATTGCTGCGCCCAAGCTTACCGTCTCAGGGCCAACAAGCGAACCTATCTTTGACTTCTGTAGCCGTTCAATGGTTTTATCAATTTTACTTTGATGAGCTTCGGTACGGACCCCAGAGCGAGATTCACCAGTATAAATCTTCATGCCTTGCAATAAATTATCAAGACTTTCACCGTGATCAACACTTTCCTTAACTGCTTGGGCGATTTGCCAAATATTATCTATTCTGACTTTGCCTTCGCCGACGAGATTGTCGCCGTCACCATATTGATTTAATTGACGCGTTATCCTGGACTGCGCCTCCTTGAAAGACTCCTCGCTCCAGTCTTTACTGTCGCCTTCAACATAATTTTCAATCAGCTTCTTCACCGCTAAGCCAAATGGTGAATCCTCAGCCAACTCTTTTCGACGCTCTCCAGCAATCTCATGTATAGATTCGTCGTATTCAGAAGTAAAACGCGCAATAGTCGCCCCCATAGCAGCATTACGCAACGCAATATTATCCGTGTATAAAGCAGTTAACCCTTCTTCTTCAGCACGCCGCTTAGCTTCTTCAACGTACTTATTGAAAAAGTACTTAGTAGCAATGCCGTTCTCACCCCTCCATATCCTATGCAGAAAGCCCTTTATCCTGCCAGTTTCCCTAGCAGTCTCAGACTCTTCTCTTAGACGAGCTTCTGCATAATCTTTAGCCGCCGCCTCTACGTCGTGTGTTTGATCAACAATCGTTACAACTAAGGGTTTATCATGAGGCTTTGGCTGCGCGCCACTTAGCATAGGGTCTTTATAGTGATAAGTTGTCGGCACTCCTGCCGGCGATTCTGACCTATTAGTATCAATTGACATAGCTCTTACTTATCTCCAAGATAAAAAGACCTAAAACGCAGCATTGTCTCAAGCGTTATCTTTTTCGTATCAACGCCGCTATTTGCTATGTATCGCTGAACTTCCTGCTGACTAGCATTGCGATCCAATAAGTCATTAAAACCGTCAATTTTATTTTCAGGCAAAGCCCCAAGCACAGCCCTATCAATCTGATCGAGTAGTTTGTTCTTTAAGTCTTGCTCCAGCTGCTGCCTGACGTCGCCATCAAGAGTCTTAAAGTTCTTAGCATCTATAATGTCATTGATAAATTTAGATAAAGCATCCTGGTCCATTGTCATACTCCTTTGGTAAGTTAGTATATCATCAAAACCTAAAATAGTACAGCATAAGCTAAATCATCACGCCCACTGGCGTAAATGAGGTCAGAATTGCCATCAAAATGAGGGTGACGTACCAAATTTTGCGGTTAAATTGGTACTGTTCAATTTTGAGGACGAGGAGTAGTGCAACAAACAAGCCAACTGGTACGGCCTGCACCGTAAAAGCACCCAGTTCAAAGGGGTTTTTGAGGCGCAGCCACAGCACACTAAGGATGACAAATATCACCAGTTTCAAGAAAAAGGTGCCGTCATTTTCATAAATTCGCTCGCGTCCTTTGCGACTAAACAAGGCGCTGGACTTTGAGCGGTTGCGAGCGTAGGTACGAGATTTTTGTTTTGTCATAAGCTTGATGAGAATTATAGCATAAAAAATCCGCTCCATTCAAGAAGCGGAAATTCCTAGCGCGTTAAAATTACATACGAATTTCAGCGTCAACACCAGCTGGCAAGTTCAAATTCTGCAAGCTATCGATGGTCTTTGGTGTTGCGTTGGTGATATCGATCAACCGCTTGTGGACGCGGCGCTCGTAGGTCTCACCACCCATTTTGTATACGTGTGGGCTTTTTACCACTGTGTAGGTGCTGCGACGGGTTGGTAGTGGCACTGGGCCAGCAACATTCGCGCCGGTGCGAATTGCAGTGTCGATGATTTGTTTCGCTGACTGGTCGATGACTTTGTGGTCATACGCTTTCAGTCGGATGCGGATTTTAATTCCGGTATCTTGAGCCATAGCTCCTCCTTTTGTACGATCCCGTAACCTCTAATTGATCCAATTTATGAATAACCGAGTTCTCGAGATAAATTATTATTAACTAGGCGATTATATCAATTTTCCTGGGCTTTATCAAGATGGGCAATCATCTCGCTGATGATCGCAGCGGAGTTGTTCAGTGACTGCTTCTCGCGTTCAGTCAGTGGATAGCCAGTTAAAATTTTCACACCATCACAACAAATGATCGACGGCAAGCCCAATACGACATTGTCCAGGCCGTATTCACCCTCAGCCAGTGAACAAACTGGATAGACCGTGCGCGTTGACTGACGTAAGGCCGAGACAATCTTAGAGACCACAAAGCCAATGGCAAAATACGTCGATTTCTTCGCCTCAATCACTCGGTAGGCGCGGTCACGGATTTTCTGCTCAATGCCCTCAATCATCTCCTCCATAAAGCCCGGATATTCTTGAATGGGCACTTCACCAATCTGCGCGGTCTCAATGGTCGAAAACGAAGAATCACCATGCTCGCCCAGGATGTACGCGTCAACTGCTTTACTGTCGACATTCAGCGCGTCTGCTAGGTACGACTTCAGCCGTGCGGTATCCAGCGTCGTTCCCGTGCCAAACACTCGGGTTTTTGGTAGTCCCGACTCTTTCAGTGCCACATACGTCAAGACATCAACCGGGTTGCTGACGACGATCAAATATGGTTTGGCACCGCCGGCCATGATGTTTTTGACAATGTCACGCATGATGTTAGCATTGACACCGACCAGTTCCAGTCGCGTCTGACCTGGCAACTGTGGTGAGCCAGCGGTGATGACCACGATGTCATCGTCGTTGATATCAGCATAGTCACCCGTACGCACCACAACGTTGCGGTCAAGCCCCATGGCGTCGTTGATGTCCGCCGCCTGGCCCCATGCCAAATCCGCATCACGGTCGATCAATACAATTTCTTCAATCACACTGCGCAGCGCACAAGCATACGCCGTCGTCGCGCCAACCATTCCGCCACCACCAATAATCACCAATTTTTGTTTATTCACCAGACTCTCCTTTTTCTCTTTTATGGTCAATGGACTTATTTTGCCATAAGCAGTGTATCTTTGTCAATTTTAGGTTTACTTATTGGTAAAAACAACACGGATTACTAAAATAGCGAAGACTGCAAGCGCTCTGTAGGCCAACGGGCTAGTCTGTCCTCGATACAAAATGTCCATGCCTAAAGAATGTTTTGATAAGAGATCTCTTCATTAGTACACGAGGTTTGACCATTAAAAAATCCCCCAGTTTTCCGGGGGATTTTTCGGCTTAGGTTATAAAGATTATTTGTTAATCTTCGTCACAACACCAGCACCAACGGTACGGCCGCCTTCGCGGATAGCAAAGTTCAAACCTTGCTCCATAGCGATTGGGGCGAGCAACTTAACCTTGAAGGTTACGGTGTCGCCTGGCATAACCATTTCTTTGTCAGCTGGCAATTCAACTTCACCAGTCACGTCAGTGGTGCGGAAGTAGAACTGTGGCTTGTAACCCTTGGAGAATGGAGTGTGGCGACCGCCCTCTTCCTTCTTCAAGATGTACACTTCAGCTTCAAACTCGGTGTGTGGGGTAATTGTACCTGGCTTACACAAAACCTGACCGCGCTCAATGTCAGTACGCTCAATACCGCGCAGTAAGACACCAGCGTTGTCGCCTGCTTGACCTTGGTCAAGAGATTTCTTAAATGCTTCAATACCAGTTACCACTGATTTCTGAGTTGGTTTCAAACCAACGATTTCAACTTCGTCGTTGATCTTTACGACACCCTGCTCGATACGACCAGTTGCTACAGTACCGCGACCTTTGATTGAGAAGACATCCTCAATTGGCATAATAAATGGCTTGTCCATATCACGAACTGGCTCTGGGATGTAGCTGTCCATTGCGTCAACCAGTTCCATAATAGCGTCTTCATATTTCTCTTCACCTTCAAGAGCTTTAAGAGCCGATCCTTTGATGATTGGAGCGTCTTTGTCAAAGCCGTTCTTTTCAAGAAGTTCACGAACTTCTTCCTCGATTAGCTCAACCATTTCTTCGTCAGCCATGTCCATCTTGTTGAGGAAGACAACGATCTTTGGCACACCAACCTGCTTTGCTAGCAGCACGTGCTCGCGAGTCTGTGGCATTGGGCCGTCAGTTGCCGCAATAACCAAAACTGCGCCGTCAACCTGAGCAGCACCAGTGATCATGTTCTTGACGTAGTCAGCGTGTCCTGGCATGTCAACGTGTGCGTAGTGACGATTTTTTGATTCGTACTCTTGGTGTGAAGACGCGATGGTAATACCACGCTGGCGCTCTTCTGGTGCGTTGTCGATCTGGTCGTACGCAATTGGTTTGTTAACTGCGCTTGGAAGGCGCTTTGCCAACACTGCCGTAATAGCTGCGGTCAATGTGGTCTTACCGTGGTCAACGTGGCCCATTGTACCAACGTTAACGTGCGGTTTGCTTCGGTCAAATGCATCTGCCATTTGTAGAAGTTCTCCTTATTTAATTATTATTTTTCACGCGGGTACAGTCCATTAAAAAGACCTCACGGCGTATGAGCTTAATTATAACGGTTTTCCAATCAGTTGTAAATAGCTTATTTTTTACTATAATACTTCGCCAAGAATGAATCTCGGAGCTCGTAAAAAGTTCCATCTTCCAGACTGGCGCGAATGTCGTCAACTAGTTTGACGATAAACCGCTCGTTATGAATTGATAGCAGTGTGCCGGCCAGAGATTCGCGAGCGCGCAGCAAATGACAGAGGTAGGCGGCAGTATAATGGCGGCAAGTATAGCAATCGCAATCTTCCATAATTGGTTCAAACAGTTCGCGGTATTTTTGGCCGCGAACATTGACTCGCCCAAACGGCGTATAGGCTGCGCCGTTTCTGGCCACACGCGTCGGACTGACACAGTCAAAGGTATCAATTCCCTGCTCAATCGCCGCAAAGATATCATCCGGCTCGGAGATGCCGAGCAAATGCCGCGGCCTGTTCTCGGGCAAGATTTGATTGACCCACTTAATCGTCTGCGCCATGGTTTCCTTTTCTAGTGCACCGCCGATGCCGTAGCCGTCAAAATCCATCGCGCCTAAAAATTCAGCCGTTTGCTTGCGCAAATCTTCATAATTTGCGCCTTGCAGCACGCCAAATAATGCTTGATACGGCTTGTCGGGACGAGCTTCACGCAGGCGCTTAACCTCCGCCAAACTCCGCTCCGCCCAAGCATGCGTCCGCGCCAAGGCCTCGACTTGATATTCGTACGGGTCAATCAGTGAAGTCAGCTCATCAAAGGCGAAGGTAATATCCGCGCCAATGCCCGCCTGAATCTGCATGGATAATTCCGGCGTAAATTTATGGTACGAGCCGTCCAGGTGCGACTTAAACATCACGCCGTTTTCGTCAACCCAAGCATGGCGCGATGATTTTTTAGCGATAGCGATCTCCTCATCAACATCCGTACTCATCGCCAGTACTTTCTTAAAGCCCGAACCCAGACTTAGCACCTGAAAGCCGCCGCTATCAGTGAATGTTGGCCCCGACCAATTCATAAACTTGCCCAAATAACCAGCCTTTTCAATAAGTTCATGACCCGGCTGCAAATACAGATGATAGGCGTTCGCCAGCACCGCTTGCGCGCCAACATCCGCCACCATCTCGGGCAGCATCGCTTTGATATTAGCCTTAGTGCCGACCACGATAAATGCCGGCGTTTTAATATCCCCGTGCGGCGTGTGAATAATACCGGTACGCGCCAAAGTGTCATCAAGCCTAGATGTTATTTCAAAAGAAAATGGTTTTTGCTGCATAATCTGTCTGATTATATCATGAAATATTCTGAGGATTGCCTCGCGATAGACCGATAATATCGCGGGCGCGCACCAGGTAAAACTCATCGTCTTCACAATTACCCACCATTAAAACTGGCTCACCAAAACTGAGCGGCAACTCTGAAATGCTCGAGATAGACTGAGATAATTCTGTCATGCTATTAAGCTCTGGATTCCACACTTCCAAGCTATCTACCTGTAGTGTAAACGGCTCAGTATCCTTATCGTCACCAACTTCTTGTAACGGAGCATCATTCCACGAAACGACATTCAGTAAACTGCCCGGCAAACAGCGATACGCCATAACCGTACATTCACCGCTAAATTCCCGAGGATCATTGATTGTCGCTAGGACGTTATGTGCTTCATTATCATATTGCTTCAATATCTCAATTTGTTCTTTCAAAGGAAAATCATAGAAGGTCTCGCTGTCAAATAATTCACTCGCATCCTGAGCAATATCATGTAGCGAGGCTACGGCAAGTTCTAGATCTTCAGCATCATTCCGCAAACTTTCAAATCGTAATAACCTATCACGACTCGGTATAGCGTAAACTTTTCGCGATAAGCCGTTCAAGCGATCGAATATTACTACCTCAAGCACTGCATAAATAGCTCCGTCATACCTAGCAAATTTTACCCCTTCAACATACGCTTCATCATTATCAATAAATTCGTACTTTAGCCTCTTGTGTGAACCTCTTGGTGCTAGCACAAAGCCCGCCAGACTAACAGCATCAAGCTCGGAGCTATCGGGTAAGGCGTCATTCAGTGTCTGCGTATGCTCACGGAGCGTATCCGAAAAGTCCGACTCATCTGTATAGGAGAGATCAGTCGCCAATCGCCACGCCAACTGCTGAAATTCTTCGGTAAAAACAGTTTCAAACAAATCATTCCCGTCCTCACCACTATCATCATTAATTGGAAATATATCACACACATCATTCATATCAATGTAAAAGAGAACCGATGGGTCTTGTGCGTCACACATCTCCAACTCAGGACGACCTCCTCGCCATACGAAAAACGGCGCATCACCAGACAACACTTGTTTTTCTGCGTGGACATCGACACCGTATTCGATACTACCGACCCGTCGGCGATATGCCTGACATTCTATTCGTACTTTGGCGCCATGCACAATTTCATCCAAAACGCCATTCAAATCATCCAATAATTGTATTTTTGCTTCATTGTCATGGATACCGTACACATCAACAGCTTCTTGAGTTTTATTGACGTAGTGACGAAGTTTGCGAATATGACGTGATATACCGCTAGTATCCGGCAACAGCTCGGCAGACACTATCGCCTGTCGATCCAGCGGAAAATAATAATCAGATGCAACGTTATCTCGTGCGGCACGCACGCACAAAGCCGCCATTTCATTGGTGTAAGTCGCAAAAGGTGCTGGATTATCAGGGTCAATTTCCAGAGACGCCACCATGTCTGCCACACCCTCAACGGCCTGCAGGTCGTATGAACCGTCTTCAGCTAGAGCATAGCCAATAATCCTCACCCGTTCGCCTTCAATTTTGTCGGTGCGTATTACTCGCTCCACATCGCCCAGTGCCACGGCTTCTTCCTCGCCTCCAAGCTGTAGATTAGCCGTAGCAATTTTCCGCCAATCATCTTCGGATAATTGAGCGAGCAAATCAATACTTGTTTCAATTTTCGGAGACTCCATATGTTATGTATCGTATATTGCAACATAGCGAACTTCAAGCACAACCACCATCTCATGCGGTATACTATAACCATGAGTAAGAAAACGCTGGTTGACCTTGACCCGTGGCTGGCGCCGCATGAACGCGCCATCCAGTCACGTGAAGCGTATATTTCGTCGACGTTAAAGAAGGTTTTGGATGGAAAATCACCAGCAGAGTTTGCGCTAGGGTTTCATCATTTTGGACTGCACCGCACTCAAGACGGTTGGATTTTTAGAGAATGGGCGCCAAACGCTACACGCATAGTGATGGTTGGCGAGTTTTCTGACTGGCAGGAGCGCGAGGAATTTGCCCTGCAGCCTGGCGCGCATGGCGAATGGAGTGTTGATTTGCCGAGAGACGCGCTGCACCACGGGCAGAAATATAAGCTGCGCGTCTATTGGCCGGGCGGAGCTGGTTGGCGCTTGCCATCATACGCCACCTACGTCGTTCAGGATGATGATTCGGTGGATTTTTCGGCCGTCGTGTGGCGGCCTGATGAGCCGTATCAGTGGCAGCATGACGTTCCGCCTGCGCCAAAAGTACCGCTGATTTACGAGGCGCATGTTGGCATGAGTAGCGAAGAGGAAAAAGTTGCCAGCTTTAATGAATTTACCGCGGGCGTCCTGCCACGCATCAAACAAGCCGGCTACAATACCATCCAGCTAATGGCCATCGCTGAACATCCATACTATGGCAGTTTTGGCTACCATGTCAGCAATTTTTTCGCCGTGTCATCGCGCTTTGGTACACCCGATGATTTTAAACGGCTGGTTGACGCGGCACACGGACTGGGACTGCGGGTCATCATTGATATCGTTCATGCTCATGCCGCCAAAAATGAAGTTGAGGGCCTCAGTAATTTTGCGGGCAGCCCGACGCAATATTTCAAAGCTCATGACCATCCAGCGTGGGATTCGCGGTTGTTTGACTATGGCAAGCCGGAAGTACTGCACTTTTTGGCTAGCAATTGTCGCTGGTGGTTGGACGAGTACCATGTTGACGGTTTTCGGTTTGATGGTGTGACTAGCATGTTGTACTACGATCATGGCTTGGGCAAGAGTTTCACCAGCTATGATGATTATTTTACTGATGATGTCGATAAGGACGCCTTGGTCTATCTCAGGCTGGCAAATGACGTCATTCACGCCGTTCGCCCCGATGCCACGACCATTGCTGAGGAAATGAGCGGGCTACCGGGCTTGGCGGCACCGACTGAATATGGCGGCCTGGGTTTTGATTATCGATTAGCGATGGGCGCACCTGACCTCTGGATCAAAACGCTGAAGGAAAAGCGCGATGAAGATTGGGATTTGGGCGAGCTGGCACACACCTTAAGTTCGCACCGCCCAGAGGAAAAAGTCATCACCTACGCCGAAAGTCACGACCAAGCCTTGGTCGGCGACAAGACGCTGATTTTCCGGCTGATCGACAAAGCCATGTATTGGCATATGAACAAAGACGATCCGGACCTGGCGGTGGAACGCGGTGTAGCACTACATAAGCTGATTCGACTGCTGACAGCCGGGCTGCACGGCGGCGGTTACCTTAATTTTATGGGCAATGAATTTGGACATCCCGAGTGGATTGACTTTCCGCGCCAGGGTAATAATTGGTCATTCAAGCACGCCCGCCGCCAGTGGAGTTTACGCGACAATGGTTTTCTCAAGTATCAATGGCTGGGCGAATTTGACGTGGCGCTAATGAAAATCATCCAAGCGGTTAACGACCCGGGTATTCACTACCTCACCATTCGCCAACACGACCATGTGGTTAGTTTCATACGCGGCGATCTGCTGTTTATCATGAATTTTTCACCTGACCAGTCGTGGACGGATTATGGCGTGCCGGCAGCGGCTGGGTCGTATCGGCTGGTACTGGACAGTGATGATAAGCAATTTGGCGGGTACGGACGCGTCCAACACGGTCAGCGGCTGTTTACCGCGCCACACGGCGACGAGCACCTACTCAAAGTGTACATTCCAGCCAGAACCGGCTTTATTTTACAGAAAATTGACTAGTCCTTTTTGTCAAAGTGTTGACTTTTTTTGTCATATATGATATATATATCAGCTTTTGCTCGAAGTTTCATCAAAGGGCAAAAGTGCCCTTTAGCTTCGAGTGTTGATCCTTTAGGAGGGGTCATGGTTGCCGTGCTTATTATCGTCATCTCCCTTTTCATTATTTCTCCCCTCGCCCTACTGTGGGCGAAGGCTAATAATAGAGAGGGACGAACGGCGATAGCCGTTCTCGCCACTGTCGTCACTCACGTCACCTTCTGGGTGGCGATGAGAGACGAGACGCTCTCCAGGGGAGTGCCTCTGGTTCTTGCTTTCGCATATGAACTGGCTACAATAATGGTAGTCTGTTTCACAATTGCAGCAATGCTGCAAGACCATGAGTACGACCTATAGCTAACGCGGGCTAAGCCCGCCAGAAAATAGCTCGCCTTGAGACACATAAGTCTCGGCTGGAGCTCTCTTGGCGGGCTATTTTCATTGGCATAAAATTTGTTACACTAAGTATTGTGAAGAAAAAAGTACCGAAATTTATTGAACAGTCGTTGGCCAGGATAGCCAACTTTTACGATTTTGAGCCAGCGCACGATCTGGAAAAAATTGATGACAGCTTAACACCGAACATGCGAGCGCTGCGCATGACCATGACCATTGCTGAGCAGCTGCTGAGTATGGGCGTGGTGGCACGTGACGTGGTGCGAATGTCTCTGGGGATAACGCAGACATATTGCCAGAAACGCGTCCATATGGATGTTAGTTACACATTAGTAACAATTTCTCAGGATCGCGGTGTTGACCGTGAGCCACTGACGATGGCGCGCGTAATTGTACCAGATGATCCAAATTATCAGCTAATCCAAGCCTTGCAGCTTCTGGCGCTTGACATTCGTCGACAAAGATTATCATTAAAGGACGCAGAAGAACGATTAGAGAATATTCTTAAAAAGCCAAAACAACATTCACAATTGGTTATTTATGCGGCAGGCGGATTAGTGAGCGCGGGGTCTGTCACGCTTTATGGCGGCAGTCTACTGATGTCTGGCCTGGCGTTTTTACTCGGATTCTTAGCGACTGCGTTGCTGCGTTGGCTGGGCCATGTTGGTGCGCCGTTATTTTATTCTCAAGCACTTGTAGCGATTTTTGTGACGCTGGTAGCGGCCGGTGCGGCATGGTGCAGCAACTACTTGGGACTAAGCATCAATACAACACTACTGGTGATTAGTGGCATTGTCCTGTTGGTGGCAGGTCTGATGTTCGTTGGCGCGTTTCAGGATGCTATTGATGAATATTACATGACAGCGAATGCTCGGCTGCTGAAAGTGGTGATGGCAACAGGCGGCGTAATCGCTGGAGTGATGGTTGGGTTGTATATTGCAACCAAGTTTGGCATTACTTTTCCAGCGACGCCAGATCGTTTGACTTTAGCAGATCGGCATACACAGTATTTAGGGTCAATGGTTATCGCGGCGGCATTTGTACTGAGAAATCACGCTCGATGGTTGGGTATGATTATTTCCGCGCTTGTGGCGGTTCTTGGATGGTGGATTTCGCGATTGATGATGAGTTTCGGGTTTGATATCGTGACAGCCAGTGGCATAGCGGCAGCAGCAGTTGGATTAGTGGCCGTATTGACCTCCAGGCTATGGCGTTTTCCTTCATTGGCAATTATCGCAGCTGGAATTGTGCCATTGGTGCCGGGATTATCGCTATACAATGGCCTAATGGGTGTGGTGTTATATCCACCAAACAGCCCCAACTTCCTACCCGCCCTGGCAATCCTGGCACGGGCAATCCTTATAGGCGTAGCTGTAGCCATTGGCGCGTCGTTTGGTAACGTTGTTGGTCGCCCAATTCGTCGCCGATTAATCAATCTATTCTGGCCACGCACAGCTCGTTAATTAATACGAGTACATAAAATATCCCCGGAGGTTAATATTCCGGGGATATTTGTTTGTTGAGGATTTACCGGCTACTTGCTGCGCTTCTCGATAATCTCCTGCGCCACGTTCGGCGGTACTTCCTCGTACTGCGCTAGCTCCATGGTGCTGGCTGCGCGGCCCTGCGACATCGAGCGGATGTCCGAGGTGTAGCCAAACATATTTGCTAGCGGCACGAAAGCTTTGACCAATTTGGCGCCGCCCATCAAATCTTCCATGGCGTCAATGCGGCCGCGGCGTGAGTTCAGGTCGCCGATGATGTCGCCCATGAATTCTTCTGGGGTGGTTACTTCAACCTTCATGACTGGCTCGAGTAGAATTGGGGTGGCTTGCTTGATACCCTCGCGAGCTGCCAATGAACCCGCTAATGAGAAGGCTAGCTCTGAGGAGTCAACATCGTGGTACGAACCATCATATAGAGTCGCCTTGACATCAACCACTGGATAGCCAGCGATAACACCGCCTTCCAGGGTTTCCTTGATGCCCTTCATGACAGCCGGGCGATACTCCTGAGGAACCACGCCACCTTTGATCTCGTCGATAAATTCAAAGCCCTTGCCAGCTTCATTTGGTTCAAATCGTACCCAGACGTCACCATATTGACCACGACCTCCGGACTGCTTGGCGTGCTTACCCTGGACTTCAGCGCGGCCCTTGATTGACTCGCGGAAGGCCACCTGCGGCTCGCCAATGTTAGCTTCAACCTTAAATTCGCGCTTCATGCGGTCGATCAAGATATCGAGGTGCAACTCACCCATGCCGGACATAATCGTCTGGCCGGTTTCTTCGTCAGTGTGGATGCGGAAGGTTGGGTCTTCCTCAGCCAAGCGCTGCAAGGCGAGTGCCATCTTTTCCTGGTCAGCCTTTGACTTCGGTTCAACGGCGATGGAGACTGGTGGCTCTGGGAACTCGATACTTTCCAGGGCAATTGGGTGCGCTGGATCAGTCAAGGTATTACCGGTACCGGTGTTCTTCAGGCCAACCACTGCGGCGATGTCGCCAGCACCAATCTTGTCAATTTCCTCACGCTTGTCAGCGTGCATTCGCACGATACGACCGATGCGCTCTTTGTCACCAGTGGTGGTATTCAGGACGTAGCTGCCCGAGCTCAAGACACCGGAATAGACGCGGATAAAGATCAATTTACCGACAAATGGGTCAGTAGCGATCTTGAACGCCAGGGCACTCATTGGCTCTTTTTCATCTGGTTTGCGGCCCACTTCGTCGCCAGTCTTTGGATTTTTACCCCAAATTTCGTCAACGTCCAGCGGACTTGGTAAGAAGTCAACCATCAAGTCAAGCAGCTTCTCCACGATGACACCGCGACCGTCGCCGCCAGTCACCAGATAGAAGTCGCCAGCCAGCACGCGTTTGCGCAGCGCCATCTTCAGTTCGTCAATGGTAATCGCTTCCTCACCCTGATCAAGGAATTTCATCATCAATTCGTCGTCAGCTTCAACGGCATTCTCCACCAGCAAGCTGCGGGCATTCTTCGCCTTCTCCAGCATATCAGCTGGGATCTCGCCAACCTTCAACTCGTGATCAGTGTAGTCGTCATAGGTGTAAGCTTTCATATCAATCAAGTCAACCACGCCGTTGATGGTCTTCTCAAAACCAATTGGCAAGTGAATTGGAAAGGCTTGCTTGCTGAGGCGATTGTGAATTGACTCCAGAGATTTGTAGAAGTCGCCGCCGGTCTGATTAATCTTGTTAACGAAGCAGATGCGCGGCACGCCATATTTGTTAGCCTGGCGCCAGACAGTCTCAGACTGGGCTTCAACACCCATCTTACCGTCAAACACCGTCACTGCACCGTCGAGTACGCGCAGCGAGCGCTCCACCTCAGCAGTAAAGTCGATGTGCCCTGGCGTGTCGATAATGTTAATCTTGTGATCTTTCCAGAAGCAGGTCACCGCTGCCGAAGTAATAGTGATACCGCGCTCTTTTTCTTGAGCCATCCAGTCGGTGGTGGCACCATCGCCGTCGCCTTTAACTACGCCAATCTTATGCGTCAAGCCAGTGCGGTACAAAATACCCTCAGTTGTCGTCGTTTTACCGGCGTCAATGTGAGCAATAATACCAATATTTCTAAAGTTTTGTAATGGAACGTTTGCTGCCATTCGTCTTTCCTTTAATTACGTTATTTATCCGAGATCTTCTGCGACTATTTTTTGCCACAAAAAACTACGCTTGTTGCTAATTATATCAGATGTCATGATTTTTGAAAACTGCACTATTTCTGCCAAAGTGCTTCAACCACAATAGCTCAATTATAGCTAAATGTTAAGGTTATCGATAATTCACAAACTGCAGCGGCGTGTCATAATCATTTTCACGCATCAGGCTAATGACTTTCTGCAACTCGTCTTTCGAGGCGGAAGTGACGCGAACGAGGTCGCCTTGGATTTGTGGCTTGGCTTTTGGCGCGTTAGTACGAATATCGGCAGCGATGCGCTTGGCAGTTGGCTGGTCGAGGCCCTGTTTGAAAGGAATTTCCCAGGTGGTTTTGAGGTTTGAGGTGACTTTTTCTTTGGTGAGATCGAGGACTTTGCTCGACTGACCCCGAGCCGCCAGTTTCTTACGCACGATATCCAGCACCGCATCAACCTGCCAGTCGTTATCGCCGGTGAGCTTGAATCCTTTTTTATCATCCAGCCAGTCAATAGCAGCGCTCGTTCCCTTAAAATCGTACCGCCCTTGGATCTCTTTTTCTGCCTGCATGAATACATTATTCATCTCAGCTTTGTCAATTTCTGACACAATATCAAATGAAAAACTTGCCATTTACCCCTCCTAATTTTCTCTATTATAACAAAAATCGCCCATTTTTCAGAGCGATTTCTGAGTTTACATTTTCCCGACAATTAGCCACGAGCAAAGTGCGCAAAGGCGCGGTTGGCTTCGGCCATCTTGTGGGTGTCTTCTTTCTTCTTGAAGGCAGCACCGGCTTCGTTGTAGGCGTCAACAATTTCCAGTGCCAAACGCTGTGAATATGGCATGCCGCTGCGAGCGCGAGCTGACTGGACTAGCCAGCTAAACGCGTAGTGCAGCTGCCGGTGTCCCTGAACTGGGAACGGAATCTGGTAGTTGGCACCACCGACACGGCGGCTCTTCACTTCAAAGTTTGGGCTAACGTTTTTCAATGCTTTTTCAAACACTGCCAACGGATCTTCTGAATCCAATTTCTTCGCAGCAGTTTCCAGGGCGGTGTAAACAGCACGCTCAGCCGCTAGCTTCTTGCCGTCCAGCATTGACTTATTGATCAAGCGCTGCACCAACACGCTTTGGTAGCGGCGGTCAGGCTTGAGTTCACGTTGCAGTTTCTTGGTAACTTTACGAGGCATGATTACTTATCCCCTTTCTTGGTACCGTACTTCGAACGGCCCCGCTTGCGGTTGTTGACGCCTTGAAGGTCCAATGCGCCGCGTACGACGTGATAACGCACACCCGGCAGGTCAGGCACGCGGCCACCGCGGATCAAGACCACAGCGTGCTCCTGCAAGTTATGGCCTTCACCGCCAATGTAGGCCCAGACTTCATAGCCGTTGTTTAGTTTCACGCGGGCAACTTTACGCAAAGCTGAGTTTGGTTTCTTTGGTGTCTTGGTCGTCACACGCACACACACGCCGCGCTTGAGCGGTGCATTTTGGTCGTAGTAACGCGTTTTCAGGGCGTTGTGAATGCGACCCAGTGCTGGCGACTTGGACTTTTTCTTGGCCGTTTGGCGCGGTTTACGCACCAACTGGTTGATTGTTGGCATCCAATTTCTCCTTGGTTGATTTACTAATTATGGCGATTTCGCCTGGTGGCTCTAGCAAGCTGGCGCGCAATTTTGCACATAAAAACCAGCTTCTCTTAGCGCCTACGGCTTGGATTCAGCAACTCCGCCCCGTGTCTTTACCTTTTCTGCCGAGCATGCAGCCTGTACACATTCAAACCACCGCGCGCTCCGAAAAGAGGAAACTCTGGAAAAGATTATAGCATAGACTGCGTGCAATTGCTATAGAAAAACCGCCCCGTACCTGCTGGGGCAGTTTCTTGCAAAAACCTACTTATGTATAGCTATATAAATTATTTATCAGGTTTTACTGGCATCGGTACCTTATTCCTATTCTTGATCACACTATCATATTTCTCTTGCGATAAAGTTACTATTGCCTGTCTTGATCCACTAACAGCTAGCCATTCAATAAAATCCCCACCATTCACGACTGGTGTATCATAAGTGCTCGTTTTAACGGATCCGTCTGTACTGCAAGTTTCGGTAGTTCTCCTTCCTTCTAAAGGAGCACCAAAACCATGTCTCGAAAAACCACTGAAGGTAATTGCAGGACTTCCGCCATCCTCGTCCTCAATATTAATCCACACCGCACTCATTGGTATGGCAAACTCAGACGAATATTCTGTATGCGTATTAGGATCCTCGCCACGGATAGCGCCTACCATATAGTCGGTTTTTACAGGGATGTTACGAAAGATACCTTCATAGTGAGACGTTGCTCTAGCAATACCATAAATTTCTACTGAGCGTTTATCACCTTCTATAATGCCAAAATAATTTGCTAAATCTCCTATTCTAAAATCTTCTCCGTCTCTAGTAGTCACTTTACAGTCGCCAACTTGCTCCGTGCGGGAATGACCAGTGGCAGCGTCACAGAGGCCAGGACCCCCCATGGCAATAGCTGCGGTTGCCAGAATGCCCAGACACATCTTCACAGGCAAAGGCGTATAAGTTTTACTCTCATTACTTCCAGGTCCGTAACTGCCTTCAGTATTATTATTGCCATCTACACGTTCACTCATAATTAAATTCCTCTTTTTAATAGTATGTTAAATATACTTTATCCTGCTCCACGTAGCCGACATTATATAACTTTTTTTATAAAAAATCAAGAAAAACCGCCCCGTACTCATCGGAGCGGCTTTCTGAGAAAGGGAGCTGGTTGGCTTATGCAGCCACTACCAATTCCTCTTCCTGACTGTCAGCGAACTCATCCTCGCTTGGCTCGTCGGCCTCCATCTCTTCGACAGCGCCCGTTCCCACTGGGATCTTGCGGCCGATGATGACGTTTTCTTTGAGGCCATGCAAGTGGTCAGCGCGGCCAGAGACGGCAGCGTTGATTAGCACGCGAGTGGTGTCCTGGAAGGATGCAGCCGATAGCCACGAGTCGCTCCAGATGGACACCTTGGTGATACCCAGCAGCAATTGAGTGTAGCTGATGAGATTCTTACCTTCAGCAGCCAGTTGCTTGTTGGTGTTCACTACTGCAGCCTTAGAGACTATGTCGCCAGTCACGAAGTCGCTATCACCCGCATCTTCAATCTGGACGCGACTAAACATCTGGCGAACGATGATCTCCAGGTGCTTGTCGGCCACGTCTTGACCCTGAGCGGCGTAAATGCGCAGGACTTCGTTAATGATGTAACGCTGCGTGGCTTCGACGCCCTTGAGACGCATCAAGTCGTGCAGATTCAATGAACCAGCTGTCAAGCGGTCACCAGCCTCGACGACGTCGTTAGCTTTTACGACCAATTGCATGGTGCCTGGGATTTCATAACAAGCTGGGGCGCCAGCTTCAGCAGCGACCACTAGCGTGTCTTCGGCTGCTTCAACCACGCCGTCAAATGGTGCGACCAGCGGACGAGTGTCTCCCTCGCCAGCTGCTAGCACGTCGCCAGCCTTGACGCTTGAACCGGCCTTGACCACGATGGTTCGGCCGTCTAGCGGTAAGCGCTCAACTTTACCAGATTCTGGAGTAACTTGGACGATGTACTTTTTGCCATCTTCCCAAACGTCAACTAACCCGGCAATTTCTGTAACAAACGCCTGACCCTTTGGTGTGCGCGCCTCGAACAATTCTTCGACACGTGGCAAACCCTGGGTGATGTCGCCACCAGCTACACCGGAGTTGTGGAAGGTACGCAGGGTCAGCTGAGTACCTGGCTCACCGACTGACTGAGCAGCGATGACACCGACTGGCTGATGATTACCAACCAATTTACCAGTTGACATGTCAACACCGTAGCTGCGCTGCGGGATGCCGTTGAGGTTGTTGGTTGACAAGACTGATTGAATCTTGACACTCTGGACGCTTTCATCATCATCAATTGAGTCAGCAATTTCCCGGGTGATCAATTCGTCCTTGTTGACGTGACCTGGAATCGTCTCGGCGGCGTAACGACCAGCCAAGCGGTTCGAGAAGTCAATCATCGTTTCCTCGGTTTCTGAACGGTAGATTGCATAACCTTCGTCGTCACCTTCAACATCCTCAACCGTGAAGACGTCCTGAGCCACATCAACCAACCGGCGTGTCAGGTAGCCTGAGTCGGCAGTCTTCAGCGCGGTGTCGATCAGACCCTTACGCGCACCACGGGTCGCCACAAAGGCCTCAAGGCTGGACAGACCACCAGTGTAGGAGCTACGGATTGGCAGCTCAATTTCGTGGTTGGTCGCGTCCATCTGGATACCGATCATGGCGCTCGCCAGCTTTACGTTGGAAATATCACCACGAGCACCAGAGTTGACCATCATGGAGATACTGGTGTCCATGTGTGCTAATTGGTCCTTCAAGAACGCGGTAATCTTATTGTCAACGTTTCGCCAAGCATTCACTGTCAAGTTGTAGCGCTCTTCCTCAGTGATCAAACCTTGGTCGAACTGTTCAGAAATCAAAGCCGCTTTGGCGTCACCCTCAGCCACAAACTCAGGGATCTCATCGAAGTGCACGTAGTCGGTCATACCAGTTGACACCGCTGCAGTCGTCGCGAAGCGGAAGGCCTGACCCTTCATGCGGTCAGCGATTTTGGCAGTTTCCTCGGCACCGTACTTGTTGAAAATTTGCGCCAAGACTTTCTTCAGCTGCTTCTTCGTCTGGACATTGTTATCATACGGGAAGTCCTCTGGCAGAATCTCGTTGAAGAAGACACGACCCAAGGTTGTCTGACGCAGCTTGCCCTTTGCGAAGATATAAATTGGCGTTTGCAGTTGAATCGTACCCTTATCATAAGCCATCTCAGCTTCGTAAACTGAACTATAGGTCTTAATGTCGTCAGTTTGTGCTTGTGGCTTATCGTAAGTTAGGTAATAGTTACCAAGCACGATGTCCTGTGAAATGTGCAGAACTGGCGCACCATCAGCAGGCTTCAACAAGTTGGCGGTTGCGCTCATCAATTCACGAGCTTCAGCCTGCGCTTCCTTTGATAGCGGCAAGTGAACAGCCATCTGGTCACCGTCAAAGTCAGCGTTAAATCCAGCACAGACCAGCGGGTGCAGCTGAATCGCCTTACCTTCAACCAGAACTGGCTGGAAAGCTTGAATTGACAAGCGGTGCAAGCTTGGCGCACGGTTAAGTAGTACGTACTTACCTTCAATTGCTGAATCAAGCGCGTCCCAAACCACTGCCTCGCCAGCCTCAATTAGGCGTGAAGCTGAGCGAATATTGTGCGCAAATTCGTTCTTAATCAACCAGCTAATGACAAACGGCTTAAATAGCTCCAGAGCCATTTGTTTTGGCAGACCACACTGATGAATCTTCAATTTTGGACCAACCACAATCACCGAACGACCAGAATAGTCAACGCGCTTACCAAGAAGATTCTGGCGGAAGCGGCCTTGCTTGCCCTTTAACATGTCGCTCAAGCTCTTCAGGCTGCGGCGACCGCCAGTCGAGCTGACCGCCCGGCCGCGCGATGCTGAATTGTCAATCAAAGCGTCAACTGCTTCCTGCAGCATGCGCTTTTCATTACGCTGAATCACTTCCGGCGCGTTCAGTTCAACCAACTTCTTCAAGCGGTTATTACGGTTGATAATCCGGCGGTACAGATCATTCAAGTCTGATGTCGCGAACCGGCCGCCGCTTAGAGCCACCATCGGGCGAAGATCCGGAGGAATCACCGGCAGAACGGTCATACACAGGCTGGACGGCTTAATGCCGGCAGTTTCCATACTTTCCAGCATTTTCAGGCGTTTGAGCAATTTCTTTTGCCGCTGGCCTTTCGCGCCCTCGGCTTCTTCGGTCAATTTAGCGATGAGCTTCGGCAGGTCGATTTCATCGAGCAGCGCCTTCACCGCGCTTGCGCCCATGCCAACCTCAATCAGCTCGTCGTATTCTTCCGGCAAATTGCGATATTCAGTCTCTGAAATCAGCGCGCCCTTATTCAAGCTCTCCAATTGAGATTTCTTACCAATGTAGTTTTCTTCAAGCTCCTCAACTTCGCGGCTTTGTTCCTTGGCTAGCTGCTTGATATCAGCGCCATCTTCCTCCGCCATTTTCTCATAGCGAATTTTAATGGCTTTACGCGCCAAATCAGTTTCCGCCTCCAGATCCGCCAGGTATTGATCGCGAGTTTCTTCGTCGACGTTCAGAATGACGTACGTGGCAAAGTAAACGATTTTTTCAATGTTACGGACGGTCATGCCCAGCAGCTGGCTCATAGCGCTCGGCGTGCCGCGCATAAACCAGATGTGCGCCACTGGTGCGGCCAGCTGAATGTGGCCCATGCGCTCGCGGCGGACAATTGATTTGGTGACTAGTTCGCCGTTTTTATCGACGGCAGCTTCGCGCGAACGTACGCCCTTGAGTTTGGAATCGTGCGGATTGATATCCTTGACTGGGCCAAAGATTCGCTCGCAGAACAAGCCGTCGCGCTCTGGCTTTTGGGTGCGATAGTTAATTGTCTCTGGCTTCAAGACCTCGCCGTAGCTCCATTTCAGAATGTCTTCTGGGCTAGCTACCGCCAAACGAACCGCGTCAAAATCGCTGATGCCCGTTGCGTTAAATGCAGAATTTGCCATCTTACGCGTCCTCCTTTATTTCTTCTACTTCATCAATATCTTGCACGCTCATACCACCATCAATTTCACCGATGTCGTCTGACTCGTCCAAGTAAACTTCTTCTTTTTCTTCATCAGTAGCCACAGTCTTATCCTCTGGGCCGCTTGAAGCGATGACATGTTCAGCGTCAACTGTTGCCTCATCATCAACCAAGTCAACCCGAAGACCCAGACCTTGAAGCTCCTTAACTAACACGTTGAAGGACTCTGGAAGTTTTGGACCAACAATCGGCTCATCCTTAATGATTGACTCGTAAGCCTTTGCACGACCGTAAACGTCGTCGGACTTAATTGTCAACATCTCCTGCAAGGTCGCAGCAGCACCGTAAGCTTCCAATGCCCAAACCTCCATCTCACCGAAGCGCTGACCACCGTTCTGAGCCTTACCACCAAGCGGCTGCTGAGTGACCATAGTGTATGGACCAGTTGAGCGAGCGTGAATTTTATCAGAGACCATGTGGTGCAGTTTGATCATGTGCATCACACCGACTGTGGTGCGCTCTTCAAAAGCCTCACCAGTGCGACCATCGAATAGTTGTGATTTACCGTCACGTGCTAGTCCTGCTTTTTCTAGTTCATCGGAGATTTTCTGACTTGGCACACCATTAAATGACGGCGTTGCCACGCGGTAACCCAATGCTCGAGCAGCCATACCAAGGTGAGTTTCAAACAGCTGACCGAGATTCATACGGCTCGGCACACCGAGTGGGTTCAAAATCACATCAACTGGCGTACCGTCTTCCAGGAACGGCATATCCTCAACTGGTAGAACTTTCGCCACGACACCCTTGTTTCCAAAGCGTCCAGCCATCTTATCACCAACACCAATTTTTCGTAGTTGTGCGACGAAGATCTGGATTTGCATCAAGACACCAGCCTTCAATTCATGGCCATTTTCACGGCTAAAAATCTTCACTCCGACAACTTTACCACCACCAGCATTATTCATACGCTGTGAAGTATCGCGAACGTCCTTGGCCTTTTCGCCGAAGATAGCGCGAAGCAGACGCTCCTCAGAGCTCAACTCCTGTTCACCCTTTGGCGTAATCTTGCCAACTAAGACATCGCCCGCCTTAACCTCAGAACCAATTTGAACAATTCCATCCTCGTCCAAGTGACGCAAGCTTTCCTCGGAAACATTTGGAATATCACGCGTCACAATCTCTGGTCCAAGCTTGGTCTCACGGACTTCAACGGTGTAATCCTTAATATTGATACTAGTCAATCGATCATCTTCAACCAAACGACGGCTCATGATAATAGCGTCTTCCATGTTGTAACCACCCCATGGCATAAAGGCTACCAACAAGTTGCGCCCTAACGCGATTTCACCTTCAGCAATTGACGCCCCTTCAATAAGAATATCACCCTTGGATACCTTATCTCCACGCTCAACACGAACTTTTTGGTTGTAGCAGCGATCGTCATTATTCTTAACAAAATGTTTCAAGGTGTAAATCTTTACGCCATCAGCGTATTTAACATGAATTTCGTCAGCATCAGCACGAACAACTTCACCATCAGCCTCAGCTTGAATTAAATGACCGCTATTTTCAGCCACTGCTCTTTCAATCCCCGTACCAACCGTAGCTGGCTCTGGAGCAAGAAGTGGCACTGCTTGGCGTTGCATGTTTGAACCGGTCAAGGCACGGTCAACGCGGGTTTTCTCAATAAACGGCACCAGCGCCGCGGTTGAGCCTAAGATTTGGCGATGCGCCGCGTCCATGAAAGTAACCTGATCGGCGTCAACTTGTGATGGCTGCATATTGTTACGGGCATTAACGCGCTCATCACGGAAACTACCATCTTCATTCAAAACCTCACCAGCGTCAGCGATAACCTCGCCCAACTCCTGCGAGGCATCCAGATAAACAAGTTCGTCAGTCACCCGACCATCTTTTACGCGAAGATACGGGGTTTCAATGAAGCCATACTCATTAACCCGGGCATAGGTCGCCAAGTTCAGCACCAAACCGACGTTTGCGCCTTCTGGCGTTTCCACTGAACAGATACGACCATAATGCGTCGGGTGGGCGTCGCGAACTTCAAATCCAGCACGCTCACGACTCAAACCGCCAGGGCCAGTCGAACTTAGGCGTCGCTTGTGGCTCAGCTCTGACAATGGATTAACCTCGTCGAGTAACTGAGAAAGCTGGCTCGAGGTAAAGAATTCACGCACTGCCGCCACCACTGGACGAGCATTAATTAATTGACTTGGAGTAACGCTCTCCAGATCGGCCACACTCATGCGGTCCATGGCGTTACGCTGCATTCTGAGCATACCGACACGGAACTGACGGGCAATCAGCTCACCAACCAAACGAACGCGGCGATTATTCAAAGCGTCAATATCGTCAGCTGGCTCCTGAGTATTGTTAAGACGAATCACTTCACGCAAAATCGCCACCAGGTCGCTCATCTGCAACGTGCGATTTTCGGTCGTATTAGCCACATCTAGACCCAAACGCTGATTGATTTTGTAGCGACCAACACGAGAGTAATCAAATCGCTTGAAGTCAAAGAACATTCGCTCAATCATCTGGCGAGCATTGTCAACCGTCGCCAAATCACCTGGACGCAAACGACGATAAACCTCAATTAGCGCCTCATTCGCACCACGTGCCGTGTCCTTGTCTAGAGTTTCCTCAATGTATTTCACGTCGCCTGTGTCAATATCAGCAAACAATTCCTTAATTTCGCTAGTCTTTGGATAGCCCAAAGCACGCAGCAATGTCGTTGCTGGAATCTTGCGGCGGCGATCGATCTTCACGTAAATCGCACCGTTAGAAGCTGTCTCAAACTCCATCCACGCACCACGGCCTGGAATAATCTTTGCGCCGTAATAGTTACGACCAGCCACAGTTTCAGCTGTGAAGAATACACCCGCCGAACGAATCAGCTGGCTAACAACTACGCGCTCAGTACCGTTAATAACAAACGTACCACGATCGGTCATCCATGGATATTCACCAAGGTAAATTTCTTGCTCTTCAACCAGACCAGTTGTCTTGTTGGTCAATTCAACCGTCGCGTGCAGAGGTGCTTCAAATGTCAAGTTATTTTCTTTAGCAAACTGGTCGGTGTTTTTCGGCTCGCCAAAATAATATTTGCCGAATTTCAATGACAACTTTTGACCAGTATAGTCGTCAATTGGATTAACTTCTGAAAATATCTCACTCAAACCTTCTTCGACGAACCAGCGCCAAGAATCTTTTTGGTGAGCGATTAGGTTTGGCAGCGGCAGGGCGTTATCACCAGAGGTGAAATAGACGCGATCGCTGCTTGTGGATGGTTTTTTTGCCACAGGCGTAAACACTCCTCGCTTTATTTAGTGGTTGATAGACGGCCGTGAAGATCCCTAATTCATAGCCTAAAATCACGATTTGCCCGCTCGCAATTTTCACCCGCCATGAATACACTACTTCTCTGAGTACTCATTATGACGAAAAATGTCAATAAAATCAAGGGGTTTGCGCAACTATCCTAAGCAGCAGTCGGCAATTCTTCCTCAACAGAGCCCATACGAACAGGAACTGGATTACCGAGCGGACCTCTTAGATTACCCAGCAAGGAGAGGGCGGCGCCCCCCAATCCCGCAAGCACGCGAGCAGTCTGAGGAACATCAAACTCTACATCATGACGAAAATACAAACCAGCTAATCTACCCACAACGCCAAACGAGCCCACCTCTCCACCATGCTTTTCATACGTACGAGGATTAACACGCCTTACAGCATCAGCAAATCTCTCATCGGCATCAGGAGAGGCGTAAGCGCAAAGCTTAGTGACTCTGCTTCTCATGGATCGACCGAAGTCCTCTCGTGATTGCTCTACTATATCCTTAAGATAATCCGACCAAGCTTCCTCAGAATCATCACTCGCACCAAAAGCCTCCATATATATAGGCATACCCGCTTGATTATCACCATATTGCGGAGCAACTCTACCCCTTTTAATAGTCACTCTCGCAGCAGCCAGTAAAGCGCCGCTACCGAGCCTTTTTACTACATAAATTCCAGAATCCCGCCTACACACCTCACGCCGTAAATTATCTGGGCTATTTATATCACAAACGGCACGTGTTAAGTCGGGATTCGTCTGACCTTTACCTATAAGATTCCCTGCTCTTAACCATATATCACGGATAGATTCCGCACATTCATAATCAATTTCATCCGGCATCAGTCTGCCTATTCGTATCTCCTCAAACATCAATTCCTCCATTTATCTCAATCTCATCAATCAGCATATCATGAACCTCTTCGACATTTCCATCTGCTAAGACAACTGGAATATCGTAATCCTTGGCAATTTCCAGATAGCCATCATTAACTTTCTCTTGAAAATCCTGTCCGCGCGACTCAAAAGTGTCGGGATTTTTCAACTCACCACGCATGGCAATTCGCTCCTCACGCTTACCATGACTCAAACTCAGAACGATCATAACGTCTGGGTGTAAATATTTCTCATCGGTAAATAATTTTGTTAGCCGCAGGATTTCCGCCTCGTCATACCCCTCGGCTTGACCCTGATAAACCAGCGTTGAAATGTAATTGCGCGCACTCAGGACAATCTCTCCGCGCTGCAAGGCTGGCCGAATCTTCTCTCGCCACAACTCCCGCCGTGCCGCCGAAAATAACGCCACGTTAACGGCCGCCGAGCGAGCCAAATCGCCGTTTTTAATGACGTTTCGTAGTTCGTTAGCTATCGGCGTTGATTTTTCCGGGTCATCGCTGCCCGGCTCCTCAACCACGCAAACCGTCTGTCCGTGCGCCCGAAAATATTCCGCTAGTTTCGCTACTTGCGTTGACTTGCCCGTACCGTCGTTACCCTCGATGACTATATACTTTCCCGCACAGCTCACAGCTTACCTCCCAATTAAAATATGCGGCTTTTTCAAAAATATCAGCCATCTTTTAGGTTTATTATCAATTTTTATCAAATGGGCATGCTGATGAATCACCGACTTCGTCTTATTTCCAGGCGACCGAGCATAGATAGAATAGCCATCAACTTCAAACCGCGCGACCTGATCCATATAGTCAATTTTCTCTTCATCAGTTAATTCGCCCAGTGAAGCCACGTGTCGCCTAGGGATCACCATCAAATGCTGCTTTACACCACAACCGTCCCATAGGTCATAGCCAAACCGATTTTTTATAATCAAACAATGCTTTGTCTTTTCAATAACTTGGCTCGTTGGATATTGTACTAATCGACAAAAAACACAACCATTAGTCCTATGCTTTTTTCGATAATCGCTATAGCTTTTTTCTTTTGCCCGCCAACGAGTCGTTGATCCAGACCGCATTACCGCACACCCTCACTAAGTCCTGAAATTTCTGCTGGTCTATTCCGCTTATCTTTAAACGCTCGCGGTAACATCATTTCAGGTCGCCAAGTTTTTATCAATTCGCCCAAATCATCAGTGTGCTGATATTTGCCACTGACACCATCACGCCCACCTGCATAACCACCGTCAACCGGACCAGTGTGATGAAAAATCAGCTGCCCAACACGTTCGCCGACTGGTAGCACCACGCTCTCATGCTTGTTCAAATTGTAAATCTCAAGCGTAATCCGATTGATATACCCAGGATCAACCCAACCCGCGTCAAAGCACACCGCCACACCGTTTCTGCCCCATGAACTGCGGCTTTTTACCTCAGCCGCGCCGCCATGCGCCCGAATTCCCACGAACTCATGCGTATGTGCTAAAATTCTTTCACCAGGCTTCAAAACGATTATCGGATGATCTGGCGGAATATTCTGAAACTCCCGAAAGCCATGCCGTTTACACCACTCGGCATGCGGTACTGCCGTCAGTGGCCCTTTAAAATATCGATCAACCTCCGCCTCGTCAAACGGATTATACACCCGAGATATCTCGTCATATTCCTGTTTATAAAAATTAAAGCCTAGCGTGAAATCCAAGCTGGCTTCTGATACATTCTTTGGGTTGAACGGCGTACAGACAATTGTTCCATTATCAATTGCCGCTAATATTTCTTTATTTGAATACACGCTCACTAATTACCTCCCGTTGCGTGATTTTTCTACCAAATCCCATTATGGCAAGTTTCCGTGTTTCCATCAAGCTTTTCGTAAATTTTACATCATGATAGACTAAACTTATGGAGAAAGCTATCATCGTTGCCTATGATAAAAATCGTGCTATTGGACGAAATGGTGATTTGCCGTGGGGCCGGAGCTTACCGGCAGATCTGGCTCATTTCAAGAGATTGACTAAAGGCGGCAATGTCATTATGGGTCGAAAAACTTTTGAATCAATCGGCTGCCGTCCGCTACCAGAGCGCGAGAACATCGTTATTTCCTCACGGCCGACTGGCGTTAAAAAAGTATTGACGGCCATGGACTTGCCAAGCGCCTTGGCTTTATCACGCTACCCGACTTTCATCATCGGCGGTGCACGGGTATATAGAGATGCGCTGAAAACGCCAGAGATTGACACCATTTACGCCACTGAGATCGACGCCGGGTTTCCTGGCGCTGACACTTTTTTCCCAGAGCTGGACATGACCGTTTGGGAAGAGGCTGACCGTGTTCATCGCCCGGCAGACGAGGCCAATGTCTATGCTTTTGACTTTGTGATCTACCGGCGAAAACCCGTGGCATGACAGTGTCTTACACCGCAATCGGCGCTTTGATCGGTGGATGGTGTTCATACCCCTCTAGGCGAATATCATCAATAGTAAAATCATCGATATTCTCAATATCCGGATTCAGCCACAGCTTTGGTAGCGGCAGCGGACGGCGCGACAATTGCTCATCGACCTGCGCGCGGTGATTGTTATAAATATGTGCACTATTCAGGGTGTGGATGAATTCGCCCGGCTGCTTATCCGTCACTTGAGCGATCATCGACAGCAGCAGGGAGTAGCTGGCGATATTAAACGGTACGCCAAGGAACATGTCAGCTGAGCGCTGGGTCAGTGCTAAATCCAGCTTATCTTTCTTGCCGTCCTCGGCTGGCCGAACATTGAACTGGAACATAGTGTGGCATGACGGCAGTCCACCCGACCGCACAATGTCATCGATTTCCGCCACGTTCCAGGCGCTGACAATGTTGCGCCGCGACGTTGGATTATTCTGTATCATGTCGATGGCGTTTTGGATTTGGTCAATTGTTCCACCCCTGCCGTCTGGCCATTTGCGCCACTGCACGCCGTAGACTGGGCCCAAATTACCCCACTCTTCAGCAAACGCGTGATCAGTCGCAATTTTTTTAATAAACGCCTTCATACCAGCGCGCCACTCCTCGCCATTGATCTCCGGAATGCTCTGACCAGTTTTTTTCAAATAATTCTTATACGGCCACTCGTCCCAAATGTGCACGCCGTTTTGCGCCAGATACTCAATATTGCCCGTGCCCTTGAGAAACCACAGCAGTTCGTGCGCCACGCTGTTAAAATACAATTTCTTGGTAGTCATCGCCGGAAACCCATCCGCTAGATCATACCGCGTTTGCACGCCAAATACCTCCGTTGTGCCCGTGCCGGTGCGGTCGCCTTTTTTCACGCCGTTGTCACGAACATGCCGTAGGGCGTCTAAATATTGTCTCATATTTCCCTCCTTGCCTCTCCTTAATTATGGCAAGATTCCACCGTAACCACAAGCAAAACCAGCGGTAGTTTTAACAACGTTACGGCCGTGTTCGATGTATTATTTACAGCTCGCGGTCACGAGACTTCTTGCAGCCTACGCCAGCTTGCTCAATACCTTATCCACCAGCCCGTATTTTACCGCCTCCTGAGGGCTCATCCAGTAGTCGCGCTCCATATCGGCCTTGACTTTACTAAGCTTCTGGCCGGTGTTTTTAGCCATGATTTTCGCAAGCATTTCCTTCACTTCCAGCGTTTCTTTCAGGTCGATCTCCATGTCGGTCACCTTACCGCGCGTGCCGCTTGACGGCTGATGAATCATCACCTTGGCGTGCGGCAAGCAGAACCGCTTGCCCTTGGCACCCGAACTGAGCAGAAACGCGCCCATGCTGGCCTGCAAGCCAATGCCATAGGTCGCCACATCTGGCTTGATAAAATTCATAGTGTCGTAAATCGCCATGCCATCATAGACGCTGCCGCCCGGGCTATTGATATAGAGCGAGATGTCCGCCCCTGGGTCAACGTACGCCAGATGTAGTAGCTGCGCCACCACGCTGTTAGCGGTATGCTCGTTAACCTCCTCGCCGAGGAAAATAATCCGCTCATTGAGCAGCCGCGAATAAATATCAAACGCCCGCTCGCCGTCGGCTGACTTTTCGATGACGGTGGGAATGAGGTACGATTTTGGCGAACTCATCTTATTTCTTTGTATTTAATTCTACTAATTTAGCGACCGTTTTATCGGTGATCATTCGATTGGCAATGTCGCGGTGGACATTTGGATTGTCAAACTGCTCTAGCATCTTCTTGTCGTTGCCATACTGTTGCTTAAAGGCATCAATTTGCGCCTGAATTTCATCACGGGAAGCATCAACCTTCAACTCTTTTGACAATTCCGCCAACACCAAACCAGCCTTAACTCGTTTCTCTGCCGCTGGGCGAGCTTCTTTCTTCATCCATTCATCTTTATCCTTAAAGCCCTGAGCCTTCAAGTAGCTATCCAAACTTAGCCCGCTATACATCAAATTCTGTGTCAAATCACGCTCAATCGACCGCAACTGATCTTCGATCAGCAACTCCGGTAGCGCCACCTTACTCTTTTCTGCTAATTCACTGACCAACGCGTCCTTAAATTTCTCTCCAGCTTCACGCTCTTTTTGTGTCGTCAACTCACGCTTGATATCTTCTTTTACCTCTTTCATCTCTGAAAAAGGACCGCACTTCGCAGCAAATTCATCATTCAATTCTGGCAGTTTCAGCTCATTAACTTTATGGAGTTTTACGGTAAAAATTACCTTTTGGCCAGCCAAATTCTCTGCGTGATAATCCTTAGGGAATGTCAATTCAAGATCAAACTCCTCACCAGCTTTATGGCCAATTACACCCTCTTCAAATCCCGGAATAAACTGACCATCACCGAGCTTTAAGCTATATTCCTTCGCCGAGCCACCTTCGAACGCCACGCCGTCTTTTTTACCAGTAAAGTCAATCACTGCTTCATCGCCAGCCTTAGCGGCACGCTTGACTTCTGATTTTTCCGCAGAGTTCTTCCGAATTCGCTCAATTACTTCATCGATTTCTTTTGCTTCGACTTTAACAGCTTCTTTTTTCGCCTTCAATTTCTTATAATCGCCCAGCTTAACTGGCGGAATAATTTCAACTTCAGCCGTAAATTCCAATTCCGCCCCTGGCACAAATTTCTTGACTTCAACACTTGGTCGTTCCAATGCCTGCAATTTTTCCTGCAAAAACGCCTCAGCCACCGCCTTTGATAAAGCATTTTCTAAAATTTGCTCCTGCAGTGCGTTCGGGTTGACATGCTTAGCGGCCACGCTTGCCGGAACTTTACCTTTACGGAACCCTGGAACCTTAATATCGCGAGCTAACTTTGTTAAAGCAACCTGCTCAGCATCAGCTAATTCACTCGTACCCAGAGAAATTGTCAATTGAACTTTAGTATCTGATAAATTTTTTACAGTCGTCTTCATAAAGACTAATTATAACAGATATCAGGCTAGAGCTCAAACGCCGCATCGTCGTCGCCATCGTAGCGGCGATCTTTGACAATTGTCACAATTCGCTCAGCACCGACCTTTTGCTCATCGGACTCTACCAAGTTCCGAACCGTGTACGCACCACTAGCAATTTCGTCCTCGCCCACAAACACCGCGAACGGAATTCGCTTTTTCAATGCCGCTTTTATCTGCTTGTCGATTTTTCGTCCAGTAATATCCAATTCCGCTCGCACGCCTTCATCGCGTAATTTTCGCGCCAAATCGTCCGCACCAACCAGCGATTCTTTTGACACCGGAATGATATATACATCGGTTCGAGAAGGTAGCTTTGGTAACAAATCATGCACCTCCAAAAACTGCTGCATGGTTGTGGCACCCATACCAACACCCACCGTTGCAATTGGCTCAACACCGAATAATCCAACCAAACCATCATAACGTCCGCCACCAAACAGCGCTCGGTTGTTCTCCGGCGAATTATCAAACAGCTCAAACACCATGCCTGTGTAATAATCCAGTCCACGCATTAACGTTACGTCAAACACTGCGTTTTCAATTCCCTTTTGACGAAGCAGCTGCATCACCTCACGAAGCTGCCGTACGCTCTCATCATCCGCCAACTCACTCGGCAAGTCATCGACCGACTTCATACCAATCATCTTTGCCAACTTTGGCAAACCTTCCGCCGCTTGACTGCCAAAAATCTCAATCGCCTGACGCTTAAACTCATCAGCAGAAATCTTATTTTTCTTATCCAGCAGTTTCATCATCATTGTTGAACCGACAATGTCCAGATTCAAGAACTGGCTCATCAGCCGATTAATCAATTGCCGATTATTCACTCTAACCGTGAACATGTCTTGTTTGGCACCAAAGTTCATAACGCTAGCGTGACTTAGCTCAATAATCTCCGCATCCGCTGCCGCACCGTCCACACCAAACAAATCTGCGTTCAATTGCCAAAACTCTCTCTCGCGGCCACGCTGCGGCCGCTCATAACGCATGAAATTAGCGATGGAATACAGCCTGGCTGGCATGGCTAGCTCCTGACGCCTGGCGGCCACCATTCGAGAAATTGACGGCGTCATCTCTGGACGGATCGCCACCATCCGACCCCCACGATCTTCAAAGGCGTAGGTTTGCTCGCCCGCCAGCTCTTGACCTGACTTCGCCAGGTAAATATCTAACGGCTCCAACAGCGGCGCGCCATATTCTTCATAGCCAAAACTTTCCGCCGTCCTGTGCCAGACATTAAAAATGTAATTTTGTAGACGTTTTTCCTCCGGGAAATAGTCCCGTGAACCTTTGTAATTCTGTGTCGATAAACTGCTCATGTTAGCTCCATTATGTCATTATTTCTTATTTATAGCAATCAAAAACGCCGAGGCAGAACTCGGCGCAGACAATCAAAAAATCAGAGTTCTACCTCGGCAACACGTGTGAATGATGGAATTTGGGTGAAATCATGAGACTATTATATCACATTTTGCTGCAGCCAGCAATACATCGCCACAGTTGCTGCCGCGCCAACATTGATGGAGCGGGTCGAGCCAAACTGTTCGATGGCAACCATCTTGTCTGCCACCTGTGCCATCTCCTCGGAAATCCCCGGTCCTTCTTGGCCGAACACCAGTACCGCATGCTTTGGCAATGTCGTCTCCGCCATATTGATACTACCCGGTATATTGTCAATAGGAATAATTTCTCTGCCTTCAGCCCGCATCAGCTCGACAAACTCCGCCGTCGAGCCAATATAATGCATATGCAAATATTTATCCGTCATCATGGCGCCGCGCTTGTTCCATTGTCGCCGACCAATGACATAAATCTGCCGCACACCAAACGCATTGGCGCTCCTCACGATCGTCCCCATATTAAAATCCCGCTCGGTGTTCTCAAGGGCGATCACCAAGCCACGATCCTTGGCGTCGAGCTCTTTCACAATTTCCGCCTCGCTCCGACCTTTGAACTTATCAATTACGTTTCTTCTATCTTCCATCTCTGTTATTTTAGCAAAAATACTAAATAAAGGGTAAAATCCAGCGCTTCTATTGACTTTTTAAAACAAGTATGGTATAAATAAAGGTAGCTTTCGTTGACAAGTTGAGCAAATCCTTGTCCGAAAGTGAACATTGACAGGCAATCGAACACAAGATGAGTTTTTATTTCTTTTTTAGGAATAATTGAGAGGAATAAAATCTCATCTTGTGTTGTTAAAGAACAATGCATCGCAATTCCGCAGATGAGAAAACACAGAAAGAGAATCACCATGAAAGACCTTCGAGACCTCAAGGAAGATTTGGACACATTAGAGACCGAGATCAGGCACCTCTACCGCATTGCGGGAGAAGAGGCGACCATGACTCTAGGCGGATATGACCGCTGGAATAAGCAAACAGAGCGCTTAGAGGGCATCCTGGACGCCATCAAGCAAGACGCTGAGATGCTTTCCGAGGACGAGCACGAATCCTAGGATTGACACCTAGGAACCTCAGCGATTCGACAACTCTACATGGCAGGTGATTGTTCTTTTACGATTGCCTGTCATGTAGACTCTAAACTTATGATATTAAAAATCACCCTGAGCATGGGTGATTTTCTTATGGTGAAAAAATTTCAGTTCTTGGTGCGGATGAAAGGACTTGAACCTTCACGTACTTGCGTACACTAGCACCTGAAGCTAGCGCGTCTACCAATTCCGCCACATCCGCATGTGGACTACGCGTTATTATAGCCCAAAGTTTACCCAACATCAAGCTTGATTATGCAGCTTACACCACATATTCAGTTCTGCCGCTAATTCCTTCGGCTGCACTTCTGCTTTCACTCCAGGATTGAAAATGCCAGATGGGTCAAAAATACTCTTAACTTTGGCGTATAGCTGCTTTTCATCATCGGGCAAATTTTTATAAATAAAGTTGGCTTTCAGCCGCCCGTCACCACCAAAGCCCGCGAACGACCCATTATGCTTATCGACAATTTGCGCCAGTTCGCTAAGTAGCTGCAGAATCTTCTGGCGCTCGCTCACCTTTTTACTGTCAAATGTAGGATATAGGGCAATATAATCGCTTGAAAAATCGATAAAAATTGGCAAATTCACCCCGTACTTCGCTTCCAACGGCTTCATACTTTCAATAAAACCAGACATTTGCTCTGGCGCCATTAAAATCCCAGAAAATGCCCGCGGTGTAATCATGTGAGGTTCGCTTGGCATTTCCGCCAGCGCCAATACAGAATGCAAGCTAAAGATATCTTGTTCTTCTAGATTTATATTTTTTACGTCCACCGCCTCTGAGGATTCTAATTTTCTCATTAGCTTTTTCATCGCCTTATTGCGCGCCCGATCAGAAAACTCATCAAAAATAGCCAAAACCACTACACCCTTAAAACACTCCTTTGGCGCCCACTCAACGATTTTCCCTGCGACCGCCGCCTGACGGAAGAGTCTCCCATCAATCAACTCCACTGACGAAGCCTTGCTCCTTGTCGCCAATTCTATTGCCATCTGGGCGTCCGCTAATCGCTTATACGACGCTGCCACGACTGAATATTCTGGATGAACAAATTGAGCCTTCATAATAACCTCGCAAATCACCCCCAGACTTCCCTGACTGCCAACAAAAAGCGGCGTCAAGTCAAACGAACCATCCTTTTGCTTAACCCGAGAAATACCGCTATATCCCACCGTATCCGGCAAGTTTGGATCCATTTGCGAAATCAAATCGGCATTATCTGAGATCAAATTGTCAATCTCCCGATAAATCTCACCTTCAAACGTAGACAAACCCTTTTTCTTGCTCAGTTCACGCCGCGATACGCGCCCGGTTTGGATTACGTCACCATTACTTAAAACGACCTCCAGCTGCTGGATGGATTTGGCGAGAGATCCATGCGTTCCCGATAAAATTCCGGCCGGAGCCGTGCTGATTGCGCCGCCAATCGTGCCATCCTCCGCCACATACCCCGTACGCGGCAACCCCAATCCTTTATGTGTTGATAACGCCGCGTTAATTGCCGAGAGTGAAATTCCTGCCTGCACGTGAATCAGTTGCTGGCGAGGATCGATACCAACCACGTGATTCATGTAAGATCTTTCATCAATTGCAATGCCTTTATTTACTGCTGCGCCCGTACCGTCGGTGCCGTTGCCCCGAACAAACACTGGCAGAATGTGACCTTTTTCCGCCAATTGCGAGCAAAACCGCATTACTTTACGAATATCGTTCATACTAGCCGCACGAACAATCATCTCTGGCCGGCGCGCCACTAGTCCATTGTCAATCTCTACCTGATTCAAAGCAAAATCTTGAGACACAACCTCGCCACTCAAATGTTCATTCAGATATTTTGCAACCTTATTCATTAATCCTCCTTGGTCTATTACTTTAATTTTAGCATAAGCATGTGTAGTTGATAAGTGGAATTTGCTTTGCTATAATTAAGGATACGCGGAGTGGTGACTGCGTGGGCAACGCAAGCCGTTAGTGGATACGCAAGTTTGCCCTTAATAATTAGTTATGCGGATGTGGTGGAATTGGTAGACACGCATGCCTTAGGAGCATGTGCCTCACGGCGTGAAGGTTCAAGTCCTTTCATCCGCACCAGAATTTTATTTTTACGGGAGATTAGCTCAGTTGGCTAGAGCGCACGATTCACATTCGTGAGGTCACAGGTTCGAGCCCTGTATTTCCCACCATATTTGATTTATTTTACTTTTACGGGGATATAGCTCAGCTGATAGAGCGCAGCGTTCGCATTGCTGAGGTCGAGGGTTTGAGCCCCTCTATCTCCACCAATTTATCTACGGTAAATGTCTAAAAAGCCTGAAGTCATCGACATAAAAACATATGAAACCTCTTTATCCGTAGAAAGAGGTTTGTTTCGTCGGAGGCAAGTTCCAGCAGTTGTTGAGGCGTGCCAGCTTCGATACAATAAGGACACCACCAGAATCACGACAGCGCTTGGAGCGATTAGTCTAATTTCTATTGGTGATGACATGATAAAGTATAGCCTAGCCCTGCAGCGCGGTGGTAACCATAAATATTTACGGCCGCTTCAAGATAATGAGCGGATTTGCCGCGCCGATGGAACATCAATAGTAGATATGATCACGAGAGGTTGGAATTGCGACAAACTCAACTCCGTAGTCTGCGCTTGATACGATAGAGGCAGTATTAAAGAACGAATACAGCCTGGCGCGCGGCGCATAACGCCGAAGATATTGCTTGTTGGATGTTATGCATTGTGCGAACTAATGCAAGCAATGCAAATCACAAATAAACTGCCAGATAACCTGACGCTAACAAATGATCACATTGAACAATCAGAGATATTAGAGCATTCCAATGTCTGCATTGAGAGCGTCCCTACTAAAAAGTTTGCTCAGCTTGTTAAATCTGTCTATAGCTAACTATATGCTAATTACAAGACATTCTTGCAAGCAATAATTCACGCAGCGCAGGATAAGTAATATCTAATTTTTGCAGCTCGTCGCGTGTAAAATAGTCAATTTCCGCTACGTCATCATTTGGTTTCGGATTTCCATCGATAATCTTTGCAGTAAAGTAAATTGCTAAAAATGGCACGGCAACTCCGCCAAACTCATAAATCTCAGGAAAGCTGCCTAGATAATTATCTATTTCTATATTCACGCCAAGCTCCTCTTTAGCCTCGCGTACAGCGGCTTCTTCCAAAGGTTCATCTAATCCGACAAATCCGCCGATTGACTGCCATGTTCCTTTTTTCGGCTCAAACTTTCGTTTAGCCATCATTACCCTACCCTCGCTATTAAAAATAATCACTCCGGCGGTCGGCGCTTGATTGACAAAATAGCTATAGTCGCAGTCTTGGCACTTCAGGTGATTGCTGCCGCGATGAACAAATTTACCGCCGCATTTTGGGCAGAATTTATATAATTGTAAAACTGAATTTGAGTGTGGTGTTTGAGGCATTGGTTTAATTCTCCTATTTAACTAAGTCTTTATATTTTATATCATTTAACAAGATGATTTTATTTGCCAAACTTAAACTTATATAGTAATGTAATCTTTTTTTATTATAGCTTCTTTAATCACATTCTAATTATACATCAAATAGCGTACCCTGTTCTTGTAAAGATATCGCAAAAATCGTCGAAATAGCACTAGGCGAATCCTTGACAAAAACCCACCGCCCTGCTCATATTTTCAGAGGTCAATACGTTGCTTTTGTAGTGGTTGAATTTCACTAGATCTACCAGTAAAAGCGTAATGTTGTAAAGATAAAACACCCTAGTTGCACCGATAACGCGCAACTTTTTTGTTGCCAAAAAATCATTAATCAAAGGAGGAAATATGCCCCGCACTAAGCGAGAAGGAGTATTTTATAGCGTCGTCATGGCGTTTACGATGTCAATTTTTATGAATTTGCTGAATACATTTTTACATGCTGGCGTGTCAATGGAATCGCTCGGGCGAGCGCTGTTGTTGCAGCCAGCGATTTTCGCAATCGTCATAGTTGTTGAGAGTTTGATCGTATCGAATCTGGCGCAAAAAACTATGAAGCGTTTTGTCCGCGCCAAGGACAGTGTAGAAGCTCATGCACTGGCGCGAACGGTGTGTATGGTGACGGGTATGTCGCTGGCGATGAGCTTGATTGGGCTTGTCTTGGCTGGTACGCCGCTAGCCGAGTTGCTGCTGCGCTTTGCCTCGGCTTGGCCGATGAATTTCTGCGCGGCGTTCTGGTGGCAAATGCTGGCCGCCGGACCAATTGCCCGAATGGCGCTGAGGGCAGTGCGGACGTATCTCTCAGGAGACACTTTAGCTACAGAATAATTGATACGTATACCACTATGTCAGGTGTGGTATTATATGATTATGACTCAGATGAACTGCACTGATTGCAATTTCTTTCTCTATGATTGTATCGCTAAATTAGACGTTTCGACATTAGCATTTGTGGACGATCGCCGATATCCTGGGCGGTGCATGCTCGGGTTTAACAGCCACGCTGAGCTCATTGATGATTTGGCAGACGAGATCTATGAGAAATTGATGCTTGATCTCAAAAAAGCTGTTCGTGCAATTCGATTAGCCACAAAGTGCGATCGCGTCAATGTTTGTCTTCTCTGCAACCGTGAACATCACGTTCATTTTCATCTCACGCCACGATCAGGTGAATTCACACAAAACACTTCGCCGACACATTTTCAAGATGCGCGCGAATCGCTACCATTGGAAAATTCGGAGCGCGAAAAAATTATTATGTCTATTCAGAATAATCTAGCCAACTAGACAATAATCCTGTTATAATTACTAGCACTATGAGTAACGAGCAGCGCCCAGCACCCCAAGAAAGAAAAATAACCTCGGAAAAAGAGGCCAGACGGATTGGCATTGCTTTAATGAAGGAAATGGGTACGTATAGGGGTCGCAACACAAGATATATAGACGGGTTGCCAAAAGATACCACTCCTGAACAGTTGTATAGACTCTCAGATTATGAAACATATGACCTCATGTGTGGTGATGAATTTGTAAGAATTTGGAAGATATTTGGAGATCCTGTTCTGGATGAAGATTCAGAAATATAGTAGCAGCCACCTCAATTCGCAAAACTTTCCATCCCTGCCTATCTGTGCTACAATAAATCACCAAAGGAAGGTCTGCTGTTAATCCCAGACCATATTTTTATGAAAGACGCTAGCAAGATTCGAAATATTGCCATTATTGCCCACGTCGATCACGGCAAGACAACCATGGTTGATGGGCTACTCAAACAGTCGCGCACATTTCGCGACAATCAGGCCGAGATGAGCCAGGAATTGATCATGGATTCGGGCGATCAGGAGCACGAGCGCGGTATCACCATCACCGCCAAACAGACTTCAATTTTTTACGGTGATTATAAGATCAACATCATCGACACGCCGGGACATGCCGACTTTTCAGGCGAGGTCGAGCGAACACTGCAGATGGCGGATGGCGTATTGCTGATCGTCGATGCGCAGGAAGGGCCGATGCCGCAGACGAAGTTTGTATTGAGCAAGGCACTGGAGCTGGGCTTGAAGCCAGTGGTGGTGATTAATAAAATTGATAAACCAGCTAGGCGCATTGCCGAGGTTGAAGATGAACTAAGCGATCTATTTCTGGAGCTAGCGACCGATGATAGTCAACTGCACTATCCGATTTATTACGCTATCGGGCGCGATGGCAAGGCTTGGCGAGAGATTCCTACCGACCCGAGCGACAACGCCGATCTCACGCCAATTTTTGAGGCAATTATCAATGACATCCCGGCACCGAGCGTCACAGCTGATGGCGGTTTCCAGATGCTGGTGACCAGCCTGCAGTACGACACCTTCCAGGGCAAATATGCCATTGGGCGGATCGCTCGCGGGTCGGTCAAGCGTGGTCTGCAGGTTAGCTTGCTGAAGCACGGCGAGGTGTCGGGCTCAGCACGAATTGAGAAAGTTTTTGGTTACCGCGGGCTGAACCGCGAGGAGCTTGACGAGGCGTTTGCTGGCGACATTGTGGCGCTGGTTGGCGTAGCTGAAGCGCACATTGGCGATACCATTGCCGACAAAGAACAGCCGGAAGCCTTGCCGGCGATTGCCATCGAAGCACCAACGCTGAGCATGTACCTCGGCCCAAACACCAGCCCGATGAAAGGGCGCGAGGGCGAATTTACCACCTCGCGGCAAATCGGCGACCGCTTGCGGCGAGAACTGGAAACCAACGTGGCGCTGCGCGTCGAAGAAAACGGCATCGGCTTTACGGTGTCTGGCCGCGGCGAACTGCACCTGAGCGTCTTGATCGAGACCATGCGGCGCGAGGGCTTTGAGTTTGAAGTCGGCCGCCCGCAAGTGGTGACCATCACCGAGGACGGCATCGAAAAAGAGCCGATTGAAGAATTACAAATCGAAATTAGCAGCGAATTCATCGGCGCGATCAGCCAAGAGTTGGGTGCGCGCCACGCTGAAATGAAGTCGCAGGAAACCACCGCCAGCGGCGCTACTCGCATCACCTATATGCTACCGACTAGGGCTTTGATTGGTCTGCGCAACGTGCTATTGACCGCCACCAAAGGCACGGTGATTATGAATTCCCTGCCGCATGGCTATCAACCGCTGGGCGGCAAATTGCCAAAAACCCGCGGCGGTGTGCTCATCGCTTTTGAGGCTGGCACCACCACGCCGTATGCTCTGCAGGCGGCCGAAGCGCGCGGCGAACTCTTGGTCGGGCCTGGCACGGAAGTCTACGCCGGCATGATCGTCGGTATTTATAACCGCCAAGAAGACATCGAAATCAACGTTTGTAAAGCCAAGCACCTGACCAACATGCGTTCCAAATCGTCCGATGGCACGGTGCAGCTAACGCCGTTTACACAGTTCAGCCTGGAGCAATGCATCGACTTTATCGAGGACGATGAACTGCTGGAGGTGACGCCAAAATCCCTGCGCCTACGCAAACGTTACCTCGACGCTAACGAGCGAAAGCGCGCCGCTAAGAGATAAACCCGCTCCTTACCTATGAAAATCGCCCAAGCTGAGGGCGATTTTCATGGATAGAGTTAACCGAAGTTAGTCCACCAATGTTTCTTTGACACGCCTGGACAAAATGAAATAGAGCGACATAAGGGCGCCAGTCAACAGAAAAAGTGCGACTACAGCTATGCAAGTGGTAACGTTGTTGGAATCAGAGCTGGGCTCGCTTGCGGAAAGAACAATTTGCAATACCGAAAGATATGCCGCACCCGTCATGTAAGAGGCGATTGAGCAATAGCGAGCAATTTTTTTCTGTAGGTTAATCAGTATGACTGCAGCAATGGATAAAATTGCAACGACTGGCGCAAAAATAACCGAAACTACACCAGCGGCAGTACTTATATCCAACAAAGACCCAAAGAATACCAGTGTAAATAATATACCACCGAGTCCCATAAGTATGGTTAAGAACGCTAGCCAACCCTTAATACCCTTCAGAGACTCAGCCATTACTACATACTGAACTGGCGCTGCTTGCGGCTGCGCGAAATATTGCTGGTTAACTGGCTGCTGCTGATATGGCGTATCTTGGGGTTGCGGCGCAGGACCATATTGTGCATTCGGATCTGGCTGCGGTACGTACTGCGGTTGTTGTGTTTCTTGTTTTGCCATATTATTTTCTCCTATTAAAGAAATATTGATACGCCAATTATAGCATATCCTTAATATCTTCCGGCAAAAATCCTTTTTCATGCTGAAAACCAGCCTGCCATTTGTAATCTTTGCCGTAGCCCAGATCTTTCATCAGCTTGGTAGCAGCATTTCGAAGATGGAGCGGCACGGGCGAGTTTGGGTATTTTTGCGCCAGAACGAAAGCATCATTCATCAAGTCAGTAATCTCACGCGACTTCCGACTGCGAGCCAGAGCGATGGCACAGTGGAATAAATTGTATTTGGCTTCAGGTAGCCCAACGCGCTCGACCGCCTCAAAAGTGGCGACCGCCAAGCTCAGCGCGCCGTTACCCGCCAACCCAATGTCTTCTGAGGCGAAAATCACCATCCGCCGAGCGATAAACTTCGGATCTTCACCAGCGTCAATCATGCGCGCCAAATAGTACGCCGCGGCCACCGCATCACTACCTCGCAGTGACTTAATGAACGCCGAGATGACGTCATAATGCGCATCACCCTTTTTATCATAGCCTGGCAAACGCCGCTGAGCCGCTGCCTTGACAACCTCTGGCGTGACTTTTTCACCAAAGCTCAGCGCCAACTCCAGATTGCCCAGCGCCACCCGCGCGTCGCCGTCTGCCAGTTCTGCTAAATAGTCCAGGGCTTTGGGCGATACCCGCTTGGTTTGTTTCAAAACCTTCAATGCCCGCTTCAGCACCAATATAATTTCATCTTTGGTCAGTTGACGGAGCACCAGCACTCGCGTCCGGGAAAGCAGTGGCGTGATCACCTCAAAGCTGGGATTTTCCGTGGTAGCGCCAATCAGCGTAATCAGCCCGCTCTCGACATGGGGCAAAAACGCATCTTGCTGCGCCTTGTTGAAGCGGTGGATCTCATCGACGAACAAAATCGTCCGTAGCCCCAAGTTCCAATTTTGTCTGGCGTGTTCAATCACCCGTTCGACATCTTTCTTGCCGCTGGTCACTGCCGACAATTCAATAAACTCAGCGTTGACTTCGCGGGCGATAATCCGCGCTAACGTCGTCTTGCCCGTCCCCGGCGGCCCCCACAAAATCAGGCTAACCGGCTCGCCGCGCCTGGCAATTTGCCGTAGTAATTCGCCCTCGCCCAGCAAGTGGCTCTGCCCAATCACCTCGTCCAATGTCTGCGGCCGCATCTGTTCGGCCAGCGGTTGCCGACTATCACTCATATCTTTTATTATATCGTAAAACCCGAAGCGAAACACGTTTATTCATTTTCATTTTCGCCAGGCAAAATGCTAAAATAAATATTATATAAAAAGGAGGAATTATGGAAATAGCAATAGTAATTTTAGTCGTCGTAGTAATTTACATATTGAGCGGTATCAAGGTTGTCAATCAATACCAGCGCGGCGTGGTGCTGACGCTCGGTAAATTTACTGGTGTGCGTGAGCCAGGTTTGCGCATAGTGGTGCCGATTTTTCAGACGATGATGCTGGTCGATGTGCGGTCAACACCGATTGACGTACCGAAGCAAGAAGTTATCACCAAGGACAATGTCACCGTCGGCGTTGACGCGGTGGTCTACTTCCGAGTAATTAACGCACCAAAAGCGGTGCTTGAGACGACCAATTATATTTACGCCACCAGCCAATTTGCTCAGGCTGCCCTGCGCGATGTCACTGGTAATGTCGATATGGACGACCTGCTGGCTAAGCGTGAGGAGATTTCGCAGCAGATTAAGGAAATTGTCGATGCTGAGACCGACAAATGGGGTATCGATGTCGAGAATGTTAAGATTCAGAATATTGAACTGCCGGGCGACATGAAGCGTGCTATGGCCAAACAGGCCGAAGCCGAGCGCGAACGCCGCGCTAACATCATCAACGCCGACGGCGAAAAAGCTGCCGCTGAAACGCTGGCGCAGGCGGCGGAGATCCTGGCGAAAACCCAAGGGGCGATTAACCTACGTACCCTGAACACACTGGAGCGTATCTCCACCGAACCATCACAAAAGACAATGATGCTCTTCCCGATTGAACTGATTGACGCCATTCGCGGCGGTAAGAAATGATTTTAAATTCAAAATATGACACGATATTTACCGACTAGATTTCCCCGAGAATATAAAGAACCTATACTATGACGATTTTAAATCTGCAAAGAGATGGCTCTACGATGGGCGAAAATATATAACAGGTGTTCTGAACGATAAATTTAGATTAAGCTGTTTCATAAGTAGCGATATTTTTTCTCAAACACCTATCCCAGAATTAAAATCAAACAGTAGCAATACCACAATTAGATTAATTGACTGTATATGCCAGGAGGCTAATGTTTTTAAAAATATACTAAAACCAGCAACAAGAAAGAGAGAATCAGTCATAACTCCCAGCTATGTAGTAATTGCCAAAAGCAATAATCCACAATTCAGAAAAGTACAGAGTATAACAGGATATCTACCGGGATTTGACGAATGGCTTGGTATAAAATTAACAGATTTTAACTATAGTACATTTAGCTTTGACAATACAAAGAGGGTGCGTCAGTTAGATTTAATAGAGGGATATGTCGTAGTGTATATTCATAGCGAACTAGTGCCTGATTATGCAAATAATATAGCACACACTGAGCAGTTCAGAATATATAATGATCCTCGAGCAACAGTGAGATTTTTAGGTAGTCCTCAAGATTTTACATTTGGAATCTCTGCATTTTCTATGTTAGAGAGTTTTTCAAATTTCTTATTTTCAGCTTCTTATCAAAATAATATATTCACTCACAGCCCCGACGGCAGTGATAATGCCGAATTCATCTATGCAAAAGTTCTCGGAAAAAGAAAAAGCAAAGATAAATTCTACCGAGGTCCATTATTTACAATTAACGATCTAAGCGATAAAAGTATCGCTAACAATATATTAAAAGAGTGGATAATAAATTATGCAAAAATTCAAAATTCAGTCGAGTCTATTTTGCTGCATTTAGATAATAATATTAGTGAAGATATGAAGTTTATTTCACTTATTGGAGCGCTTGAATCGTTGCACAGACATTTTTTTGAAAAGAAGAAAGATCCTGGTAATGAATGGTCTAAAATTCGTCAAAATATATTAGACGGTATAGTAGACGAAGCTTACAGAGACATAGTAAAGAAACGTTTAGCTGGCCCAATAGAAGATAGCCTCGGAAGAAGATTGAGAGACATAGTCCGTATAGGAAAAGATTATGGACTACAAACGTTTGATAATTCTGATATACATGCCATGGTCAATACTAGAAATTATTATGCACATAGGGATGAAAACGGCAAGCAAAAAGCGCTATCAGGATGGAGGCTTATAAGATCAAACCTAGCAATGGTAAAACTCATAAAATTACTAATCCTAAAAATAATAAAAATTCCTGATCCTGATTTAAAAAACATTGTCAGCAGATCACATCAGTTTAGATATTAGCCGTGAATACAACTACTAAAACTCTTCTCTAACTTTATAATTGAACCCATTTTAATGTCTTATAAACTAAATGAACCCTGGAGAGGGTCCATTGAATCGAATAATTTCGTTTGTGGTGCGGGTTAGGAGACTCTAACTCCTGGCCTCTTCCATGGCAAGGAAGCGCTCTAACAACTGAGCTAAACCCGCATGCAGTTCACGTTTTATTGTAACAAAGCCGTGAATAAATTGCAATATTTGGTGGCTCCTCCCAGACTTGAACTGGGGACACAAGGCTCTTCAGGCCTCTGCTCTACCAACTGAGCTAAAGAGCCACAAACTTGCTATTTCATTGTACTAAAGTTGTCGCCATCTGACAAGAGTGTTATAATTTTGAAGACGCGGGTGTCGTATAACGGCTATTATGTGACCTTCCCAAGGTTGAGACGGGAGTTCGACTCTCCCCATCCGCACCAATTCAGTGTAGCATCCAGACCGTCGCCTTTTCGGGCGATTTTTTCATATTATCATATTTGACATAATACCCCCAGGGGGTATATCATAGTTCTATGGATACGGCAGACATTAAGCGGCAAGCCCTGCACCGCACGAAGATTATTTTGGGGCAAATGCGCGGACTCGAGAAGCAGATTGCCAACGACGCGTATTGCATGGATATTTTAACGCAAAGCCTGGCTCTGCAAAAGTCGCTGGCATCGCTCAACAAGCTCATTCTGGAGCGGCATTTGCGCACGCACATCGCCGACAAAATGGCCTCGGGCGATAAAATCCAGCAAAATGAAGCCGTCGAAGAACTGCTTAATTTATACGAATTAAATAATATAAGGACGAAATGATGCACCACGAATCTCACCCTCACTGCAATACAAAAACCTCAACCAAACACATGGCATTAGCAGCGACTTTACACTGTTTGGCGGGCTGTATGGTCGGCGAAATGCTTGGCGTTACCATCGGCACGCACGCTGGATTTACACCGCACGCCACGGTAATTTTGGCATCAGTTTTGGCATTTACGTCTGGCTATACTGTATCAACTATCCCGCTGGTACGTGCTAAGTTATCGTTCGTCAAAGCATTCAAATTGGTTTTCGCCGCCGATACGTTATCAATTCTGTCGATGACCATCGTTGACAATGTCATCATGCTCATTGTGCCAGGCGCCATGAACAAAGACCTCACTCATCCGATGTATTGGACAAGCCGGCTGCTATGCATGACTGCCGCGTTCCTAGTGTCGTACCCTGTCAACTTATATTTATTGCGCCGCGGCAAGGGTCACGCGCTGACTCATCAGTATCACCACCATAAATAATCTAGGTATCAATCCTATTTAACAGCCCTCCATAATTATACGGCGTGAATTTGTCATTAATGAAGATCGGATAGGCCGGAGTTTTTACTCCCATTTTCTCCGCCAAATTCTGGTCAATTGGCTGGAATGCTCGTAGGCTTGCCCGCTCAAGGTTTAACCTTGCTTTATCCTCCAGGGTCATTCGATACACAAAGCGAAACTTCTCCACGCCTGCGACCGTCTGGCAATCAGCAATTTCCTTTTCAGCGAGCATTTGCAGCTTCTGGCGCCAGATTTTCACATCATTCAACCTGCTCTGCACGCTAATTTCTATCGACACGCAATTAAGCGCATACTTATTTATACAATCATAATCAGCCACAATCACCCGCGGCAAACCCAGCAACCATGACGCGCCCAGCAACTCTTCATTTGCACCCTCCCCGACAAACGTACAATCATTATCCGGACAAAACGTATTGTGAAAGTCAAAAACAATATCATATTCCTTGCACATTTCCAGTAGCTTAACCGGGCGCTGCTGCTCGTATATGCCGCTTGATTTCATGCCGGGAAATGACCGGTTCAAGTCTTGTTCGACGAACCGCTTATTTCTTTTTATTGCCTCCTCATTCGCCAGTACGCTGTCAATATTTTCCAGCGGATTTTCCTGTAAATTCTTGACCAAATCAATGCCCAGCATTTCATTCCCGTGCATGCCGCCAATTACTAATATTTTCATATTCTTATCCTCCTTATATATTATTTTTTACCGAGATAAATCAATTGATACAAAATTTCGCCAATCAGGAACATCAGATTCGGCTTTATCAATGGTCGCATCATCGCCAAAGTCCCTCATGACCGCACGCATCATCGCTGGCGCAATAGTCCGATAGGCTACCTTCGTCTGATCTAGGCGAGCAGAAAACCCGCATACCATTGGGCGAAAATTCACTAGATTGTTACGTCTCGAGATCTGGCGGTTAGCAAAAACTTCATCTAGCCATACTATCTCTGAGCTCGAAGTAGCGTTCGGCGCGTACTTCTGCTTAAGCCACTCTGCCATTTCTAGCGACCCAGGATATTTTTCCGCCGCAATCTGCACCGGATCAGCAATCCAAGCAACCGCCGCCAACACTAATCCCGCTGGCGTCTCCTCGATATGCCAACACGCTGGATGCGTCTCGCCGATAGTATCAAATCTCTCGGTCAATTCCTGTTCTGTATATGCTTCATCGCCAGTTGTACTGCCGCAAGCTTGACATATATCACCAGGATTTTGACGAGAATAGCCTGACGAGCAGCCGCCGCATTTACTTACTTCATACCACGGCTGCGCTGCAAACGCTGCTTGATATGCGGGAATAATCGCGTCATACCTCTCCCTCGCCTCGTCTGGCGCAGCGAACCTGGCTGTTCTTATTTTGCTCATAAATATCTCTAAAAATTAGCTAAATTAGCTAAATTAACTATCAAAAAATCAAAATGCCAGCGTCGCGCCGGCATTTGTTTAGATTTATTTACAAACTACTCAGCGCGAGCTGGCCAAACGTGCGAATGATGTTTAAAGACGTTTTTATAACCGCCAGTGCCGTTTCGTATCCAATCGCTAATCCGAGCAACTGTACGACTGCTAAGCTTCGTTGCCTCGATGATGTCGGCGTATTTTTCGCCTTTTGATAACATTTTGGCAGCTTGTAGGCGCGCGCCAACTTCGACAATCTCTTTCTGAGTCATGACATCGCGAAGAAACGCCCGCATTTCATTAGAATCCTCTATACTAGCAAGAACATCCGCCAGCTGACGCGCCTGTTCATCTTTCCAAATATCGTTCTTACTATTCATATTTTTAGTTTATCAAAGTAAAGTAAGAATGTCAATAATCTTTGCATCGCTATCTAAAAACTGGAATTTTGCTCTCATCTCGCTTATACTTAAATCATGAAAACTTGGCAAGATGTTGCTTCTTTGTATCAGATTTATCCGCGTAGTTTCCGGGATACTAATGGCGATGGGATTGGTGATTTGAATGGCATTACTGAGAAGCTGGACTATTTGGCGTGGCTGGGCGTTGACGCGATTTGGATTTCGCCGTTTTTCCTCTCGCCGCTGACTGATTTTGGCTATGATATCTCTGACTATCGAGCCATTGACCCAACATTTGGCGGGCTGGATGATTTTCGAGCGCTGTTGGAAAGAGCTCATATTCTGGACATTAAAGTCATGATCGACCTCGTTCCCTGCCATACATCTGATCAGCATCCGTGGTTTCAGGAAGCGCGGTTATCGCGCGACAATCCCAAGCGTGATTATTATGTCTGGCGCGACGGGCGGGATGGCAATGAGCCAAATAATTGGCGCAGTCTGTCGGGTGGCAGTTCATGGGAGTTTGATGAGCAGACCAATCAATTTTATCTCCATTCGTTCCTGAAAACGCAGCCGGATTTGAATTGGGATAATCCGGCGGTTCGCGATGAAATGAAAAACGTGGTGCGATTTTGGTTTAATATGGGCGTGGACGGCATGCGGATTGACGCGATTTGGGGCATTTCTAAAGATTCGGAGTTTGGCAATGATTCGCCAAATCCTGATTTTCACGGCGATCCTGAAGCCTACGGTGCGTTCATTCACGACCACTGTAAAATGGGGCCGCATTTTCAAGAATATTTGCGTGAGCTGGCATCAGTTTGTGATGAATATGACGATAAGCAGATGGTGTTTGAATTTTATCCGGACGAGAAGTTGGGCGATATTTACCAGCAGTATCACCGGGTAATGAAAGCTCATCCGAAGGCGTCGGCGTTCTTTATGGAGTATCGCCAAGACGAGTGGCATGCGGAGCATACTGGGCAGAAGATTGAGAAATATTTACAGGCGGCAGGTTCAGCAAAGCCGTTTTTCTGCATTGGCAATCACGATCAGCCGCGCGTTGCCTCACGGCTCGGGGCGGAGCGAGCGCGAGCCTTACATTTTCTCAACCTGCTCACGCCGGGTGTTAGCGTGATATACTATGGCGATGAGATTGGCATGACCAATGGCGAGCTGACTCCCGAGGATATTCAGGATAATTTTAGTCCCACCAATTCCACCATCGACAGCCGCGACCTGGAGCGCACGCCGATGCAATGGGACGATACGCGATTCGCTGGATTCTCAGAAGTAAAACCGTGGCTGCCAGTAAATAAAAACCACTCGTTCATTAATGTTAGCACAGAGAAAAAGATTCGCTATTCTACGCTTAATTTACATAGAAATCTATTACAACTTCGCCAAGATTTCCCAATCCTCAGAGATGGTTCTATAGAAATTATCCATAGCACTGGTAATGGATTTATCCTTGGTATAAAACGCGAACTTGGTACTGAGCCGGCTTATATCTTCATCAATTTCGCTGACGCACCGCAGAGTTTTTTCATTCCAAAAGACGCTGAAATTATCGCCTCGACCCACCCTCGCTACCTCATCCTCAGGAAAAATCAGCAATTAGCCGTCCCTGGGTATTGCGGAATTCTATTACTTGCATAAATATACATATTATGTTATAAAATACAATATGGAAAGTGTCGAAGGAAATGTTACTGACGCATACGGAGAAAATACATTGCTTGAAGCTTTGTTGATGGACGAGTTACTAGATTTACAGGCAAATATAATTGAAAGGCTCAAAAATAGTAAAATAGATATAGATGAAGCAGCCTCAGCACTCGACGCAATCAATGACGAACTGCGCCGTCGTATAGAGAGCGCCTCAAAATACACGATAGCCATATAGCGCCTACTTCCAGCGGGTTTTGCCATACAACAAAAAACGTCCTGACAAACATCAGAACGAGATTATTAAGTCATAATGTATTTTTACAATCGTAGGAACCGGGTGAGGTGCGCCTCCCCATAACTACGACTGTCCACCACAACAGTTTTGTCTTGAATTGGCACCTCACCTATTCCTGGATGTGATAATATCATAGTTCCACCAGGTTTGAGTAGTCCCATTAGTCGCAAAACTGTGGAAAACTGAGGATTGTGATATGGCGGATCGGCAAAAATAATATCAAACTCCCCTGTTACACCTGAAGTTTCCAGCCAATTCGATATCGTTGTTTTTATTACAATAGATTTTTCATCGACGCCCAAACTGGCTATATTTTCGGCAATGACGCGCTGCGCGACTCGGTCTCGTTCCACAAAAACCACCGACTCGGCACCGCGACTGAGTGCTTCCAAACCAATCGCGCCAGAGCCGGCAAAGGCGTCCAACACTCGTGCGCCGCGAACCGTCTCGCCCAGTGAATTGAACATCGCCGAACGAACCCGCTCGCCCATGGGATGTGTAGTTGAACCTGGCGGCGCTTGGATAAATCGTCCGCCAAATTCGCCGGCAATGATGCGCACTTTCACCGTTTGGCCTCAAGCTTCCAAACCGACGCCAGCCAGCCCAGCATCACAGCCTTGATGATGATTGGCATCAGTTCATGGTTGGTTTGCCACGCCAGATCTGTCGTCCAGCCGTTTTTACCAAAGTTGTCATACATTTTCATGGCCGCCACAGCGTGAACTTGCTCCAAATAGTATTCCCGATAGCCCTGTTGTTTAACCTGTAAAATTTCAGCTTCACTCGGCACAGCGTCCTTAAAGCGCGGATAAGCCACCACGCTTGCCACGCCCGCTTCAAACGCCACATGCATAGTCATCATACCCTTAGCGCCCCAAAACTTCCAGTTGTTTTTGATGAGCTCAATACCCGTGTCGCCCTTCATGACATTTTTCTTTAGGATTGAGGTTCGCGTCTCCAAGCCTTCACCGCCGCGCAGTTCCTCCATTGCCTGCTCCAGCGGGAAATGATGCGCCGGCGTTAGACCATCGGTGATAGCATGCGCCATCCACGCGGCTTCAAAGGCGGCTCGTTCAGAATTATGGCTCTGCAGCGCCTTCGCTAGGTTATCAATATGCTGGTCAATCATCTCCAAAAGCGCCGTGTCGTTCGGATCGTCTGGATTGATAAAATGCCACGGCTCGTCAACAGCTGGACTTTTACGCTTAACACCGTCAGGACCATTTTTGCCTTCAAAATGCAGAATATTTTTCACATCAGGAAACTCACACCAATCAGGCAGCATCGGTTCAAGGTGTCGCCTGGCCACTCGATCTATCTTTTGATGAACACCGATAAATCGACCAGAGCCATCTCTAATTGTTGTTCCTGCATACATATTAATTCAAAATGGTTAATCGCTGATAGCGACTGACGGCACGCGCCAGATGGTTATATTGTAGCAAATCCTGCCCCTCTTTGACAAAGCGCTCGGCCTCCGTTTGCGCACGGGCTATCAGCGGCGTGTCGCTCAGCGAGGCAATTTTTAGGTTCAGCGCGCCATGCTGCGCTCGGCCATAAATTTCACCGGGACCGCGGAGTTTCAAGTCAACTTCCGCCAAGTAAAAGCCGTCTTGGGATTTCTCAATTTCCCTGAGGCGCTGGCTTGGCTTGTCATGGCTCGACACCATCAGGTGACAAAAACTCTGATACTCACCGCGCCCAACCCGCCCGCGTAGCTGATGAAGCTGGCTGAGCCCAAAATGATCAGCATTTTCGATGAGCATGACCGTGGCGTTCGGCACATTAACACCGACCTCCACCACCGTGGTGCTCACTAACATGTCAATGTCACCGTCCGCGAATTGCTGCATAACCGCGGCTTTTTCCTCGGGCGGCAGTTTACCGTGTAACAGCCCAACACGGCGATGACGAAATATCGTTTTTGCCAATTTGTGATATTCCGCCTCGACCGATTTTTTGTCATTGTCAGGATTGTCATCAATCAATGGGCAGATGACGTAGGCTTGGCGACCCTGAGCCAGTTCATGGTCGATGGTTTCATAAAGCTTCGGCGCCGAGGCTGGCGACCAAATTTTCGTTGCAATTGGCTGGCGGCCAGCTGGCAGCTTGTCCAAAATCGAGATGTCCAGCTCGCCGTACAAGGTCAACGCCAAGCTCCGCGGAATCGGCGTGGCGGTCATGCTGAGCAGGTGCGGCATGTAGTCTGCCTTTTGTAGCAAGGTCTGTCGCTGCTTGACGCCAAACCGATGCTGCTCGTCAATCACCACAAACCCCAGCTTGTGATACGCCACTTTTTCCTGGATCAGCGCGTGCGTACCAACCATCACGTTAATGTTGCCATTCGCTAAATTGTCCAGCAGCTGCCGCCGCTGAGTACCCTTAACGTGCCCTGTCAGCAGCGCCACCGACATGCCAAACGGCGCCAATAATTCATCCAGCGTCTTGGCGTGCTGAGTCGCCAAAATCTCCGTCGGCGCCATGATGGCTGTCTGGAAACCAGCCCGCGCCACTTCTGCCGCCACCAACCCGGCGACTACTGTTTTACCTGAACCAACATCACCCTGCAGTAGGCGATTCATTGGATGTTCGGACTCCAAATCTTGCAAAATCTGCCAGGTGGCGCGGCGCTGCGCGTTGGTCAAGGGGAATGGCAGTTGCTTAACAAATTGCTTGACGACCGGCTGATTGAACGGAATGCGCCAGCCAGTCAACTTGGTTTGTTCTTGCTTATTAAACTGCGCCGCCAGGATCATTTCAAACAACTCTTCAAACGCCAGCCGCTCACGCCCGCGGGCAATTTCCTGATGATTTTTTGGCGCATGGAGAAACTTGACAGCCTCCGCGCGGCTGACTAATGATTGCCTCTGGACAATGTGCTCCGGCAGCGTTTCGGGCAAAAACTCCATGATGGGGCGCAAATTCTTCAGCAAATCCTGCACAGTTTTGGGGCGGAGGTTTTTGATGGATTTATAGACAGGGTGAATGCCTGACGTATGATGGAGGTCAGATCTATCAGTTGGCTTGGCAAGTTCGACCGACGGATTGCTGATCTGATAGCTGTTATATTGCATACCAAACTGGCCAGAAAACATGAAGTCGGCGTCGGATCTCAACTGCGATTCGCGGTACGGCTGGTTGAACCAAACGGCCTTGACCTTGCCAGAATCATCCGCCAGCACCGCCGTGGTAATACTCAAGCCTCGGCGCACAATGCGCGTGGAAATCGACTCACAGCGCGCCCGCACCGTCACTTTACCCGGCTGAAGATCAGCAATGTTAACCGCCGCCGAATAATCATCATACGCCCGCGGCAAAAAATCCAAAGCGTCCGCCACCGTCTCCAGACCCGCCGCCGACAGCGCTTGGGCGGTTTTGGGGCCGACGCCTTTGATGTGTTCAAGGGGAGTTGTCAGTTTCATCTACGAAACAGCGTTGATACCCTCCAGTGCGTAGGCGGTATCCTCCCAACCTCTCACCTCGATTGAATCAACGCCCATTTGTTTGACTGGAAAATCATTGCCACCTTCCTGTAATTTGTCGCCAAAGAATAGCGCCTCTTCCTTTGACCAGCCGTTCAGCTCAAGCAGCTTACCAATACCATAGGCTTTATCAATTCCTGGCAGCGTAATATCAGTGCTGGTCGTACCGCCAATCCTCACCTCAAGACCAGGCAACTTCTCTGCCACTTTATCACGATACACCGGGCGAATATCTTTATACTTTTCCGCCCAGGCATACTTATCCTCTGGGGTCGCCTGCTGACCCAGTGCCGACATGGTAATCTGGCTGTGCCGATCCTCAATAATTTCGCCCGCAGGATTATCGCACCAAATGCCCATCTCCCTGGCAACCTCTTCCAGCGCCGTAGTTATCTGAGTTTTTTGTTCATCAGATAAATCGTTCGCATATTGAATCTTCCATTCATTATCAGCAGCATCAAATCGATAATACCTAGTGCCGCAAGTCGGCATCGCATGAAATCTTTGGAGCAATTCAGGCTGGACATTAAGCTGATCAATCACCTGCTTTTTAATCTGTTGGAATGTACCGCCCGTAATGACGCACACGTCATAATTTTCAAGCAACTGGCTAAGAATGCCGGCCATCCGATCGCTAACTGGCGACTTGGTAATGGCTAGCGTGTCATCCAGATCAAACCCGATAATTTTTTTCACTCTTCTTCTCCCTCCATAATTAATACAAATGTATTTTTGCCTTTTTTCAACAGCGATGTGGTGTTCACGGCTTGGTCTTCGGTTAATTTTTCGCCGTTGAGGCTGATGGCGCCAGATTTCAGCAGGCGTTTTGCTTCGCCATTGGAACTAACCGCGCCAGAAACCACCAACGCTTCAATCACGCCGACGCCGACATCAACACGCGGAATTTCTTTAGCTAAAGCATCCAGATCATCGTCCGACAATTGCCGGAAATCACCGCCACCAAACAATACTTCCGTCACCCGCTCCACTGACTCGCGCCGATTAACGCCGTGAACGATGTCGGTGACTTCACGAGCCAAGATTTTTTGCGCCGAGCGCGCACCTGGATTAACCGCATGGTTTTCAGCGATGGCCTCAATGGTGTCGCGGTCAAGCATGGTGAAAATCTTCATGTACTCAATGGCGCTTTCGTCATCAACGTTCAGCCAGAATTGATAGAACTTGTAGACGCTGGTTTTGGTTTCATCCAGCCAGACGGCGCCGCCTTCGGACTTGCCAAATTTGCGCCCGGTTGATTTGTTGATGAGTAACGGCGCGGTCATGGCGTAGACTTCGGTGTTTTCTTTTTTGCGGATCAGTTCCACGCCTGAGAGCAAATTACCCCATTGATCGGAACCGCCAATTTGCAAATTGACACCGTGATGTTTGAATAAGTGCCAGAAATCATAGCCCTGCAGCAAGGTGTAAGTAAACTCCGCAAAACTCAGACCTTTGCCGTTACTAATTCGTGCTTTGAAAAACTCGCGAGCGGTCAATTCCGCCATGTTGAAATTCTTGCCAATGTCACGGAGGAATGGAATCAGTTCCAGATTGCCCAGCCAATCCGCATTGTCCACCAGGGTAAAATTGCGTCCAGCAAAAATTTGCGAGACCTGCGCCTTTAAGGCTCGTTTATTGTGCTCAATCTCTGCATAAGAAAACAGACTCCGCTCCTCGGTGTCGCGCATATCGCCAATCATCCCGGTGCCGCCACCAACCAGCAAAAACACCTTGTGGCCGCGCTCCAAAAAATGCCGCACCATCATGTAGACCGCCAAATGCCCGACGTGCAAACTGTCAGCCGACGGATCGGTTCCCAAATAGAGCGTAAAATTCTCCGAATCGATAAGCTTGTCATTGGTGAATGTGGTCTGGTTCCAAAACCCGCGCCACTGTAATTCCTCTGATAACTTCATATCACTCCTTTTCTAATGATTAGTATAGCAATTTTATGATTGAAGCGAAACATATGCATGATATAATTAGAATTGTGAAAAGGAAGACATCGATTAGCTCAACAGAGAAGAAATCTCCGTCAAAACGGATGAATCTTTATGCCAATCTGGCACAAAAACATCGGACAAAGAAAGATAAGGAGGCGCGCGAACGAGCAGAATATTTGGCAACGCTGCCAAAACATCCCGTCAAACGATTCTTTTACCGGCTACACCCGAAGCGTTTAGCGAAATATTGGTTCTCTAAGCGAGGCGGACTAATGGCGCTGAAAATCCTCGGCGTTAGCATTTTATTGATGTTGCTGCTCATCGGCGGACTATTCGCTTACTTCCGTAAAGATCTTGATAAAATTCGCCCTGGCGAACTTGCTAAGCGCGTACAAACTACCGTTACCAAATATTACGACCGCAACGACAACTTGCTCTGGGAAGATAAAGGAACGGGAAATTATCAATTAGTTGTTGAGGCTAATCAGATTAGTGATTACTTAAAGAAAGCCACCGTTGCAATTGAGGATCGTGACTTTTATAACCATCACGGCATTAGCGTTAGCGGTATGGCACGCGCACTTCTCTCAACCGCTTCACGACGCCAAGTCCAAGGCGGTTCGACCCTGACGCAGCAGCTGGTCAAGCAAGTCTTCTTCGCCGATGAGGCTGGCGACCGTTCGATTAGTGGTATTCCTCGTAAGATTAAGGAAATAATTCTGGCAATCGAAGTCGAACGTATGTATAGCAAGGATCAAATATTATCGCTATACCTAAACGAATCTCCGTATGGCGGTCGACGTAACGGTGCGGAGTCTGCCTCACAAACGTACTTTGGGAAGCACGCCAAAGATTTGACGCTAGCAGAAGCAGCGCTGATTGCCAGCATCCCGCAGAATCCAACCTACTATAATCCATACAACACCGCTGGCAATAAGGCGCTGATCGCCCGTCAACACACAACTCTTGATTATATGGCTGAACAAGGTGTCATTTCTAAAGCTGAGGCTGAAAAAGCTAAGAAAGTTGACATTCTAAGTACCATCAAGCCTCAGACAGAACAGCTAGAAAACATCAAGGCCCCACACTTCCTATTGATGGTTCGCAACCAACTCAGCAAGGAACTTGGCGAGTCGGTTGTCGGTCGCGGTGGATTGACGATTAAAACTACACTGGATTGGCGAATCCAAGAAAAACTCGAAACCGAAATGAAAGCTTTCTTTGCAACTGGCCGACCAGATGCCGTCAGAATTAGTAACGGTGCAGCAACCATCGAAGATACCCAGACTGGACAAATCGTAGCGCTGGTTGGTAGCCGCGACTTTAACCACGCCGGCTACGGTCAAGATAACGCTGCCGTTTCCTACATTCAGCCAGGTTCCACTATTAAATCACTTGTTTTTGCACAGCTATTTGATAAACACGATAATAAACAAGCCTACGGCAGCGGCACAGTACTAAGCGACGATAACATCGACAGTCTTTACGGAGCGAAACTGCGTAACTGGGATGGTAAGTTTATGGGCGGTATTAATATCCGTAAAGCCCTGTCCTTCTCACGAAACATTCCAGCGGTTAAGGCGGCTTATATCATTGGTAATGGCTCCGCTAAACCGGTCGTCGAAGGAATCCGCAATATGGGCAATACCAATTACTGCCGCCAAGAGGAAAATGCTGGTGGTTACGGGCTGGGTGCCTCAATTGGTGCCTGTGGTACTAAGCAAACAGAATTGGTGAATGCCTACGGTACTCTGGCTCGGATGGGAGTTCAGAAAGATAGCTCAAGCGTCATTGAAGTGAAAAATAGCCAGGGAGAAACCTTGAAGAAATGGAAGGATGACGGCAAGCGAGTGATTGACCCACAGTCGGCATACATCGTAAACGATATCCTGTCTGATAGGACTACTGGTCTTCACGGCTGGATGGGTGTTAATGGTGTGCGGACTTCCGCAAAAACTGGTACATCCGACAAAGGCTCACAGCCAAAGGATCTCTGGATTGTTAACTATAGCCCAGCGCTAGTCATGGGAATTTGGCTTGGTAACTCCGACACAAGCGTGATTGGTACGTCTGCCTCAAATTACGCCATGCCAGTCGTTAGGAGCGTTATGTCATTTGCCCATACTCAGGTTTATGCCAAAGAAGGCAAGTGGAAGTCTGGTCAATGGTACGATCGTCCAAACGGCGTCCAAACGGTTGACGGCGAGTTGTATCCATCTTGGTGGAATAAGAAACAAAGTCAGTCTTCGGAGAAAATCACTTTCGACAAGGTCTCTAAGAAGAAGGCTACCAACTGTACGCCAGATGGCGCCAAGGAAGAACTTGAAGTTACAAAGATTATCGATCCGTTAACAAAGAAGGAATCAATTAAGGCTCCAGACGGATACGATGCCAATGCCGAGGACGATACTCATAAGTGTGAAGATGTCAAGCCGCAAATTGGCGCTGTATCGGTGTCTAATAGTGGCAAAAAATATACCATTAGCGTTGACGTTTCAGCCGGAACATGGGAAGTCGCAGCAATTGAAATTACCGTTGATGGCAAGAGTATCAAGAGCTCAGAAATAAATACCGGTGGTAAACAAACAGCCACTGTAGAGATAAGCAGCGCAGGAACACATACTGTTTCTGTAACTGTAAGAGACCGAGCTTACTACACCGCCACTTCCAACAGTAGCTTTACTTCATCATCTAGCGACTAAACAAACAGTCTATTGCTTATTTACCAGGTTAATCAGCTCAGCTTCGTGCTGGGCTGATGTTTTTGCACGGCCATTTGTCCGTTTTTTAGGGGCGCTTGTCTTCTGCTTTTTGATTGGTTTTTTTGGCTCAGTAGCAAGTTTTGCAAACATCATTTTCCCGGCGTCGGTTTGCAGACTTCGAATAATCTCAATCTTCTTTGTCTGCCCAATATAACGCTTGGCGTTCTCAATTACCACCATCGTGCCATCTCTTAGATATCCCACCGCCTGATGTGAATCCTGGCCCTTTTGGGTTAATTCCAAATCAAGCTCATCGCCCGGCAGATAGCTCATCCTCAAGCTCTTTGCCAGCTCATTGATATTAAGTACCTTCACGCCATCGACTTGCGCTACCTTGTTCAAATTATAGTCGAGAGTCAGCACTGCCGCGTCCATTTCTTTAGCCAACTTTAATAGTCTAGAATCAACACCTTCTGGCACCCGCGAACCGTCCTCATACAGCTCGAACGATGATTTCAGCATGTCTTTCAATTCCTTCATGACATCCATACCAAATCGCGCTCGCTCACGCTTGTCGTGGTCAGCGCCGTCAGCCAGTAGTTGCAGCTCTGCTAGCACACTTCGCGGTACAATAACTTGCCCAAGCAAAAAGCCGGTCTTAGCCAAATCAATTACTCGACCATCCATCAATACCGACGTATCCACTAAAATTGGCATAGCGCCCGTATATGAATGCCGCCGCGGTCTTGCCAAAAAATAAACTTCCGCCGCCAGACCAAGCAGCATAACAATGATAATTAAGCTATAAAAATCTTTCATTTTTTCCTCTTTCTTATTGTAAATAATCAATCAGCGCCTGTCGCATATCGCCGACACCCTTTATGAATTTGTCCTTGTGAACTTTTGGAGCAATTGCATAAGTGAAACCCAATTTCTTCGCCTCCTTAATGCGCGCATGCCAATTTGTTGCCGAACGAACTTCACCGCCCAAACCAATTTCGCCAAACACCACAGCCCCCTCGTCTAAGCTCCGACCGGCACTCGCGCTAGCAATCGCCATCGCTACCGCCAAATCGGCCGCTGGATCATTCAACTTTAATCCACCAACTACATTGACATAAATATCCTTATCTGCCAATTTCAATTTTGTGCGCTTCTCTAAAACCGCCACCAACAGATTCAACCTATTCAAATCAAAGCCGCTCGCTGTGCGCTTAGGATAGCCAAAATTTGTTGGATTAACCAATGCCTGGATTTCGACCAATAGCGGCCGCGCCCCCTCCATGGTCGCTAAAACAATTGAGCCGTCAAGATTCCGCCGCTCCGCCAGAAGCTCCGCTGACGGATTCTTGACGATTCTAAGACCCTGCTCGTCCATCTCGAAAATCGCTGCCTCGTTGGTCGAGCCATAGCGATTTTTCTGCGCCCGCACTACTCGAAAACCGCCGTAGCGATCGCCCTCAAAGTTTAAGACTACATCAACCAAATGTTCTAAAATTTTCGGACCAGCAATCGAACCTTCTTTGGTCACATGACCGACTAAAATCACTGCCGTACCTGAAGCCTTGGCAGCGCGAATGATTGCATTGGATGAATTAGTAATTTGGCTGACTGAACCGGGTGCTGAAGAAATTTCACTCAAAGAAATCGTCTGTACTGAATCAACAATTACCAAATCATACTTACCTTGCTGAATTGACACAGCAATATCCTCAGCGCTATTACTTGACGCTAATTGCAAATTTTCTGAACTGGCCGCACCCAGGCGCTTTGCCCGCAGCTTTACTTGCGAGATAGATTCCTCACCGCTGACATACAACACCGATTTAGAAAGAGCAATATACGCCGCGACTTGCGCCAGTAGGGTGCTTTTACCAATTCCTGGCTGCCCTGCCACCAGTGCCACACCACCGGCCAAGAATCCTCCGCCTAAAACTGTGTCTAAATCATCGATTCCCGTACTCAGCCTCTCCAGCCCAGATTCCAATGCCGCCTCACGAATATTAGAGGTCTTTAATGCCTTACCTCGCCCAGATGACTTATCAACGGCAGAGGCTCCGCTTGGTGCAACAGTCTGCTCAACTAAGGAGTTCCACTCGCCGCAATTTTCACACCTACCTACCCATTTTGGAAAGCTAGCTCCGCACTGCTGGCAAATAAACTGGCTTCGAGATTTTGCCATTACTTCGCCCCCTCTACACTATCCAAGCTCTTATTCAACTCATTAATCTTTACGCCCAGCTGCCTCAGTCTTAAAACGTCAGAATTATAGGAGTCAACCTGAGCATTCAGACTAGCACGACGCCTATTTAGGCCTGATAGCTCCGCTTGTAAACTACGGCGCTGCCTTGCAAAATCATCTTGCGAGGAAAAATTCCCGCTATTTGCTCGCTGATTAAAATCCGCCGCCCGCCGATTAAAGTCTGCCACGTCTGCTGAATATCGCGCTAATTCTTGATCCAAATCTTCCTTACGAGTTTTCAAAGATTCACTAAGCTCTCGCGCCTCCTTTTCTCTTGATTCAAACTTTTCTTGATATTGTGCATGTAAGCGTAAAATTTCTGACCTATCAGTAAAATATCTCTTATAGTAGCGCTCCAGCTCATCTCCCAAATTGGCAAATTCCGTCCCTAAAATTGAGTGCAATTCATTAGCCCGCGAACCTGGTTGCGCCCGATTATAATACTCCATCCGCTCAGCCAACTTGTCTGTTTTTACTTTTTCGTAAGCCTGCTCTAATAACAACGTCAGCTGTTTTTTCTCAGCCGAGCCCAGCCTAGCCCAAGCCGCATGCAGCATTTCATGCGCCGCAGTAACCTCCTTTACGCCGTCAAGTTCAGGATTAGTCACGTCATAAACATAAATTTCGCCAGACGACTGATTATAGCAGCCTAAAATCGCATTGCCTTTTTCTACGCGCCGACAGTCTTCATTAAATTCGTTCGCTGATTTAATCTGTGGCTTGGAAATATAAAACATCCTCTTGCCAGTGTCTGACATTTTAGCCCGACTAGCAATCGTGGCAATCTGCTCACTTGGCTGGTACTGCCACAACGTAATCTCGTCAATAATTTGCTGCCGATTGACTACCGCTAGGATTGCGCCGGCAACCAAAGCTAGCGACAGAAAGCCGCTGGCAAATCTACGTACGCTTGACATCAATCACCACCTTATTATTATCAATTTTAGTTTCCAATATATTGCCGGGTTTTGCCTTGTTTGATAACAAAACATCGCTAAGCGGGTCTGCTAATTCCGCCTGAATCGTCCGCCTCAGCACCCGCACGCCGCGCTGCTCGTCAAAACCCTGCTTTATCAGCCAGCGTTTCACTGTCGGCGTAATATTAAGAGTCATGCCGCGCTGCTTAACCGCCTCAAATAAATCAGCCGTTAGATTATCAAAAATCTTGTGCACCACTGATCGAGTTAACGGCTTAAACGTAATTACGCCGTCAAATCGGCCAATCAATTCTGGCCGCAAAAAATCCTCCAGTTCGCGCAAGGCAGCCCGCGAATTCCGTTCGTGGCGGTCTTGACTAGACGATTTTTGCTGGCTGGACGACGTAAAGCCCAGCTCTGAATCTTGCACCATTTGTTCGGCGCCGACATTGCTTGTTAAAATCACGATTGTCTGGCGAAAACTGACCGTCCGCCCGTGCGAATCGCTTAGTTTGCCGTCTTCCAAAATCTGCAGCAGCAAGTTTAGTACGTCTGGATGCGCCTTTTCAATCTCGTCAAATAACACCACACTATACGGCTGCCGGCGAACCTTGTCAGTCAATTTGCCGCCATCATCATAGCCAACATAGCCAGCCGGCGCGCCAATCAATCGGCTGGCCGTATGCCGCTCCGAAAACTCGCTCATGTCAATCTTAATCAAACTATTATCGCCGCCGAAGACTTCCCGCGCTAGCACCCGTGCCAATTCCGTCTTACCCACGCCAGTCGGCCCGAGGAAAATAAACGATCCTAACGGCCCGTTTTGGCGATTCAGTCCAGCTTTATTTCGGCGAATCGACCGCGCCAATTGCTCGATCGCCTCGCCCTGGCCTAGCACTCCCTGGCTCAGGCGCTTCTCTAATTGGAGCAAATCTTTCATCTGGTTCAGCGACAAACGATCAACTGGAATATTAGTCATCGCCGAAACCGCCCGCCGCAAATATTCATCCGTCAGACTAGGCCTCGTCTCAGCCTCATCCGTTAATTTGCCCGCTTGCTGTTCTAATTGCCGCATTTGCATCTTAAACTCCGCGGCCTGCTGATAATCCTCAGCCTCAACAGCGGCGTCAATCTTCCCAGCCAATTGTTTGATTCGATGCGACAATTTATCCTTGCGCGATAACTTTGCCGGTAAGCTTGACTTAAGCAGGCTCGCCGCCTCATCAATCACGTCAATCGCTTTATCCGGTAAAAACCGCTCCGTCACGTAGCGCTGGCTCAAATCCACTGCCTCGGCAAGCATCTCGTCGGAAATCTGTACTTGGTGATGTTTAGCCAAGTTGCTACTCAAACCCTTCAGCATTGCTACCGCTTCTTCCTGCGACGGCTCCGCCACTGTTACCGCCTGAAAACGCCGGCTCAAGGCCGCATCTTTCTCAATGTGCTTGCGATATTCATCAAACGTCGTCGCGCCAATCAGCCGCACTTCGCCGCGCGCCAATGCTGGTTTTAATACGTTAGCCGCGTCCATTGAACCTTCCGCCGAACCAGCGCCAACCAGCAAATGCAGCTCATCAATAAACAAAATGACTTCCTGATGTTTCTTAGCAACCGATAAAACTTTTTGCAGCCGCTCCTCGAATTGCCCGCGATATTTCGTCCCGGCAATCATCGCCGTCAAGTCCAGTTGAAAAAGCCGCTTACCTTTCAAAAACTCCGGCACTTTATTATCGGCAATTTTTTGCGCCAAGCCCTCAACTACTGCAGTTTTACCAACACCCGGCTCGCCGATTAGCGCCGGGTTATTCTTACTGCGGCGCCCCAGTACGGTAATCATCCGCTGAATCTCCGCCGACCGGCCAATCACTGGATCTAAGAACCCCTCGCTGGCCCGCCGCGTCAAATCCACGCCAAATTTGTCCAGAATTTTCAAATCGCCCGACTTCTTAGACGCCGTACCGCGATCACTTTGCAGCGATTCAAACTGTTGTTTATCAAACACATCTTCCAAACTTCCGCGCAGATGCTCAATATCAATATTCATATCGCGCAGCAATTTGGTCGCCCGCGCCTCGTGCTGCTGCAACATGCCATATATAATGTGTTCAGTGCCAACTCGCTCCTGTCCAAACTCTACCGCTAATTGCCACGACGTCCGAATTAACTCGACTACTTCAGCACTCAAGCCCTTTTGCACCACCGTAATTACCAGCGGCTTGGCAGTCAAATTCAATGCCAATTCTGCCCGATCCAAGGTCACGCCGCTCTCCGCCAAAATCTTCGCGCCCAGCGACGAATTCTGCGCCAGCACGCCGAGTAAAATATGCTCGGTGCCGACATAAGCGCTGCCATCATTGTGCGCTAGCGAACCAGCCCGCTCCAAACTCGCGCGAGCCGTTTCCGTCAATCGAGATTCCAATTCAGAAAAATCTTCCGGCATATCGCCCTCCTTTCGTTTTCGGCGATTCTCACGAGGCAGCTTATTCCGCCACCTCCTCAACCGCGCTCATCAAGCTATCCTCAATGTTCTTGCGAGGTTTTGCTTCAGGTTTAACAGCCGCCTTTGCCTCAATATCCAGTTCGTAGCCAGTCAGCCGACTTGCCAAGCGAACATTCTGCCCGGCCCGGCCGATGGCCACTGACTGCTGATCCTCGCTGACGTAGACCGTCGCTCGCTTTTCGCCTTCATTAACCGTCACGCTCAGTACTTCTGCCGGGCTCATAGCATTGGCGATGAAACCGGCCGCGTCTTCCTCAAACGGAATGATGTCAATTTTTTCCTGCTCGCCAATTTCGTTCATCACCGCCTGAACACGCGTACCGTGACCGCCGACAAACGTACCGACTGGATCAACACCTGGCAGCGCCGATGCGACCGCCAATTTGGTGCGGCGACCCGCCTCGCGGGCAATGGCTTTGATTTCCACAGCGCCCGTTTCCATCTCTGGCACTTCCTGACTGAACAAGAACCGCACAAATTCTTCATTGCCACGGCTCAAGATCAACTGCGGACCGCGACCTTCGCGTTCGATGTCCTTGATGAACACCTTGACGCGGCGGCCAACACCGTAGTATTCGCCAGGAATTTGCTCGGACTGCGGCATAATACCGACCGCCTTGCCCAGCTCAATTCGCACCACGCGCGGCTCAACCCGCTGAATCGTACCAGTCACCACTGTGCCAATTTTATCCTCAAATTCTGCCAGCACCACTTCGCGCTCTGCCTCGCGCAGCCGCTGCAAGATCACTTGCTTGGCGGTCTGGGCTGCCACCCGGCCAAACGTCGTCACGTTGTGTGTCTCGACCGTCACTTCGCTGCCTAACTCAGCCGCCGGGTCAACCGTCTTGGCTTCCTCCAAGCTCATTTGATTGACGTCATTTTCGACTTCTTCAACCACCGTTTTAACAACTGACACCACAGCCGTGCCGCTGTTGATGTTTAGGCTGGCGCGCACCAACTGCTCGCGCGTGCCGTTATCGCGCCGCCATGCCGCCGCGATAGCCTGCTCGATCACCTCCAAAACCGTTTCTTCTGGCAGGTTCTTTTCCTCGGCAATCGTCCGCACCGCCAACGTCAATTGCTTAATGTTCAAATCTTCCATATTATCCTCCTCTTGCTTACATTATATCTTTTTCCGTTTCAAACTTCCATAAACGAAAAACTCCGACCTGCCGGCCGGATGATTACTTTTCTATTGTATTAAAAATATTTCATTTTGTCAATTTACTTCAGCACATTTTCCTAAAATACCAGCCATCGCATTCTTTTCTGCCTCTGTCACCCACAGCCGATACCGTCGCTTTACTGCTATCTGTCGCGCTATGTATTGACAACGAAACGGCTTATTGCTCGGTAGCCACGTTGCTGCATCACCATCACCTTTGGCCTGGTTGGCTGGGCCGTCAACAGCCAACAGGTTTAGTGGATCGTTTGCCAATTTTTCCCGCTCCCCCGGCGACAACTGTTGTGCACCTTTCTGCCAAGCGTCGCTCAATGCCACCACATGGTCAATCTGCACTTTAGAACTAGCTTTTCCGCCGCGCTGAAAATGAATTGTCTTACCGGTATAAACATCATTCAATACACCAGAAGCGACTCGACATTTTTCATCAATTTTCTCATCAGTTAAATCCCGCGCTAAAATCACCTCGCGCACCGAGCAACCATTGATTTTACCCCAACCATTACCAAACTGCTTGCGTGTATAGCCGGTTTTTGGCGCACGCCCCTTGACTTCCAATTTTCCCAACTCCGCCTTCGCGTTTGAATCGCCAAATAATTCCCGCTGTGTTGACGTTTTTATCGTCTGAGTTTCTGGTTGGGCAATTTGCGAAGCCCAAACCCCCACGCCGACTACTGCAATCACCAATACGACCATCACTTGTCGACGCCATATTTTATTCACTCTCATGACTGTATTATAATGAAACCATGACTAAAGTTCCACGCTTACTCGACACATTTATACCAAACCACTACACTTTAACGCTTAACCTAACTCGCGCTGAAGAGAAAACTTTTTCCGGCACAGTTATTATTTCTGGCGAATCAACCGGTAATTCAATTTCGCTACACGCCAAAGATTTGACTATTCACTCGGCGTTGATTGACGACCAGCCAGCTGAGTTTTCTCTTGGTGAATTTGACGAGCTGCGAATATCGCGCCCAGACTTGTCCAGCGGCCAGCATGTCGTTCGCATTGAGTTTTCTGGCACTATCACCGACGCTATGCACGGACTATATCCGTGTTATTTCACCCACGATGGCGTGAAAAAACAACTGTTTGCCACCCAATTTGAATCGCACCACGCCCGCGAAGTTTTTCCGTGCATTGATGAGCCGGCTGCCAAAGCAACCTACGACGTAACGCTGAAAACCGCACCGGACTTGACCGTCCTTGGTAATATGCCCGTCACTAAATCATCTGAAAAGGACGGCGCGCTGACAACCACTTTTGCCACCACGCCGCGCATGAGCAGCTACCTACTCGCCTTTGTCGTCGGCGAATTACATAAGAAAACCGCCCGCACCACCTCTGGTGTTGAAGTAAATGTCTGGACCACACCAGCCCAGAGCAAGGACACGCTGGATTTTGCACTGGACATCGCCACTCGCTCAATTGATTTTTATGATGAATATTTTGGCGTGCCATATCCGCTACCAAAGTCTGATCATGTGGCGCTGCCAGATTTCTCGTCAGGTGCCATGGAGAACTGGGGACTCATCACCTACCGCGAAAGTTGCCTGCTGGCCGACCCGAAATTAACGCCAGAATCATCCAAGCGCTTCATCGCCACTGTCATCGCTCACGAACTCAGCCACCAGTGGTTTGGTAATCTGGTGACCATGCAGTGGTGGAATGATTTGTGGCTAAACGAAAGCTTCGCCAATATGATGGAATACGTCGCCGTCGACACGCTACACCCGGAGTGGCGGATGTGGGAGGATTTTGCGACGAGCGAAGTCACTGCGGCGCTGCGGCGCGATAGCCTGGACGGCGTGCAACCAGTGCAGGCCGATGTTAATCACCCGGATGAAATCAGCACTCTGTTTGATCCGGCGATTGTCTACGCTAAGGGCGGACGGCTATTGGTGATGGTACGGCGGCTGATTGGCGAGGAGGCGTTTCGGGCTGGGCTGAAGTCATATTTTGAGAAGTTTGCCTACCAAAACACTGTTGGCAATGATTTGTGGCGGGAGCTAGAGACTGCCAGCGGCCAGCCGATTGTTGATTTGATGAACACTTGGATTTCCCAACCAGGTTTGCCGATTGTACGGGTCGAGCAGAACAACTCTGATGAGCAACCGACTGCCACCCTGCGCCAGGAACGATTTTTCATTGGTGATCATCAACCGTCCGACACGTGCTGGCCAATTCCATTGTTCGCCAACCAACCACTTGATGACGAAATTTTAACTGAACGCGAGAAAACATTTACCATAGAAAAACCGCTGCAGATAAACTGCGGGCTGAACGGGCATTTTGTGACCAAATATGATACTGCTGCTCGCGAGCAACTATTGACCAATATTCATGAGCTGCCTACTCTGGACAAAATCTGCCTACTCCAAGACGCCACACTGTTGGCTCGGGCTGGATTTGAAAATTCAGCTTCACTCCTGCCACTGGCACTGTCGCTGAAGCATGAAACCAACGAAAAGGTTTTCGACATGGCGGCTGGTGCGCTGGTGGAACTACGCAAGTTTGTTGACGATGATGATGACGGCAAAGCCCACTTGAAGCGAATTTCTGGTGAGTTTGCCCGTGCTACATTTGACGAATTGGGGTGGGACGAAGCACCTGGCGAATCTGACGACGACCGCGAACGGCGTGTTACTGCTCTAGGCTTAATGATCTATAGCGAAGACCAAGCAGTGCTAGCGGAAGCCAAGCGGCGATTTGATAGTCAATCCCTCGAGGAATTACCGACAGAAATCCGTTCACTGATCATCAGCGCCAATGTACGACATTTTGAAACGCCAGAGATGATTGATAGCCTGTTCCAGACCTACCAGCAGACGCCGTCAAACGACCTGCAAGCTGACATCACCCTGGGACTTACTGCCACCAAAAACCCTGAAACTGCGCAAAAAATCCTTGCAAATATCAAGCACCATGACATCATTCGCCCACAAGATGCCAGCCGTTGGTTTGTCTATCTCATCCGCACCCACGAAAGCCGCCAGCTCACCTGGAATTGGCTGAAGGACAATTGGCAGTGGGTCGAGACGACCTTTGCTGGCGATAAAAGCTATGATGATTTCATCCGCTACGCTGCCACAGCGCTTCTAACGAGAAACGAACTGGCTGACTTCCGCCGCTTCTTTGAGCCAATGCTGAGTATCCCGGCCCTGACTAGGACGATTGAACTAGGTATCACGGAGATTGCCGCCCGTGTCGAGCTGATTGAACGGGACAAGGCGGGCGTGCTCGCTGCACTGCAAACAACGCTGTGATATATTACGCCACATGTTTGACAAAATATCTTGACATTTTATGTCATTAGTTATATAATGATAATAGCTTCTGCTAGTGCTTATATATGAAGGGTAAAAATTGCTTTTCAGCCTCAGTAGAAGACCCATTTCTTCTTTCACAACACAAGAGGAGGTGAAGAAAATGGGAGAGGCGATTTTCTGTCTCCGTGGAGGCAGAAAAATACGGGTACACAACCAGAAGTCCCCTAAAGACTCGGAGAAATTTTTCTCTAATCTGTTGGACGTAGGGGTTCTTCGCATTGCTACCATACGTGCCACTGACGGCAGTGTCGTGGTAGTTCGAACAACCGACATCATGTGGATTGAATTTTCCGCTGATGATCCAGCGCCAACAGAGGCACACTCAGATTAAAATATCTGTAAAAAATCGCGGAGAGTCCGCGTCCCCACATCGCCACGGTGTGGGGTTATTTCTTTTAATTCAACACTATAGCTTCTTTGACTACCGGCGGATTGCCCTCAACAGCTACTACCAGTAACCGCATGTCACATTCTTCATATTGCGGAGACTGTGTCATAAACAGCTCTGCTACAAAGCGCATTTGTCGCTATTTTTTAGTGGTAATCACCTCTAGTCCACTACCAAAGTCATCATTCTTACGGTATTTAACTTCAGTAAACCATAGCACGTCATCTTTCATGCTGACAATATCAATCTCACAGTACCGCGTCCGCCAATTCCGCTCTATAATTTCATGACCGTCCGCCACTAGCCAGTCAGCGGCGGCCTGTTCACCCTTATCCCCAATCTGGCGGGTTGTTGCTAATTTTTCTGTTTCTAGAGCGGTCTTTGGTAAGTCGATTTGCATAACATCTTCAGTACCCGCAGAATCGCCTGGAGTGATATCCTCGGAAAAAATTTGGGCAACTTTACGTGGGTCCCGAATTATTTTCCGAGGATATCCGACAGGCGACTCATTCTGTAGAGTACTTGACTTTTTCTGGTGCAGATTCCGTGACCTCATGCTATCTACATACTTCTGTAGCGGCGCAAAACTCAGCCGATGCAGCGGCGTCACGCCCAACCGCTCAATTGCCGCACGGTGCTTGGCCACGCCATAGCCAGCATTTGACGCGAAGCCGTACCCTGGATAAATCACATCTTGCTCGACCATAAACTGGTCGCGCGCTACTTTGGCGATAATTGATGCCGCCGATACACTCGGAATCAAACCATCGGCCTTGGCCATCACCGTCACGTATCGCTCCAGCGCTGTATCCGCCAGAAAATTGACCGTCCCGTCAATGATAATTTTATCAAACGCCAGATTCTTCTCTTTACACTGCGCCTGAACCTGCTTCACCGCTCGCCGCGTCGCCAATCGCAGCGCCTGGCTCATACCAACATCGTCCAATTCTCCAGCGCTCACCCAGCCTAGCGCCCACGCAGCCGCCTGCTCACGAATCACCCCGTCCAAAGCCTCGCGGCGTTTTTTGGTCAACTTTTTACTGTCATTAAGGCCCTCAATTTCAGCACCACCCAAAATCACCGCACCCACCACCAGCGGCCCCGCCCATGGCCCGCGCCCAACTTCATCAATGCCGAGGATCATGCACGCGCCGACCCTTTTTCACATCCTTTTTTACGTCCGAACCCATGACCACCCAGCCAAACCACACCGCTGCTGCGCCCAATGTATTTGCCAAGATATCCCAATTGGTATCGTCCAGCGTAATACGCGCTAGCCCTACCTTAACCATCAATAATTCCGCCAGCTCATTGATACAGCCCAGCGCCGACACCAACGCAAACACCGAGAACGCCATCACCAACCAGTGCGCCCGCCAGTGCGTCGCCAGTACCAAATATACCCACACTAGTCCCGTAAACAACCCGCCGCCCACTAAATGCGTGGTAAAACTCGTGTCTCGCCCCTCAATCAGCGGCGACGGCAAATACCACGAAATGAAAAATAACACGCACGCAAAGTACAACAACCAGCGATGCTTCTTTTCATCAGTAAAGCCATGATGGCGCAACACGTACGGTACCGCAAATGCCAAAGTCACAGGAACGAAAACGGAAATATAATGAAAGATCGACATATTGGCATTATACCACGAGAAAACCGCCCCCAGAGAGGGCGGCCCTGTATGCTTCAAAACTTACGCTTCTTTGTGACGAGCTGCTACTTCGGCGGCCTTGGCGTCAAGCTCCGCCTGAGCAGCATCTTTTTCAGCTTGCTTGGCAGCGGCAGCTTGTGCGGCTTCCTCCTTCAGGCGTTCTGCCTCGGCCTCGGCTTTAGCATCGTGGACATCATTGACGGCAGCGCGGTCAAAGTTTTTGGCAGTCAGACGAGCTGACTTACCAGAACGCTTACGCAAGAAACTAAGGAACTTACGACGAACCTTAGCGCGGCGGACGATTTCCACTTTCTCGATCAGTGGGCTGTGCAACAAGAATGATTTTTCCACACCAACACCTGACGCAATTTTACGAACAGTGATGCGCGAAATGTGCGAGCCTTTGTTGTCGGTGCGAATAACCACACCTTCAAACATCTGGATACGCTCTTTATTACCTTCCTTAATCTTTTGGTAAACGCGCACTGTATCGCCGCTACGAACATCGACAACTGCTTGCTTTTTCTGTGCTTGATTGACTTTGTTGATTAACTCAAAACTCATAATGTTTCCTATCTCTCGAACTCGTCCTAGCTGGCCACGCAGTTGTACCTCTGCGGCTCCACACCGAACAAAGCCCGAATATTAACTCTCGTACAATTACCTAAGATAATAACATATATAGAGATAAATAGCAATTACTGCACGGAGTTTACGTTGTATGAGACAGAAACAAGACGATACTCCTTAGGAAGTGGCCCACAAGGCGAACGTCTCACTTTTGCAGTTCGCGTCTCTAACCTATAGCCACGCTCAGTAATAAGATCATGAACAACACCAGTCAACTTCTCTGGATTTTTGAAAGCTCTAATTATAAAAGACAGATCCGCAGCAACAGAATTATACTTCGCCTGACCGCCGATCTCCTCTGCAATCTCCCTAGCAGTCATCCATTTTTTCTCATTAATCTGCAATACGAGGACGATTTCCGCCACTGCCTGTCCGGGCTTCCGACGCTTTTCTTTGGCTACATCAGAAAGTCCTCTAATAGCAATTTCTTCAGGTAAAACAGGTTGTCTAAGAAGAGGTTGGCTTTCAGCCACTTCTGGTATTTTCACCTCTTCATCACCCTGATTAGCACCAAATTCTTCAGTATGCTTAAGTAATTTATATATCTCAGACATATCTTCTGGCATAAGATCCGGGTGCAGTATTGGCCAAGCTTGCTGCGTATACTCCTCATCCTTCGCCGCATCATTATTAAATCTAACCTGCGTCATCTCCATACACAGACAAGCTAAGGTAGTCTCTATCCGCCCATGCCACTGCTCAAGTATACGACCAACTGACTCAGGTTCATTTTTAGCCATGTCACCTTTCGTTAATGTATCATGCACCTTATTGGCGTTTTCGATTGCCCTAAGATGGTTGATAAGATATCCAGGAAATTTTACCCTTGCCTCAGAGATTTCTGGAGTCTCCACTATGTTGCCAGCTGGCATTATAAAAACTCATTCATAACTTTCTATTATATATAATTCTTTACTTTTTGTCAATATTATAGTTCTATACTCACAAGCCTGGCTAGTCCTCATTACGGAATTGGAGTATACTATTAGACATGGATTACAATAAACTCGCACTCGAACTACACGAAAAATATAAGGGTAAAATCACCACTAGCTTGCGCGACCAGGAGGAACTCGACCGCGACAAACTGAGCGCCTATTACAGCCCGGGCGTGGGTGCGGTCAGCCAAGCAATTGCCGAAAACCCAGCGGACCTGCCAAAATATACTTGGACGAATAATTTAGTCGGCGTGATTTCTGATGGCTCAGCCATTTTGGGCCTCGGTGATTTGGGACCGAAAGCCGCCATGCCGGTGATGGAGGGCAAGGCACTACTGTTCAAGCATTTTGCTGATGTTGATGCTGTACCGGTCGTATTGGACGTTCACCAGCCAGAAGAAATTATTGCTACGATCAAGGCAATTGCACCGAGCTTTGGTGCTATCAACCTGGAAGACATCGCTGCGCCAAAGTGTTTTGAGATCGAAGAGCGCCTCAAGGCTGAGCTGGACATCCCCGTATTTCACGACGACCAGCACGGCACGGCAGTCGTGGTACTAGCGGGGCTGATTAACTCTATGAAAGTTGTCGGCAAAAATCTAGCTGACTGCAAGGTGGTCATGATCGGCGCGGGCGCTGCTGGCACGGCCATCGCCAAATTGCTGTACACGTACGGCGTTCATAATATTTACGCCGTTGACAGCCGCGGCATCATTTCTGACAGCCGCGACGACTTGAATGCTGAGAAAACCGCTTTGAAGCAATATTTGAAAACTGATATTAGCGGCTCGCTGGATGACGCCATCACTGATGCTGACATTTTCATCGGCGTGTCGAAACCAGGATTGCTCACGCCAGAAATGGTACAAAAAATGGCGAAAGATCCAATCGTCTTTGCCTTGGCAAATCCAGTGCCAGAAATCATGCCAGATGTCGCCCAAGAGGCAGGCGTAGCAATCATCGCCACTGGCCGTAGCGATTTCCCAAACCAAATTAATAACTCGCTGGCCTTTCCGGGCATTTTCCGCGGTGCGCTGGATCACGGAGTTAAGAAGATTACCGACCAACACAAGCTAGCGGCAGCCGAAGCTCTGGCGGCACTCGTTGAAAACCCAACTACCGATAAAGTTATCCCGACCGCATTTGACACTGGTGTGGTTGAAGCCGTTTCAAGCGTTATTAGATAAATTTACTTACCGGCACCATTAACTGCTTCTGTGCGGATGTCTCGTCCAGTAAATATTGACAATAGTTCCGGCTGATGGTTTTTATCACAAATACCTAAAAGCATCAACAAATGAGATATGCCAAGCTCCACCAGTACCGACTTCGTAGGTCCATCGGGCAGCATATATACAGTAACATCCGACACGTACAATCTTCGCGCATCAGATGCCATAGGCTTCCAGCCCAGAATATTAAAAGGATATTGCGTTTTATTTCGGCACTTTAAAGTCCCCCATCTATCGTATAGCTTGGAATCTGAGGTTGATATTAATTTTGCTGCAAATTTTAACTTCTCATAAAAAATAGATAAAATATTTTGCTGCTGCTTTTCAGTTTTATAGCCATCTATATTATGTTCGACACCCTTGGTCGCCTCAGTACGAGCATCAACTACTACTGTAGTACCGTTACTACCTCTCTCAATACACAAAACCTTGGCCACATCCTCGTCTAGCCACGGAAATATTTCACGGTCAAGTTTTATACACTCACTGACCTTCAGTTTTACCTCCGCAGCCTGAGTATTCTGACTACCAACCTCGGCATTCTTCTGTGGCGACTTCTTTTTATTTCTCTTTTTTTTCTTTTTCTTCCTCTTCAAAGCTTCAGTGGCTAATTCAGGTGCTGCTTCATATCCGTTCAGCTTTTCTGCGAGCAGCGCCAATCTATTTCCCAAAACCTCGATCACCTTTTCTTCTGCCATGAGCTCAGCCATATCACGAACTTTCTGATAATTTGCCTTAACTGTAGCCTCTATATATCTACGAGTCATCTGCTCTGTATCCGGAGCCTCCATATTACTTATGTAACTAAGGATATTTTTAGCCTCCTTTAAATCTCTCTCGTAATCAAGAACGCCATCACTATCTTTCTTACGTTTAGAAAACCTTACCAATAAAGTTGCCAATATTTTTCTATCATTATCGTCCGCAAACCGTTCGGGATAATCAACTGCAAAATCCGCTGGAAAAACAGGCCTCTCTTCTGCACTAAGGTCACTGATTATTCCATCTTTAGTCTCCTTAGTAAATCGTATATATTCTTTATCTGCCACCTCAGGTGGGAGATTCTTGCTGTGCTGCCAGCGTTTTATGTTGGGGATGTTGTAATCGTTATTACGACAATTCTTTGGGATATTTGCTTCTGCCAAATTACTAGGAAAAATTCCATTAAGCGAAGACTTAAACCGTTCAATCGATAAATCGTACTCCTCATAAAAGGCATTCCGCATTAGCTCATAGACATCTTCTGAATCGAAGCATATCTCTATTCCGTCCGAAATTTCCTGATATTTAGTTTTAATACCTTCAAATACATCAACGACTTCCTGATAAGATTGTTGATACGTACCGCGCATCTCTTCCCCGTCAATGAGAAATGGTATCTTACGGATAAGGTCATTTAGATACTTAATGATTATGTTTATAAGTTCACCCGTAGCATCTTCTGTAAACTCCGGAGATTTCTCAACATAACCAGATCCTGGCAACTCACTCATAAACTCATATTATATAAGTTTATGATGGTAAAGTCAATTAGATAACTCTGTTCACTTCTTCTAGGGTCGTCTCGCCACGCAGCGCCGTCAGCACTCCTGCCTGAAGCAAAGTCACCATACCATTTTCTTTGGCGGCTTTTTCGATAGTTTCAGTATGCGCATCACCAACATCGCCGCGTAAAAATTGCTGAATATTCTCATCCACCACCAGCTGCTCCATCACTGGAATACGCCCCTTATAACCAAATGGCACATCATCCGTCGGCACCGCTCGCCATAGCTTAAATGTGTCCATATTCGGACAATCAACATTTTCTGGCAAATCTCTTAAAACCTCTTTTACCCATTTACGAGTTGCCTCATCTGGTTCATATTCTTCCTTGCTCTCATCCCATAGCCTCCGCACCAGCCGCTGCGCAATCACCAGCCGCACCGCCGAGCTAAAAATTGGATTCTGTCCAATCATATCAATCATCCGACTAAACGCCGCCGCGGTAGAATTGGCATGAAAGCTAGATAAAACCAAATGACCAGTAATCGACGCCTGAATTGCCGTCTTAGCAGTCTCATTGTCACGAATCTCACCGACCATCACCACGTCTGGATCAAGTCGTAAAACACTACGCAGACCATCAGCAAATCTCTGACCTGTCGTCGTATCAATTGGAATCTGCGTAATTCCTGGAATTGTATTTTCTACCGGATCTTCCAGCGTAATAATCTTCCGATCTGGCGTATTTAAGGCATTCAGAATACTATATAACGTTGTCGATTTTCCCGAACCAGTTGGGCCAACCATCAACAACATGCCGCGCGGATGAGAAACAATCTCATCAATTTGCTCACGCTCTTTTTTAGAAATGCTTAAAAGATCCAGATTTAGCATTGACTCGTCAAAGTTAAACAAGCGCAAGACCACATCCAGTCCATACACTGTCGCCACAGCCTCTACTCGCAAGTTAAGTATATGAGATGCGCCACCACGATGAATTTCTTGTTGCATGTGGCCCGACTGCGGCTCTCTGGAGGCGGTAGAAATATTTGCCCGCGAGGCTAATGTCGCCATAATCACCCGATAACGATCTCGGCTCAGCTCCGCCACGGTATGCAGCGCCCCATCAACACGCATCCGAATCCTAATTGACTCACGCTGGTTTTCAATGTGAATATCCGACGCACCCAGCAGGTCTGCCTGGTCAACCAGATAGTTGAACACGTCATTTGTGCCGACAGACGCCAAAGTCTGAGTAACCTGTGCCAGCGTATTACTATCCCCTTCCTTAGCAATCTCGATATTATCGTAAATTACTTTCTTCGGCGGATCAAACCTGAGCATGATTGATCGGAACGCCGAGCCAGAAATCAGGAAAAAGAAAACCCGCTTGCCATTCTCAATATATTGATTACGCATTTGCTTCATAAGTGATTCGGAAGTCTGTGATGTAACGCCAAATCTGTAAGATTGATCATCCTCATTAAACGCCAACGGCACCAACCGACCCTTATACATTTCTTCAATTGTCAAAACATCTTTAAGCAAAGGCAGAGTGTCTTCAAATTCTCGCCCATCCAGATATTGAAGGCCTAAAATTGACGCTCGGCGACGAGTCGCTTCCTCATCCTGCTCACGGCGGCGCGCCTGAATTTTATCTTCGTCCATATGAGAATTATAGCAAAAAGCTTACGGTTTGACGAGTGATATAATAGTCGTATGCATCCAGAAATTACGCTATTGATTCATAATATTCGCTCGACACATAACGTCGGGGCGATTTTCCGCACTGCCGAAGGATTTGGTGTGAAGAAGATTATTCTTAGCGGCTATACACCGTATCCGGATTTGAGCTTATGTAGCGAGGCGCCTAGTTGCGCGCTTATTGATGGAGAGATTCGGCGCGAAGACCCTCGTCTACCACATATTCGTGAAAAAATAACCAATCAAATTCATAAAACCGCCTTGGGTGCAGAAAGTTTGGTGCCATTTGAGTTTTACGAAGATATCAATGACTGGATTAAGGAAAATGAGCAAACAGAAAACTTGCCAATTGTGGCACTGGAGCAAGCAAAGAACAGCGTCATGTTACCAGATTTTCAGCCACCAAATAAATTCGCGCTACTGCTAGGCGAGGAAGTTCACGGTATTACGCCAGAATTGCTAGAAAACTGTCAATTTACCGTAGAAATTCCGATGTTTGGCCAGAAAGAATCCTTTAATGTGTCGGTGGCGACAGGAATTGCTTTATACGGGCTGATGGTCAGAAAATAGCATTATTTTTATAAAAAATAATAACAGAGATGGCAATGTATATTATGACACATTTTCTGAAAAATGTGTTGACATTTCTGTTTCATTATGATATATATCAGCTTTTGCTCAGGCTACAGTCTTAGGGCAAAAGTTGCCCTTTAGCTTGAGCGAGCCATCTCTCATGAAAGGAGAGAACCGTGTATTATGTGGAATACTGCCACCCCGTCACTTTTGACGGTCGCGCGTCCTTTACGCGCGGATGGGTCCTGTTTGAGACCAGGAAGTACTATCTCGGATTCTTTAGATGGATCATGTTCGATAGGGGTAACACCCCCACCGAACGGTTCTTCATCGCCCGAAAGGAGGATGGTATGCCGCTCAAGGGCTGACACGCCCACCGAAAGTAGCTTGCCGAATTGGCTCAACCTGGTCGAGACGCATATCGCGTTTCCTGGGTTGAGATACACCCAATTCCGGTTTGAGCCAGTTCGGTGGGCTATTTTCTTTGGAAATCAATAATCTCTAATTACTGCACTTTAACACACTCTTTACCCAGCAGCTGCTCTAGTTTTTTAATAAGCGCATCATCTGCTTCAACTTTGAACGGCAGGCGCATGGCTGACTTTTTTTCTTCGCCCAGCACCAGCACTACATCAGTCATGCCGGCATAATCGCCGCAAACTGACTTCATTTTTATCAGCGCATCGTGATTATTCGGATCTTTAACATGTACAAATAACTTAGAGACAGGGGTTTCTGGTGTAACATTGATAGGCTGAGTATTTGTTTTTACCGGAGCTTTTACGGCAGTGGTCTTTGTGGTAGGCTTGGTAGAAACGCCCTCTTTCCGGCTACGATAAGCTTCGCGACGCTCCTTCTTTACTGCAGCACTGATTTTCGGCGCTTCCATCTTACGACCAGTTGATTCATATCCATCAATATCGCCATCGGTAATCACAATAATATCGTCAGCAATCAACTTACTTTCATCGCCCAAATTACCATCGCGATCCCGCGCTGAATTCTTACCAGACACTCGAATCACCGCGTCTTGTTGTAGCTTGGCGCCAACTTTTTCATATAAATTTGGGAAAACTATCACCTCGCCTTCGCCAAACTTGTCCTCAATTCCCACAAAAGCCATCTTTGAACCGCTTTTTGTGACAATTGTCCGCACCGAACTAATAATTCCACCAACTGTCATCATCCGGCTATCATATTCTGACACCAGCTGCGTCAACGGCTGTGTCTGTTCACTTAAATATGTTTCGTATCGATCCAGTGGATGGGCTGATATATACAGTCCCAGCAGTTCCCGCTCCCACATCAAACGTTCTTTATCATCATGCTTGGCGGGAGCTTTTTGCAGATGAAGTGTTGACTGGATTTTCGCTGCCTCATCACTGCCCAGCATGCCAAATAAATCCGTCTGACCGCTGGCGGCTTCTTTTTGAAGCTTAGATGCAAAGGCGGTGATAGAATCCAGATTAAATAATAAGTCCGACCGATCGCCCATATCATCAAAGGCGCCGGATTTAATCAACGACTCCCAAGCCTTACGATTAAATTTACTGGTCGAAACACGCTTGGCAAAATCCTCCACTGAAGAAAACGCACCTTCTTCACGCGCGCGCAGCACTTCCTCAACCGCACCAACACCAACACCCTTCACTGCCGACATACCGAAGCGAACTTTATTCTCATTAGGCACCACTGCAAATTCGACGAATGATTCATTAACATCTGGGCTTAATACGTCAATCCCCATATGCTTACATTCTGTAATCTCAATTGCCAAGCGATCCGTATCATCGTGATCACTGGTCATTAGCGCCGCCATGAAAGCGTCCGGATAATGCGCTTTTAGATAGGCCGTCCAATAAGCAATCAAGCCGTAGCAAGCGGCGTGCGACTTGTTGAAGCAGTAATTAGCGAATTCCTCCAGCTGCGTCCAGAAGGTTTCCGCCATTTCGCGCGTGGCGCCGCCGACTTTGACCGCGCCCTCGACAAACTCCGGCTTAACCTTTTTCATCAAGTCGATTTTTTTCTTACCGACAGCTTTGCGCAGCGTATCAGCCTGGCCGCCAGTAAAGCCGCACCATTCCTTAGAAATTTGCATAAATTGCTCTTGGTAAACCAAAATTCCGTAAGTGTTTTCCAGCGAGTTTTTCATCCCAGGATGTAGATAAGTGATTTCCTCCTGACCATGTTTACGCCGAATAAAACTGTCAATAAACTGCATTGGCCCCGGGCGGTACAAAGCTACCATGGCGATGATGTCTTCAAATGTAGTCGGCTTTAAACCACGTAAATACCGCTTCATTCCTGCCGATTCAAGCTGAAAGACGCCGGTGGTGTCACCTCTCTGGAATAATTCATACGTCGGTTTATCATCAAGCGGAAGATCCGAAAGATTAATCTCGGTTTTATATGCTTTACGAATGATACGCATGGCATTATTGATAATCGTCAGGTTACTGAGGCCTAAAAAGTCCATCTTCAGCAAGCCCAGCTCCTCGACTTCGCCCATCGGGAACTGCGTCGCCACCACGCCTTTTTGCGCCATTTCTAGCGGAATATAATTAACCAGCGTGTCCGGCGCAATCACCACGCCGCAGGCATGAACACCGTGACTGCGAATCGTGCCCTCGAGCTGGATGGCGTAATCTAGAACCTCTTTGGCGGTAGGGTTATTCTCGTACTCCTTACGCAAATCAGCGTCTTCTTTGACGCTAACCGACAGCGGAATGTGCCGGCCCTGGTTTGGCGGCGGCACCAACTTAGCCAAACGGTCGCTCTCGGCATACGGCACTTCCAGCACCCTAGCGACATCGCGCACCGCCATGCGGCCGAACATCTTACCGAAGGTAGCGATGTTGCTAACATGGTCTTCGCCGTATTTTTTAGCGCAATATTCAATCACTTCGTCGCGGCGGGTGTCTTGGATATCAACGTCGATATCTGGCATTGAGATACGATCAGGATTAAGGAAGCGCTCGAACAGCAGACCGTACTTAAGCGGGTCAAGGTCAGTAATATTCAATGCGTAGGCAATAATTGATCCTGCGGCACTACCACGGCCCGGCCCAAAGACAATCCCCTGGGATTTGCCCCAGTTGATGAAGTCCTGGACGATCAGAAAGTAGCCTTCGTAGCCCATGTTACCCATCACGCCCAGCTCCATCTCGGCGCGCTGGCGCACTTCGTCAGACAATTGCGGGATGATATCTTCAGGGTCTAATTTCTCGGCTTCCTCTTTCGAAGCGCCATTATAACGCTGTAATAGACCTTGATAAGTCAATCTCAGCAGATACGAGTGCTCGTTCTCGCCCTCAGGCAACGGATATTTTGGAATGAGAATACGGCCCAGCTCAATTTCAACATTACAGCGGTCAGCCACCTTTTTAGTGTTACGAATCACCTCGGGATATTCCTCTCCCCAGTGAGCAATGATGTCGCGCGGGTCGGTCAAGTGCAGCTCAAAATCCTTCAAGCTCATCCGCTTTTCATCGCTCAAGTACGAACCAGTACCGACACATAGCAAAATTTCGTGCGCGTCTTGGTGATCATGCGTCAAGTAGTGGCCATCGCAAGTCACCACCATCTCGATGTCCAGCTCCTTCGATAGCTTAATCAAACCCTCGTTGATTTTCGCCTGGACGTCCCAGTGCGTGTTTGATTTTGGATGGCCGTGGTCTTGTAATTCCAGATAGTAGCGGTCGCCCAGAATCGATTTGTACCATTTGGCGATATCGCGGGCGCAATCGTAGTCATCTTCTTTGAGTGCTACGCCAATTTCACCGCTAGCACAGCCGCTCATCACAATCAAACCTTCATTCAACTCCTCTAGCAAGTCGTGATCAATCCGCGGTTTGTAATACATACCCTCCAGATTAGCCTGCGTCGATAGCTTCATCAGATTATGAAAGCCGGTGTTGTTCATCGCTAGCACCGTCAAGTGAAAGCGCTGCTTGTCCTTGGCCGGATCGCGGTCAAAGCGCGAGCGCGCCGCCACGTACGTCTCGATACCGAGAATCGGCTTGATGCCAGCCTTTTTGGCAGTTTTATAATAGTCAAGGATGCCGCTCATCGTACCGTGGTCGGTTACTGCTGCCGCCTCCATACCGAACTCCTTGACCTTATCAACCAAATCATTGATTTTAGTCAAGCCGTCTAGCACCGAATGAAAGGTATGGTTATGCAGGTGTACGAAATCTGACGGCTTCAAAGCCGCCGGCGATGATTGTCCGCTATTGCCCCCAGTCATTGCTAATAATTATAGCATGTTATTGACGGTGCTGCATCGTCTCTATTAGGTGGTTGATAAAATCAGCCAGCGGCGGGAAAATATCAGCGAACTGGCCTAATAACCAAGCCAGCAAAGTAATCAACAGCGTCGCTCCCAGCGCACTACCAATACCAAAGAAGATACCGCGAATAAAATTCATCCAATAGACTTGACGGCGCGAACGATGAAAATCAAAAAACAAATCTTCTAAAATCGCCTGCCGCGCACCGTTTTCATTGTCGCTTATAATTTTCCGCGCCAATTTATTTGGTTGTTTTTTGGTTGGTTTTTCTGCCATTTCCTGCCTTCTTTTTAGTAAAATACTTCGCTAAAAATCCATGATTTGAAGTCAATTTTTTCGCTAGTTCTGCGCCAATTGAAACAGCACTGACAATTCCGCTAAATCCAGAAATTCGCTGAGTTATCGCCTCTACTTTTTGCTGGGTTTGGCGAATCTGCCGCGTCAGCTTAATAATGGAAATTGTCATGACGATCAGCATGACGACAAATACCGCCATCAACGCTACTAAAACTATTAACAAACCATTCATGCTTTTTACTATACACTATTTCAAGCGGCTTGTCAGATGAGCGCGCAAATCCTCGCCAAAATTCGGGTCGCGCAGGCCAAAGTCAATCACCGTCTTCAAATATTCCAATTTATCGCCGGTATCATAATACGTACCGTTGGTAATTTCCACGCCGTAAAAATCAAATTCGTCGTCGATCATTTCTTGCATAATCGGCTGGATGGTGAATTCGCCATGGCTGTCGAATTTTTCCTTAGCCTTTTCCAAATAGCCAAAAATCTCGCCTGGCAGCAAATAGCTACTGACACTCGCCAGATCGGACGGTGTATTGGTTTTACCTGGCTTTTCAACAATATTGGTCATTTTAATGACGCCGTCTTTAATTTGCTGGCCATTGATAACACCGTAACGATCAAATTCCGAATCGTCGGTAATTTTCTTACACGACAAGATTGCCCCGTCGAGCTGCTGCGACGCCTCAATCATTTGTCGAAAACGGCTCGGGCTAGCGGCAATAAAATCGTCTGCGAAGGTATAAATCACTGGTTCATCGTGGCGAATTAAATGCGAGGCACAAGCCAGCGGCGTCGCATTGCCGTACGGACCTTTCTGGCGGATATAGACAAAGTTGGCCATCTCAGACAGGCGCTGAACGATGTCGATTAGCGGTTGCTTTTTGGCACCGCCAGCGCGCAAGTTAGCCAGCAATTCTTCGTTTGGCGCGTCAAAATGGTCCTCAATCGCCCGCTTGTTTGCGCTACCAATGATAATAATATCCTTGATGCCAGCCTCCACCAATTCATCGACGACATACTGGATAATCGGCTTGTCGATCAGCGGCAGCATTTCCTTAGGCATGGCTTTAGTCTGCGGCAAAAACCGGGTGCCGAAACCAGCGGCAGCGATGATAGCTTTGGTTGGTTTTTTCATAATTTAACTCCTATTCTCTCCTCTTCCTGAAGTGTCGAGCCTTATAATTTTTCGCGGATTAATTTCTGGGCGAGGCTCGGGTTGGCCTGGCCTTTGGAGTGCTTCATGACTTGACCAACGAGGTAGCCAATGGCTTTGTCTTTGCCGGCTTTAATGTCGGCAATGGAAGTCGCTGAGGCTGGGTCGTTCAACACTTCATCAACGATAGCAGCGATAGCCGACTCGTCAGATACCTGCAGCAAGTTCTTTTCTTCAGCAAGTTTGCGCGGATGTTTGGCGCCCGCCAACAATTCATTAAACAATTCCTTGGCATTGGTACTGGAAATCTCCGCCTTCTCGGTCATCTCCGCCAGCTCCACCAAATCCTCAACTGATACGCGCGGTGCACTAGCGTCAACTGACGCACCGTCATTGTTGGTGTCATTATCATCAGCAGTAAAAGCACTGGCAAACCAGTGTGCCACCCGTTTGGCAGCTGCGTCACCTGATTTTTCTTGAACTTCCAGCATGATACGGGCGTAATTTTGATTGGATAGCAGTGAATTAACCACTGATTTGTCCAAGTCTAGCCCGCTCCATTTTTCACGATACTCGTTCGGCAACATCGGCACCTCAGCCTGAATCTGCGCAATTTCCTCATCACTCAGCACCACTGGCGGGATGTCGGCATCAGGCATATAGCGATAATCCTGAGCATCCTCTTTCGAACGCTGTGAAGTAGTGACCTGTTTGTCATCGCTCCAGCCGCGAGTTTCCTGAACTACCGATTCGCCGCGCTCGAGTAGATCAACTTGGCGCTTGAACTCGTATTCAGCGGCTCGCTCGACGCTACGGAAAGAGTTGAGGTTTTTGACTTCGGCGCGCTTACCGAGTTCGGTCGCTCCTTTCTTGGCCACCGAAATATTGACATCAAACCGCATATTGCCGTGATACAAATCACCGTGCGTCACACCTGCGTAGACCATCAATTTGTGCAACTCCGAAGCGTATGCCTTGGCCTCCTCGGCAGAATGCATGTCTGGCTCAGAGACGATTTCAATCAACGGCGTACCAGCACGGTTGAGGTCAACCAATGAATAGCCGTCGTGGTGCGTCAACTTGCCAGCGTCCTCTTCCATGTGCGCATGATGAATCCGCACCCGTTTGAGCGAACCGTCTTCTAGCGGCGCGTCGACATAACCAGCCAAGATAATCGGCTGATACATCTGCGAGGTCTGATAGCCCTTTGGTAAGTCAGGGTAGAAATAATGCTTGCGATCAAACCGGCTAACGCGAGCAATCGGTGCATTCAACGCTTTACCGGCGCGCACCGCCAGCTCGACAGCGTGCTTGTTGAGTACTGGCAGCATGCCCGGCAGGCCAAAGTCAATCTCATGCGTTTTACTATTCGGCTCAGCATCGCGAGCGTCGTTATCAGCCGGGCTAAACAGCTTGGTTTTGGTCGCCAGCTGAACATGGCACTCGATGCCAATGGTCATTTCATATTCATCATATACACTCATCATAACGCTCCCAAATCTTTTAGTGCTTGCTCAAAGCTCGTCATAGCTCGCCGAAAACTTTGCGCGGTTAGTTTCACTTTAGTCTCGTGAGCAATTTGATTGCGCAATTTGTGCGCCGCCCACAAACCATTTTCATCTGTCCAATCACCCTTGCGAGATTTAAGCCTGTCACCCATCGTTGCGCCCGCCACACCGCAGTCGCGCATAGCTTTGTCGAGCAGCTTGTCGGCTTTGACAATTGCCATCTGCAAGCTGTCCGAGTTACCCGCCTTAGCGCCGCGCTGAATTGCCCGCCAAACTTTTTGATACATTTCTCTGTCAAGCTGTTTGTGTCCGCGCGATGTCAATTGGATAAAAACAATCAACAAGCCGCCAATCAACAACGCCGCCACTACCAGCGCAATCAACAAGCCGTCCATCAAGCAGCCTCCACTTCCGCCGCCAACTTCAGTAAGTTGCCGTCTGACTGATAATCACCAATCAACTGCACACCAATCGGCAAACCTTCTTCGTTGCTTCCAGCCGGCACGGAAATTGCTGGCAGTCCGGCCAGGCTGGCTGGCACCGTCATGATATCCGCCAAGTACATTTTGATCGGATCATTGGTATTTTCACCAAGTTTGAACGCTGGCGTTGGTGCTGTCGGCATCAACAGCGCGTCGTACTCAGTGAACAACTTTTTGAACTCGTTGATGAGCAAGGTGCGCGCTTTTTGCGCCTGCATGTAATAAGCGTCAAAAAAGCCGCTCGACAACACGAAACTACCGATCATAATCCGCCGCTTATTCTCCGTCATAAAACCTTCGTTACGGCTGCGGCCGTACAATTCCGCCAGCGTTTTCACTTCGGCCGCCCGGTGACCATAACGTACGCCGTCATAGCGCGCCAGATTTGACGATAATTCTGCCGGCACAATGATATAGTACATTGCCAGCGAATATTGCATCATACCCAGATCTACTTCTTCAATTTCATAGCCCAACTGCTTCAGTTTTTCAGCATAATCAAGCGTTTTCTGGCGCACCACCGTGTCTACGTCGTCAGTCATACACTGCTTGACCAAACCAATCTTTTTCTTTCTAAAGCCTGGCTGGTTCCGCCAAAAGTCAGGCAGCGTCGTCATGTCCTTGTCGTCGCGGCCCGCCATAATCTCCATCACCAAATTGGCGTCATCAGCGTTCGTGGCGAAACAACCAATGGTGTCCGTACTCGACGCCATAGCCACCACGCCGTAGCGACTGACCGCGCCGTAGGTTGGCTTGACGCCGACCACACCGTTAAAACTGGCGGGCTGACGAATCGAACCGCCAGTGTCTGTCCCCAATGCAAACGGCACCACGTCAAGCGCCGTCACCACCGCCGAGCCGCCCGACGAGCCGCCGGCTACGCGGGTTTTATCTGCGGCATTTTTGGTCGGGCCAAAGGCTGAATTTTCCGTCGAACCGCCGTGAGCAAAGGCATCCAAGTTTGCCTTGCCGATACAAATTGCGCCTTCAGCCTCTAATTTTTCAACCGCTGTTGCCTGGAGCGGCGCCTCAAAATTCTCGAGCATTTTTGAGGCAGCAGTTGTCGGCGCCCCAAAGGCCAAGAAATTATCTTTTACCACAAACGGCACGCCAGTCAGCCGCCCAGAAATTTCACCCTGATCAACCTTGGCTGCTCGCTCCAGCGCCCGTTCTTCCGTTAAACTCAACAATGCGTGATAATCTTCAACTTCGCGCGCTCGCCGCAGTGCTTCTTTAACATTTTCGACTGCACTTTTTCCGGTAAAATCACTAATCCGACTCATTACAATACCTGTGGCACTTTCACTTGATTATTCTGTTTCTCAGGCGCTAGCTCAAGCAGCTTTTCTGCCGAAATCCCCGGCTGAATCTCATCTTCGCGCCAGACATTCTCTAGTCCCGTCACTTGATAAGTTGGCTCCACGCCAGACGTGTCAAGCTCACCGAGCTGCTCAATGTAGCCAATTATATTTTCCAAATCCTGGCGCAGTCCATCAACTTCATCATCAGCTAATGCCAGACTACTCAAACTCGCCAAGTGCTGAATATCACTTATAGAAATATTTGTCATATAAATATTATAACACTAAAATAAAAGTCGCCCACCAAAGTGAGCGACTTATCCAGTTTACAATTTTTATTGGGTTGAGTAGCTGCGATAGCTTTTATATTGACTATTACTATTGTATTTGTAATCTGTCGTCGTAGTTGACGGAACCGAACTGCTGGCATTGTGAACTTTCACTGCAATCGTAATCGCACTAGCCAATAGAACGACTGAAGAAGCAGCGACCAGTGTCAGCGTCAAAGCCTTTGAAGTGTTGCGTCCCTGAACAATTTGATAGATAAAGTAAATACTTACCGCCACAACTGCGAAAGCTAATAGGTACGGCAAGAATTCACTCAAGTACAAACTCTTGTAGATTTTTTCTGCGCCAGTTGTACCAATAAATAGCAATGAATTGATTAGAATACTAACCAGACGGGCAACCAACTCAAGAGCTGGAATCGCCAAAGCTGCTACGCCACCGTAAGTTACTAGCTTATAAGCTGTGCGCTGTGTATAGCCTTCACGATCTGGAACAGCTTTTGATACACGCGAAAACAGAATAAATGACAATACCGCCAAAAGAAGCGCAAAGACTGCACCTGCGACAATGCCAGTTCCTGGGGTTTCCATCAATGGGGCGAAAAATCCACCGACAGTTTTCACTAATACTGAAGTTGTGTCTGCCCACAAGCCAAACACACTAGAAATCACGCTAATCAACAAAAACGCTGAAATAACTGCTGAGGCCATCGCTAAAGCGTATTCCAATGTCAATAACTTTGCCTTACCTTTATTTGGATCAGCATACGTATACTGTTGCGGGTATGCTTGATAACCGGCTGGCTGCGCTGGCATTTCTGGTTGCGCAACGGTTGATGGCTGTGGTTGTTGTTTAGTTGCCATAATACCTCCTAATCTAATAATAATTCTATTCTACATGGTCTGGCGAATTTCTGCAATTAAATCACGCAGTTCCGCCGCTTTTTCAAATTCTAGATTGGCGCTATGGAGCTCCATTTGACCAGTCAACTCCTTGATCAGCGTTGGATATTCGTCCTTTGGAATTTTCTTCAAATCAAGTTTTGGCTTTTTGTCCGATTCTTTTTGCGGGATGATGGAACGCAGACCATCATCAATCTTCTTCTGGATGGTTTGCGGCGTGATGCCATGCTCTTCGTTATATTGCTGCTGAATTTGTCGACGACGATTCGTCTCGTCAATCGCTCGCCGCATACTGTCAGTCACATTGTCGCCATACATCAGCACCCGCCCGTCCACGTGCCGCGCCGCCCGGCCAATCGTCTGAATCAGCGCCTGTTCACTACGGAGGAATCCTTCTTTATCAGCGTCCATAATCGCTACCAGACTGACCTCTGGCAAATCCAGCCCCTCGCGCAGCAAATTGATACCAACCAAGACATCATACGTCCCCAGCCGCAGATCTTTGAGAATATCGCCGCGCTCCAGCGTGTCAATTTCGCTGTGTAGATACGCCGTTTTCACTCCATTGTCAGTCAAATAAGCGCTTAAGTCTTCGGCCATGCGCTTGGTCAAGGTGGTTACCAGTACGCGGTGGCCCTTGGCGATGGTCCGGTGAATCTCCTCCATCAAATCATCAACCTGCCCCTCAGTCGGCCGCACTTCAATTGGTGGATCAAGCAGCCCCGTCGGCCGAATCAACTGCTCAGCCGGCTTTGGCGAATGAGCCAGTTCATAGTCGCCCGGCGTAGCCGACACATAAATCGCCTGATGAATATGCTGATCAAACTCATCAAACCTCAGCGGACGGTTATCCAGCGCACTCGGCAGACGAAACCCGTGTTCCACCAGCACTTCCTTGCGCGCCCGGTCGCCGTTATACATACCGCGAACTTGCGGCAAGGTCATGTGCGACTCGTCGACCAGCAGCAACCAATCGTCCGGAAAATAATCAATCAACGTCGCTGGCTGCTCGCCTGGCTCGCGGTCAGTCAGATAGCGCGAATAATTCTCAATACCTTTGACAAAGCCAGTTTCTTTCAGCATCTCCAGGTCGTATTTGGTGCGCTGGCTGAGACGCTGTGCCTCAAGTAACTTATCGTGCGATTCAAACCATTTCAGCCGCTCATCAAACTCTTTTTCGATGCCGATGATGGCTTTTTCAATTCGTTCGCGCGGCGTCGAATAGTGGCTGGACGGGAAAATCGTCAGTTGCTTTGGCTGATCCAAAATCTCGCCCGTCAGCGGATCGATTCGCGTTAGTCTCTCAATTTCATCGCCAAAAAATTCCACCCGCACCGCCGTGTCCTGCCCAGCCGGGAAAATATCTACCACGTCGCCACGCACCCTGAAAGTCCCACGCGCAAAATCAACGTCGTTGCGCTTATATTGAATATCGGTCAGCAGGCGAATAAACTTATCCTGAACCCGCCGCTCGCCGACCGTCAATTGAATCGCCATATCAGCGTACGTCTCCGGCGAACCGATGCCGTAAATGCAACTGACACTGGCCACGATGATAACATCGCGCCGCGTTAGCAGCGCCGAGGTTGCCGCATGCCTGAGCCGATCAATCTCATCATTAATCTTTGAATCTTTCTCGATGTATGTGTCGCTACTGGCGATGTAAGCCTCCGGCTGATAATAATCAAAATAGCTAACGAAATAATGCACCTCATTATCCGGAAAAAACTCCTTAAACTCAGAAAACAGCTGCGCTGCCAAAGTCTTGTTATGTGCCAGCACCAGCGTTGGTACATTGGCTCGAGCGATGATATTTGCCATGGTAAACGTCTTACCCGAACCGGTCACGCCCAGCAACGTTTGCTCGCGTTCGCCCCGCTCCAAGCCAGCCATCAACTGAGCAATCGCCGTCGGCTGATCGCCAGTCGGCTGATATGAAGAAGAGAGGCGAAATTTATTCACCTCTCTATTCTACTATATTTATAAAAACTAGTCTTGTTCGTAAGTTTGAGGCGTGCCAGAAACTTCACATTTACCATCAACCAGCCGACTCGGAACCGAAGCGGCTTTTAGATCTGAGCATGGTATATAACTCTGTTGTGTGCCTGCGACTATACCAATTTCACCCGTGCCTTTTTTTGGGCCAATTATTGTATAGGCGTTAGTCAAGCCGTAAACTGCTGCATATTTTCCATACGCACGGTCAATAACCGGTTTATAAGTATAACCTTCACGCTCCGGAATTGGCTGGCCAACTTTAGATTTCAAGAACTCCTTTAGAGAATCGTCGATATCCAACTTATCAACATCACTTACTGAAGTTAATTGAGTGCCCCTACCGTCTCCACTAGTGCGAAAATCTTTATATTTTTTCTTAGTTTCACTCGACGGATTTACCTCTTCTTCACGGGCTTTATCTGATAGTCTAGAAGAATCCTTCTTCGTCTCGTTATTTTTTGAAGACTCAACACTTTTATCCTTATTTAGCGCCCCCACAATAATCCAAGCCACCAGACCAATAATAACTAGCCCCATAACAATCACCGTCGCTATCAACCATTTATTAGCCGTTGGTTTATTCTCCATACCTAACCCTCCATTTTAGATTGTGCTTTTGATTGTATATGACTGGCTATCTGTCGTCAATTCATTGCAACCATAGGCATTTTATGATATAACCAAAGAGTTAAAAGATAAAATAAAAAGGATAATAATGACTCCGAAAAATGTTTGTATTCCGCGCGAGCTACAACTCCAGGCAGCCATGTTTCGTCTGGGTAATGTCGATGAAGAAATCCATGCCGGCTATGAAATTCTCCAAAAATATCATAAAACCGTAACGTTCTTTGGTTCGGCACGAATCGGCGAGGATGATTATTACTACCAAAAAGCCAAAGAATTAGCCTTTCAATTAGCAAAAGATGGTTACACAATTATCACCGGTGGTGGTGGTGGAATCATGGAGGCGGCAAACCGCGGTGCCATAGAAGCTGGCGGACAATCAATTGGCTTTAATATCCGCCTACCACACGAGCAATCACTCAACAAATACACCACCGACTCTTTTGCATTTACTCACTTCGCGCCGCGTAAAATTGTCATGACACTACTGGCCGATGCCTATGTTTGTTTTCCGGGCGGTTTTGGGACGATGGACGAAATATGTGAAATTATCACCTTAACACAGACCAAAAAAATGAATTCAGCACCGATTATTCTATTTGACAAAAAGTTTTGGGGTAAATGGGACGATTTTGTTCGCAGCAATATGCTTCCTAGTAAGTTGATTTCTGACGGTGATGAAAAAATCTACACCATCACTGAAAATATACCAGAAATAATTAACGTCATTAAAGATCAGCGAACTTGCTGCGACCGTTAATTTATTTCTTAGATTTTGGCTCAATCCAACAGATTCCGCCCTGGCAGACCACTCGCTCAACCGCAGGATTATGCGTGCGCGGGTGGTTTTTATAGCGACGCGTAATTTCAAAGCCTAATCCTCGCTTGCCATGAGTTGTCTGTTGTTTGCCAAGCGGTAATTGACAATGATAATTATTCACAACATCAATCGGGTTAAATGATATCACCTGCCCGTCAATATCCAATAATACCCAGTCGGAGGCCTTAAATGGCGCCCATTTGTCTACCTTTGGAGCAATGGCCATGAGCGACTGATAAATTTCCTCAGCTGTTGCGTTTGTCGGATCCAAACCCAAAGAACGGATAATCGAATGTGCCCTAGCTAATATTTCCGCAATCAATCGCACATCACTGTCATCACGCGTCATCTGCCTAAGCTCAGTCAAGGCACGACGCTTTTTAGCATCATTTCCTAATAGTTTTCCCAAGTTTTGCGCCATTATAACTCCCTTTCTTGAATTGGCATAGCGTGAAGTGGTGTGCCAGCGTATAAAATCCCAGCTTTTGCGCCAATTTTCATAACAACCGAACTAGCATTAGCGCTGGCCACCAGTACAGAATTCTTCAAATTGCCGCTTTTCGCCCACTCACTCAAAAAGCCAGAAGCAAAAGCATCGCCTGCACCCGTTCTGTCAATCGAAGGGCTATCATCATACATCAATGCGCGCACAATAGTTTTACCATCACTGGCCATTGAACCATTAACTCCGTCCGTCACCAGCACGACTGGTACTAACCTTAACCCCCGTCGCACCAATACCTCCAGTCCATCACCAGACACCAACTGCTGCATCTCTTCTTTATTCAGGGTCAACACGTCAACGTCAGGTAATAGTCCTAATAATTTTTCTTTCTGTGCCAATTCTTTTTTTCCAGGATTAAAACAAATCTTCATATCACGACGTTTGGCTTGCTGGAATAGTTTATGAAGCATCGGCATATTACCTGATAAAGTCGAAACATATAACCAATCAGCATCTTCATCAGACAAATCAAAATCTGCCTCATGATAATGCGTTGAAGCTCCACGGTAGGTTAGAATCGTTCGCTCACCATTTGGCGCTAATAATAATACTGAATAGCCGGTGCTGTACTTTGGTGAATATCGAACCAAATGCGTATCAATATTTTCCTTATCCAAATCCGCCAAGACAGCCTGACCAGCTGGATCATGACCGATCGCGCCCATAAAACTGGCATAGTGACCCTGTCTGGCGAAAGTTACCGCTGCATTTGTAGCGCCACCACCGGTCGCAAAGTGAATTTGATTAACGTCAGCCTTTGCGCCCAAATCCAGTCGTGCAAAACAGTGTTCCGGACTTTCACATACTGGCGTCAATGCATCTGATTGACTTAAAAAAACGTCTTGAATAGCGGCGCCAACAGTAATAATTTTTGCCATTAAATAACTGCCTTTCCTGCAGAATTGAATGCCTTTATCTTTGACTCTACTACCTCCTGGACAGCTGCGTAGACTGGGGGCATCAACTTAACAATAGCGTATTCATTTGGATTTTCACGCAAAGTTTTTTCCAGAGTGGTACGGAAAGCGTAACGCATATCAGAATTGATATTAATCTTAGAAACGCCAATCTTTACCGCTTCCTCAAAATAATGCAGCGGTGTACCCGACCCGCCATGAAGCGAAATCTGACAGTGTAGTGCCTCGCGAATATGGGACAACAACTCCAAATCCAGCACTTTCGGCACTGGATATTTACCGTGCAAATTGCCAACTGCCGCCGCAAAGGTGTCAATTCCCGTCGCCTCGATGAACGCTCGGGCACCTTCTGGTGTGGAGAAGGTTTTCTTGATTTCTTCATAATCAATGGCCTCGGCGTGAACATTGGAACTGCCGCCAAAATAGTGCGGCTCGGACTCTACCAACGCGCCAGTAAATTTGGCGTACTCGACCACTTCGCGGGTTTTAGCGATGATTTCCTCATCAGAAGCGTCGTGATTTGCCTGAGAAATGTCGATGTGCACAAACTCATAACCCGCGTCAATCGCTCGCTTACAACCCTCGACCGTCGGACCGTGGTCCAAATTCAAATACATTTCAATTCCGTACTCAGCCTTATAATTGTCCACCAAATCACGTACGTTCTCTAACCCCATAGCTTTCACTTCGGCGTCAGAAACTTCCACTAAAACTGGCGACTGCAGTTTCTGTGCTGCCCGCGCCACAGCAATCAGCGTTTCTTGGTTATCAATATTAAACGCCCCAACCGCAAAATGTTGCGCCCGCGTCCGCTGCATTAAATGACGCGCCCGCGTCGTGTTTTGCCGAATCTCTGAAATCGATAGTCCCATACTGCCCCCTAAAATACTTATGGTAATTATAGCAATTACCGCCCGCCATGCCAAGAGAATTGACATTATGTTGTTTTGGTGATAGTATAAAATGACTTTTGCTCGAGGCTTATCTAAGGGCAAAAGAGCCCTTTGGTCTTGAGCGTTTTCTCTTCGGAAAGGAAGAAAAAATGAGCCCTGTCGTTAAGATAACTGCCTTCGCAGGCAAGTTATTCTTACTCATCATTGCACTGCTCTGTGCAGCATGGTGGGCGGCTTTATTCTACCTCCTCTCGGTCTACGGACCGCTCGGAGGAGTAGTGCTCATACTAGGGACTATTACACTCCCTTCGCTTGCCTACGGCATGAAGCGCAGCGACGATCGTAGGCGCGACCGTCGCGTGTGACCGTAGGCATGATCACACGCGACGCAACCCGTCAGGACTACCGCTTTGAGGTCTTTAATTAGATCTTGGCAGTAGCTCCTGGCGGGTTTTTCACTGGAGAAAATTGACAACACTACAAACAATCGAATCGACATCTAAACCGTGCTTTTTCCACAATTCAGACATCTTACCAGACTCGCCAAATGTATCATTAACACCAATTCGCTTCATCTTCACCGGCAAATTCTCACTAAGAACTTCTGCCACGATTGAGCCAAATCCACCAGTAATCTGTCCTTCTTCCGCCGTAATAACTGCTTGGCATTTTTGAGCCGCATCAAGCACAGCATCCTCGTCCAAAGGCTTAATCGTCGGAAAATGAATGACCTCCGCCTGAATATCATATTCTTTCGCCAATTTTTCTGCCGCTAATAGCAGTTGATATGTCATCACGCCCGTTCCCAATAGCGCCACGTCTTTACCTCGCCTCAGCGTATAACTTTTTCCAATCTCAAAAGTCGATTTATTTAAGAACAACGGCGTTTTTTCCCGAGGCAATCTCACGTAATTCGGACGCTTATCGCCAGCCATTGCCGCCGCCATCAGCTTAGCTTCATTAGCATCGCCCGGAGCCAGCACCACCATGTTCGGCAAACTGCGCATCAACGCAATATCTTCTAACATCTGATGCGTCGCACCGTCCGCGCCAACATTCAACCCAGCATGTGAGCCGACCAACTTGACTGGCTGATTATTCAAACAAATAGTCGTCCGAATCTGCTCCCAATTCCGCCCTGGGCTAAACGCCGCGTAACTAGCCGCAAATGGAATATTACCCATGGCCGCCAGTCCAGACGCCACCGTTACCAAATTCTGCTCTGCCACGCCAACCTCGATTGTCCTTGGTTCACCGATTTCTTTAGCAAACTCGCCAAAGCCGACGCTCTCCATCAAATCTGCGCTCAGTACTACTACCAAATTATTTTTCTTAGCGACGTCCACCAACCCTTCGCCAAAACCAATACGAATCGCCGCAGACTCTGCCTGCCGCCAATCTTCTCTCAGAAACTTCACTCGTTATCTCCTTTTTCGCTCAATTGGGTAAGCGCCCGCTGGACCTCCTCGGCATTCGGAGCTTTTCCATGCCAAAGATAATCATATTCCATAAAATCAACACCGCGTCCAGGAATTGTATGCGCAATGATCACATTCGGCTGATGGGAATTTTTTGCCACGTCAATCGCTTTTACAATTGCCTCGTGATTATGTCCGTCAACTTCCTGCGTGAACCAGCCAAAACTCCGCCACTTGCCTGCCAAATCCCCTAGCGGCATAACTTTTTCCGTATCACCACTAATCTGAATATTGTTCCTATCAATAATCGCAATTATATTTGACAACTCATATTTCGTAGCGAACATCGCCGCTTCCCAAATATTTCCCTCATCAAGTTCGCCATCGCCCAAACTACAATAAACAAACCGCTGAGGATTGCCGCCTAAATATTTCAATGAATATGCCATGCCGGCCGCTTGGCTTAGACCGCAACCCAAAGGACCGCTTGTCGTTTCAACGCCAGGTAAACTACCTCGCTCTGGGTGTCCCTGAAGATTAGCGCCAAATTTCCTTAAATTAGCTAATTCTTTTTTATCAAAAAACCCTCGCTCCGCTAAAGTGGCGTATAGAAGCGGCGCATAGTGGCCATTGCTCATCACGAAAACATCTCGATCTTGCCAATCAGGATTTTTAGGATCTAGACGCATGACGTAAAAATAAAGAACCGCCATAACGTCCGCAAAACCCAAACATCCAGCTGCGTGTCCAGAACCGGCCGCCGCTAGTTCACGAATAACTAATTGCCGAAGATGCTGCGACGTTTTCTTTAATTTATCCAGCTGGATATCAGACATTAAAGTACACTCGTTTTATTAATTTCCTGCTGGAGTTTGGAAAAAATTGCGTGTGGATCTGATGATTTTTGGATAACACCACCAACGTTCAAAACATCAACACCACCCTGCACTAAGCTGTATGCATTATCCACCAGCACTCCGCCATCCCAGCCGATTTCTACGTTTGAGTTGATAGATTTAATTAGTCGGATTTTCTCCAATTGCATTAAGCTAGCTGTACCGCCAAAATGGCCTAATTCACCGCTAAAAATCATCACGTGATCAGCTAATTTTATCAACTCCTCAACCGTCCGAGGCACTGTCGGCTTTAATAACGCCAGACCCGCCATGATTCCTGCCTGACGTATCTGCATGAGAGCCGTCTTTACATCGCCAGCCGCCTCTGCGTGAATAATAATCATATGCGGCCTTAGAGCAATCAACTTTGGTACATATTCTTCCACATTGTTTATCATGGCATGAATATCAATTGTCCAACCTTCTGGCGCCCACAATTCCGGAACACTAACCGTTAGCGTCGGCGCAAATTCACCGTCAGAAATATCAATATGCACGCGCTCAGCGAAACCGGTGATTCTATCGACTTGTTCTTTATACTGAGCGGCATTTTCCGCTAGAATTGCTGGCGTAATCACGGCGCTCATGATAACTCATCCAACTGCGCATTGCGCCGATTAAACCGCGGAGCATTAGCATACGGTGTATTTAACCACGTCTCAATGATGCCTTTCCAAGCCGCCTCGTCATCTTCCAAAATTCGCGCGGGCAGACATAACACATTCGAGTCGTTATCATTACGCGTCATTTTTGCTTCAAATGCATCCCAAATCACGCTGGCGCGGATTCCCTTAAAACGGTTAGCCGCCATGCACATACCTTGGCCGCCGCCGCAAATCAAAATCGCCCGCGGATCTTTACTATCATCGCCGATAACTTTCAACGCCGCCGCTTGGGCAAATTGCGGAAAATCATCGTCTGGGTTCAATTCCACGCCGCCAACATCCTCGACGTCATAACCATTCTTCGCCAAATAAGCAAACACTTTTTCTTTCAATAAAAAGCCACGATGATCAGATCCCAGATAAACTTTCATGATTTTAGTATAAGCGGTTTCGGCGATTTTTGCAAGAGAAAGTTGAATATTTTTCCAGAGGTGGAGCATGCCTATTTGACAAAAAGTATTGACATTTTGTGGCTGGTATGATATATATAAATCACTGAAAAATATTACATGATAGAGCAAACCGCTCAACCATGAATCTTGTTTTTCCAGTGATGTTAAAGGCCGTTGATGGCGGTGGTTACCGCTCATCTGAACTGTCCTCAGTATAGCAAAACGCAAGCGTTCTGTCAATACGCTTGCGTTATAAAATGGGCAAAAATGATACGAAAACTGTGGAAAAGTCCGCACCATTACCTCTGTTATTATGATGTGGCGCTAAACTTCAATCTTTCAAAGCATGCCGCCATCTGGCCGTCCAATCCATGCAAATATCGCTGCGTAATCACCGCGTTTGAGTGTCCAAGCATCTCCTGTGATTCCATGAGCGTCGCCCCATTTCGCTGAATGTCTGTAGCGAACGAATGCCGCAACGCGTGCGGGTGAAAATTGCGAAATCCAGCCAAATAAAACGGCTGACGCATTAAATGCCGCAGCTCCTCAACACTAAGCAGTGTGCCGCTCGACTTCTGCCACAAATAATCATCAATACGCCGACTAACGATCCATTGCGTCAATCTTTCGCGCGCTTCTCGGCTCATGTGCACCTCGCGCCGTCTACCACCCTTGCCAGTGAATACAATCATTCTGTCGGTGATATTTAATAGCCGCAGATTCCTCAACTCAGTGATACGTAAGCCGCAGTCAAACGATAATTTAATCAGTAGCCACTGTATCTGATTGCAGTAACTCAGCACCTGCTCAATTTGCTCTCTCGTATAGAAAACACGGCGAATTGGCTCGGTCTCTTTCTGTTTGACGATGTGGCGGATTTTCAACTCAGGCATCTCCACGCCCATGTCTCTGAAATAGCGAAACATTGCTATCACATGGCAAATTCGCGTATTGATAGTACGACTGTTCAAGCCACGCCTTGCCTGCGTCGCGATCCAGTCATTGACCTGCTGTGTCGTGATCTCGCTCAGGCTACTGGCTGGCACGCTGGCTCTGAAATCTCGCATCACCCAGCGTTTAGCACTCAATGTCTGGCGGCTCATTCGGCGCGTAAACTCGCAGTACTCTAGATATTCGTCAAAAGCTCGCTCGATTGGCACAATTGTATTTTTCGTCATGATTTTAACTCCACTTAAAAAACCAGTTCTATATAGAATTGCTTATAACGAACCTTAAAAGCTCAATTGTATATAGAACCCTCACATTTAATTTTCTGATAATTCTGTTATCAAAAATGGGCGGTGGCGGGCGGATTTGCGCTAATTTGAATAAAAAATACGGCCAGACGGCCGCCTTCATTACGCAAAACTCCCAAATACTCGCATATACCTAGGATTATTGCATAATATTTGCACATGAGCAAACGCAAACAAGCCGCTACGCGAGCGACGTCAAAATGTCAGCAGTGATTGCTACGTTATCAGGTTATAGCTGCGCTTCATCTGCGCTAGTTTCTCTAATCCAGCGATATTTAGTGGCAATGCTGCCTGCTCTTGCATTTTCTGCTTGTGGCGCTCCTCTGCTGCCTTAGCCTTCGCTTGTGCGATCAATTTGCGTAGCCAATCCACCGTCTTTGCCAGATTCGCACTCGACCAAATAAACGCGAAGTACTTGCGTGGATTACGTTTTCGTTTCGCCAATTTAATCGAATAATCGAACTCTCTCGCATAATTGATCTGCCGATTTCGGAACATCGGCAAATACCTGTCGTCGGTGATTAGCTTTGTCGCCTTGCCTAGCCTCTGCTGCATTTTCTGAACTCGTCGCTCGTCTATGGTTATGTTCCCCATTTTACCCTCAAAATGCCATTTTTGCTCTTGACAAACAAAAATAGCCTCTAAAATTGATAACAATTTTTTGAGGCCAGATACAGACAGCCCACCCTGATTTACATCTGGGCGGGCTGAAAATCCTGTACGTTCACCGTCGATTGTAGCAAACCGAATTTGCTTTGTCAACAGAAAAGGCACCCCGAAAACGGAGTGCCCCACAATGACAGCTGCAAATCACAACAACTGCCCAGCTATGATACTATTTTCTTAAAGACTGTTCAAGCCTGTAGTTTATCTCACCAGTTACACTGCGGCCGTTCTCTGCCGCCAACACAACCAGCCGCTCATACACCTCTTGCTTGATCCGCACGTTGTAGATTGGCATCGGCGCGTCTACCCGCGTTTTAGTGATAGCGCCATTTTGCTTGACGATACGATTTATCTTTGGCATTCCTGCCCCCTTTCTATTTAGAGCACCCTAGAGCCAAGCGAGGCTTTAGTTTTATATTAGCTGCAAATCATTCTCTATTTGATAGGCGATTGCTTCTTGGTCTAACACCTCTTTCAATTCGCTGAGCGTGTTCATCACCCTTTGGCGGTCGTCTGATAAATAGAGTACTGCCGTTTCCTCTGCCTCACCTCTCCAGTATCCGACGACTGGATAGTCGAGAGTGAAGGCTTCGTGATTAGTGTTTACGATTGATATTATCTTGTCGACCTCAAGTTTTTTAGTCTTATTGTCGCTTCCGATAAAAGCTTTGATTGTGATTTGTTCTATCATTGTGTGCTCCTGATTGTTAATGTGCCTCGCTTGACTGTCTTAATTATAGCAAACATGCATTCATAATGCAAGCATTTTGCATGCAATTTATGCACTATTTTATGAGTATTCACGATGTACCTGTGGAAAATCCGGACAATCTTACACAGTATAGTCCTACCACGACATCTCAATTCGCCATCTCTGTTAGCGTTCAGTGCTGACGGTGCCAGCCAGAGTATTTCGGGTAATATATTGGTGCAGGCTGGCTGGGTACAATTCTGGGGAAATAACACGAAAAGACAGCCAGTGCCTGTCGTATTTCCAAAGCAATTTAAGCAGGTGTTTTCAATGTCGCCGACTTTAATTGGCTATAAAACAGGAAGTAAAGCCACCAGTATTAGCGAATTTAATCAGGTGATCGGCAGTGGACTGAATATTGAATCTGGCGTTGTTACAAACACTGGCACGACGCTCAACGCTTCGACTACTGGTGTATTTGGCGGTGCCTGGCATGGGATTTCATGGGTGGCAATTGGAATTGTTTAGGCTTTTTTCACATATTGAATAGTGACAAATGAGGTTCTGTATCCAGATTGGTCAGCGTAGGTTTGGATATTGATATTGTTATTGTCAACATAAACAGTCACTGTGTAAGCCTGTTGATCAGCAGCGTGCGGTAGGTTGATAGTCGCACCAATGCTGTCTTCTTTCGCAATACCACGGATATTGATAACCATATCTAGTTTTTCAATGCCATGCGGTTTCGTCGTTTTACCAGCAACTTTTAGTCCGCCCATCGCAAATGTCTTCTGGTAAATTGTGCGGCCGTCAATCCACTTCATACCGGTGTCGACTTCTGACGTGCTGCGGTCGCCGCGGGCTGCTGGCGACAAGTGTCGTGGTAGGACTATATCATTGCCAAGTGCGTCAGAGTCAATCACGCCATTCTTGAACATTTCAGCCCTGTTAATCCGCCCGTCAGCCAGTGTGGCTGGGTTACGTCTGTCAGTGATAACAGAGTCGAGAATTGTTGTCGTGCCAGCATTTACGCGTATTTCGGCGATTACTTCATATGGATTAGACGCACCGATTTTCGCCTTGATCTGCGAGGGCGTTGGTGCGCTTGGGTTGGTTGCTGGCGTGCCTGGAACGACAACGGCCTTTGTGCGATTCTCGTTGTTAGCGACGGCTTGCGACGCAGCCACGTTTGTGTCGATGTAGATCACCACCGCGTCAATTCGTGGGTTGGCACTATTTGCCGTGGTAACACTCGCTTGAACTGGCTGCGTACTCAAGTTGCTCACTGGAAACGTTGCCGACATAGCGTCACGCACCAGTAGATCGTCAGGTATACCATTCTCCCCGCCGATCAGCACATTCATACCGACAGGGCTGGCTTGACGCACTCTAAAGCCGCTAATCCACGAGCCGACAAAAGCATTGCCGAGCGCGTGGAATAGTGCGCTATCAGTGGTGCGGCCACCGTTACTGTTAGGAAAACCTAGCGCCATAGTTATTTTTCGTCAGTGCTTTCAGCCTCAGCCTCGGTGGTGTCGACCGTCTCAGCCTCAGCTTCATCATTGGTATTTTCAACTTCTGGCTCAACAACCTCGTCGGCAGACCCTACTGCTGGTGTCTCTGGCTCTGTTGGCTCGCTTTCAGCCTCAGCCTCGGTGGTGTCGACCGTGCCCTTAGCTGCCGAAATGCTCACGTACGGCCCGCTGTGCGCATCGCCTTTGACGAAAATATAATAGCCGTCAACTGTTCGGCGGATCTCGCCGCCCTTATAATTCTGTACTTTTTCAGTGTTTTCCATATGAATCCTCCTGATTATAAATGTACAGATTAGGCGATATTGACGTTATTTGCCGTGGAAAATATAGCGATATTCTTTATACAAGCGAATAACGATTCGTTTTAGTATCATAAACATATTTCTATTATAGTATAGTCCTACCACGACACTTAAAATGGTCAGACTTCATTCAGGCGAAACGAGATAGCACTAGTCAACCAGTTGAGCCTGTCATTTTTCAGTATGGTCGAGCAAGAGTAATAGCCCCAACTGACACAATAGAGACTACGACAACCGTTGCGTTTCCGAAGATATTTAAGAGTGGAACGGTACCGACTGTTATTTGCACCTACAGCGGCTACGGCAACGCTAGCGATCCGTGGACAGACGCACCAAATTCATCGTGGGCTGGTGCGGCAATTGGGGCGGTTAGTATCACAAACTCATCATTTGCGGCGAGATGTCGCCGCTTTGATGGTGCCATGTTGAGAGGCTCATATTACTTTAGCTGGATGGCAATTGGTGCGGCCTAACTATAAAGGATTTCTTTCCAATTCAAAAACCGCCTCTGAGCTTTCGAGGCGGTTTTCAGTTGTTCGGGATTTCCGAACGGTTCAGCTTTTTGCTACTGGCGGCGTCTTGCCGCGTGGCTCAACCAGCAATTTGCCAGTTTTCGGGTCGTGCCAGCGGCTCAGTCCTGGTACGCTGTGTGTGTCGACCAAGCACTGCAAACAGTCATTGTACGTTGAGCCTGCTGGCATCTGCGGTGTAACCTTGCCGACGTGTAGCGTCACGCAGCCGCAAGCTTTGCACTCTCGAAAATACAGGCTTGATTTAGTTATGGTTATTTTCTGCGAATTCATAGGTTTATCAACTAACTGACGCTATCACGCATCTCTTTTACTAACTCAATAATTATCGTCTTGGCGGCCGATAATCCAGCAGCAATCGCAGATAGCGTCGTCGCTAGTGCCAGCGCCCACAGCTCACGCCAACTCGCCGCAAACAACAAATTTACTAGGTTTATGCCTGCTAATAAGAATGTTGCGATAAACGTTTGTAGAAACGTCCATAACGCTCGCGCGGCAACGTCTTTGTAGTTAATATTTTTCAGTGCTTCTAGTGATTTCATATTTCCTCCTTATTTTTTCTTGAAAATCCCTAAGATAAGTTTTGCTAATCCCACCATTAGCACCGACAGCCATCGCCAAAATCCTGTTGGCTTGTTGCCCTCTGGCTTTCGTGGCTGCTCAGGCTTCTCTTCAGGTGTTTCCTGTGGCTTTTCTGGCTCAGATGGCTTTGTATCCGGTTCACTTGGTTTTGGCGATTCTGGGGTCTCTGACGGCTTCGGTAATACTACCCCGCCCATGCTCCTTAGCTCATCGATGGACTTATTCGAGACATTAGCGTCTAACTTCCCCTCGTATCCAGGAATGGTTAGTGTCTCCGAGTACTGGTGGACAAATGAACCATGTGCATAGTTGCCTGGATTTCCATAGTTTGGATACCAATCCACGCGGGGCAAGCCTAGTTTTTGGATGATAGCCTCACCACCGTATGTGAATACCTGTTTGCCAGTTTTCTGCAAAACAATGTTGCTGAATACACTGATTTGCTCGACCGTGCCCTCGAAGTCTGGCTCAAGGTCAAGGAATAGCAGCTCGCCAGGCTGATTTCCTAAAGCCTCGATGCACTTCACAAAGTACTCAGCGTTCTGCTCCGCCTCTTCTCTGGTTGAAAAATATGGTAGCCAGTAAAGCCCCAGCATCTTGCCAGCTTCGCGAGCTTTACTAACGAATAGCTCTGCATCTGGGTCTAGTTTGAACTCATTACCACCATATTGTTGACCGACCCAGCCGGCTTTGACAATAACGCCTGCTACTTTTGAAAATACATTCACTACTTCGGCTGTTTGGTAACTGGAGACATCAATGATGACATTACTAAAGTCTTGCTCAGGCTCTGGTGTTGGTGTTGGTGCTGATTCTGGTGTAGATTGAGGTGTCAGGTCTGGTAAATCGTGTAGGTCTTTGTCTTCAAACAACTGGCGGCTCATGTATTTGCCGCTGCGTGCTGTTACGTACCAGACTGCGTCACCGGCGATTGGTTCGCCATTTGTGACGTAGCCTTTCATAGCGATGACATCACCTTGAGTTAGCTCCTGAAATACGCCAGAATTAGTGTTTGGCTCTTCGCGAGCATTACCGTCCTCTTCCATCTTGCGATCGGTCGGCTGCATTTCATCATAATACTCAGCGATCTGCCGTCCATCACAACAGTATGAAAAACCTAGATAATCTGGCCCATAAACACCAAACCACCCCAGGATTTCCTCTATGCTGTTATAAATGCCGCGTCGCCCAGCGTGCACTTCGCTGTCGTGGATTTCGATTGAACCGTCGCCACGCTTTCGCATTAAAAATACGTGTCCATACTCCACATATTGACCGCGAGAGAACCCTAAAAATCCGACCACCCACACACCGATCGGTGCGTGTCCAGTATCGATACGTCCGGCATTCAGCTCGTTTAGATACGCAGCCCTAGCGCTTGGTGTCCGTGATGGTGCACTGATCGCGTCGTCCACATACTGCAAGCACCAGCCGCTTTTCGCACCGATGTTGATATTTGGATTATAGATTTGTCGTACTGCCATCATCTCCTCCTGTTTATGGTTTATTCACAACTCTCACAATTAAATCGACCATAAAGCCAATCACGGTAATTACCGCTGTCATTACGCCAGCACCAATCTTGGCTTCGCTCTTGGACAGATAATTGCCTTGCATCAGTTCCACGCGGGCTATCAGGGCTTTAAGCTCCTCGGCATCGGCTTTCGATTCAGCTAGCTGTTTGACCGACTCCGCCAGCCGCGACACATTATCGTTTATTGAACTCAGCCTTTCGTTCAGCACGTCGTCGCGCGCAGTCATCATGATGCCCAATTCCCGCACCGTTTTGGGTGTTTGATTCATCGATTCCTTGTCTCGTTTATCGTTCATTCTCACTTACCACATTACAGATTAGACATATTCAACCCTCAGCTCGCCGTCAGACGTAGCGAACGCGTAGATTTTGAATGTATTGCTGCCGAGATCGACCAAAAAATCTGATATATTTAGCCACGTCTGTACACCGCCATTGCTTCGCCGGCGCTGGAAATAGCGGGTGACATCCTCTAGCCCCGAGCCGTGGCTGCTGCGCCTGCCAACCATCAGCTTAAAAACCATGCCCGATTGATACGTGCTGGCTTTCGGCGTAAATACGATTTTGAACCGCCTCAGAAACGTTGCGTCACGCTTGTCGATCGCCGCTTCTAACTTGACGCGAAATACCTGCACGCCGTCAGCACCAACACGCTGCGCGGCTTTCATCTCGGTAATTTCACGCTCGCACCGCGTAATGATTCGCGCCATCGTCTCGCCGTCTATCTCTTGAATCCTCATAACATCCTACTTTCGACTGTCAAATCGACACTAGTATTTGCCACCACGGCACACTTCATTTGCGTCAGCACACTGCTCAGTCCCTTTCGCACGTACGCGTATGCAAACCATCTGCGAATATGCCGCGCGTCGCTCGATATTGGTATTATGTCAATACGCGTCGGTGCTGCACTGTTTATCAACATATTGTCAATAATCAAATCAGCCAACAAGAACGTCTTGTCCTTTCTTGCCGTTGCCGTAATGATAAATGGCACGCCAGAGGCTTGCTGCTGCCCGCCAACCACGTTAGCCACCTGATTAAAATCCCATTCGTCGCTGCTGACACTCTCGTAAAACACCAGCCCGTTTGATGCCATCACCTGGCTAGTTTTTAGGTCGCGGATATTGCGATCGAGCGACATTAAAATGTCTGCCAGCTGGTTTTCAGGCAACATGCTCAGCCGATTCATGACAGGCTCGCTTTCATACTGAACGACCCCTTGTCTGTCCCCAAAAAAACACACTTGGCGTACACATATTTCGTCTGGCCCTGCGGTGGATTGTCGATAGTGGCGCTAGCGCTAAACGCCAGCTGATATGGCACCTCTAACTTATTGATGTCTGGTGCACTCTGATCAATAATGCTGCCGCCAATTATCTGTGCGCCCACCAACGTGTCAGGATTGTCGCCGACGTAAAACTGCGGCAAAAACAGTGCATAGGGCCACTGTTGTTTGCGTGCGGTGAAAGTTGTTTCAATTTTGACTATTCTGCCACCAGAAAAAGCGGGGTCATATGTGACAGGTACCATTGCATCGTACTCCTGTGCGCTTTTCGTCTCATAGTAAATGATGCCAGAGTTGTTACTGGTACGCTGCGTCGCTTTCATTTGCTCAGAGGCACGCAGTAGCGCCCGCAATCTGCCAATGGCACGCCGCTCCTCCACTAGATTCAATCGTCCGCTCATAAGTCGTAATTATCCAGCGTTAGAGTTATTTCCTCGCTCATGTTCTCATCAACTTTCACTGATAGTTGTTCGATACGATAATAACCACTTAGTGGGCAAGATGAATACTTATTTTGCTCAACTACGATACGATCGCCTACTCCGATATTATTCAGGTCAAATTGCGTACCACGCACTGTGACGCGCGGCAGATCGACCAAGCGGCTCATCACCGCCACATCAGCCTCGCAGTGCCCCGCCAGCGTCGATAGGTTCTTGATGCTATTGTATAGCTGCACTTTTTCACGCAAGATAAACTCCTGCTGGCTCAATACGTCCTCAGCACTGTAGCGGATTGTCTCCTCGCCCATGCCAGAGGCCTTGCCGATGACATTGTTGTACAGATTTGCGCCAGATTGCGGCAGCTCCATGCGAATTGCGCCAATGCCCAAGCCGTCATCAGGATAATGTACCACTACATCTGGCCGTTCGTTGCCCAGTGTCTGAAACGTCTCAAACTTGCGGTCGTAAGTGAATCGAAAATCGAATTTGCCGTCCTGCAAATTTGTTAGCGATACTAACGCGTCTTTGGCATTGATATCCTCCCAATCGTCCATTCTGTCGCGTCGTATGCCAGTGCGGTACTGCCTGCTTCCTCTAGTTATACCAACATCTCCATTAGGTCGATTCTGCACCTCCTGGATGATATCCCAGGCAATGTCAGTAGCTTCAATCCCTTTCCAGCGACCGTTCAGGTATCGTGCATCAATCAGATTCAAATAGCCGTCGCACTGCACCAACACTCGTGCATTGTCGGTGTTCAGGTTGCGGTTTGCCTCTACTACCACTGCACCAAATAAATACTCGCCATTGCGTTTAACTCTGATGTCGCTCACCCACGGCTTTAATATAGTGTTTGGATTCTCGCCGATCCGTCGGCACTTCTCTTCCCAGTCTGGCATTGACATGTTAAAGTCTAGCGACTCTACGCCGTTGCGAGTCATGCTCCAGTCGATATCTTGGCAAAGCCTCGTAATATCTGCCACCTTGGTCTTTCCGCGGTGCCATAGCTCGATGGTGTAGCGTGGTGGTACATACTCGTCCATTACGCGACTCCCGTGTAGCCGTTGTACCACTCAACGATAGCCGTGCCAGTATCAGCACTGTTTGAGGTATTGAAAATCAGCTCATTTAGCCCTGGAACCAAACGCCAGTATTGGCTGCTGGTGAGATTATTATCGATGCCTACCCCGTTCAGCGTTACTTCTCGATTGTATGTATCAAATACGATTGTGTCGCTGTCTGTTGTGCTGATGTTCAGTGCCAACATCTCGCCAGTTATCTGGTTGGACACGGTCGGGTTGGTGACTTTGCCGGAAATCGTTATTGTTGGCCAGACGTACGTATTGCCGTCATTGATGGCATGGTTCACCCCTCCGCCGGCCACCCAGTGCAAGCCGTCACGCTCCCAAAGCAATCCCGTAGGGCTCCACAATAAACCACCGTCACGCGGTCGCTCGAGCGTAACTCTCTGTGCTGCACCGTCAGTATAGTCGTACATTCGCGGGTCACCAGCGACCAGCTCGATGTCGTAGTCGGCAATGAGCGGCCACTCAATCTTTGGATCAAGAGGCTGCGTCAGCTTGGCGATGGTCTGGTAGACGCGTCCGGTTGGCGTGAACAGCTGCACTCGCAACTTGTCGCGGATTTTAATGGTTCTAGCAATTTTTGCCATCTCAGCATGCATCTCGGCCAGTTTTCCGTCATGCTCCACCAACACGAAAAAGCTCAATGGTATTTGTCGCACGCCGTAAAACTGCTCATCTACACTACCGCCATCAGCACCAGAAAATACATACTGACTGTTGCGTACGTCAGGGTCGCCAAAACCTTTCAGCGGCGGCGTTAGGTGTGATAACCCTTGTTTGCTGCCTGCTAGAAACACACTTTCATTAGTGCGCATGTTGGTGATTTGCACGTCATACGTTCTCATGTCTAGCCCCTCCTCATTTGTTGAACCAAGCTGCGGTTATACTGATCAACGTCAATGCCGTTGGTGAGATTGACGGTTTGGTTGATTTGCGGGTAGGCACTGCCTGCGTTATTGCCGTTTTTACCGCCCCAAATATCGTCAGCCTGCAAAGCAATACTACCGCTGCCAGACACACTAAAATCAGGCGATAGTGATGTTGTCATCTTGCCAGAAACCGCACTATTCATCGTGTCCACCGCCGAGAGTACACCTCCGATGCTATCGGTAATACCATTGGCGAAACCCTGTCCTAAAAATCCACCCATCTTAGCCATAACGGTTGATGGCGAATGAATCCCGAAAAAGCTTTTGATTCCATCAAGTACAGACTTGCCGAACCCTTTTATTTTATCTAGAATCCAGCCAGTAACGTTATTGATGCCATTCCATAATCCCTTAATGAAGTTTTCTCCAACGCTCCACAGAGTTGACGGCGATAATACCTCTCCAATCTTATTGATGACTTTCCAGGCCGCGTCGCCAATGTGCCCAAGCATACTACCGATACCGCGAATCATCGCAAATAGCAGCTTGACGGCAGACTCGCCTAATTTCTGCAACATTACTGGTTGCGTCAGTGTCGTAACGATTGCGTCAACGACACGTGGCAGCGCGTCAGCCAGCGCGTTAATAACTGTAGGCAATGCCTCAATCATGGCTAAGAATAGCTGAATCGCACCCATGATCAGCGCCTGTAGCATAGTCGGCTCTGTTAGTGTCGTAACCAAGCTGTCGACAATTTGCGGGATCATTGGTGTTATGACTGCGATAATCTGTGGCGCAGCTTGCAAAAGCGCCATAAACAGCTGCATAAAACCTTGAACTAGTACCGGCACCATAGCTATGATTTGACCAATCCACTGCGGTGCTGATTGTACTAGCCCCTGTAACAATATGATAATTCCCTGGATAATAGCCGGTAATAACTGCCCCATAATTGGCGGAATTAATGGCAGCAATTGCGTTATAATTTGTGGCAAAGCCTGCGCAATACCGCCTATTGCTTTAGATAATGCTGGTGTTAGATTTTTTAGAAATGTCTCAAACGAGCCTAGAAAGTTATTTATCAACTGGCTCAGATCCAAGTCTTCATTGCCAAACCCAGCAACAAGGTTCGACCATGCCGATTTCATTGAGTTAAAACTACCACTAATAGTCTCGCTAGCTTCCTTAGCGGTCGTACCGGTAATGCCCATGTTTTCTTGAACCTTGTGGATTCCTTCGATGAGCTTGTCAAATGGAATATCTTTGACATTTTCTGCCGTCGCCTTAAATCCTTTGCCCATTACGCCAGTGTCGTTGATAAGGCGCGCCATCTCGCCAGCAGTACCACCATAGCCCAGCTTGAGGTTATCGAGCATGGTGTAGTTGTCTTTCGCAAAGCCTTGATAGGCATCCTGAATCCTTGCAATGTCAGTACCCATTTTGTTGGCGTTATCAGCCATGTCTGTAACGGCCATATGAGCATATTGAGCTGATTTTTCAGTGTCGCCTTTCAGACCTTGCAATAATGACGCTGAAAAGCTTGTGACAGTCTCCATATATTGGTTTGCCGATAATCCTGCTGTTTTATAAGCATTCGCCGCATACGCCTGAACTGTGTCGCTTGATTTCTTAAACAGCGTATCAACACCGCCAACCAACTGCTCCCATTCTGCAAATCCCTCGACAGATTTTTTGGCTAGCCCACCAATCGCTACTGCTGCGGCTGCTGCTCCAACGGCAAATGCCTTACCCAGTCCTTTAGCTACGCTACCAACATGACTCAGTGCGCCACCTAATTTCTCCTTTAACCCGCTGGCTAAAGAGTTAATGTGCGGCATTACCTGACTAACCATACCACTGACAGCATTACTAATCTTGCCGCCAAGCGCACTAAACATACCAGAAATACCACTGCCAATTGTCGATAGTCCTGGTGCCAAGTTACGCCCAATCGCGCCGCCGATTCCACCGAATACTGCGATCATTTTTTGCGCGACAGGGGCTAGGATTGTACCTATGCCCTTACCTAACCAGATAAATGGTGCGGCGAGCTTTTGTACCACCAGCGCCATACCTTGGCCGACTTTAGCTGCAAAACTAGTTACTGCATTAGCGGCTATAGATAATTTTGATGATATGAACGTGCCGATATTACTAAACGTATTTGCAACAGCATTACGCGCTCCGATAAACGCCGCAGATATTGCACTAGCAGCTTTGCTAGCAGCGTTAGTCATTGGCGAAAAGAACGTGGCGATACGATTGCCTATATTCGCGAATCCTGCGGTGATTCTACTTGCCAGCGGTGATAGCTTGTTGGTGATTGGCTGAATTAGCTCTTTTGAGACAATTGCAGCGCTTTCAATTGCTGCATTTTTAATGCCAGTCCCCAACTGCTTGAACCCAGTTCCAACCTTGTTCCAAGAATCAGCCATCTTCTTGGTGAGCTCGTCATTATCCTTGGCGGCACTCTTCATTTTTTTCTGAACATCAGAAACAGACTTGTCAAATTTTGACCTGTCGACCTTATAGGTGATTACTATTGTTCCTTGGTTCATATTTCGTTTCCGTGGTATAATTTCTGTACTAAAGAAAGGATCTTATAATGAAAGATGTTGAAACATTCAAAAAGCTTGCTCTGATTGGCTTGATTCCATTTTTTAACGGGTTGCCATGGTTCTATATGGGGAGAATTACTCGAGGATTGATGTACACGTTTACTTGTGGATATGCCTACCTTGGTTCTATCAAGACAATTGCCAAAGCCGGTGAAATTGTTGATACGTACAACACTAAGCGTGGCTACGTCAACACTTCTCGTCGCAACGGATAAACTCACTTCAGCTCCTTTATGGACTTTGTCAGGGCACCATGCATTTTTTTGTATGCTTCCCTGTTTTGTGCTGCTGCCACCACCGACAAGAGGCTCAGCGTTCGCTCACATTCGCGACGTATTGCTGCTTTTGCCAGTTCTACAGCATCAGGCTCATCCATCTCCAACACTTGCTCGTGCGTGTATTGCGGATAGTTGAGTAAGATTATATGCACCCTCTCCTCAAAACTTGTGAGAACTTTATCAGCCTGAATCTTCAAATACTGTTCGTATTTTTCAATATCATATCCAGGCTGACTGTTCTCGTTCATGGCTACGCCTCGACTTCTCGCACCTCAACACCCTCAGCGGCTAGCTTAGTTAGTCCTGTGGTCGCTAATCGCACAATTTCAAGCAGAAGTGCATTGACATTGTCGTTATCAAGTACATCAAGCAAATCCCTTAAAGATAAGCCACCCTCAACTACTATCGATCGAGCTACGACATCCATGACAATCGCACTACCAGTAACAGCCTTACCGTCTTCACCGCTGATATTAACTCGTGCAGTATTTGCTTCAAGAGCCTTGTATTGCTTTACTCGCGGAATTAGATATTTGTAGTGCTTTGCTGGTTCGTCGCCGTCTGCTGGCATTTCAATATCCAGCAATACACGCTTCTCAGGCTGCTTCTTTTTCAGAACAAACGCCATCTCATCCTCCATTTCATAGTTGTAAAAACTACATTACTTTTTGTTAAATTACCTATTGACACGGTGTTTTTAGCACCGTGTCGCCCCTGTTACGCAAATGTCAGGTCGCCCTCGACAAACTGACCGTTGACAGTAACTTCGTACTCGGTCAAGCCATCTTCCAGTGACCAGTCAGTGAGTGTTGCGTCTGCATCTAAAATATAAATAGTATGCTTCGCCTGTGATGCTAATTTAGGTACCAGCTTTAAGGTACCGGGCACTTGTGTCGAAGAGCCCTTTTTTAATCCAACTTGAACTGCACCACTTGTGCCGACAGTAACACCGTCTACGTTGTCGATTTTTTCACCACTGTCATAAACATGACCTGGTACGATATTCTTCAAGTTCTCCTGACCAATATCGGTGACTTTAAACTTCATGCTCGAAGTGAACTTCTTGACCACTTTTAGGCTTGTGCCGTCTATAAAATCGCGCGTCACCTTGTCATCGTCATTATCTGGTTCGAGATCGTGTACTCCCAGAATTTTCTTAAAATTCTTGCCGTCTTTTGTACCAAAGTACAAATCGTGTGTCAGCCCAGAATATTCAATTGCCATTGCTTTTTCTCCTTAAAAAACTTAATCTTTCAAAACTAATGTTACAGATTGGGCACTCCATACCCCCATCCGTAATTCAGAGGCTTCATAGGCACTGTCTTGCATCGGAAATACGCTCACACGAATAAATCTCGCGTCGGTGTATGGCAATTGCATCAATGCCGTTCTCAACTTGCTGTCAAGCTCGTACAGCTCGGCCGCATCGGCTTTCACTACGGTGATCGTTAGCTCGGTGGTCAGCTTGGTATTGCCCAAGTTACCGCCGTCGTATTCACCGCCGCTAGCTGCAACTGCCACCATACCGTCCTGGCTCTTGCTTGCTGGCAGCCGCCCGACAAACACATTTTTGCCAAGCTCTCCGCCAATGGCAGTAGCCACAACTTTTGCAATCTCCAATGTTACATTCATCTAAAAAACCTCTTGTAATCTTTCATGGTGCTTCTCACACCCTCGTCAACGAAACCTTTGCCAGTGCCGGCCGTGGTATACTTACGTACCACATGAGTGCCATTCGCACGCCTGCCGCGGTTCTGGTACTGTGAGTAAACTGGCTTCCATGTCAATCTGATAGCGTCTCTGCCAATTCGCCGTACCTCGACGTTGCGAGACTTAAGCGACCCCCTACGCTTGAATGGCGCAGTAAGGTTGGCAACCATCAGCGTGTGATTTGCCATAGCGTTCAACCCTGTAGCTGCCTGGTTCTGGAAGAATCGTTTGACAGCCACCGTATTGTCGACCACTGGCATGATCACACCTCTCTATCGAGCCTTGCCAGCTCAATTTCAACGTGCTGCAGTGTGCCGCTAGTGATAACTGCCCTGCCGACTGCTACGTTAGCAACGCGGTACACCCGCTTAACTCCAAACAGCGTCACCTCGGCGAAATATCCCTCGATCGAGTAGCCAGTTGACGATAGCCAGCTATCTCGGCCGTCCAGATACGCTCTGGCGTCGCCTGTCATAGCGTCATAGCTGCCGCCGCGTGTCAAGCCGCTTGTCTGCTCGATGACACACTTCACGCTGTGCCGCTCGCCTCCCGTCTGGCGGTATACACCGTCTACGGGTGCGACCAAGGTGATGTTATCGCGGAATATCATAGCGATGAACTCCACGTTGGCTCAGTGGCGTACCAAACGTATCACCAGATACTACACATGAACTGACTGGACGCACGAACTTCGCCAGCAGGTCGACATTCGCCTCCGCGAACTGGTCAATAACTTGCTTGGTGTTGTCATACGTCACTGAATGGCTCAGCACTGTCTCAGATTTTACGTTGTTGTAAAAACTACCTTGATTAGCTATTGACAGCGTGTCAAACAGCCTTGCGATGAGGATTTTCAAGCCGTATGGCAATGGCTCGCCGTATCCCCACGCCGCTTTGACAACATGTCGCCCTGTCTCCAGCGGCTCAGCCATCTCAATGATGTTGAACCAGCTGGCGTTCAGTTCGTCAGATTGACTTACACACTTGACCACCAATGGCTTACCGCTCTCGGTAGTCACCTCTGGTAGCAAGCTAGTGAACGGATCGACAATTAGAAAACTTGAGCCGCAGGCTGCCTCATATCGACGCGGCGTATTTGCCTCGCCCTGCATCTTGACATCCAGCAGCGCTTCCAGTGTCTCTGTTACCTGCTGCAATAGCCGTTCAAAGTAGGTATTTTCGGTATCAGAAAGGGGGCGTAAAAGTACGCCCTCGATATCTTCTTTAGTTACCAGTGCTGCCATCTCTTACGCCCCTCTCTGTTAGGCTACGTGTTTAATAGCCACTGCTGTTGCGATGCCGCTCAAGCCACCACCTGCAAAGATTTCTTGCAAGTATTCGTGCTTGTTCTGCTTCAACGCAAAGTTGGTGTAGCTCTCGATTGATTGATCGCCGACCACCTTGTAGCGATTGAAGACAATCAGATACGCGTCGTTGTCAGCGTCATTGGTGTCGTTAAACCACTGCGGTGTGATTTTACCAGCCAACTCCAAATCCTCTAGGATATTAACGCCTGGCGTGTACAGCATGTGTCCATCGCTACCACGCTCATCTTTCAACGAAGTGATGTAGCCGCGTTTTGCGACGATGTAGACATCGCCCTCGGCTTCAATCAAGTCCATCGCATTCAGAATTGAAGTACGACGGCTTTCTTTGGCTTTCGGTGTGTAGGTTTTAGCAAACACGTTGCCAGCTTTAGCGTCAGCCTTGACAGACACAAACGATTTGATTTTGTCGTCGCTAGTATCCTCTAAACCGTCACCAATAACCACTGCACGCTCGATTGACGCGATAATCCGCTTTGGCAACTCCTGTAAGACGTAACGCAACAGCGCGCCAGTACTCTTGTTTTTGCGGATAGTCTCTTTGTCAAGGGTGAGGTACTTGTAGATGTATTGACCCTCAAGCACGCGGTTCTCGATGGCAATTGTAGCTTCTTTCTTGTCTTTGCCGGCTTGGTGTCCTAGCGCACCGTCAGTATTGGTATCCCAGGCTGTGTTGTAGGCATCCAATCCAGTTTTGTCGACCAGGTTCCAAATCGGGCCGCCCGCCTTGAATGCACTCTCAATCGCTTCAACGACTGGTGTTGGGAATAGTTTGTCAGCACCAGTGACAGCCATCTGTACACCGTTAGCCTCAAGCTTGTCCATCCAAGCTTCGCGAACGGCTGCCGCACCAGCACCTGCCTGTGCTACCAGCACGTCAGCAAAATCTTCTAACGCCTTTGGCGTGTCCAGGTAGTTTACGACAGTACCTTTGTCGACAGCTGCTGGATCAGCTGGTTCTTTAATTTGCATCTTTGCAATATCTTTCGGATCCATTTCCGTATCCTCCTCAGGATTGTTATCAGTTGGTTCATCCGGTACTGATTGCTCAGCTTCGTCAGTAGGCTCAGCCTCTGGCGCGGCTTCCGGTGCCGCTGGTTCGTCAGTCTTCGTTTCAGGTTCAGGTGCATTTTCGGTAGGCTCCACCGCCTTAGCTGCCTCCGCCTCTGCTTTCGCCTTGATCTGTTCAACCAGGCTCTGCATTGGCTTGGCGTCTGCCTGCTTGACTGCCGACATGCTAAACGCAAAGTTCATACCCATCGCATTTTGCGCGCCCTCGTCTTGTTTTTGCTTCTCTGGCGCTTCAGACACCTCATCGGCAAAACCAAGCTCGACAGCCTTATCGGCAAGCATCCACGTTTCTGCTTCTAGCAACTCAGCGATTTTATCCTCGTCAAGCCCTGTCCGTTTGGCGTAGATAGGCGTGATACCCTCCTCGATTTTCGTCAGCACATCTTTGGCTTTCTCCATGTCATCAACCGTGCCCATCGCGCAAACAGACGGACGGTGAATCATGATCATTGAGCCTGGCGACATGATAATCTTGTCGCCTGCCATCGCAATTACTGATGCAATCGACGCCGCTAAACCATCAACTCTGACAGTGACATTTCCGTTATGATTCACAAGCGCGTTATAGATTGCCAAGCCTGCAAACACATCGCCGCCGGGGCTGTTAATGACAACTGTCAAATCGCCCGCATGCTGCTTGAGTTCTTCGCGAAAGATGTCAGGTGTGACTTCGTCGCCCCACCAGGTATCGCTCGCGATAGGCCCGTCAAGTATAAGCTCTTGATTATTCGATGAAACGGAATTGCTCCACTTCCAGAACTTCATGCTTTTTTCCTTGTTAAAGTTAATGCTTCGACTCCTGCTTGCCCGTCCAATTTGAGCGTTTTGCTCTCGTCTTATTTCTAAGACTACAGATTACGATTTATCGAACTCATAACGCACCTGATCGTCTGTCGAGGCAGCATTGACAATCTTGATATTGTTGACGTGTTTACACTTCGCGTTACTACAACGCACCTGTGCAATCATCTGCGTCACGCCCTTGATATTTAGGTAGCGGCCGCACTCCTTGCACCGCAAATCCAGATCAGCCATCTCGTCATCGATAATTCGCCGCTCAGCGTTGAGATACGCCTTGACAACGCGGTACTTCGGGTGACACTGTCCGTTCGGGTGAACATCATAGCCATCATTCTGCGCAAAGTTATTGATGAATATGCCACCGTCTCGGCCAATGATTGCCTCATTCAGGCTTAGGATTGGCTCGTCAACTGCCACCCACTTATCGATTAGCGTGGCGCAAAACTCGCACGGCTTGCCGGTCTCACTCTCCATTGCTTTCTCAATCAGCGTTCCTGTTTGGTTTTGCACTTGCTTCATGGCTTCAACACTTGACAGTGCGTCAGCTCGTGATATCTCAGTGCGAGCCATTCGCTGCACCCGCCACTCGTCAGTCTTCATAATGCCACGCAGCTTCTCCTCCAGCTCAGATTGTGCCCAGCCGTGCGATGCCGCATGGTCAAGCACTCGGCGAATTGAGGCGGCCGTATCGTCAGCGTATGAGCGAGCCACATTTAGTAGATATGCCCGGTATGCTTCTTGCGTTGATGCTGCCACCACAAAGCCTGTTAGCTCGGCGGTAGACACTCCGTTGTCTATCAGTAGCTGCTTACCATCCTCAAAGTAAATCGCACCTTGAACTATCATCAATGCCACGATAATCAACAGTAGCGCCTCGGCAAACTCGTTCTGCTCGTCGTCTTCTTCAGTACTGTTTTCGGCCGTTTGGCGCGATTCGGCAACGGCTCGGTCGACTTGCTTCTGCATAAACTCAGTCGTTGCGTCATAAACCAGCTGCTCGAAATCATCGAGCGTCTGCGGCTGATCATCGGCTGATGCTTTTGGGCTGGTGCCGTTCGCTTCTCCCCAAACCCCCGTGTCGCCAACCTTGCGGCGGTCTGGTGCGTCTGCTACTTCATCTCCCTCATCAACATCTGGCTTGTCATTTTCAATCTCTGGCGGTTTATAGTCGCCCTTACGCAATAGCTTGAAATTATTAGGTAGCTTGAGTGCATCAATGATGCTCTCAGTGCTATAGCCTGCCGCCTCCAGCTTCAGAATGCTATTGATACGAATATCATCAGCCTCAGCCTGCACTTTGACCTCATCGACAACCTGCGGAATAGCGAACTCGTAGGTAATAGCTATGCCCATACCACCAGTGATTCGGTTTAGTTCGTGTGTTAATTGTGTGTAGTTGCGTAGCAGCAATGGATTAACGACATTCTCAGCAAGCACCTGCTTTGACACTTGAGCGTTAGCGTACGTAGCCGTGTCATCGATACCTTTCATAATTCCCGAAACGCCAAACGACGTATCATTACGCCTATCCACCTGCTTAAATAAGTTCTCGAAGTCAATATCTTTGTTTGGCTGTGAGAATGGCACCCACTCAATGGCCGCACTGCCCGACGGGACGCCAGTCTTTATGTTGACTGGACGGTGCGTGTATGTGACGTTGTTGTTGCTCCCTGCTCCGCGATGAGCATCTTGCAGCATCGCCACGCTTTCTCGAAACAACTGTTGTGTTGGTGCGGTAATAATGAATTGCCCAGCTGGTACTGCCCCGTTCTCGAAAAAGCCAGCCTGGAAATCAGCAATGTAGTCGTCGAGCGTCGCCCAGCGGCGTGATGCTTCAGATGGCGAATAGCCAGCGTACAGGTCGTTTGGATCAACGCCGCCAGGCAGTACTAGCACCTCGTCCTCAGTGAACGTCTGCGAGCCAACCGTGTACGTTGTCTTGCCGCCAACCCTAGAAACTCGCGGGAACTCCAGGAACGTAAAGCCAGCAATATTCTTGCCGCCCTGCCCCATGAAGTCGCCGCCAGGCTTTGCCACGCCGCCATAATTACTCCACACCAAAATGTACGTCTTACGCAGCGATAGCGTCGATACGGCCACCTTTTCGGCGAACGCCACCGAACTGTCAGATTTATTCGGGTGGTACAGTGCATTGATGACTTCATGCGGCACTTGCTTACCGTTGCCGTCGATAGCAAACGGCCGCACCGTCATGTACCTGTTGGCAATCGTGCGAATATTAGGATAAGCCGTCGCGTAGCTGCTGGCTCGGTAATGATCGAACATCGATAATCTTTGAAAAGCAGGATCAACGCCGCTCACACGCCGCTCGCCTCTTAGTCCCATGGCTGTTTTAATAATTCCCATCTACTTATTGCTCCTGTATAAATAAACCGACCAAAATATCAGCTGTACGCCGACAAATACCACCGTGGCGACCTTGCCGCCACAATATAGCCAAATACAGAATGGCACACCGATAAACATTAGTAGCCCTATCCACGCCTCGATAACAGTGTCCCTGTCTGGTTTTTCAAACTTAATATTGCGCAAAAAGTCTTTCAATTTCATATAGTCCTCTAACTGTAAATATACGGATTACATAATTCCGCCCCACTCCATCACTACCTCGTGCTTTAGCTGTAGCCAAAAGCCCATCAATACAGAGTCGAATATGTCAGGCGATTTGCCGAGCCGCTTCTTGATTGACTCCTTAGACTCCAGCACAAACACCTTATCCTTATATTCGTGGTGGTGCATCTGTGCCTCCTTAATAAACTCATTGAGAAACGGAAAGCTCTCAAGGATTTTGACCTTGCCGCTATCCAACCCCATCGCCAGCATGTACGCCACCTGTGACCGTAAATTATTAAACGCCATCAGCTCCTGTGAACGCTCAGCGTCCTCTCGGCTCTTTGGTTCGTCGCCAAACGTCAGGAATGGGTCAGGCGCAAAACCAGACTTAAATACTGCAAACTCAGCACCGCGGTCTTTACCGCCATCGATAACACCAACACCCACACCCACACCGTCAACCGCAACATTCTCATAACCAATCGCGAAGTTATCTGAATGATCAATCAGCCACTCTGCCTGCTTGCCTGTCTCCATCTGTTCGTTTGATTCTTTGGTAATAGTGCCGTCAATCAGTGTCAGGTTCTCCCAGTCCGCCGCCACGCTGCGGTCAACACCATCACGTGCCACGTCGTAGCCAGTCGTTTTGCGTCCTGGCTCGTAGCTGCTCACAATCGCCTTAGCGAAAATGCTCGAACGGAATATCGTCTTGCTCTCGTCTTGGTATTCCCAGTTGTTTTTGAGGTACCGCTCGACCCACCATGTCGGGTTGGTCATCATAGCGTCGATGTCTGATTGCATCTGCCATGAATCAGATAAATCGAACTCGACCACACGAATATTTGACGGTAGCGGCTCATACTTGCCATTACCGCCGTATTTCCAGCGCATATAAACCTCTTTAATGTGCTCAACGTCGTTTGGGTTTAGAGTGATAATGGCGATGCTCGGCTGCCCGTTAGTATTGCGGCGTCCTTTGCGAGATTTAGCCGTGGTGAACATCGTCAGCGACAATTCGTCAGCCTCGTCAATGTGGCTAGCGGTGGCGTTGATACCCTTAATTTTCTGGCCGCTCCTGTCTTTCGTCTCGTCTGCCTCCACAAAGCCAATCTTTGAGCCGTTTGGGAACTTAATTTCATAATCTTGACCGTTGTATGTGTAGTCCTCGCCCTCCTTGAAGTTCTTGCGGTCGAGCATCGTCAGATACGACGGAATCACCGACCGCTTCGCCGTGCTGATATTCTTGCGAAAAACCGTCCAATATGTCTTCTCAAATGTGTCACAAATATCGATACCGACACTCGCCGCGATATCTGTCTTGCCAGTACCTACCGCACCAATCAGATAAATAGTATCGGCTTCGGGACAGTCGTTAATAATATCGACAACGCTCTGCTGCTTCGGCTTTAATTCTAGCGACATGGGCTATTCGCCTTTCGTTTTGCGCGGCTTGATAGTCGATACGATCTTTGGCGGCTGCTTCTCACGAACATCGACAGACAAATCAACGTGATCAACTGGCTTGCCGAATGCTCGGTCGAGCATGTCCTTAATAGCTTTGTTATCTGGCTTCTGCGTAGCGATGAAATAATACTCATCGTCCACGCCATCCAGCTCGCCATCAAGAAATGCCGCAATAGTCTCAGGGTCGGTAACTTGCTCTGCCGGCAACCGATTGCCTTTGCGGTCAGTCCTGATCACAAACAACAACTGTACGCCAGTAGCCAGCCGAAACTGTGCTTCGTATAGTTTGTCAGCATTCCTAGTGATTCGATCTAAAATCCGCTGCTTCTCTTTCATCCGATCTAGCACTTTTTGGGTCTTTTTGCCCTTAACGCCGCCGCTGCCCTTTCTGGCTCCACCATGAGTTGACGGCGACGTACGATTACAACTGGCTACGTGAACATCGTAGTTGTCTTGCCGCTTATACTTTCGGCCGCATTTAGGACATGATTTGAAGTCATCTTTCATGGTTATAATTCTAGAGATTGACGCGTAGTTCCTTTGGTATTGACTGCTCGGAAACAGCTGAGATGTGCACGCCGTAACTGTTCGCGATGAGCTGTGCCTGCATGAGAGTCAAGCCCTTGGTGCTTTGTAGCTTACGCAGCATATTCTGATATGGTTTTTTATTTCGGTCTTGCCAAGACTGTAAGAGAATATAGTGCGACAACGGCTTGCATTTTCGCTCGTCGCCAATAATAATTGCTTGTTTCGAAATATAATAAATGGCGACCTGCCCGATCTCTTGACGGCGTCGCCTCGTCTTGTCTTGTTTGTCGATTTTTAGCCATTTGACCATGTTTGTTATCCCTCCTCTACCTCTGAAATATACAGATTAGGCGCTGGCAATCGCGGCCTCCCAACCGCTCAATCTCACCAGCGCCTAGCTATAAAATGCTTTGACTGTTTTATCAAGTAGTCAAGCGTTCCACTTCGGTCATAAACCTCTCAATCGTTCGATTACTCTTGCGTTTTTGGCGGAATAACAATCAGCTCGTCAAACGTCAAGATGAACGCTCGGCACCCCAGCAGCTGATCAACCTCAACCACCGCTTCGCTACCTTTCGTCGCAATCACATCGCCACATAGAGCTTCTGTCGGTTCGTCGCCATGCTTGAACGCAACCCTGTCGCCAACTTTAATCTCTGGTGTTTCAGACTGCGCACACTTCTCGTCGGCTTGAGATTTAGCACCATCAGCGATTGCCTTTGACGCGGCGCTAGCATTTTTAGCTACCGCTTCAAAAGATCCAGCGGCAGGCTTCAGCTTCCAGCTCTTGATTCTCAAAACGTTTTTCCAAGTAAACGACCATCGACGACAGCTTTTAACATCGTGACGCATCTCCGTTTCAATCTCTTCAAGGTTCGTGAGACTCAAGAAATAACCTCTACGATAATTGACGTCAAAATTACCGTCCGAGTAATAGATAGCAGCGCCACTCAGGTCAGCGCCACTCAGGTCAGCGCCACTCAGGTCAGCGTCCCTCAGGTCAGCGCCCCTCAGGTCAGCGTCCCTCAGGTCAGCGTCCCTCAGGTCAGCGCCACTCAGGTCAGCGTCCCTCAGGTCAGCGCCACTCAGGTCAGCGCCACTCAGGTCAGCGTTATCGTCAACAGCTGCTTCAACTGCTTTTTTCATCGTGGCGTTGTCTGATTCGTACTCAAACAATACATCTCCACTGAACCATGATTTAATTTCAATTTTAACTTTGGACATTTTAGTCTCCTATTTAGTTATTGATTCAATAAACTCAATCGCTGCATCACAACCCTTGCAAACAACAGTCTGAATGCCAGCCTCATTGAGCGTTTTAATCCACTTCTTTTGATTTGCCGACGTTACGCCTCCTTTCCTGCGTTTCATTTCGATAGCGACAAGACGATGATTTTTACCATAAACACCGTCGCCACTAACAACAGGATTGTCTCCATAGTGTATGAACTCCATCGTTGCGTCGCTATAGTCTGCTGGGACTACCACAAATAGATCAGGCACCCCAGAACTCACGCCAAGCTTCTTATTCTTGATTCGCTGCTTGTGGCTTTTGGTGTAGGTTTCGTTAGGCACTCTGAAATGCGGATAGCCTTTCAACCGTAGCCACTGCACAAACGCCTCTTGCTCTTGATCTTCGTATGGATTATCTATGTTTGCAAGATTAGGCATCGCTGCCGCCTCCATTGATTACCTTGAAACATTCACTCGGCTTTCTCAAAAAGCGTTCGGTGTTCTCGCCATCTTTCATTTCGACCAGCACCTTGGTGACCTTTCGAGTTCTAGGTATTACAAAGAGGCCAAATAAATATGTAGTATGTCGCTCTTCAGTCATTCCGCCGGCGATAACAGTGCCAATCCTATATCTGTCGGGATTACTTTTTCTTTCATCTCGATAGCTGAAATACACTTTGTCGCCGACAGCAAGCCCGTCAAAAGACTGCCGAAACGCCGACTCTTTAAGTTCGATTCTGTCCATTACTTCCTCCTATTTTTCGATTCATCTAGCCACTCTCGATACTCGATCTCGTCCTCGATTGCCGGCACGATTAGGGCTGTTAGTATTACGATTGCGAAAATTATTGCGATTATTATGGTCATGACTGTTTCTCCTCCGGCTTCTTAATTCGCACGAGGCGGCAATTCGTAATATACGTGCCCATAATGCTTGTCCTGTCGCCGGTCTCTAAGGCTCTAAGCGCTGGTAGTCCCACGCCACACATCTCTATAATCTGGCAGACGATGTTAATTTTATTGCCAGTCTCCGCATCTGGATAGACAACCAAGACATAGTCGTGCATCCGCAACTTGTCATCGTCACCTATTTCCCAATCGTCGTAGGTAAAATGGCTTAAAACTAGGTCACAGCATGCTGCGTGGTTGTAGCTGTAGTCGCTGTGGTCTAGCGGTTCCTTAACGTAGTCATCCCATAGCGGCTGCCCGCAGTTGTGGCACTCTGGACGACCGGCGCAATAGCACAGGTCATGTCCGTCGTTGCATGACAATGCACGAGGGTCGCCTCGCCGTTTTATGTCAGTCATTGTCCAGCTCCTCTAACCTCTTTTTATTTGCGTAGTCAATAAGGCTCTCGTAATCTATATTCATAGTCACCTTAATGCGCGGTACCAGTAGTATGGTTCCGTCAATTCCGTTTCTCGCAATGGAATCAAACTCAAAATTAGCAAAAGCCAAGCATGAATCAATATTATCTTTGATGTAGTCTATGATCCGTCCTTGATCAGCCTGCAACATAGTGTCCCTTTCTTCCGTCTAATTTCAACCGCATAACTGGTGGCTATATAAGCTGATGATTTGACGAGACATGCTCGGCTTGACCACGTCTATGCATCTACACGGAATACCCCAGCAGACCATCGTAATAGTCACATCTTCGCCGACCGAGTTGCAAGTCGGTGGTTACTTTCTAGCTCTAATTGCGGCCTCAGCGAGGTTGCAACGCCAAGCTGAGGATAACGCTTTCGAGCCACCTATATAGCCAATTGACAACACCAGGTGTATAGCATTAACATGTTTTGTTAATTTGGTTGATGTTGCCAGTTGATAGCACGAGGTGGGGATTTGCACCTAACGAGCTTGTACTTTACTCGCCCACAATGTTCGGCATTACTACGGTGTTCCCTCCGTAATTCCTGTTATTGCGACCCAGTACCCAGAGGGCATATGACAGTACTTAGCTGGTATCGTTCCCGAACTCCTACAGTCTGATTCCAAAATTAGCATTACCTATTTTGCTTACTCATGCTACCAGTTGAACAGACGATACACGTTGCATAGCTCCCTAGAACGCCGAGCAACGTTTCACCTCAACGGAACTACGAAAGGTGGCAGCCCCAGTGCATATCATCTGTCCAGTTATGCGGTTGAAATGTTAATGTTCGCCCAGTTTATTGACGTGTGGTAGGTCATTGGTTAATGGTGTTTATTCGTCGTCAGATTTTATCGGCGCAACGCCAGCCACGATCTCGTTTCCGTCCCAGGCATAATCTGGCAAGGATTTTATCAAGATTGGCTCGTCGTATTTGCCGACGTGGATCGTAACGCCACCCATCATGCCGTCGCTCTGCTTGAATTGTCGTAGTGCCTCGATAAGCAATTTAGGATTGACCACAACAGACTTTACGGGAAACGCTTTTGAACTTTTTTGCTCAACGAACGGGCGCGTTTCTGGGAAACGCAGCTCGGTTTGCTCCTGAAATGGGATTTCAGCTTTAATTGGAAAACTCTCGTCAATCGGCACCATTTCGCCGTACGGATTTGTGCGAACGACGATTCTGCCGTCATGAACATACGCTCGGTCAAGATCGTTTTTCATGACTTTCTCAGCAGCAACGATAACGCTTTGCGGAATATTCATCGAGCAGGCTTTTGCGCCAGGCTCGGCGTCAACCTCGCGGCGGATCAGCTTATAACCGTCTGTAGCGATGAGCATGGCTTTATATATGCCTTTCTCCTGCTCGACAACCTCCAGCCTAACATTCTCCAGAACCTTATTTTGTGGTGTTGGCTTCTGCGCCATTTTATATACAGCGATCTGCTGCTTGGTTAGCGAAACGATACTGCTCACTTCTCCCACCAAAATCCTTTCTGCTCAGCCCCAGTCTCAGACGATTTGTCGTCTTTCAAACTGCCGGCTGGCTTATTATTTATCTTGACCGCAATGTCTACGCTCCGAACACCGTGCTCCAGCAGCCATTTCTTGGCGCGCTTGGCATCAGATTCGGTAGCGTAGGTTTTCGCGTGCGGTTTGTTCTTCTCGTCGCTCCAGCGAACGGTGAATGCGCAATTCATTAGAGACATTACGTGGACTCCAGTTTCTTGCGTTTGCGACGCTGTTTTTTACGAAGTGCTTTCTTGGTCACGACGCCTTAATCTCCAAACCTCTCATACATGCAGGTTTCGTGCATGTCTGGATAATCCTTTCGCTCTGCGTCAGATTGAATGAGTGCCAAATTGCACATACTGCATCTGCCGTACGGTGCGGTTTTTTCAAATTCAGCCAGCTCGTCATTTTGTTTGGGTCTACGTTTGCTGATCCGGCCGCAAATCCGAGCTGCTTCCCGATTGAGTGCAAAGCCCGTTTTACTGCCCCTTGACCTCGATCCACCCTTTCTGCCGATTTCACGATAGAAGTTTGGATTTTTCGCGAGAATTGTTGCGGCAGCTTTTCTGCCGCCGGCTTCCGTTCCTGCCATGATTCTCCTTTCGTTAAAATGGTATTTCGCTTAAATCAATCGGCGTGTCGAGGTCGATGTCCTCGACTGGTTTAGCCGCTTGGTTGGTTGTAGTCTTTGTCGCCTTGGCATCGTCTTCGGCGTATCGCTCCGTGGCTGGCGCAGCATTATTGCCACTACCCTTGGCGTCGCTCAAAAACTGGAACTGATCGATGATGACTTCAGTTGCTTTGCGCTTGATGTCGTCTTTCTCCCAGATTCTGGTTTGCAATCTGCCGGTTATGCCAATCTGCTTGCCTTTCGGTGCGTATTCTGCCAGTAGTTCGGCCGCTTTATTCCAAGCCACACAATCGATGAAACTAGCGTCGGCATCTTTGCCGTAGCCATCAACCGCTAGTGCGAATGAGGCTACGGACTTGCCGCTGTTCGTCGTTTTAATTTCAATATCTCGGACGACGCGACCGATTAGAGTTACGCTATTTATTGCTGCCATATTTAGAAACTCTTTTCCTCGCGGATTTCAACACCTGGGATTTCACGTAATCCATTAGCGATGGCTTCGCGGATTAGTTTGTCGCTTGGCTCGCAGAGATAGCGCGGCACTAATTCAGGATTAGTGACCGTGAATACCGTTTTGGTTTTAATGCCAGATTTGACGGCTGGCTTCTGTGTTTTAGCAGCTTTGGCTGCTTCAGCCTCGGCAATCTCTTGCTCACGTTTACGCTGTGCTGCTAATTTCGCAGCTTCGGCTTCGTCGCGCTCAGCGGTTGTTAGTTCATCTTTGCGCGTCAGTAGCTCGTTGATGGCTTTGGTGAATGCCAGCTTGATTTCAGCGTGGTTCTGATCAGCTTCAGGTAACTCAGCGAATGCCTGCTTTAATTCAGCGCCTCGCTCATCGCAGGCTTTCTGGCTGCGCAGTGATTTAGCGTTGGTAGCGAATTTGGCGCAGATAGTGTCAACGCGTGCCGCTTCCTCTCGTGCTAGTCGCTCCTGCTCTTCCTGGTAAGCCATAATCTTCTGGCTGATGTTCTTCAGGGCTTCTTCGGCCGGTGCGAGTACATCCTTTTCAGCGTCGATAAATTGCGATTTGACGCTATCAAAGTTGCGCGTGATCGCTAGCCGTGCATTCTTAACCTCAGTACGGTGCGAGGTGATTAGCTTGCGGATTGCGACTGCTTCTTTGGCAGTAGCGTCGTCGGTTACCTCTTTAGCTTTTGCTTGTTCCAAAAGCTCTTGCGATTTGATTTTGAACGGCGATATCGTAGCGACCTGCGAATCGACGTATTCTTGTAGTTGTGACATATTCCTCCCTTACTTCCTGTCTGCTTCAGATTTACCAAGGCGAGCGCCGGTCATTTCGACGCGTGAGCTTGGAATGGTTGGTTTGGCAGCCGCTTCGATTTGCTCTCGGCTTGCCAGTGTCGGCGCTGGTGCAATCCACGCGTACTCAGCGTCACCTCTTACGCCATCGACAATCTTCGTGAAATCTGGCTCGATGTAGCGGCCTAGCCGACCCGTGCGGTCTTTGGCGACGTACTTGTCGCTGGCTGGGTCAACGATGATCAGGCGCTTAGTGTCGCCAGTCTCGGTGTCATTTATCGTCGTCATGTAACCGACGATGTCCACCAGATTGACTAGCTCCTCAGATAACCTTGTCGCTACCATTGGGCGTTTAATAACTCGCCCGTCGTCGTCCTTCTCCTGAACGTGCGCCACGATAACGATGTGCTTGCCGCTGTCGCGCATGGTTTTCAGAAAGTTCCGCATGGTCGATTTCAGCCAGCCCCAGCCAGCCATGGTCGGGTTGCCATCACGCTGAACCAGTTTGCTGTCGGCTCTATTTCGCATGTAGGCGATCAACTTCTCCATCAGCTCGCCAATCGGGTCGATGATTACCGTGTCGTAGTCCTCAGTGAGTGCGATTTGCATGAATTCCTGCATATCGTCCCATTTTTCAATCAGCGCCACGTCGGCCGCAATGCCGCGAAGTCCGAAGTATTTACTACCGTTTTCGCAGTCAGCGATAATAGGTCGTGGTGCGGTAGCTGCAAACGTTGTTTTACCAACGCCGCCCTCACCGTAGACAACCATCAGGATTGATGGTTTTTCGGCCGGATCTAAACTATTAAAGACTTTCATATTCTCCTTTCTTTTATAGGCTCCAGTCGCCTAACTCCCTCACCTCCTCGATGAGAAAGTTCGGCTCGCTGTCGCCAAACTTTATGATCTCGTCGACACACATACGCAGCTTGCGTTCGCCGGCTTCAACAAAATCGATGCCGGCAATCATGAACTGCACGCGGTATGGTGCGACGGACTCAACCACGCAGTAGACAAACTTGACTAGCGCCGGGTCTAGCTCTAGGCTTGACGCTGTCACCAGCGTGTAAACTGCTGACTGCAAATCGTAGTGCATTGACTGCGCGGTTTTGAAAAACTTGTCGAACTTTGCGGTAGTTTTCAGGTCGGTTATCATGGCTGATTCATTAGTGCGAATCAGTACATCAGCCTTACCTTTCATATCTACGCCGTCAGCAGTGCGAGCATACATTTCGTGCTCAAAGGTTGCGCCCTTAGCAAAAATGTATTGCTTCGCCAACGGGTGATTCTCGATATTTTTCAAAATCTGATCAGCGGCTTTGAACATATCCAGGGTGATAATGTGTTTGCCGGCGGCTTTCTGTTCGTTACGCCACGCCTTGGATTCTTTTGAATAGAAGTTCTCAAACGGGCTGATGGCGAATTGATCCTCGCCGCCAAGCACCAGCATGTGAACCAGCTGTCCCAAATCGATAGCTTTGCTATCTAGGTCTGGCAGGTCTCCACGTTTAGCGGCAACTGCGTAATCGATGCCGTGGTCAAGAATCAGCTTCATCGATGAGTATGACCACTCTGGTCGGCTATAGTAAGCGTCTGCCACTTACGCCTCCCCCGCCAAAGCACGATCGAGAAATGTCGGATCGATTAGGTTTTCCAGTTTTTCCAACAAACTATTTTCGTCCATAAAACTTGCCCTCAATCCACTTCATGCCTTTGTCAAAAATCCGCAGCCACTTCGCTGCTTTGACCGACTTATCGAAGTCGTGGTCGTCTAACTCGCGCAGCCTGTCAATCACCCTATCAAGTGGCTCGCGCTTATGTACCGGCACCAGCTGAACTGGTGACGGCATCACGTTTACGTGTATCTTCATCGCCAAATCTCCTTTCGCGATTTTAGTTCTTGGATAGTTTCGTCGAACACACCGTTGGCGAACAATACGACCGCCAGTACCGCGATTGCCACGAACTGCACCCACCACAGGCGCAAGTCTGTTGGCTCGCTGATTGCGATTATTGCGGCTGGTAGTCCAACTACCCAGCTAATGATTTTTTTGATCTGTTTGTTTTTCGCTGCCATTTTTCAGCTCCTTTCTTTTACGTACAAGAGTGCTCGCAGTCACTCTCGTACTGTTAGATATCTCGTCTCTGCCGTGTTTTAAGCGATTTGTAGTCCGCTGTCTCTAATTTCTGACCAGCTGTTACTCAAATCTCTAAAAACCCGCTCTGACGTTTCAATGAAGCTACAAACGCTGAACGTACAGGATTTCTAGCCTCATTTTTACGCCAAATAAAAAAGAATCGACGCGAAGTCGATTCATGGTTGATAGATTTGACTAACAGAGGTAATCGCTGTTTATATCATGTAAGATTATTTCGTGATTTATATATATTAACTTTTGCTCAAAGTTTTCGGATAAAGGGCGGAAGTCGCCCTTTAGCTTTGAGCACTCTCTCGAAAGGAGAGGATCATGAATAAAGAGAACTGTCTCTACAAGGGGGATCTCCCCGAGAGGGAGAGGTTTTTCTCCTTCGGCCAGGAGTTTACCTGGCGGTTGATAGGTAGCGACGCGGATACGCTCTGCGTCGAGTGTATGGTATGCGGGTGGCGGAAAACCGTCACTAACATTGACAGATTAGGGTTCCTCTTCGGAAAGACCGAGGATTACCTTCCCAGACACCCATAACCAAAAGGGCGCGGCGAAACATATTCGTCGTTAGCGCCCACCGAAAATAGTTCGCTTGGAAGGCCACTTGAGGCCTCGGCTTGAGCCTTTCGGTGGGCTATTTTCATTGGAAATTATGCGTAGTTATTCGCTACGTCTAAGATAGTGTCCAACATCGGCCACCAACTCAACCAGACGGTTAGAGTAGCCCCATTCATTATCATACCAAACCATCACTTTTATCAAGTTGCCGCCAACAACTTTCGTCAGCGGCAAATCAACAATCCCCGAGCATGAATTGCCGATGAAGTCCCGGCTGACCAGCGGCTCCTCAGACACGCCCAAAATCCCCTGGTAAAAATTACTTTGTGCAGCTTTTTTGAATGCCTCATTTACCTGCTCGACTGTTACATCGCGCCGGAGTAGTGCTGTCACGTCGCTCAGCGACACCACTGGCGTCGGTACACGGACACTAAGGCCGTCAAATTTGCCAGTTAGCTGCGGCAGGGTTTTGGTCACGGCGATGGCCGCACCCGTCGTTGTCGGTACCATGTTTTCAGCCGCGTTGCGACCCTCGCGAAGATCCTTAGCCGGCGCGTCTTGCAGGCGCTGGCTGGCAGTGTAGCTATGCACCGTTGTCAGCATCGATTTTTCCACGCCAAATTCTGCGTCCAGAACCGCCATCACCGCGCCTAAGCTATTGGTTGTACAGCTGGCATTAGAGATTATCGGCGTAGCGTCCTTGATCTTGCTGTCGTTGGTGCCCAGCACGATGGTGTCAACGCCGTCAGATTTAGTCGGCCCGCTGATAACCACGCGCTTGGCGCCCGCAGTCAAGTGCTTGCCCGCGCCATCTTTATCGGTAAAAAATCCTGTCGATTCGATCACCACGTCAACATTCATCTCACCCCACGGCAAGTTTGTTGGGTCTTTTTCCGCCAAGACCTTAACCGTCTGACCTTCAACAATTAGCTCGTTCTCAGTAAAATCAACCTGCCGACCGTACTCGCCATAATTACTGTCATGCTTGAGTAAGTACGCCAGCGTCTTCGTGTCCGTCAAATCGTTAATTGCCACAATTTCCAAATCACTACGCTCACGTGCAATCTTAAACGCATTACGCCCAATCCGCCCAAAGCCATTAATTGCTATTCTTGTTACTGACATATGCCCTCCCCGTTAGATATTTCGCTTTAGCTTTTCTTAATTATACTACAAAGTTGTATAATAAATACATGACGCGTGAAGAGTTACTCGCCACAGCTGGGCAAAAGTACGACGAAGTGCCGGTGCTGGTTCTGGCAAGTGCCATCGATTACGCCGCCGAAAAGCACGCTGGACAAAAACGTAAAAGTGGCGAGCCATACATCAATCACCCGCTGGCAGTGGCAGGGATCTTGATTGAGTGGGGCATGGATATCGACACGGTGGTGGCGGGCGTGTTACATGATACGGTTGAGGATACTGACGCGACACTGGATGAACTAGAGAGTTTATTTGGACGGGATGTGGCGTTTTTGGTGGATGGCGTGACCAAGGTTTCGCGGGCACGTGCTGGCATGCGCAGTCTGGACAGTTATCTGCCACACACCAAGGATAATTTGACCAAGCTGATGATAGCAGTGGGCGAAGATGTGCGGGTGATTATCATTAAACTGGCGGATCGATTACACAATATGCGGACGCTGCAATTTATGTCGCCTGAGAAACAAAAGAAAATTGCTCGTGAGACGATTGAGGTGTTTGCACCACTGGCGGACCGGTTAAACATGGGACGGGTGCGCGTGCAGCTGGAAGAATTAAGCTTCAAATATTTGATGCCGAAAGATTTTCACCGCACCAAAAGTTTAATGGACAGTCGATTGAAAAAATCACAGCGAAAATTAGACCGCGTGCGTCGTGAAGTTGAAGCACGGCTGAAGGAAGAAAAGCTGGTTTTTCAAATGGACGGGCGTGTCAAAAGTGTCTACAGCCTGTTCAAAAAGCTTGATAAGGTCGGTGATATTGATAAGATTTATGATTTGATCGCCCTGCGGGTGATTGTCGATGATTTGTCGACGGGCTATTTGGTCTTAGGGATTTTGCACGACATGTATCAGCCGATGCACGAGCGAATCAAAGATTATGTTGCCAACCCCAAGCCGAATGGCTATCAAAGTCTACATACGACAGTGCAGACACCAAGAGGACAAATTGTCGAATTTCAAATTCGGACCAAGGAAATGCATGAACACGCTGAGCGTGGTTTGGCGGCCAGCTTTCATTACAACGAGCAGAAATTGACCGACGCTTACAAAAAAGGTCGCATGGGCGCTATGCCGGCAGATTTGTCATGGATTCGCGAGCTTCAGGAAGCGGCAGCGCTGGCTAGCGAGGGTAAGAGATTCGACTCTGACAAGTTCCGCATGAAATTATTCTCTGACCGAATTTTCGTTTATTCTCCAAAGGGTGATATTTATGATTTACCGCGCGGTGCCTTCCCGCTGGATTATGCGTATCGTATCCACTCTGACATTGCAGCGCATGCCAGCGGCTTCAAGGTCAATGGCGTCATGAAGCCGTTCACCTATGAATTGCAGCACGGTGATGTCGTTGAAGTCTTGACCAGTAAATCCGCCAAGCCCAAACCAGCCTGGCGCGACATGGTCATCACACCGCATGCCAAGGCTAAATTACGTATGCAGTTATCAAGGAGTGGCGGCGTACTAGCGCATTTGACCGGGTTAACCGACGGTGTTTCGTCGCTGTTTCGACGGTAAGCAAAATACCCACACCTCATCCCAGAGGCTATGGCAGGCGTGACACCTCCTATACTAGTCCCGTAGAGAATGCAAGAAACCGTCAGCCTCTCTGACAAGTCGATGGTTCTGCGGACGGCGTTGCCGGATGCATTCGACTTGGAGGAGACGGCTGACGGTCACTCTGCGACAAACACACATACCAGATTCTTGGTGAAACACGATGCCGCTTTGCTTTGCAAGATAGTAGTATTACGCCTGCTTGTTCCAGCGCTCAATCGCCGCTGCCACAACCTGCTTGGCAGCATCAACGCCAGCGAATTCCTTGACAATGGTCGAGCCTGGCTTTTTCAGATCCTTGTAGTGATTGAAATGGAATTCAATTTGCTTAATCAGCTGCGCTGGCAAATCTTCCAGCGACTGAATGGCGTTACCATTATGGCGATCGTCGCTTGGCACCGCGATAATTTTATCATCAACCTCATCATCATCGACAAACTTCATCACGCCAAGGATCCGCGCCTCGACTATCAGCCCAGTCGTCAGCGGCGTGTCCGTCACCAATAGCACATCCAGCTCATCGCCGTCCTCATCCAATGTCTGCGGGATGAAACCATAATTAGTCGGTTTGGCAAAAATCGCCGGATCAACTCGGTCTAGCCGCATAACGCCAACTTTCCGATCCCATTCAATTTTATGATTTGACCCAGCCGGAATCTCTACGACAACGGTGATTTCGCCGTCCTGATAGTTTCCCGGGGTTAATACTTGGTTAAAATCTGCCATGATCTACTCCTCTCTGGCTTTTTCTTGTAAATATTCACGAATCTGCAATGCCGCCACCGCACCCTCACCAACCGCTGAAGCGATTTGCATGGTCGCACCCGAACGCACGTCACCCGACGCAAAGACACCAGGGATATTGGTGCGCAAATGCTCGTCGGTGACGATGTGTCCGCCTAAGTCCAGCTCAACGTCCGAACTTGCCAAAAACTGCGTGTTCGGAATCAAGCCGATAAAAACGAATAAACCATCTGCGGTAAATTCTTTTTGCTCGCCGTTCTGAGTCGATTTGACACCGTAAAATTTGTCGTCTTTCACAATAATTTCGTCGGTGGTTGCGCCGATGTGGACGGTAATTTTGCCTGCGTCAACGTATTTTTGCAGTTCCTTTTGCAGGACATCGCTGGCGCGTAATTTACTGCGCACCAATAGGTCAACGTGGCTGGCGTAACGAGTTAGAAAGATCGCTTCCTGGACCGCCGAGTTGCCGCCGCCAACGACGATCAAACGCTTGTCGCGGTAAAATGCACCATCACACGTCGCACAGTAATGCACGCCGCGGCCATACAATTCATCTTCGCCCGGCACGCCCAGCTTGCGGTGATTTGAGCCGGTCGCCAGTAGCACTGCTTTGGCGCGCACCGGCTGGCCGTCAACTGTCAATTCCAATTCGCCGTTAACCTGCTTCAGGGCCGTGACATCGCCGTACTCGATCTCCGCACCGAATCGCTCGGCCTGCTGCTGCAGTTCGGATGCCAATTTCATACCGGTCACACCCTCGGCAAACCCTGGATAATTATCGATTTGATCAGTGATGGCCGCCATGCCGCCGACCACGCCGCGCTCGTATAGCGTCGTCGGCACATCTTCGCGCGACAGGTAAATTGCTGCAGTGAGTGCGCTTGGACCGGCACCGACAATGATAATCTCTTTAGACATTTAGCCCCCTTGACCTGTAATATCGTTTCATAACTTCTGGCATTTCTGGCTGTGGAATCTCTGCTGGTCTTTCAATAGCCATAACCACGAACTTCAGTGGTGAATTAGCAGGAATCTTATCGCCCTGGGATTGCTTACCGTAAGCCTTGTCTGCTGGAATCGTCAATTCGCGCACACCGCCAATCTTCATACCAATCAGCCCCTCCTTCCAGCCTTGAATTACGGCAGTCTTAGCTGGGCCATTCATATTAAGAGGCGCTTTCAACTTTCCATCGGCAATTGATTGATCAAAAATCTCCCCCTTAGGGTTCCAGCCAATATAATAAACTGCTAATTTAGTATCCTCTTTGACTTCTGCTCCGTCGCCCTCCAACAAATCTTCTTTGCCGAGTTCTTTAACACCACCAGCCTCAAACTTACCGACTCGTGAACTAAACTCGGCAAATTTACTATAATATTTATTATTTAATTCTGCCGTCTGCGCGTCAACTTTCTTTTGACGCTCCGTGGTTGCCTTCTTATAGTCTTCTTGCGCCTGCTTCAGCTCAGCCTGATCTTTGGCATCATTGCCCGGCTGCACCATCATAGCGATAAATCCGCCGACCGTTCCTAAAAACATCATGCCAGCAATCACCCAAATCCCTATCCTTTGGCTTTTAGTCGTTGCCATAATCCTCCTTTATTTACCTATCCAATTATAACAATTTTTACCAAGCACAACAATCGCCCGCCTAAACCTGCGCGGCATCAAATTCTTCTGCTGCCATGGCTGCTATTTCTTCAATTATCGGCGCAGTATCTTTATCCGCCAAAGTTCGCTCGGCACTAGTAAATTTGACACTCAAGGTTACGGTTTTTGTTGAATCATCGTCCTTCGGCTGATAAATCGCGATTGGCGTGATGCTAATCTGCAATTCGCGGTGTTTCTTCGCAACTTCCTCAGCGCACGCATACACCGACGCATAATCAACCGCCGACTGCATCTTCAGCGATATATCCCGAGTCGTTGACGGATAGCGGCTCAGTGGCCGATAATTATGTTCGCGACTTTCAACCAGACAGACTTGCAATTTTTCAATGTCAAGCGAGAACGCCGCCGTGTAATCTGGCAGCTTGAAATTACGCCGCACTGCCTGAGATAATTCACCGACAATACCCAGCTTGTCACCGTTTTTTGCGACAATCCAAGCACTGCGCTGGCCGTCAAACGGCGCTGGAACATCCGCGTCCGACTCTGCTATTTTCACAAAATCAGCCTCAACGTTAATATCCGCCAACAGCCTATCTACCAGCTTCCTCGCCTTATAAAATGGCGCGCCGGCTCGCGGCTTTTTGCTAGCGTAAACACCGTCGACAAACGTCTGCTCGCTTGGCAGATTCTCGTCGGTAAGTGGTAATTCTTTATCGTGAATTTTGCCGATTTCAAACAACATGAATTCGTCGTGGCCGGCTTTGATGTTGGCATGAACTTTGTCTAGCAAACTCGGCAGCACGCTGGTGCGATAGTACTGCAAATCAGGACTTAAAGCGTTTCCCAGCCGATAGGCGCGGCTCGGGTCTTGCTCGGCGTTTTTCAGGACACGTTCATGGACGAAACTATAGGTCAGGACTTCGTTGGCGCCAGCGCGCGATAGACTTTGGCGAATCGCCTGCTTAAGCTGGCGGCGCGGGCTTTTTGGCGCGGGCTTAATGCTGCGCATTGGCAATTGGCGCGGCAGTTTGTCAAAGCCATATAGTCGACCGACTTCCTCGACAATATCCTCAGGTAGCTCAATATCAGTGCGCCAAAATGGCACATAGATCATCATACCCTGCTCATCGTACTCATGCGAATCTTTGGCTATAAATTCGACATTTTTTAGCAGCGTACTCATCTCATCATCAACAAAATGCGCCCCTAGCCGCTCTTCAACAAATCCACTCGGTACCAACAGCCCACCGCACCAATGCATACCATCAGTCAACACAGACCGCAGAGACTGATGATTCTTAAACAGCACGGGGCTGGCTTGTTCACCGCCAACCATACCCATGAGTCGCTTGAGTACTGGATCTATTTGTGCTGGCGACTGGCCCTTATTAAACCGCGTCAGCGCGTCGGTAAAAATACCGTGGCGCATAGCCGTGCGGCGTAGTGCATACATGTCAAAGTTAGCGCATTCTAGGACAATATTTTTGGTGTCATTTGAAACCTCAGTGTCAGCACCGCCCATAATTCCCGCGAGACCTATCACACCCTCGCCATCAGCGATAACGATGTCGTCCGTCGTCAGTTCATATTCCTTGCCATTAAGCAGACTGACTTTCTCGCCATTACGAGCCAGCCGTGCCCCGAGTGTAGACCCGCGCAATTTATCATAATCATAGGCGTGCGTTGGCTGCGCCGTCATCAGCATCATGTAATTTGTCGCGTCAACAATGTTGTTAATCGGCTTGCCGCCCATCGCTACCAACTGGCACTGTAGCCACAATGGGCTTGAACCCACGGTAACGTTACGGATTGCCACCGCCATGAACCGCGGCACTAGTTCTGGTGCATCATTGGTAACCGTTAAATCCAAACCTTCGGCGCCCGTGAACTGCTGGACTGATTTATACCAATCGGGGCTAGTAAACTGCTGGTGAAAAATCCCGGTAATCTCACGCGCCACGCCAAGTTGCCCAAAACAATCCGGCCGGTGAGTAAACATCTTGTTTTCAATGTCTAGTACGTAATCATCCAAGCCAAACGTTTTAGCAAAACTCGCACCCGCCGTAAGCTCAACGCCCGCCGGCACGTCGTGCTCATGAATTTCAATAATCCCCTCGTGATCTGTACCGATATCCAGCTCGTCAGCCGCCGCCAACATACCCTGACTCAGCACGCCGCGCAGTGGCCGCGCGTCCAGCACAAATGGCTCGTCGTCATCAAAGCTTGCTGGCACCGTGCTTTTTGGCGGCAACCAAATCGCCCACATATCAGCGTGAACATTTGGCGCACCGCAGACCACTTGCACTAGCCCGTTCTCATCACGCGGTACATCCGCCACCGCACCGCCATCATCGATCTTGGTCACACTCAGCCGATCAGCATCGGGATGCTTGGCGCATTCAATCACCCGGACAATTCGCGCGCCACCATATTTGGCCTTCAAGTCGATCACTTCCTCGACGCCGCCAAGCTGCTGATTGACCCGCGCCACCAACTCATCCACCGGCGGTAATTCAAAATTAATCAATTGTTTGATAATGTTTAGGCTGACTTTCATACTAAAGTCATTATATCATTTTTTGGCAAAACGGGCGCAGCGCGAACGGTTAGCCAATAGCTTGCTTCAGATTTACAATACCATCCATGCGACGCTTCCTCATCAATCCCAGCGCTCTCGCCTATATTTCCATCGATGTGGACAAAGTCGAGAGTATAATCGTCGACTTGGAATCGTGCCGCCTAATATAACACACCTTTGACTCTATATTTTTACAACTTCAATAGCATGAACGCCTAGATTTTCTTTGTGAGGCGGATAAATCTTGCGAAGAATCTGGATAGCCTCAACTTTATCTTTGGCTTGTGGTACGATTTGCCACCAATCCTCAGTAGCTAGCAGTTTCGTAAAATCACTATAGACACGGATTGATTTAATCTGCACCATGCCAGATTCATAGCTGGTCTCTAGCCGTAATAATTCACCAGCTCGCAAGCGCTTAATACTGCCGTAGCCAACACGAACTTCCAACATTTTACAGCCTGACATAATGGTGTCATAATATGGTTTTTTAATCCTCATCTTTCGCGTGGCTGGTTCTTTTTGAATACTCAACCCCCACTGCTGCACAATAATACCTGGCGCATAAGCCCCCGGAAGCAGGCCTTCAATTACCCAGCCGTGACGCTGCAGGTAGGTAATCTGTTGCGGTTCAGGAACGAGGTGGATGTATAGTTTACGCCCGTAGTTAACTAACACTGTCGGTAAATTGATAAGCAACGACTCAAAAGCAGTGTCTGAATTTGTCACCAGTGGCATAATTTTAATTGACTGACCTTTCTTCGGTGTCGCAACGACCACACCAACCACTTCATCGTCTTGCTCAGCAATGAAAATGAGCTTATATTTAGCGTTGACATCTCGGCTCTCGCGTCGTTGGTAGCTAGCAAATAACGCGTCTACCCACGCATCATCTACGCCATAAAAATCACCGCCCACTCGCGATAATATCAGCTGACGCACCACTGCAGCGTGCTTCTCTTCATCAAATGGAACAATTGAAATAACTGATGGATCGAGAGTAGTGCTTTGGCCTAGTGGCTTATACAGCATACACTCGTCGATGCCGGGCTTGTAATGATCTTGCGCTTTGCCAGCTAGATGAAAGCCCTTGCGTAGCAGAAACTTGAGCGTGGCTTGGTTTTGGGCGGCCACCGTACAGTAAAGTTGTCGAGCATGATGCTGGCGAGCAAAATCCTCAGCATAGCTAATCAATTTACTGCCAATACCAAATTTGCCGCGATAGTCTGGCGCAACGATAAGTGGACTAATCTTAACTGTTGCCTGCTTCTTGATAACCAGATGAATCATCCCAGCAGGATGGTGATTAATCTCGGCAATAAACATATATTGCCCAGTTGAGAATTGCCCAACTGAATCAACATTGTCGTTGATATGTGCGGCGAAGATACGCTGTGCATGCGCTTGATGATCGCCACCATAAAATGAATCAAGCGCCCGATCCATCAAATGAACAACAAAATTAAAATCGTTTTCATTGGCTTTGCGAATGGTGATAGTGACCGGGGATTTCATAGTTTTCCTAAGGTTATTGTCCAATATCCCACGTAATAATACAAGTTATCTACGCCTAAGTTTATGGTCTATAACTATGAGGTCAATACAAACTCAATACCGACAACGCTGTTCTGCAACTGCTCATCCAGCGGATAAAATCCATTCATCTGATCTTCTAGCCACTCAACACTTTCACTACCAAACTTACGCGGGTCATTATGAGAAAACAAATCATGAAACGTAGCGTAACGCAGCAGGCCAACCACCGTCGCAGTCACGGTCTGCTCAGGGTTAACGCGGTTAATAAATATAATCTGATCGCCGAGCTGAATCTTCCGACGCTTCTCGTCGTGCAACCGCGACTCAATGGTTTTATGGCCAGATACGATAGCGGCAAATGGTTCAGGATGCAGTTTAAGTATATGCGCAGTCATGCTAATTATTATATCAGCATCACCCCTTTAATTTTTTATCCTTCAGCTTCAACACCACATCCGCCTGCTTGGCCAGCTGTTTACTGTGGGTGACGACGATGACACATTTGTCGTTGTCGTGGGCAGCTTGGCGCAGGATATTGATGATGTCGGCGGCGGTGGTTTCGTCCAGGTTGCCGGTCGGCTCGTCCGCCAAGATGATCGGTGCGGAGGACACCAGTGCTCGACCGATTGCCACGCGCTGTTGCTGACCGCCAGACAGTTTCATGACGTTGCGGTGAATGTGATCGTCGTCCAGGCCCATGGCATGCAACGTTTCATTGGTGGCCTTGGGATTAACTAATTTCAAGTTTTCCAGCGGCGTCAGATAATCAATTAGATTATAATTCTGAAACACCAACGAGATATTGTGTTTGCGATGATGCGAGTAACCCTGCTCGGCGATGTCTTCCTCATCGAACAAAATCTGCCCGCCAGTCGGCGTGTCTAGTCCCGCTAGTAGCCCGAGCAGTGTCGATTTACCAGCGCCAGAACTACCGACGATGGCGTAGAATTTGCCCTTTTCAAATTGATAATTAATGCCGTTGAGCACATTGCTAGTGCCGTCAGCGTATGAGTAAATGATATCGCGTAACGTAAGTATTGACATGATAACTCCTAACTTAATTTTGCTAAAATTTGCTTTGGTGATTGGCGCATGATTGGCGCAGTGGCAGCAATGGCTGACAACAGAACGACCATGTAACCGAAGGTTAAAGCCTGCAGATAAGTTGCTATTGGCGTGGCTTGCACTACGGTCTTTTCTACGCGCTGGCTTTGATCGGTTTGCGCTGTGAGGGCGGTAGAAATCTGCGATGAGGCAATCGAGCCAATGGCGAGTGCGAACACCGAGCTAACTAGAGCGATTATCGCCAGCTCCGCCAAGAACTGTCCGATGATCTGCCACTTTGGCGTGCCGATGGACAGCAAGATGCCAATTTCATGCAAGCGGCCGCGCACCCAGAACACCAGTACCAGCGACAGCACCGCTAGCCCTGCTGCGCCTGCGCCAATGGTGGCAATCGTCAAAATGTTTTGAATGCCAGCGATGTTTTGGAGAACCCCAGCGAACACGGCCCCGTTGTCAGTTAGGCTGAATTTCTGCCAATCGACGTTTGGTAGGCTTTTGGTGCGGTCCGTTAGCGACTTCAGCTGATGCGGATTTTCGGCGAAATACGTCGCCCGCGTCAACTGCTGGCTACCCGTCAGCTGCTGCGCCGCAGCCAAGTTGGTGATGAGATGATTCTCCGCCATGTCGGACTGCAAGACCGCTGGCTTTTCGCCTTTGCCGCTGAAAATCCCTACGACAGTCACCGTCACGCGCCGGCCGTCTTTGGTGATATCCAGCTTGTCACCTGGCTTGATATTATTTTTCTCGGCGAAGGTTTTGTGGATCAGGGCCGCGTTTTGGTCGTGCTCGGTCAAGCGCTTACCCTGCTCTAATTGGTAAAATCGACCAGTAAATTCGCTCAGCAAATCGCTCTGTGTCGCGCCCGTCACCTTCGCCTCGCCAGCCACGTTAGCGTCCAGCTGCACGCCGCTACCTGCTACGTCAACCAATTGCTTGCCCGGCAGTCCCGCAGTGGTCTCTGCCTGGAAATTGTGTGCTTTGACCTTGTCCAGGCGCTGCACTCGCTGCGCGATATCCATCGGCACCTCGCCCGACGGTTGCTTGTTAGCGATGCTAAAGCCGGCACGGATGTTACGCTCGACCGATTGCTTCAGCTGCGCCATCGTCTGCTGCACCGTCAGCGTGCCGATCAGCAGCGTGAAAATCAGCGTCATGATCAGGGCGATGGTCAGGCTGCGACGCCGTTTGCGCGCCACAGCCGTCCAGGCTCGTTTGATAATCGTCATCATTCGCCCCTAGTCCACTTCGGTTAGTAATTCTTTTGGCGTTGACTGAGTAATTGGTCGAGAGGCCAGCAGCACCGCGATAATAATCACCGCCAGTCCAGCGCCCCACACCGCCAGCAGATCAGTCGGTTGTACGCCAACTGTCACCTTTTCTAGCGTGCGCGATGACGTCACCGAGTCAGCGTCAGCACCGAGCGATGCACCGTTGAGGGAACTGCCAGCTTGACGTGTGGCGCTCTGTGCCGCCTGCGACACCACGTGATCGCCCAGTTGTTGTGCAATCAGCCCTGCGGTAAAGTACGACGCACCAAAGCTCAACACCGCGATCATCACCAGCTCAGCGATATATTGCAGTACAATCTTTGACTGCGGTACACCCGTCGCCAAAAGTACGCCCGCTTCGCGCTTGCGCTCGTTCATCCACAAGTACAGCACCATGCCAATTACCGCGACGCTGACCAGCGCCGTCGCCCACAACATACCGTCGATCAAGCCGTACACGCCGTTCACCGCGCCAGTCACGCCAGCCAGCTCCTGACTATTCTTATTCAACTGGTACTTTTGCCAATTGACCGGCAATTTATTGGCCCGCGCCATCACCTCGTCCAGCTGCTTGGTGCCCTTGGTGAAGAACGTAGCGTCCTGGTAAATCTCATTTTGCTCGGTATATGCATTCAACTGGCGGGTCGTCGCGAGGTCAGTCAGGAACAAATTCTCAAACAGCTCCACCTGATAGGTCGCCTGCTTTGGGTTCTTGCCGTTAAATATACCGACGATTTCTACCTCGACCTCGTCCTTGGATGGATGCTCGTTGTCGGTGTCGTACTGGTTGGCCTTCAGTTTAATTTTACTGCCAAGCTTGAGGTTGTTGGCCTTGGCGAAATCTTCGTGCACCAAAATCTTGTGCGAATCGTTCTCGGTGATGTGCCGGCCAGCGATGAGCTTGAGCGACTCGGCCCGGAACTTTTTCTCGGACTCAGATTTGTTGACGCCGATGATAGTCGCGGCGTTGCCAAACTGTTTGTCTTTCTCGGCATCATAGCCGCTACCGCCGCTCGGAAGTGGCACCAGCTTGGTATTGATAAAATCGACCGTGGCGTTCTGGCGCTTGACATAATCCGTCACGCCCTCCAGATTTTTCACCGCGTCGATGTCTTTGTTCGACACCGTTCCTGAACCGCGGGCTGTTCCCGGATTGGTGTGCGGATTATTGCCCAGCGTGAAGCCGGCTTTGAGCGTTTTGTCTAGCGACTGCGCCGCCGCGTCGGTCGAATGCTTGATGGCAAATCCACTCAGCATAATCGTCGACATACACAGCAAAATCGCCAGCAAAATCAGCGTTTTGAGTTTTTTCCTGGCGATATACAACCAGGCACGTTGTATAAATGACATAGATCTCCTTTCTTGGTTCTATGTCAGTGTAGCAGGCTCGTGTGAAGGGAATGTGAAATGGGTGGAGATTATCTGGCTCTAGCTAGCTTCTGTTGCCGTGCAATTGCCCCCTGGGCAGCGGCGCGAATCTTCTTCGGATTTTCAAGAGTTTTCTTCATTTTGTTTTGACGAGCTATAGCTACGTTCTTTTTAAGTTTATTTCTTAGATGGTTCATTTGCATCGCCTTTCTAAGTTTATATATCTATTCCATTTTATCATTTTTCATATAAATCATCAATGTTGGGCCATACCCTTCTCTCATATCTAACTGTACCTTCTTGCCAACGCTTCTCAATAAATTCAACAACGACTGGCAATCCTTTATTAATAAAATTACTCTGAATAGTTTTAAGATTTTTTCTTATCCCTGCTATAATCTCACCGAACGCCTCATCTTTAATCTCTCGTTTAGTCTTTTCTTTGCGAATACGCGTGTACTCTTTGGCCTGCTCAATATCCTCAATCAGTACAACGATATATACAAGATAGCCATGGCGAATAGCACGATGCACATTATCGATTGCTTTGGCGCCAGCAAATGTGCCATCTAGTATAAAGTTATAGCCGCCCTTAAAAGCACGATCCAAAATATTCTCAACAATCCTACTGCCGATGCTACGAAATCTACTATCTTCTTCAGGTTGGTATTCTTCAAAAACAGTAATAATTTCATCTAAGTCAATCCTCAGCGCATTATCCTTGAATATCACATTTTCCTCAATGAACGAGCTAATATACTCTGTTTTACCAGCACCTGGCACACCAGCCATAATGAGCGCTAGTGAGAAGTCAACGCCCTTTTCGCGGGGTTTTGCCTCTGTTCTGTCAAAAAATGCCCGAGTCGCCTGGCGTTTTATTGCAGTGTTAGGCTGAGACAAGGAGATCTTCATACCGCCACCTATTATATCATCAAATATAACAGGGCGAAGCGTCACTAATGAGCTGAGTTACTAATGTATCTTTTCATAAGACAAACATAAGCAATAACTAAAATTATAAGAAACGTATCAATGATAATTTCTATGAATGAAACTATATTAAAGTTGTGGGTAATTACCTCCAGGAAAGAGCATATTTTTACTAAATGCAACAACAACAAGATTAGAGGAATAATAAATTTATAAAAGATATCAATAATATTCAGAACAAAGGGATAATTCCTACTGTATTCAGCACTTTCCCGGCAAAATATATCCGTATCAGCCTTAGCTGTTAACTCATTCTCTAGCTTGCTTATATAAGAATACTGTCTTTCTGCCCGTATATTGCTCTGAAAATAGCGAATTAACAAATACGATATTGCGACAGATATGACAATCTGCAAAGACGTAACCAGAAAACTAGTTGATTCGATTTTGATATTTTGAGAAAGATTTAATGAATTTTGAATTATTTTTGCAAACTCCAGTGGTTGATATAGAAAAATAATATTCAACACTTCAAATATAAACAACGACCGAAAAAATTTTTCACGATCTTTAAGATTACTCTGTAGCATACTATTGCTAACTTTATAGTGATCATATAGTATATCTACACCTGTAGCCATATTAAAAACCCCTTACAGCCTTAATAATACTATTTTGACTAAAAGAATATACTCTTGTGGCATTTACACCTATCAACTCTTGCGGGTAATGGAAGTTTCTGTTGACCTGAACTGCTACGAGTCTTTTGCCTAGCTCTTTTGCTTTAGCTATCTCATAATTCTGCCAGTTTCGGTAACCGATCAGATGTCTATCCGGATGCAACTCATTAGCATGACTACCAATAATCACCACAACTGCCGAAGATTCTTTAATCTTTGTTGTCAATACAGCTTTTACTCTAGAGACACTGTCCGTTTGAATCTCACATGGCGTACGATCATCATAAGTAAAATCAAAATAGGGGTTAGCATTCCATGCACTCATAATATGACGATACCAGCGGTCATATGTATAGTTAAATGATATAAAGATTTTAGGTTTCCTCAAATAGCATGTTGAAACTCTAGGAATTCTTGCTGGTTTGTAATATGTCATAACTAGATAATACTCTTTCTGATACGACTTTAAAATACCACAGCTTACCACCGAACATACTATTTACTCCCGCCTCTTTCTATTCCAAAACTTATAGAGTAATCGTTTTAGAGTTCTCTATGTTTCAAAGAATAACCCATCATGAGTGAGCTGCTCAAAACCGCACCAAAAACCGCATGCCCCGCCCGTGCGGCGTAAAGTCATAGTCCAGTCCCTTGGTGTCTAGCAGCATTTTCACGGTGTAGAGGCCAATGCCGCTACTGTCAGTGTGCTGCTTCTTGTCACTAGGGCTCCGATAAAACGGATCGAAGACGTGCTGGAGTTGCTGTTTGGTGAGTGGCTTGCAGGCGTTTTCGATGGCTAGTTCGCGCTGGTCACAAGTAATTTTTATGACTCTGCCGGCGTCGCCGTGGCGCACTGCATTTGATACCAAATTCGAGATGACGTGGCGCATCATGTCGCGGTTAGCACGCACGGTCGTTGGGCGTGCGTCAACCGCGAAAGTCATGCCGCGCGTTTTCGCCAGCAACACATAATCATCAACCACTTCGGTGATTAGCTTGTCAATCCTCAACCGCTTTTCCTGACGCAGAGCCTGCTCGGCGACACTGCCAGAGTGCAAAACGTCATTCACCATCGCCGCCAAGCGATCAACCTGCGCCACCGATTCCGCCAGGTACTGATCGCGATTTTTATACTCGCCGATGTTGAGCTGCATGTTTTCGAGCATAATCCTGAGGGCCGCTAATGGCGTTTTCAGCTCATGCGAGGCCGCACGGAGGAAGGCGATTTTCTCTTTCTCAAGCTGGGTTATCCGCTTATTCTCATGCTCCAGCGAGCGAATCGTTTGCCACAGATTTTGATACAGCTCATTAATGTTTCGCCCCAGCACGCCGATTTCATCACTGCTACTCACTGGATAATGCGCACCCTTTTCCAGTCGCTGCATGGTCGTGGTCACCGCCGCCATCTGGCGAATCGGCCGCGTCACAAAACGGCTGTAGATGTACGAGAATAGCAGTGCCACTAACAGCGAACCGAGCATGGTGTATGGCAGTACGTGCAAGGTAGCGAGTTTGGCCTGAGTGACGGGCGCCACGTCGGCGAGTAGTTTGACCGTAATCGTTTGGCCTTGGTTGTTCGTCATACTACCCTGCTGCAAAATCACCGAGCGGGGATCGACCGTTTGTCCATCAGCAATTTTTACCACGCTAGTATCGACCGATTTGCCACTATCGGTCACAATATTGATCGACTGAAAACCTTGAAAATACTGGTCACGCCCGTCAATCGTCAGTGTGATATTAACATTTTTCACTTGAGCAAATTCTTGACTAGTCCGACGTATGTCCTCGGTAGATTTACCACGCAGTTCGGTTGTCAATGCTGTGAGATTATCCGCCGCCTCGCGCTCTTTTTGCTGCAGATAAAATTGCGGCATCAAGGTGTAGACCAGCGCATGCACCAGGATGATCAACGCCGCGAACAAGCCAATTGACACCAAAAACGTCTTGGGGAATAACTTAAGATTCTTCATAGCGATAACCCACTCCCTTCACCGTGATGATGCAGTCCAGGTGCAATTTTTTACGTAAGTTTTTGATGTAAACGTCGATCACCCGGTCGAACGGTACCTCGTCATCATGCCACAGCTTGTCAATAATGGCCTGCCGACTCCAGACCATGTTTGGATTATCGACGAGCAGTTTGAGTAGCTGCACTTCCTTGGGCTTGAGATGAGCGTCAGCATTATCATAAAATCCCTGATAGGCCATAAAATCCACCGAAGCCAGGCCGCGCTGCCACAAGGTTTTTTTGACAGACTGCTGGCGGCGAAGCAGTGCCCTGATTCGTTTTTCCAAAATCACCAGCGAAAACGGCTTACTCATATAATCATCCGCCAGCTCGTCAAAACTGGCAATCTGCGTCGGCTCATCATGCAGAGCCGTCAGCATGAGTACCGGCACGTCGCTCGCTTGGCGAATTTGGTGCAATACTTCAATGCCGCTCATCCCCGGTAGCATAATGTCGAGGATAATCACATCCGCCTGGGTAAATTTTTCCAGCGCTTCCTCGCCACTGGTCGCCGTCACCACCGTAAAGTCGCGCTGGCGGAGGAATTGCTCGGTGCCGTTGCGCAGGGCGGGTTCGTCTTCAACGAGGAGAACAGTTGGATTTTGTTGCATATAATTAATTATACCAACTTCACATCTCTACACATAACCAATATAATATCAATATGAACACTCCACGTAAGAATCGGATTATCAAAATTATCGTATGGATAGTTAGTGCAATTATCCTCATCGCAGCATTACTAGCAGCCGCAGCCTTCTTTTGGCCAGCAACAACCAAGCAACTCCAATCATCCAATGCCGAGAGGTTAAGTTATAGCGAGGCCATCACCGCCGCCAATCGCATCGTCAATGAAGATGCTGCCAATACTGAAGTTAGATCAGGTTGCCAATCAATTATTAAAACTCACGGCCAAAAAACTACTAAAGCCGTCCTGATGATACATGGCATAAGTTCTTGTCCACAGCAGTTCGCAGACCTAGGCGACACCTTCTTCAAAGCCGGATATAATGTCTACATCCCCCGCGTTCCTAGCCACGGCCTCACCGACAACAAACGACACGGAGAAATTACCATTCCGGCAATGGCTCAATTCATGAATACCAGCACCAGCATCATTAGCGGTTTGGGCGAGGAAGTAGGAGTTGTTGGCCTATCTGGCGGCGCCAATATGGCAACTTGGATAACTCAGTATAATAGCGCTACCATATCACGCGCTCTATTATTATCACCTTTTTATCAGCCTTCAGCCTCGGAAATGCCCACTTGGCAAGCTCCACTTCTTAGAAATCTTTACGGGCGCAACATCCTTCCTGACTCATTCAGCGCAGGCAGCAACTTGTCATACCGTGCACTCGGTAAATACATGATAATTGCCAAAAATTACAAGTCTGATTTTAAGGCGCCAGGATTAAAGTATATTGGCGTCGTAACAAGCGATAACGACACTTCAATTGACATGGACCTTGCAACCAATATACCGCAGCAAATAGCCTCCGCCTCCAATGCAAAATTCCAACATTCTACTATACCAGCCTCGTTTGACATTGGTCATGACATAGTAGCTTTGAGTCAAGATTCAGTCAAGAAACATTCCGACAAGCTATACCCATTTTACCTGGATATATACGAAGGAAAAGACGTAAAATTAGAATCAAATTAGCAATTTACTTTTTATCCTGCACCGCCAAAATCCGTGCCTGAATCTCGTCCAGCTGAGCGTCGTCCATTTTTGGACCATCAGCAGTGGTTAGCCAACCTGGATATTCCGCGTAAAATGCCTGCTCATGCGACACCGCTGAGCCAATACCCTTCGCTAAGTCACCATGCAGCGGTACCAGCTTGGCATGAGCGTGCGCCACGCCCGTGCCCTCAAAAATCAATGCCACTCGCGGCGTATCGAAGGCTTTTTCTAAAATATTAGCAACCTTTTTCACTGCCAGCATCATCTCAGAATACAATTCATCATCCAAAGAAAATACGTAATCACCTGGATTATGTTTCGGTATCACCACGGTAAAGCCTGGTGTATTTGGAAATGGCGTCAAAAACGCTAAAAATTTCTCATCTTCCCAGACTTTCCAAGATTTCATTTTACCTGACACGATATCGTCAAAAATTGTGTGATTCATAATTGCTCCTTTTGAGACAATTATAGCATTTTATGAAGTTTCACGTCCGCTAACTTAATATCAATCCGGCGACAAACCAAAAACAGCCAGACCATCGCAAAAATCCCCAAGAAGACTTCAATAATAACAAACCAAAACCGCCCCATCAGATACCCTTGCATAGCCAAAAGTGCCGCAAAAACCGGAAAACTAAACGACAATAATCGTTCACGGTGAGTTAAATAACTTAAGCTTGACGGCAAAACAAACATCAACATCACCATCAATATCACCACACCGCGTGAAAAAAAGAAATGCGCCGCGTGCATAGTGTCGTTTGGACAAAGTGCCACACCCAGCATACAAATCGTCAATGATGCCACCAGCCAGCCAGACGCTTGGGCAGAACGCCGTTGTCCAAGTTGAGAATAACTGCGAGTCATAAAAACACCAATTACTACCATCACCAGACTAGACAGAAACACTCCTATGTTAAATGATAGCGCCGACAGACGATTGGTACTAGTTTCGCCCAGGCGACTCAAGCTCCAATTCATCCACCGAGGATCATCAGATAAAAGGATCGCCAAAGTCACCCCCACAGATATAATAATCGCATAAAAAATACATAGCACCTGTAGGCGATTTTTGTAAAATTTTTTTTCAATTTGGCGATATTGCATATAGCTTAAAACTGCTCCAAAAAATCCAACTTGCCGCTCTCAAAATGCCGCACGTCCTCGATGCCATATTTCATCATTACCAGCCGGTCGATGCCGCAGCCAAAGGCAAAGCCGGTGTACTCATTCGGATCGATATCAGCAGCCTTCAACACATTCGGATGTATCATACCGCAGCCCAGTAGTTCGATCCAGCCTTCGCCTGAGCAAACCTTACAGTCCGGATTTTTACCTTCGCAAAACGGGCAACTCAGCGCAAATTCAAAGCTCGGTTCAGTGAACGGGAAATAAAATGGATTGACGCGCACGTCAAGTTTCTTGCCGTAATATTCCTGCAAAAACTCCTGCAAGGTGGCGATCAGATTGCCAACGTTAACTCCCTTGGCGACATACACGCCCTCGACTTGATAGAACGTGTGCTCGTGCCGTGCATCCAGATCTTCGTTGCGAAACACCCGGTCAGGTACAATGGCGGCGATCGCCTCGCCGCTCGCTAAATTGCCGCGATATTTCTTCAGTACACGATTTTGCATGGTCGAGGTGTGCGCCGGCGCGATCAAGCGGTCGCCATTAACATCAGTTTCTTCGGTCATGAACGTGTCATAATCATCGCGCGCCGGGTGACCCTTTGGAAAGTTCAAGCTCTCAAACATATGAAATTGATCATCAATCTCACGCGACTCTTCCGTCACGAAACCCATGCGATTGAAAATGTCAGAAATACGGTCAATCTCGGCGCTCAGCGGATGAATCGTACCGCGTTCGCTGAGCAATAGATCAGGCTGCGGTGCATTGATGTCCATCGGTGCCGTCACGTCAATTGGCGGCAAGTCAACTTTTGACAGCTCATCCTCGCGAGCCGTAATCGCCCGCTCCAACTCCTGCTTCAGTTCATTAACTTTCTTACCAAACGCCCCGCGCTCCTCGGCCGGTAATGTCGCAATAATGCCATATAGTTCCCGCAGTTCTGCGCTCCGCAACACGCTGCGCGGTTCAGCTACTTCGGTTACGCGTGATAATAATAGTGCTCGAACTTCATCCAATTTTTCCATGTCATTGCCCCTGCATTAAAAACATACCGACAACTACCGCTGCCATAATGATAATTAAAATCCAAGCCGGGGCTAGCGTCGTCGTCTGCTTCGTATCTTCCAAATATTTTACATCTTCCACGCCGTCCAAGCTAGCTTTTTCCTGCAGACCCGACGCTTTGGCTTTCTCGCGCAGTTCCGCCGCAATGCGCTCTTGCAGTTCGCTGCGCTGATCGTTTTGATTCACAAATAATCCCATGACTATAGTATAACAAATTATGCTATAATAGTCGTGATACTATTTTAAGGAGGGAGTATGGCTACGAAGAAAACTTCAAAGAAAGCCCCGGTTAAAGCTACGGCAAAGAAAACTGCTGCAGCCAAAACCGAAACCAAAACGACCGTCAAGCGAGTCGTTACCGAATCTGTTGCGGCCAAGAGTGAGCGCACCAAATTAGATTCTAAATTACCAAACAACTTAATCAACATCGTCATCGCGGAAATTGTTGGTACATTCATTTTGACACTGGCCGCATTATTTGCATCAGACATCCTATCGTCGATGTATGTTGGCTTTGCACTAATGCTCATTGTCACCGCTATTGGCGGCATTTCTGGTGCGCATGTCAACCCAGCAGTCACCTTTGGTCTGTGGTCAATGCGTAAATTGAAAACCGTTCTAGTACCATTTTACTGGGGCGCGCAGTTTCTTGGTGCGATGGCAGCCATCGTACTTATTGGCTCGCTGACGAACGGCGGATTTGCCCTTAGCTTCGATCAGTTTTCTACGTTCTCTTGGGAAATCTTCGCAGTAGAATTAATCGGTACTGCCATCTTCATGTTTGGCATTTCAGCAGTTCTACAGCGCAAAGAAATTAAGGCAGCTGGTCAAGCTGTTGGTATTGGTTTGGCATTAATGATCGGCCTGGTTGCATCCGGCTCGCTAGCGTCATACGTTAAAGGTACCGCTATTGCGAAACTTCAGAAAGAGCAAAACACCGCTCAAAAAGAGAAGAATGGTCGAACCTATCCACGCGAGATTTATGTTTCAGGCGCAACCCTGAACCCAGCAGTTGCTCTGGCAAGCACAGAGAAGACCGACTCACAAATCCGTAGTAATAGCCCACTGCCAGCTGAAGGCGAAAAGAGCTATTCTCGCTTTAGCCTGGAAGTAATCGTGGCAACGCTCATCGGTGCAGCGCTCGGCGGCAACTTATTCTTACTGGTAAATTACCGTAATAAAGACGAAGAGTAAGACACTTATACACTAACAAACCCTCCGTTTTAAGCGGAGGGTTTTTATTTTACACTTATAAGTAATATTTATCCTTCCTGCGCCGGCCGATCAATCAGCTCTGGCTGCGTTTGATGATCACCACCAGCGATTCGCACCACGTCTTTATCAATCTTACCCAGCTCTTTGTACGAATTATTATAATGCCCGACGGTGGTACTGAGACTCTTGCCCATCTTGGTCATCAGTTCATCAAACTTTTTAATATGCACGCCCAGCTGGCCGACGCGCACCTGAATGTCCTTGGCCTGCTCCTCAATTTGTAAACTCCTCAGACCTTGCAGCACCGTCTGCAAATACGCTAAAAAGCTGGTCGGACTGACGATGATCACGCGTTTGTCACGAAACGCATATTCGATCAAGTCGCGACTCGAACCGCCCGCACCAACATTGTTAATCAGCAGGTCATAATATAGCGACTCACTGGGGATGAACATAAAGGCAAAGTCCATGGTGTTCTCACGCGGGCGAATGTATTTGCTGGTTTCGTCAATGCGCCCCTTCAGGTCAGCTTTTACCTTGTTCAGCCACAGCTCGCGCTCAGCTTTGGTCTCGGCATTGATCATCCGGTTGTAATTTTCCAGGCTAAATTTACTGTCCACTGGCAAAATCTGCCCCTTGTCCAGGAAGATAACCGCATCAACAATCTCGCCGTCCTTGAAACGGTATTGCATCTGAAACTGCTTGGCGGGCAGCACATTATCCAGCACGCTCTCCAGGTAAAACTCGCCGAACACGCCGCGCTGTTTAGGATTTTGCAAGACGTTCTGCAGAGTTTTCAGGTCAGTCGCCACATCGACCACCCGTTTGTTCGTCTCATCCAACTTTGCCAGCCGCTGCGTCACGTCCGCCACCAATTTGGCGCTTTCCGACAGCTGCTTTTGGACTGAGGTTTGCACCTGAGCGTTACTGCGCTCCAATTTGTCACTAACTGATTCATTCAGCTTAGCGATGGTTCGCCCCAGCTCCACAACGTCGGTTTTAATGAGCTCGACTGATGACTGATTTTTTAGTTCACTTAACTTCGACTGCAACACAAACAACGTTGCACCCAGCCCCATAACAATAATAACTAAGAGAATAATGATAATAGCTTCCATACTCTTAGTGTACAGGGATTACAGGGCCAAGACAACTCGTGCCAAAATCACAAACAGTGTCATAAATAAAATTGCTGCCGCATTACCGCGAATACGATTCAGCCAAATTAACGCCAAATACACTAGCACTGTTGCTGCCAACACCCACAACATTGACAATATCCAGGAACCGTTCGCCCATAATGTAGTTCCCCATAAAGATATCGTTGCCGCAACCACCACCAGCAGCGGCCTCTTTACTCCAAACACCGCCAAAAGCGGCACCAACAAAACCCCCGTCAATACCAGCGCCACATATGAGGCGATAGTCGTACTGTTTGCACAGATTGATACATTGTCTGCATTTGAGCAAAATACCGGACCAATCATTAATTTGTCAAAAGCTAAGGCCAGCACCCAGACCACTACACCGCTTACAATCAATAGTGCAAAAATCCGTAAAAAACTCTGTTTCGGAAACGGATAAGTGTAATCAGAGATTTCCTCGCGAAAAATAGCCGACAATAATTTCATATAAAAATTGTAACGTAAACTTGTCAATATTGCAAATGTATATGCTTAAATATCCGACTTTTCTGGACGCTTCATCGGTAAATACCAAACAATCCCTACACAGGCAATCAATAATCCGCCAACAACGTCAAGCGGAGTATGTACTAGCGCAATCACCCGCCCTACGCATACCAGAATCGTCATTGCCAGACAAATAGACGCCAATCGCCAATCCTTCGCCCCAAACCATACCGCCAGTGTAATCGCCATCGTAAATAATGCATGATCAGACGGAAATCCTGGATTATTCAAAAACGACGCTCCTGCCGCCACCCCCAAGACCTCAAACGGACGCATTTGGTCCGGCTGATAAATCACTCCGATAATTTTTGCTGCTACGTACGCCGTTAGTCCTGCCATCAGCACCCGAGCATAGACCTGATATTTTTTATCATTTGGCACCAATTTTAGTAACGCATATATGCCGATCAGCGCAATTGGCACGACCAATCCATCGGCTATCAATTTCACAATCCATTGTAAGTCCATACCATCAGTATATCGCGTTGACGGATGCTCGTAAACGCTTGCGGAAATCATTTTTCTATAGTACAATTATCTTTGCCGTTGGGATGTCGCCAAGCGGTAAGGCACCGGGTTCTGGTCCCGGCATTCGGGGGTTCGAATCCCTCCATCCCAGCCAAATTTGAAACTCAGCAGCCAGCTATTTGGCTGTTTTTTTCGTCGGTATATTTGCAATCATTAGCAGCGCCCACATAATTATTAAAATCATCACTCCGACTAAGCCATTAACGTTTTTCAATGTTGCACCAAATATCACCGCCGGAGATCCATTCATGACCGCCATTACATTGATCATCGTCATAAGCCCCAGGCTAATAAATCCAGCTGCTCGACTTATCAGGACCACCAATCGCGATATCTCCATGCCAATTAAAAACGGCAGCGAGACTAATTCCGTAATCACTAAAACCATCATCACTACCAAACTCATTGACGAATTAATCCCCGCACCAGAGAGAATCTCTGGAAATTTCTCAAATGTAAATAATTGACATAACAACAAGAATATAATTAATACTCCTAAGATTAGCTTGGCGGTTTTTAGCACTTTTTCAGACATATTTTTAGTATAGACCGCACATCAAAAAAGCTCAAGTTTGTTGTATTTTTTACCAAAATCCTTGCGCTTTTTCAAAAAACATCATACAGTTAAATTAGCGAACGTTACAAAAACAAACACCATAAATCGTATCTTTCGCTCTACGACATCCACCACAACATAAAATACCCCTTTTTCATGGGGTATTTTTCTTTGTCAATATTTGTGATTGTTCAGTGCGCCACTTGGCAATATTTCCATGATGACCACTTAATAGCACATCCGGCACTCGTAGCCCCTTAAATTCCTCAGGCCGAGTATACTGCGGAAATTCTAGTGTCTCGCCATCAGAAAAACTCTCAATTTCCGCCGACTTTTCACCGCCCAGCACTCCAGGGATCAACCTAACAATAGAATCAATCATCATCATTGCTGCCAACTCGCCGCCAGTCAGTACAAAATCGCCAATACTCCACTGCTCGTCAACTAATTCCAGAATTCGCTCATCAACACCCTCATATCGCCCACAAATAAATATCACACCCCTGTTATCATCCGCTTCTTGCTGGGCTTTGGCCTGTTTCCAGCGCTGGCCACGTGGACTCATCAGCACCACCTTTGCCGTTTCATCCTGAGATTTAGCAAACTCCACCGCCTTCCATAATGGCTCGACCATCAGTAGCATGCCATCACCGCCGCCATACGGCGTATCGTCCACTTGAAGGCGAGGACCCAGGCCAAACTCACGTAGATTCACCGTCGTGAGCTCCACGACACCGTCTTTCTGCGCCTTCCACATCATGGAATTATTAAAAACCCCCGTCATCATTTCCGGAAAAAGCGTAATAACTTGAAATTTTCTCATCTGTTACAGTGTACCAAGCATTGACTTTTTTGTCTAGTTATGATATACGTTTGATATTTTATTATTTGACTTATTTAATTTATTATGCCAATATATTATACAACCTAATACCGGGGAAACTTATAGGGAGGTAAAGTAGTGATGGATTATGGTTATGACAACCCGATGGGGAGATTAGAAGAAATACGAGAAAATAGACTCCGTGACTTAGAAGCGCAAGGAGCTACAGTCCTGAAATCAGTAGATCCGTCTGGTCATATAGTAACGTATGACCCAGAAACCGGAGAAGCTCTTGAAGTGTCAATGGGAAGAACATTAGGAGATATTATATCTCAGCCGATTGGTCCTAAATACAACACTGATGACGTGGAGAAAATGCGCACTATATGCCTTTTGGAATTCGGATGGAATCTTGATGATAAAACAGACGAGGAAGTCAGAAAAGGTTATGCAAAAACAATAAGATATCTTAGGGAGAAACGCAAAGAATCACTATATAATACAATATCTATGTCTGAATATCATGAAAAAGGATCCTTAACTAAATTATTTACCAAAGTTGAAGAGAAATTCCATAAACGCCCTCTGAGCGATCAAGAAAAAGAACGAATTAGTAAATGCACACAAGAAGAAGATTTTGTGCTCAGTGATTCGGAGTTACTTAGTGTCTACTTGGAACTACTTAGTCTCTACCTGGAACTACTGGGAGAGGATAAACGAGATGAAATTTTAGAAATGATCAATTGGATAGAAGGATATTCAGGAGATATAAAAAAGGGTGAACTAGCCAAAATTTCAGAATTTCTAAAATCAATGGAAGAATACTCGAAAGCATTGGAGGAGAGTGAACCAAAACACGCGGAGACGGAATCAACAGAATCAAAATCGACAGAAAGAAAACTTGGCGAAACTGCAACGCGATGGCAATAAAACAGTCATATTTCCCACCAAAAAACCGTCCCAGTAAGGACGGTTTTTTAGCACAAATAAGGCTCTCAATGGTTTCCCATTGTCTCGCATAGAGCTGTTCTCGCATAATGTCTGTGCTTGAACTGGTTTTAATTATATATCAAGATCGTCCAGTTCTGCAAGCTCTTTTCTGGTATTTTCTGCGTAAGATGACTTATTTTCCACAACTTCATCTGTTGAGTTATCCACAGCAGCGCTATTATCATAACCACTCTGCTCACGAGCACCAGAAAAGCCATCGTTATTCACAATCTTCAGATTATAACGAGCGTCATTCTTCGCCCCCAAAGCCCTAAGTAAAGTCCGCAAGCTTTGCGCTGTACCACCGCGTTTACCAATTACCCGCCCCAAATCCTCTGGGTTGACGGTCAACGTCAGCAAAACACCCTTTTCATCAATTTCCCGCTCCACCACGACATCGTCGGGATGTCCAACGAGTGTTTTTACGACATACTCCACAAATTGCTGGTCTATTGTTGACATTCTGCCCCTCCTCCTGGAATTAAACTGTAACTTACATTATACACGAGCGTTTTCAGCCGTGCAAATTTTCTCTATTTCTCGCCAGATTCTTTATATTTAGCAATCGCAGCGCGGGCAGCTTGCTGCTGAGCCACTTGCTTGGACGGGCCCACGCCGCGACCCATCAGCGTTTCACCGATGAACACCCCAAGCGTGAAAATCTTATCATGATCTGGACCCTCCTCGCCCAAAACTTTATATACTGGCGTCTGATTGTCAACGCGCTGAGAAATTTCCTGCAAATATGACTTCGGATCACGCCAACTGCCTGATTCCAATATTCCGTCCAGCTTGATAATAATATGCTTATGAATAAAATCGCGCGCATCGTCAAAGCCACGCTCCAGATAAATCGCACCGATCACCGCTTCAAAGGCATTGGCTAGAATCTGCAAGTGCGCCCGATCCGAGCCATTTTTCTCGCCCTTTGACATACGAATCAGCGGCCCATAGCCCAACTTATCCCCCGCGTCACCAATACTTTCCGTCCGCACCAGCGCCGCCCGCCAAGCTGTCAAAATTCCTTCCGGTTCAGAAAAATTGTTGAATAAATATTCTGTTACCGCCAGTTCCAATACCGCATCACCTAAGAACTCCAGACGCTCATTATGATGATGAACAGACTTACGATGCTCATTAACATAACTGCGATGCGTCAAAGCCGTAATCAACAGATCCAAATTATTAAATTCAAACCCTAGTTTCTCACGCGCAAATTCCTGATATGGCGCCGTATTCATTCCGCTCATTTACAAATTCTCCTGTCTAATTCGTTTCATCGCTAACAGGATCAGCTTACCAATGTCTTCATATTCGACTTCATCCAACGCCTCATGAAAACTAAACCATTTCAGTCCATTCATCCACTCTTCTTTCTGTAATTTTTCATTTGGATCAAGGGCTTTCACCAAATATACCTGCGTTGTCATTAGCACTAGTTTATCAATTCGACGATAACGAAAATTCACCTTGCCCAGCCAGCCGTGTAGCTCAATATTCTTTAATCCAGTCTCCTCGCCAATCTCCCGGCGAGCTGTCACCTGAGCTGTTTCACCTGGTTCAATATGACCCTTAGGTATTGTCCAACGATCACGAGCATCTTGGTATAGCAAGAATTCTGCCTCACCCTTTTTATTGCGACGAAAAATCACACCACCAGCGGTCGGCTCGCGTACAATTTCCTGAATCGACGGTTTTTTACTGCCGCCAAAGTATTTTTTTATCTTATCAAAGTTGCTTGTTTTCATTATCGGACTCCTCCACGAGGGTACGGAGTGCCGTGCCAAGCACGCCATTCACAAACTTACCCGAGTTATCCGAACCGAACGCCTTTGCTAGTTCCACCGCCTCATTAATCACCACTTTTGGCGGAACTGTATCCGCACAATATAGCAATTCATACAGGCCAATCCTCAGCACTGCCCTATCAACGCGCGATAACTGATCAATTGGCCACTCCGGCGCCAAGGGCTTCAGCTTCTCGTCTAGTTGCTCCTGTACTGAAAGTACACCACCAACCAACTTATCGACAAAATCAACATCATCAACTGACGATTTATATTCCGCCAAATTACGCTGCAATATTGTTGCATAATCAAGGTTTTTATCGCCCACCTCTGTACGAAACTCATATTCATACAGTGTCTGCAACGCGACAATTCGTCCTAAATGACGGTTTGATGCCATTACTAAGCGTCCTGTTCGTAATTATTATTTTGTTGTTTTACCAGTTTCACGCTTGGTTGTCTTCACCTTAACTGGTGAAGTTGCGTTAACGCGACGTGCCAATTTTAATACCAAATGACTGCGACGAAGTCCAGTTTTACGTGGGCTGCTCTGTTTTTTAGGCTGTGCCATAATTTATTCTCCTCTTTTAGGTTGTCATAAAACTTACGTACCATTATACCCTTTTTATTACGTAATCTCAAGGTTTTAGCTACGAATTATACAAGGGTATTGACTTTTTGTATTGGTTATGTTAATATATGGAACATGAGTAAAGAACTATCACCAAATAGAGTAGAATCTAAAAATAGAACAACGATAGCAGAACTTCCTAAAAAACTAGGAGGGATAGCTCTGACCCTCTCCCTAATAGCTGGAGGTACTCTCGTGTATGTAGCAAGACAAGCCAATATGCCCGAGCAAAAACCTAGCACACAAGAAGAGATCGCTCGGTTTGTAGATGATTACAGAGAAGGAGCGGCAGACTTGCCTGATGATGCAGTAGTAGAGACGTTCACTATAGAAGAAGGCGGAAATATAGTTAAAGAAACCACCAAACTAGCTGAGGAGAACAACTTCAGCCAAGACGAAATGAATCATCTAGGAGAAAGTGTTCTAACGAGTACACAGATAGTATACGGCCTCAATAGAGAACAAGGAGCGAAGCCTTCATCGTCAGCGGAAATGCATGCGGGCGATCGAGTTACAGCTGTCGCTGTAGACATGAATAACGACGGTAAACGAGACATGGCAGTAGTAGAGGTAACACGGCCAAGTAAACTTAGCTAACAATATTCACCAGCTTACCTGGAACATAAACCATCTTTTTAGGTGGTTTATTGTTTGTGAATTTCTGGACATTTTCATCAGCCAGAGCCGCCACTTCCACGCCTTGCCGGTCGGTATCTACTGGTAATTTAAGCTTTGATCGAAGTTTGCCGTTAACTTGGACAATGATGATCATCGTATCACTCTTTAAATATTTTTCATCCCATTTTGGCCAGTGATTGACGTGAATAGTGTCGGTATAACCCAATTCCTGCCACAGCTCTGCGGTGATGTGCGGCGCAAATGGCGCTAAGATTTGTAGCAAACTCTCCAGACTGAATCGCCATGTTTCTGATGCTTGCATGCCATATAATTCTTTGAACTTGTATAGACCATTGACCATTTCCATCATCGCCGCTACGGCTGTATTAAACTTCTCATCCTCAATGTCGCGGGTAACTTTCTTGATAGTGAGGTAAGTGAGGCGCAACAGCTCCGCGACTACATCACCATCCTCTTCCAGAGTACACTCTTCGCTCAAATCTCCACTGGAGATTTCTCGCGAGCGTTCGGCTGAAGCGTCCGCTATTCGCGAACACTTCACAGCCTCTGTCAGAGGAGGTAATGTAGCCGCCTCAACAAACTCCTGCACCAAATTCCACACTCGATTTAAGAACCGATACGTCCCCGGCACCCCGCGCGGATCCCACGGTGCATCCATATCGTACGGCGCAATAAACATCTCGTAAACACGCAGCGCATCAGCACCGTAACCACTGTCCATAATCTCCATCGGATCGATGACATTACCCTTGGACTTACTCATCTTTTGACCGTCCGGCGCCATGATGTAGGCATTGTACATCATCCGCTTGAACGGCTCGGGTGTTGGCACCAAGCCAAGTTTATGGAAAAAGCGCATCCAAAAACGGCTGTACAGCAGGTGCGCCACCGCGTGGTCGGCACCGTTGTAATAATCGACCGGCATCCAATGACCAATTCGCTCAGGATTCCATGCCTCGTCATTATTGTGCGGATCGAGATAGCGTAGGAAGTACCAACTGGAGCAGGCGTATCCGTCCAGGGTATCAGTTTCGCGTCGGCCTTCACGCCAATTGTCGCCTGCTGGCTTTGGCTCGGTGATCGGCACGGTTTTACCCGTTTCAACATCAACCCAAACGCGCACCCAATCATCAACTTGTGCTAGAACTGACGTGTTGCCACCCGTTGGTTTAAAGTTCTCGACCTCTGGCAAAATTACTGGCAAGCACTCGTCCGCCACGGCGATTGGCTCGAAACCGTCAACATGCACCATTGGAATTGGTGCACCCCAGTACCGCTGACGAGAAATCAGCCAGTCACGCATTTTGTAAGTAGTTTTACCACGACCAGATCCCTGCTGTTCCAGCCACGCTACGATTTGCTCGCGGGCATCTTCACTACGCGTACCGTCGAATTGCCCAGAATTGATCAACTCGCCTTCACCAGTGTAGCAACCAATATCTGCCGAATCCTCTGGCTTGTCAACCACCTGAACAATTGGTAGATCGAATTTCTCAGCAAAGGCAAAGTCGCGTTCATCATGCGCCGGCACCGCCATGACCGCACCCGTGCCATAGCCGCTCAGCACATAGTCCGCCACCCAGATTGGCAGCTTTTGACCATTGACTGGATTGATGACATAACTACCCGTGAAGACGCCAGTTTTATCCTTATTTTCCTGGCGCTCAACGTCAGACTTCTGCTGCGCCGCTTGAATATATGCTTCAACTTTAGCATGCATGTCGGCATTGACTAGCTGAGACACCAATGGGTGTTCCGGCGCCAGTGCCACATAGCTGGCACCAAACAGCGTGTCAGGGCGTGTGGTAAATACGGTAATGATAGCATCCTGTCCGTTGACTACAAAGTCAACTTCTGCGCCAACCGACCGGCCAATCCAATTTTTCTGCATGGTCTTGACCATTTCCGTCCAGTCTAGGTCATCGGTCGCCTCTAAAATCTCATCAGCATAGGCTGTGATGCGGAAAAACCACTGTTTGAGGTTGCGCTTGGTGACGGGGTTGCCGCAGCGCCAACATTTGCCGCCCTCAACTTGCTCGTTAGCTAGCACCGTATTATCGGTATCGCACCACCATTGCGGCTGCTCCTTCTGGTACGCCAAATCATGCTTGTACAGCTGCGTAAAAATCCACTGAGTCCACTTGTAATACTCAGGATCGGCGGTGGAAATTTCTTTTGACCAATCATAACTAAATCCGAGTCGCTTCAACTGGGCGATGAAATGAGCCTTGGCTTCGTCATGCGCCACTCGCGGCGTTTTACCGACCTTGATGGCGTAATTTTCCACCGGCAAACCAAAGCTATCCCAGCCAATTGGATGGTACACATTGTAGCCTTGCTGACGCTTCAGGCGCGCCTTGATGTCGGCAAATTGAAACGTCCGACCGTGACCAATGTGAATGCCAGCCCCGGTAATGCCAGGGAGCATGCTCAAGCTGTAATACTTTGGGCGCGTTGTATCACTAAGATCAGTGACATAAGTGCCGTCAGCCTCCCATTTATCTTGCCATTTTTTCTCAATTTCCGTCGGATTGTAGCGTCTCATATCTGTAATTATAACAAAAATCCCGCTCATTACGAACGGGATTATGTTAGATATACGAGACACCTACAATCACAAAGACGACAAACCACTCGTGAATCCAGCCAAGAAGTCTTTCAAGCTGCTGGCATTTGATGGAATATCCACTTCATCAGCTTTATTCATCGTGACATCAAGCGAAATTTCTGTGGAAGCCTTGTCATTTTTACCTTTAAGCTCGAGCGCCTTCAGTTCATGAGAGAAACTATCAACCCACAACTTTAACGTGCTCTTTTCAGCGGATGAATCGGTAACTTCACCACCATCAATCTTCTTACAATTACCAATCTCTTTACCGATTGACGAATCTTTCAATTGATTAGCAAACTTGGCTGCCTTGTCGCGATTAACCTCAACTTCAAAACCACGACCACCATTACGATCACTGAGCTTCGCATCTTTTACATCCAAAAAGCTATTCTTCTGATAAAACTGCGAGATTTCCTTACGGACATTGTCATCACTTCGAACCTTCTTTAAGATATCAGCATAACACTTGTTGTTATCATCTGTAAACTCGGTTGGAGAAATCTTCATCCACTTGCCATTGACCTTATCCAATTGAGAATCAAGTCGCCCTAAAGCCTGGTCACGATAGGCCTTTATTTGATCTTTTGATAGATTAATACCAGACTCCACACTCTGCTTCTCTATAATCATATCAAGGATGTCGCCATACAAACCTTTTAGGTTGTCAATTTTTATGTATATCGTTCCGTCACCATCAATAGCAACATCGCCCTTCAAAGAAAACTTTTTCTCAACCGCTTTAACACTTAAGGTAGCATCAATATTAACTTTCGCTTTATCAGACGCAGAAGCCGCTTTTATATTAAGCTCCAATTTCGCTGAGTCCTGCATATCAACAACCACCTTGCCATTGGCGGTAGCTCTTTTTGTTGTAATAGCACTAGACACGGCGTCGGTAACCATTTTTTGTGGATTTTGCCACCACAAGAAGTAAACCAACACGGCAGCAATAATTACAATAGCCGCTATCACACCTAAAGTAATGCCGACAATCAGTCCTATTTTCTTCTTCTTTGGCCGCGTATTCATATTGCCGTATGGTGGCTGCGGTGCAGGTTGATTTTTCTGATCCATATTCCCCTCCTATGCTTATCTTAATTTTTAATATATCATACTTAGTCTTTAAATTGAGAGAAAAATTGGTTTTTCCTGGCAATCCATTCTGGGGTTTGTCGTACTAACTTTTTATTATCTTCAGTGCTGTGTAAATTAATTTTTATAGCCTCCTCCAGCCACACTCCACCACTAGAACCTTTGAATAATGCAATACCTTCTGATTTCAATTTATCTCTCACAAATGAACCAGCCTCAATGGCGTTTTTACACTCCTTCACCTGACAGCCCTTTTGACGAGCAGCCGGCGCCAGATATTGATTTGCCTTTTCACCAACTGTCACTACCCAGTCCAATAAATCAGGGCTACAATGTGAGCCAAGTTCAGCGTGAGCCTGTTCAAAAACTCCCCTCAGGCCATTCATATTACCCAATACAGCAATCCGCTGTGGTGTCTCAATTCTATATAGTGATTGCAGAGCTGCCAGCGCCGTTAATGGGGTCGAACTGTAACTATCATCAATCAGCCAAGTATTGTCTGCCCCTCTCAGTAAATTCATCCGACCTGGCAAGGGCCGTAAATGCTCCACGCCTTTTTTTATATTCTCCTCAGTTTCGCCCAATGCGTAACCAACTGCCGCTGCGACAATTGCTGGACGAATATTATGCTCACCGATTAACTTAACGTCAACCTCTAATCCATCAGCGTTCTCTGGCGACAGAATAAAACCATGATGTCCATCTGTCAAAGAAAAACTACGATCATCAAAGTTATACTCCGCCACTGGGTCACTACCATAGGTAGTAATATTGGGATTTGTCAAAAAGCCAGCGAACCTACCATCAATATCGTCGCGGTTAATCATTGCCATCCGTGAAAAGTTTGCGAGTGAAATCATTTCACTCGCCACCTCCTCCAGTGAATGCTCAACTTGCATACGCCCGTTTGTCACAGAAGTCACAACCGCGATATCTGGCATGACATAACTCTTAAACCATTCATTATAGCCAGCTTCTTTAGGATTAAACTCTTGAACGATAATTTGAATTTCTGGTTTTTCTGCTTCAATCCTTCGTTTTACCGCTCTAATCACTTTCCACCACTTGAAGAGGCCCCTTTCTGGCATTTTTACGCCCATCATTTGCAATAGGACATCCGCCTTTGTTTTTGGCTCATCATTACCAAGCTGGATATTGAATTGCTGAGCTAAAACCGTACCAATAGCAATTTTTGCGCTAGCTTTTCCAGCACTGCCCGTTACCGCCACCAATCTAACTTCTGGATGCGCCGCAAAAAACTCTCGCACTAATCCCGCTAGTTTTTCTTCCCTCTTTTTTGAAATTGTAACCATAACTATATCATACCATAAGCGGCATAAAAGAGCTGCTACGCGCCCACCCGGGGCATGTTTGAAACGTGTTTGTCTTTCAATTGGCAAGCATAGGAGATGCCCCTATGCGTACCAGCTCACTTGTGATTATGCACCAATTTCCAAAAAAACACAAGCACTATTTTTGCTCTGTGTATTCTGGCAATACTTTTCCCGCGAGAGTGGCAGCCATCAGCACCGCAAAGCCGCACATAATTGATGGAATGCCAATGATGGTTGATGGATCAATGATATTAACAAATGTTGTTGGCGCAATGAACAGTGCGTAGCCGATAATCAATGACCACAATGAGCGGCGAATGTGTTTTTTGGCGTTTTTGCTACGAGTGTAGGCGTAGGCAATCGCCACAACCAGTAAGCCATAATAGTACAGCCCATACCACTCACTGATACCTGGCTGATTTTCAAAAATTACATAATTTCCCAAGCAAACGCCGGCGCTAACTCCGTTTACTGCCAGTAAAAAGTAGCTGATAAATACGACCGCCAGGACATATCCCAGCACCGGAACCCAACGTCGTTTGTCGGCGGAGATTTGATAGACCAGATGAATACCCAGAGGTGGCAACATGGTAATCGCCACGTAGCCAAGCTTTGCCCAGCCTAAACTATCAAACAATACGGTGCCTTCACAAACATTGTATTCAGCCCATTGAAACAGCGCCAAACAAATGAGCAGCGCCACGACAATCCTCGTCACAGGAGTTAATTTATAGCGCCATATTGTATGCAGTGCCAAAATAATCTCAATTACCAAGGTTGCCAACATCACTGGCGGTGAAAAACAGTAGAGCTTCGGTGTTCTGAATTTATCCATACGTGCATTATACATTATCTTAGTCAAGCCGAATCTGATGCTTCCGGTAAAATAGCTTGGCGGACTGCTCAACTTCCCGGTGGCGAGCTTTTCCGCGAACATCAATATCCAAATGCGTACAGACAATATCTCCGGTCACCATAATCTTCACACCCGCCTCACGCAGTCGATGCGCTAAATCCTGCCCTTCATGATAGCGAAACTCTGCGTCATATCCACCAACCTTCGCAAAATCATCAATCAGCAGCGCGAAGCTCCCCTCAGCCGCCCAATCAACTTGACGATCCGCCGTAACTCGCTCGCCCCAAATCCATGGATAATCCCAGCCTTGCTGTTGCAACATTTGGCGATCATCTGCCTGGGTCGCCCGCGTAAATTGCCGGTCGCGCTGCGGGTGCATTTCATGACCATAATTCCAGGCCATCGGCTGACCATTGGCGTAGAGAATGGTGCCACCAAGCATAATATGATTTCCGGCGGCAAACTTTTGACGCAAAATATCGGCAATATTCACCGTCTCAACACGCATGTCGCAATCAATAAACCACACCACGCCAGTTTTATGTACATCCAAAAAGCGATTACGATTAGCTCCTGCGCCAACATTTTTCTCACCAAATATGAAATCGACTGCCGGAAATTCACGGGCGAGATCTTGCAGTTTTTGCTGGTCGGCGGAATGATCATCAAGCACCGTGATGCTGTCAAAATCCTGTTCTGTCAGCTGCGCCAAAAGATTGCTCAAAGACTGAGGAGCGTTATAGTGTGGGATGGCAACGTGAACTTGCATTTATTCGCTCACTTTATTAGCAAACCAGCTGCCAAATTTCTGCCAATGCTGAAAATGAGAAGGATTAATCCCTGCGCCATCATGACGGAGTGCAAACTCTTCAGCAATTGTTAACCCGCCGCTGTCCTCCATTGATACAACCTGATTCATTGACGTTCCTTTGCCGCGCGGCTCGTCTATAAACACGCCAGTTTGATCAGATATAAACAGCTTTAATTGCTCGCCATCAAAATACGCCACGACGTCATGCAATATAATTCTCCGATCATTTTTATCTTTCATCAAAGCCAAAAAATCTTCAGCCGTAAACCAATTAGCAACATCCTTCATATAACCGCCCGGAAAGCCGCCGAGTGCTGGAATTTCCCAGCTGCTATCGTTAACGACAACCGGCTGGCCTGCCTTTTCGTACGCCGCCTTAACTTTCGCTTCGGTAATCTTCAGCGGATCATGATGCTGGATTTCATCAATGTTAATTTGTAGCAGCTCGACAACAATCCCATAGCCTTTCAGAACCGACCTGGCTTCTTCAAGTTTATGCGGATTGCCAGTAATAAATGTTATTTTCTTTGCCATGTTGCTATTGTAGTATATCAGTATTTTTAGGCTTGGTGGATTGAGTGTGCTCTATTTCTTCGTGATACTTCTCTGGCTGAGCACGGAAGATATTCACCCATTTACTATCATCAGCCAAATCATGATATTTAATGTAATGTCGTTTGTCAAAGCCGCCCTTATCTTGCTTTTTACGCGCCATTTCCTCTTGAACTTGCTTTATAGAAAAGCCAAAATCTTGGCGCAGAGCGTCAATGACTTCCTGCAAATCGGCCAACTCTTTGAGCGATTCATCACGCTGATTATCGTCCAGTGGAATTTCATCTGCCTCCTCATGAACCTTGCGGAGCAGCTCGCGGCGAAATTCTTGCTTGTCTAATATACGGTACTCCGTATGTAAAACTTCTTCGTCATCCAGACATTTTTTCACGACTTTATCGCGAACTAGTTTTTGTAAATAAAATCGAATCATGCTTATTTCTCCTTATCCTCTTATCATGTTTAATAGTTCTTGTTCGTCAATAATTTTGGTGCCGTATTGTTCGGCTTTTTTCAATTTACTGGCACCGACCTTGCCACCAGCTACCAGATATGTTGTATCTTTTGCAATAGCGGTTTGGAAGGTGCCGCCGAGTTCGCGGATTTTTTCAGCAGCAGTATCGCGACCCATCGATTGCAAGGTGCCGGTGATGACGAAACTTTGGCCGGTTAGACTGCCAGATTTTTTAGTAAATTGTGGCGTCACGCCAAGGTTAGCAAATTTTTCAAGCAGCCCTACATTATCTTCATCAGCGAACCACGCCACGATTGATTCGGCAACAATTTCACCCACACCATCCACTTCGCGCAGCTCATCAATGGTCGCGCGAGACATAGCCTCAAGACTCTCAAAGCGGTTTGCGAGGTCAATCGCCGTCTGCGCGCCGACATGACGAATGCCGAGGCCGAACAAAAACCGCTCCAGGGCTGGCTGCTTTTTGGCAGCAATGGCATCAATGAGCTTCTGCGCGGAAATCTCAGCAAAGCGCTCCAGCTGCAGTAAATCATCTTTCGTCAACCGGTAAATATCTGCCAAATCATTAACTAGCCCAGCCTCGACCAGCGCCTCGACATTTTTCTCGCCCAGCGTATCAATATCCAGCGCGCCTTTGGAGGCAAAGTGCGCCAGAGACCGCTTCAAAATCAGCGGACCGCTCAAACCTTTAACGCGATACACCGCCTCGCCTGCTGGCCTTACAAATTCTAGCTCTGGATATTGGCGTGCTAGTTCCGCTGGATAATCAATCGGCTCGGCTTCTGCTGGTCGCAATTCTTTTAACACAGTTTGCACCTGCGGGATGATGTCGCCCGCCTTGAAAATCACCACCGTATCGCCGCGGCGCACATCCAGCCGGGCAATTTCGTCAGCGTTATGCAGGCTAGCATGCTGCACCGTCGTACCTGCCACCACCACCGGGTCAAAAACCGCTACTGGCGTAGCCGCACCGGTTCGACCGATAGAAATAACGATATCGCGGACGATGGTCGTAGCCTGCTCAGCAGTATACTTATAAGCGACCGCGCCGCGCGGATTTTTCCCGACTAACCCGAGACTTTCATACAACGCTCGATCATTAATCTTAATCACCAAACCATCAGTG